>JAFQZZ010000021.1 GCA_017405645.1 Bacillota bacterium
GAAGCGAAGTCCTTCGAGCCTCCGGAAAGCGTCTACAAATCCGGTTCCGAATGGTATGTCAAGGGACGTACCAAGATCGCCGGTAAGGCAGACACGTCCTGGCAGGCACAGCAGGATGCGAAGAAAAAACAGCAGCAGCAAAACACCACCGGCAACTAAACCGAATGCTGCAGCTCCGAATAAGCGCAGAAACCCCCGGGACAAACGTCCCGGGGGTTTTTAGTACGATGGGCGCAGCCCTTTCTTAAATCTCTACCACGTTCACCGGACTGCCGTGGTCTTCGAGCACCTTCACCAGATCCGTTGCTTTCAGCCAGACCGACGCCGTGTTGTCATTGGGATGGATGCCGATGAGCCCGTCTCCGAATGCAGCATCCAGGTATAAGGTCACTTTCCGCTCCTCGTCGTTCAGGAGACCCAGGGGCGTGACCGCGCCGGGGATCAGTTTCATGATGCTCATCAGGTCATCGGCGGAGGCGAAGGAAAGATTCCGCAGGCCATGGGCCTTCCGAAATTCTTTCAGGTCCACCCGCTTGTCGCCTTTGACCGTGATTAGATAGTAATTCCGCTTCTTATCGTCCCGGACGAACAGATTTTTGGCGTCGCAGTCGGGATATGGAAGTTCGATCGCGTCCAGCTCTTCCATATTGTACACGGCAGCATGCTCCGTAATTTCATACGGAATGCCGCAGTTCGTCAGGTATTCATAGGTTTCCTGCTTGGTCATTTTTTCTCCAGTATTTCGCTCTTAACCTGGCTTTGTCTTCCAGGCTGAAGGTCAGTATTTCTCCCTGTTTTCACAGGAGTTCAAACTTTTCGAGGACCGTTTCGGCCACATATTCGGATTTCAACTCCCCCAGCCGGGCAAAATGAGGCTCCCGGCAATGACTGGCAAAGGCGTCCGCATCCTTCCACTTTTCCACCAGCAGCAGATCGCCGCTGCCGTCCACAGGGATATAATAGTCGTATTTGATATTGCCTGCTTCATTGCGGCTGGACTTATCGATGCCTTCCGATGCAATCTTCTCCAGGAAGGCTTCTCTCATTCCGGGTTTGCATTTGTATGTCACATTCAATACGATCATGTTCTTCTCCTTTGTTATGATTCTCCGTCACCATTTCAGGTCTTTGGCGGCAATGTAGCCGTAAGCCGTTTCAGCGCTTTGGACCGCCCGCAGGATCGCCTCGCTCAGGACCTCGGCCGCCAGTGTGCCGACCAGGTCCTGGTCTGCGCTGACCTCCCCCACGGACAGGGCGTAAATGCTGTCCCCGTCGGCAGAAGTATGGACCGGCCGGATCGACCGGGCGTATCCGTTATGGGCCATGCCCGCGATCTTGCACAGCTGGGATTTCGTGTAAGCCGCGTTGGTGATAATGGCCCCGAGGGTCGTGTTCTCTACGTATTTGTTTTCATGGACGTCGATGTTCCCCTTCATCAGCTCCACGCTGTCCCGGAAGCCCTTTCCGTCCGGCGTCCGCAGTCCGGCCACCTTCCGGCCTGTTTTCCAGTCGTAGATATCGCCCAGTGCGTTGACCGCCGCGACGGCTCCGATCTGAAGCGGGCCGATCTGGACGCTGTAACTGCCGATCCCCGATTTCATGCAGGTCTCCATGCCGCCCAGTTTTCCCACCGTAGCGCCGCAGCCGGCGCCGTAGTTCCCGTCTTTATAGTTCGGCGCTTCCATGGCGTTTCTGGCGGCTTCATAGCCCATCGCCCGGTCCGGCCGGACGGTCTTGTCTCCCACTGTCAGGTCAAAAAGATCGGACTGCACCACCAAGGGCACCTTGGTGACGCTGACATCGTACCCGATGTCATGCTCCTCCAGATAATCCATCACGCCGCTCGCCGCATCGAGTCCGAAAGCGCTGCCGCCGGCCAGGACCACCGCATGGATGGCATGGGCAGCCGTGAGCGGATCCAGAAGCCGGCTGTCCCGGGACGCCGGTCCCCCGCCTCTCACGTCCAGCCCTGCGGACATTCCCTTTTCACAGATCAGAACCGTGCAGCCGGTCCCCGCGGCGCTGTTTTCCGCCTGACCGATACGGATCCCCTCTATCTGATTGATCGAAATCACTTTTTCCATTGCATTTTCCTTTCCGGTAAACAAGTCCCTAATTGATGCTATTCTTCGGAAAAATCCGTGTCCATGGCGACCTGAAGCGTATAATCCGGAAATGCTTTCTGCACATCCGATACGACCTCCGAGTAAAGGGCCCTGCGGTCCCCGGCGTCGAAGCTGATCACCACGTCGAACCGCATGGTTTTCTCTTCTTTGTTCAGGTAGAATCCGTGTATCTGCTTCACGTGCGGATGGGCGCAGACGATCTCCCTCACCTTCTTCTGCGTTTCGATGATCTCCTCGTCCTTCGTATTGACCGAATACACTCCGATGGCGGTCAGAACCACCCGGTGCTGCTGGTAAACGGCCATCTGGATGCTTCGGATCAGCGGATCCAGCTGATCTGCCGAATAGGTGTCCGGCACTTCAATGTGGATGGAGCCGTTCCATTTATCTGGCCCGTAGTTGTTCAGGACCAGGTCGTAGGCCCCCTGCACGCCCGGGAATCCCTTGACCGTCTGCTTGATGCCGTTCACCAGGTCCGGATCGTTCCGCTCACCCAGGATCTGTGAAATGGTACCCCTCAGCATATCGACCCCTGCCTTGATGATGACAAGGGAAATGACGGCGCCGAGCCATGCCTCCAGAGACACGCCGAAAGCCAGGAAAATGATCGCCGCGGCAAGGGTGGAGGCGGAAATGATGGAATCCAGCTTTGCGTCTTCCCCGGAGTTGATCAGGGAATCCGAATTCACCTTTACGCCCACGCTTTTGACATAGTGCCCCAGCACGATCTTGACCACTACCGCCACCGCTACGATGATCAGGGACACGGTGTTATAGTCCGGCATTTCCGGATGGACGATCTTCTTCACGGACTCCACAAAGGAGGTGATGCCGGCGTACAATACGATCACCGAGATGACCATCGCGCTCAGGTATTCGATGCGCCCATAGCCGAAGGGATGCTTCTTGTCCGGCTCCTTGCCGGCCAGTTTCGTCCCCACGATGGTGATCAGGGAGCTGCCTGCGTCGGAGATGTTGTTGACCGCGTCCAGCACGATGGCGATGGAGTTGGTCATCAGGCCGATCACGGCCTTAAATGCGGCAAGAAACACATTGGCGATGATCCCGATGATGCTTGTCCGGATAATTGTTTTCTCACGGGAGATCTCTTTCCCGTTTATTCTCTCCATTTCATTCATACTGCTCATATGAAAACCTCCTTTTTACAGTGCAGCGATGACCGCTTCCCGGACCGTCTTCATGTCAGCGGTGGGCTCAAACCGCGCAATGACCCTTCCTTCACGATCGACAAGGAACTTGGTGAAATTCCATTTGATATAGGCTTTTTCGCCGAACGCCTTGTTGTTCCTGTCGGCGAACTTGTTCAGCGCCGCGCTTTTCAGGCCCTTGCCGAACCCTTCAAAAGGCTTCTCCGCGGCGAGGAACGCATACAGGGGATCCGCTGTTTCTCCGTTCACATCGATCTTGCTGAACTGGGGAAACTCCGTGCCGAACTTCAGTGTGCAGAATTCATGGATCTCGTCATCACTTCCGGGGGCCTGGTTCGCAAACTGGTTGCAGGGAAAATCCAGGATCTCAAAACCCCGGTCCCTCAGTTCTTTATACATGGCCTCCAGGGGCTCATAATGCGGGGTAAAGCCGCAGCCGGTCGCAGTGTTCACAATCAGCAGGACCTTTCCCTGATACTCCGACAGGCTGACGTCATTGCCCTGCCGGTCCTTTACCGTATAATCATAAACAGTTTTCATTATCATTCTCCTTCCGCATGTTACTTCTTTTCATATCCCCGGTTTTCCAGCAGCTCATACAGCAGCCCGTACAGCTGCTGTGACTTTTCGGCCGGCAGGCCGAGACAGTCCCCGACTTTCTGCGGAATGTCTTTAACTTTTTCCTGCAGCGCCCTGCCCTCATCTGTCAGCGTGATCTCCACCACGCGGTCGTCCTCACGGGATCTGTGTCTTTCAACATATCCGGCCTGTTCCATCTTCTTCAAAAGAGGGGACAGCGTCCCGTTATCCAGCATCAGCTTTTCACCGATCTCCGTTACCGAAACTCCATCCTTTTCCCACAGCACCAGAAAGACGATGTACTGCGTATAGGTCAGCCCCAACGGCTTCAGCCAGGGTGTATAGAGACCGGTCACGTTCCTTGCTGCGGCATAGAGCGGAAAGCACAGTTGGTTGGCCAGCTTCATTGATTCATAATTATTATATTCCATCGCTTCTCCTCTCTTTATATTTGATGCAAATAGATTTTATCAAACATATTTTCTTCTGTCAAGCCCTTCCGATACTGATCGCAGCATAAAAAAACGCCTCCTCCGAAGAAGAGACGCTTATATTTGCATATTGGACTTGATACAGACGGTTCTTTTTGGATCATTGTGACGCTATAAAATATCCAATATCTGATCAATAAAAGACTTATCCGTCCAGTCACATTTGCCATTCCCCGCTTCCATCAAAGCTTTTTCCCAGACTTCCCATTCTTCCGGGTTTTTCTTCGCTATGCTTTTTTGCAGCATCCTGCAAAGATTCCGGTCGACAAAAGTCATGGCGTCCATATCAAAAGCTCCTCTGCAATAAAAACAGGGCAGATCCGCCAGAGAGTCTTTCATGTTGCGGGCAACAAGCTCATCAAACGCCTTTTCATCATAAGGAGATGCTCCGACACAGAAAACGACCACCTTTTTCCCTTCAAACTGACTGATATTCTTCTTCAAAAAGGAAAGGCCGGAAATACCGGAGGCGTATACACCGCCGCCAAATATGATCGTATCATATTGTTTGATGTCTTCCATTTTTGCCTTATCGATTTCCATACAGTCGAATCCGGTTTCCCCGGCGATCCATCCTGCATACTGTTTGGTTGCTCCATATTTTGATTTGTATAAAACGATTCCGCTCATTTCTCTTTTCCTCTGTCTCTCCTTCACATGTCTGTTATTCCTGATCCGATCATCCGAAAATCTGCCCAGGCAGTTTTAGCTTTACTTTCGGCGGAAATCCCTTGTCGAATTCTTCCACATCCGCGTCTTCCACGTAATACCCCTGCGGCGTCTGATACACCCCGGTCACGTCATCCAGATAGCCCGGGACCAGTTCTTTGCAGAGGAAGAAGGAGTCGTCCGCATCTTCCGGCAGGTCGTGGTAGCGGATGCCGAACTCTCTGGCATAATCAAACCCGCTTTTGCCGTAAAAATCGATGTTTCCCTCGAAAAGGACCGCTCCGAATCCCATCTCTGCCGCCTTCTCCAGGGAATGATCCAGCAACGCTTTCCCATATCCCTGGCGCTTCAGGTCCGGCGTGATCCCGATGGGTCCCATGGTCAGGACCGGGATCGGCCTTCCGTCGTCCCCTTCAACGACGGTTTTCATGAACATGTTCTGTCCGATCAGGCGCCCGTCCTTCTCCATGACAAAGTCCAGTTCCTTCACGAAGGCCGGGTCATCCCGGAGCACATGGATCACATAGTGCTCGCTGCATCCCGGCCGGTAAACGTTCCAGAAGGCTTCCCGGACCAGATTTTCCACCGGCCGGCGGTCCTCTGTCTTTTCCGGCCGTATCGTATATCCATCCGGGTCCATGGTTTTTCCTCCGTTCCACTCTTCCCGGGTCAGGCTGCTGACGTAGCCCGTCCGCTTTTCCTTTAGCAGCGGCACATCCACATCTTCCGATTTCCATTGATACCGGAACCCGCACTTTTCCTGGACGCGCCTGGATTTGGCATTGCCTTCGTAATACGCGATCCAGACTTTCGTCATACCGATATCCTCAAAGGCATGGCGCAGCATCTCCGCTGCGGCTTCCGGCATGATCCCCCGGCCCCAGAACGGTTTTCCGATCCAGTAACCCATCTCGCATTCGTCCTCCCGGTCTGTCAGATCCGTATGCCCCTTCAGCTTCAGCGAAATCGCCCCGATGGCCTTCCCGTCCGTTTTCAGGCAGACGGCGTAGGTCTCTTCCCCGCTCAGGACATCCCGGATCACCTCCCGGCTCTCTTCCACGCTGTTGTGCGCCGGCCAGCCCGCGATCGGACCCACGTCCGGGTCTTTGGCATATTCAAATAAACTCTCTGCGTCCCTCTCTTCCCAGGGCCGCAGGATCAGTCTCTGTGTTATTAAATTCTTTTCCATTAATTCTTACCCCCTCAGCAAAGCTTTCACCTGTTCCCGCTTTTCATAAAGCACGCAGCCGCCGTCATGACCCTCCGTCAGGAGATTTCCGTTTCGGAGAGCAGCAAACAGAGGCGAATGCATGGCCTCTTTCAGGGAAAGCTCCCGAAGGTTCACATCCGAAAAAGGGGAAAAGGGACAGGGTTCCGCTCCCCCGTAAGGATTGATGTGGAAGAAGCCTCTGCCGGCAGCCACGCAGCCTCCGGAGCTCTTTTCGTCCCCGGGGAAGGAGATGAACACCATTTCGGGCATTCCCTTCCGCAGCCGTCCGACTTCACCCTGAAGGTATTCCCGTTCCGCATTTCCCGGTGCCAGTTCGCTGCTCTCCGCCGTCACCGGCACGTATTCCACGAACACCACCGCACGGCATCCCCGGCGGGCAAGTTTCTTCAGGAATGTATCCGACGTGACTTCCCGCAGATTCTCCGTCGTTACCGTCACCGACGCCCCGAACGCCAGTCCCCGGGCCTGCAGTTTTTCCATGTTTGACATCAGCCGGTCGTAGATCCCTTCTCCTCTTCGAAGGTCGGTGACCTCCCGCTCCCCTTCGATGCTTAAAACCGGGATCAGATTGGGACACCTTTCGAACAGGCTCAGGTACTTTTCATCCAGAAAAGTACCGTTGGTAAATACCGGGAACAGGATGTTCGCGTTCTGTCCCGCAGCTTCGATCACGTCCAGCCGCAGCATGGGCTCTCCCCCGGCCAGGAGGATGAAGCTGATTCCCAGTTCCTCCGCCTCGCCGAAGATCCGCAGCCACTCTTCTTTGCCCAGAGGCAGGACGTTTTCCTGCTCCGGCAGCATATTGCACGCTGCATAACACCCCGCGCAGTTCAGGTTACACTCGGCGGTGATGCTGGCGATCAGGAACGGCGGGATATGCTCTCCTTCTGCCTCCGCCTTTTTCCGCTTCACGGAAGCAGACTTGCTGGCCGCGGCAAACCGCAGCAGGAAAGCGCTTTTCTTCGGATCCTTCAGCGTCGCCTTCAGGGCGTCCGAAACAAAGCGCTCCACGCCTTTCGTCATGTATTCCTGTAAGTCCAATCCTTCTCTCTTATTCATTCCGACAGATTCCCTGTTTTCTTACACAATAATCATCTGATGAAACTTTCACACTAAATACGGCATTTGTCAACTCGTTCTAATCCCGAATCTCAATGGGATGCGCCTCTTCCACAAAAATCATCCCGTCATAAAGTTCTGAAGGACATCGATATATCCGGTAAGCTTGGGGAAGAATCCTGTAAACAAGCCCATTCAGGCCGTCCATGGGGTCTTCTCCAACGCTGCCCATGTAAATATACCCCTTCACATAGTTGTTCAGGCTGGAATCCTCCGGGATTCTCGAATAATCCAGCAAGCTGATCGCCAGTGCGCTTCTCATGGCCGCTTTTGCCAGCGGGTCCCTGGAATAGAAAGACCTTGTGACGCGTTTTCCGGACCGGGTCGGCAAATTGCAGGTGGTTCTGTAAAACTCCGTCCCAATGGCGAAATAAGCGTCTTTGCCGATCTCATCCGCCAGCAGATTTCCCATGACTTTCTGCTCACCGCCGGGATAAGTGCCAAGCTGTTCGATATGTCCGTTATGTCCTGTGATGAAGACCTTGCCGTTCCCGCGGTTCTCTTCCTGATCCAGGATCCATAAAACGTTCTCCGCCATATAGCCGTCGCGCACCCCGTTGTAGTTTACAAAACTGTCCTGATAGATCCGGCTCATCTCATTGCACTGCAGCAGGATCTCCGCCAGATGCGCACCATATCCTTCGTTTGCTTCCAGGAGTTTCTCCCGGATATCCGTAATGACCGCTGCTCTTTCGTCTGCGCTGAGATCACCGGACAGACCGTCCCCGTCCCACAGTTTTTCCAGATCGGCTGTTTCCAGCCCCGCAGACTGCATCGCTTCCAGCAGGTACTGATAATTGTACTCCACCCGCTGCATGTCAAAGCCGTAAAAGCGCAGGTCTTCTTCCTGAGGCGCTGCCTCATTATAGGCGCGCATCAAGTCGATCAGATCCGCTATCTCCTGCGTTCGGTAGATGGCGAACCCAAGGGCTGCCGCCGCTTCTTCCGGAGTTCCTTCCCCGCCGTGGATGTAGCGGTTCACCGCTTCGCAGCAGCCGTAATCCGCTTCCATAGCCAGTGCCCGGACGCCGTATTTTTCCACCAGGACCTTCAATACTTCGAGTTTGAGTTCCTGGAATTCCCTGTTCCCATGTGTCGCTTCTCCCAGGGCGATGATCCGGGTCCCTTCCGGAACCGTCAGCTCCGGGACCGGGACCGCAAACTTTGCAAATTCCGCCGGGTCCGCACTCTCCCCGGTGCCGAAGCCCCCGAAGTGAGAATACACGGCTCCCACCGCAATGATAACCACTAAGATGCCCAGCAGAATGATTCCCGCCGCTTTTTTCCCCGATGTCATTTTCCTGTTATTCCGTCCTTTTCTTTTTTTGACCGTCATCCGCCGTTTTCTTTTTGTAGATTCCTGCAGCCGATAGAAACAGCGCTGCCGCACCGAAGCAGACCGCTCCGATGATCCATCTGTCATCCGCGATCAGGAAAGTTGCCGCGGCGAACATCAGCACCGCGCCAAAGCCCATCCATTTTGTAACACTTCTTTCCATTATCTGCACCTCCACAGTTCGGCTTGCGGCAGGATCCTGTCCAGGTGTTCCTCCTTCGCCCATGCCGGGATCCGGCGATAATCTCCGTCAAATTGTCTGTCTAATATTGCTAATCTGTCAAAAAACATCTATTTGTCCTCCTCATTATCCTTCTTTTCATCTTCTTCGGAACCAAACAACCCGAAGGCGATCGCAAAACAGATTCCCATGCAGATCCCGATCGTCCAGTTGTTCATCGCTATACCGAATGTGATGCTCCATAAAACCGCCATGGCCAGGGCAAAAACGGTTTTGTTCTCCTTCACTTTTTTCATTTGCACCACTTCTCCCCCTTCTCTACTTACCGATCAGCTTCTGAAACTCCGCATTCATATCCGCCTTTCCTTCCGCCAGTCCGGGAACTTCCTTGTAAGCCTTGAAGACGCTCAGGCTGATCTCGCCCAGGATCTTCGACATATCCTCTTTGGTGTAAAAGTTCTCGCCGGTGACGATGAGGGTGGCGAAACTGTAGGCGACCAGCCAGAGGTTGCGGTAATAGCAGTCCGCCGTATTTTCATCTATGCGGTAGAAATCCATCAGGGAGTTCCGCACCAGGTCCTGGGAAAAGGCCAGGGCCTCCTGTGCTCCGCCGCTGACACTGCCGGGCTTGGTCAGGAACAAAAGTTTGTATAGTTCCGGCTCCTCCCGGGCGAACAGCAGGTACTGCTGGCCCACGGCTCGGAAAGGAACGGGATCGGCCAGCCCGCGCTCAACGTACGCCCGGTACTCTTCCTTCGCCATTTCGTAAACGTCGTTCCGGAGCTGTTCCATGGTATCGTAATAGGTGAAGATCGGCCGCGGCGAGACCCCCAGCTCTCTGGCGACCTCCCTGGCGGTCACAGCGTCAATGCCCTTCTCCCGCACGACCTTCAGCGCCGCCCGGACGATTTCCTCTTTCTGAAACTTCACTTTCGGTGGCATTGTTGTTTCCCCTTTCTATGTAAAACTTTCGTTATGCAACATCTGTTCTGTAACACTTGTTATTATACGCTCTTTTTAAGCATTGTCAATCCCAAAAAACAAAAAACCCTGAAAAATTCTCAGGGTTGAAAAACACGGATTTGTACGGAGCATCCGGAGCAAACATCGCAGGGACATTGCGAGCGGTTATTCCGGATTGATGGTATACTCCTCCATGGTTTGGAAGGCTCTTTCGATCAGCCCTTCCACATCCAGATTGGCTTCCGAACGCAGGATGCTCTCCAGCTTCGGCTTTGTGGACGGATGTTTCGGCAGGAACACCGTGCAGCAGTCCTCGTAAGGCTGGATGGAGATGTCGAAGGTACCGATCTTCTGGGCGATGGCCATGATGTCCACCTTGTCCATGGCGATCAGGGGCCGCATCACCGGCATCTGCACCGCATTGTCCGTCACAACCAGGCCCTGGACCGTCTGACTGGCCACCTGGCCCACGTTTTCCCCGGTGATCAATACATCGGCCCTCACGTCGGCTGCGAGCCTCTCAGCGATCCTCATCATGAACCGCCGGGACAGGATCGTCATCTGCTCTTCCGGACAGTGCTCGTTGATGGCCTGCTGGATTTCCAGCAGGTTGATGCAGTGGACCTTGATCCGCCCGCAGTATCCGGCCAGCACCTTCACCAGGTCCAGCACCTTTTCCTTGGCCCGGTCGCTGGTAAAGGGATAGGAGTGGAAATGGATGGCTTCGATGTTCATGCCCCGCTTGGCCATCATCCAGGAGGCCACCGGGCTGTCGATCCCGCCGGAAAGCAGGACCAGTCCCTTTCCGTTGGTCCCCAGGGGCAGGCCGCCGAACCCTTCCATCTTGTCGTGGTAAATGTAAGTCTTGTCCCGCCGGACGTCCATGAACAGCAGGCAGTCCGGGGTGTGGACGTTGACCCTCAAAGGATAGTTTGGATCGTCGTTGCAGGCTTTCAGGATGCTGCCGCCGGCCTTCCGGGCGATCTCCGGGGAAATGATCGGGAACTGCTTGTTGCTGCGCTTCGCCTCCACCTTGAAGGTGTAGATCTTTTGCTGCTGACGGATCTCCTTCATGTACTCCGCCGCCGCCGGGAAAATGGTTTCCGGGTCGGATTCCACCTCCGCCGCGATGCTGACGGTAGACACGCCGAAGACCCGGGCCACTTCCTGCGCCATTTCCGGCAGTTTTTCCGGATCGTCGGTCCGGGCGAACACGACGCCTTCATAACGCCACACGTTCGCTCCCGGGAAGCCCTTGATGGCTTTTTTGATCCGCTCCATCAGGACCCGCTCGAAATAGGGTTTGTTCATGCCCTTCAGGGCGATTTCGCCGTATTTTATAATCAATACTTTATTCATTCTTTTCCCCCTCAGTCTGCTTCGCAGCCAGCTCCCCCGGAGGGGGAGCCAAGCAGGCCGTTATCTCCTGCGTGTAATCTTGCGTATCCCGGCCACGGACTTCTTCAGGCAGTCCAGCACGATGTCCATCTCCTCCGTCGTATTGTCGGCGGAAAAGCTGAACCGGATGGCGCCTTCGATCTCCTCATCGGTGAGGCCCGCCGCCTTCAGTACGTGGCTCTGGCCCTTTTTGTGGGACGAGCAGGCCGAACCGGTGGATACGTAGATCCCGCCCTGCTCCAGCATGTGCAGCAGCACTTCGCCCCGGACCCCGGGGAAACTCACGTTGAGCACGCTGCAGACGCAGCGATCGTCTTCAAAGCTGTTGATCCGGATGTCCTCGATCTGGTCTTTGATCCCTTCCATCAGATAGTCCCGCACCCGGCGGATTCTCGCCGTTCTGCCGGCCAGGTCCCCGCAGGTGATCTCCGCGGCTTTGCCGAATCCGGCGATCCCCGGAACGTTTTCCGTGCCGGAGCGGAGCCCCCGCTCCTGCCCGCCGCCGGTGACCGGCGACCGGAGGTTCGTTCCCTTCCGGATGTATAACGCCCCCATCCCCTTGGGACCGTGGATCTTGTGGGCGGAGACCGCCACCAGGTCCGCCGTGTCCGTCACAGGCTTCATGGGGAGTTTTCCGAAGGACTGGACCGCATCCACATGGAAATAGAGTTTTTCCCGGTCTTTCAGAAGCTTGCCGACTTCCTCCACCGGCTGGATGGTGCCCAGTTCGTTGTTCACATGCATCATGGAGACCAGCACGGTATCCTCCGTCAGCGCCGCCCGGACTTCTTCCGGATCGATCCGGCCGTGGGCGTCCACTCCTAGGAACACCGTTTCAAAGCCTTCCTGCTCCAGGGCCCGGAAGGTCTCCAGCACTGCCGGATGCTCGATCCCGTCGGTGATGATCCGCTTTCCCTTCCGCTTCAGGGCCCGGGCGCCTCCCAGCAGGGCGATGTTGTCCGCCTCGGTGCCGCTGCCGGTGAAGATGATCTCTCCCGGGTCGGCCCCCAGGGCCGCAGCCAGGCTTTCCCTGGAACGGCGGACGATCTTCTCCGCTTCCAGTCCCAGCCGGTGCAGGGAGGACGGGTTGCCGTAATGGTCCCGCAGTGTTTCCGCCATCACTTCCGTCACTTCATCGTAGGGACGGGTGGTGGCGCTGTTGTCTAAATAAATGGTCATAGTCTTCTCCGAAAAACAGAACGCACCTTGCGGTGCGTTCCCTTTACTTCGCATATTCAATCGCTCTGGTCTCCCGGACCACGTTGACCTTGATCTGTCCCGGATATTCCAGCTCAGCTTCCACTTTCTTGCTGATTTCCCGGGCGAGGAATACCAGTTCCTCGTCGGAGACCTTGTCAGGCTTGGCAATGATACGGATCTCGCGCCCGGCCTGAATCGCATATGATTTTTCTACACCTTCTGTTGAATTAGCAATTTCTTCAAGTTTTTCTAATCTCTTAATATAGGTTTCCAGGGTCTCTCTTCTGGCCCCCGGTCTCGCGGCGGACAATGCGTCCGCGGCCGTTACCAGCACCGCTTCCAGGCTCTTCGGTTCGTAGTCCCCGTGGTGGGAAGCCATTCCGTCGATGATATTCTGGTGCTCTTTGTACCTCTTCAGGAGGTCGATACCGATATCCACGTGGGTGCCTTCCACTTCGTGGTCCACGGCCTTGCCGATGTCGTGGAGCAGTCCTGCCCGCTTCGCGGCCTTGACATCCAGGCCCAGTTCCGCAGCCATCAGGCCCGCCAGATGCGCCACTTCCACGGAGTGGTTCAGCACGTTCTGGCCGTAACTGGTTCTGTATTTCAGTCTTCCCAGCAATTTCACCAGTTCCGGATGCAGGTTGTGAACGCCCACGTCGAACGTGGCCTGTTCCCCGGCTTCCTTGATGTTCTGGTTGACTTCTTTTTCAGCTTTTTCCACCATTTCCTCGATCCGGGCCGGGTGGATCCGTCCGTCGTGGATCAGTTTTTCCAGGGCGATCCGGGCGATCTCTCTGCGGACCGGGTCAAACCCGGAGAGGATCACGGCTTCCGGCGTATCGTCGATGATCAGGTCGATCCCGGTGGCGGTTTCGATGGCGCGGATGTTCCGGCCTTCCCGTCCGATGATCCTGCCCTTCATCTCTTCGTTGGGGAGGGGCACCACGGAAACGGTGCTTTCCGCCACATGATCCGCCGCACAGCGCTGGATGGATGTGGTGATGATTTCTCTTGCTTTCTTTTCGCCTTCTTCTTTGGCTTTCTGTTCAATGTCCTTGATCATGACGGATGCCTCGTAGCGGATCTCCTTGTCCAGGTTGGCAAGGAGCAGTTCCTTGGCGTCCTCTGAGGACATGCCTGAGATCTTCTCAAGCTCTTCGATCTGTTTTTCCAGGAATTTATCTAATTCTTGTTCTTTTTCAGATACTTTTAATTCTTTCTTCGCGATCTGGTCTTCTTTCTTCTCGATGTTCTCAAGTTTTTTATCTAAAGACTCTTCACGCTGCAGCAGTCGCCTTTCGAGCCTTGTCATTTCATTTCGTCTGTCCTTGATTTCGCGGTCCACATCGCTTCTGAGCTTCTGCGCTTCTTCCTTCGCTTCGAGAGAGATTTCCTTCTTGATGGTCTTCGCCTCTTTCTCCGCGTCCAGGATCATGTTCTTCGCTGTCTGCTCTGCGCTGCCAATGGTCCGTTCACTGACATTTTTCCGAACGATGTAACCCGCCAGGATACCGATCAACAGACAAATCAAAGCGACTATTACTGTAGTCAGCATCGGGTTGATACTAACACACCTCCTTTACTTCAGAATCTGTAAATAAATCATTTCGTTGAATTGCTAATCATTTGTTGTAACTTCTACAACACTATAATTTTATAGATTTTTGTCTATTCTGTCAAGAGGAAACGGCGAAACACCCGGGATAAATGAGCCCCGGCTTCGCTGTCCTCCAAGTCCGCCACCGGGTACCCGTTGCTGAAGGCCACGTGCATGTTTTCGTCGTAGGGAATGACCCCGCAGACCGGTATCCCGAAGGCGTCCGCGATGTCTTCCACGTCCATGAGATATCCCTCGTCCGCCAGCTTCAGGCGGACGCCGTTCACCAGCAGCCGGCACTTCTCCGGCTCCATGCCCTTCTCCTTCAATGCAGCCAGCAGGCTCTGCCCGGCCCGGACGGATACCGGATCCTGGGTGGTGACCAGCATGCAGCGGTCGCTCAGGAGCCCCATCTGCACACAGACCTCCGTGGAAGAGGAGGAAGTGTCGATGATCACGTAATCAAAGCCCTCCTGCACCCGCTCCAGCAAGGTCTCGAATTCCACCATCCGGATCCCGCCGCCCTTCCGGAAAATCGGAGGCTCCAGGATGGACAGGTTTTTGTATTGATGATGCTTTGTCAGGGCCTGCCGGATCCGGCAGTCGCCCCGCAGCACGTCCACCATGTCGTAGATCACCCGGCTCTCCATATCCAGGGCCATATCCACGCCCCGGGACTGGAAATTCCCATCGATGATCAGCACTTTTTTTCCGTCCGCCGCCAGCCGGACGCCGAGATTCGCCGCCATCAGCGTTTTCCCGGTGCCGCCTTTGCCCGACAGCACGGTGATGATTTCAGGCATTGTTTTCTCCTGTGTCATGAGGGTCGCTCCTCCCAGGGCATGTCCCAGAAAATACTGTGATAAGTGCCGTTGCCGATCACGATGTGGTCGGCGATGCGGATCCCCAGCAGTTTCCCCGCGTCCACCGCCTTCCGCGTCAGTTCCAGGTCCTTTTCGCTGGGCTCCGGATTGCCGCTGGGGTGGTTGTGGATCAGCACCACGGAGGCCGCGCCCTTGCGGATCGCCCCGGCAAAAATCTCCCGGGGCTGCACGTAGGCGGCGTTCAGCCCGCCCACGGCGATGTCCTCCATGCCAAGCACTTCATTCTTTGCGTTCAGATAAACGACCCGGAACACTTCCCTGCGGAAATACCGCATCTCTTCCATGACCATACCGGCCACATCGTCGCTGCCGATGACCACGGTCCGCTGCCGGGAAGCGTCTGCCGAAATCCGCCGTCCCAGCTCCACCGCCGACAGGATCCGGGCCGCCTTGGCCGGACCCACGCCCGGCACCCGGCTCAGTTCCTCCGGCTGGCAGTGGGCCAGAAACCGGATCCCCTCTCCTTCCAGGGAGAGGATCTTTTCCGCCAATGCAACGGCGGAAGCGCCTTCCGAACCGCTGCCTAAAAGGATCGCCAGGATCTCCGCATTGCTGAGGGCTGCGGCGCCGTATTTCTGCAGCTTTTCCCGGGGCCGTTCCTCTTCCGGCCATTCCCGGATCGCTTTGTTCTCCAATCTTCAATCTCCAATCTTCAATGTCTTTACCGCTTTATCGCTGCGGCCGGCGGGATTTACCGCCCAGACCTTCAGCGTGTATTCACCGCTTTTCTCCAGATCGTCCAGTGCGGCCGAATCCGTTTCCGGCCCGAAGCGCATGCTGCCCACGTGGGACTTCCCGTCTTTGTACACGTCCACGCAGTAATGCTCCACTCCGGGGCGGTTCACATCCGCATGCTGCAGCCGCCATTCGATCTCCAAACGGTCCAGTTCCTGACGGACCGTCACTCTGGGCTCTTCCGGCACCTGAAGCTGCGCTTCCAGGCTTCCCCATCCGTTCCGGGCCCGCACCGTGACGATTTTCGTGATCAGTTCCTCCCGGGACAGTCCCGTCAGGGCCGGCCCGGTCTCGCCGCTGTTCCAGCTGTATTCATACTCCGGCTCCCCTTCCGCATCCTTTATCAATACGGAAAGGTCCCAGAGATCGTTTTCCTTTTTCTTCAGATCCAGCACCGCCCGGCCGGTGATCTCCGTCAGGCCCGCTGTCTCCAGGTATTGTTTTTTCAGCGCCCCGGCCGCTTCGGTCAGTTCAGTTTCCGACGGTTCTTCCTGGTTCATGACCCGGACCGCCTCCGCCACGGCATTTCGCAGGGCGATGATCTTTTCGCTGTCCCCGCCGGCTCCGTTGATCAGGCCCATGGCACTGTTGGCCAGCCGGTTCAGGTCCATGTAGGCTTCCACCACGCGGTGTTCGCCGCTGATCTCTTCCCGCAGGGCCATCAGGGTCCACTTCCGGTTATGCTCCGTCAGGGAGGCCTTGTGGCCGATCTGCAGCCCGGCCTTGCGCAGGGCGTCAAACAGGACGTCCATCCGTTCGTCCCCGACGCCGCACATCAGCATCAGCTCCGTTTCCGGCGCTTCTTCCGGGGGTTTCCGCTCCGGCGCCGGCGGTTCCTTCAGTCCCGCCAGGGTCCCGACCTTCCGGTACAGGTCCTCCGGTCCCAGGTCCCGCCAGGGCATTTCGATCTCCGTCAGGACTTTCCTCAGCCGCTCTCCCCGGGAGGTGTCCTCCCCGAGCCCGTAGAGCAGGAGCTGCTCCTGCACGAGGTTCGGATCGAAGGGCGCCTGGGGCTTCTTTGTCTTCTTTTTTCCCTTGGTCTTCTTCGCACTCAATTTCCGTCACTGTCCTTCTTCGTCGTCATCCGAATCAAAGGCGATCCGGATATTGGGATTCTCCTCCATCAGGCCGCCGGACATCCGTTTCAGCCGCCTCAGGTAACGTTCCAGATCGTATTCACGGCACTCCAGGTCCCGGAATCGGATCCACATTGCTTCCGGAATCTCGGACAGCACGTCGTACAGGGCGTCCAGGTTCCGGCCGAAATAGTCCGGCAGGGGAAGCGCCTCTTCCAGCAGATCATACAGGTCTGCTCTTGTTTTCGCTTTTGTCAAATCGATTTCGTAGTACATTGATATCTCCTAATACAATCGTTCAAAGGTCTCGTAGTGATCTTCCGTATAATAGATCTTCCAGTCTTCCGAGTAGATGATGCGTTTCGCTCCCCGTTTCTTTTTGCCCAGGGTGTCGATGTCGCATTCCCGGTAGGAGACGTCCTCCGGCAGGATGCCTTCATAGTTGCCGAAGTAATCGCCGCCGATGCATTTCCCCGGCGCATAACGGTCCAGGGAACCGCCGTCCCAGCCCAGCTCCTTGGCCTTCTTCTTCGTGATGAAGTTCTGAGGCAGTTTCCGGTAGGTGTAGAGGTACAGCGCCACATCCTCCTTGGAGGTGTACACGCCGTCTTCGTCGATGGCCGGCGCCTTGGAGACCTCTTCATCCTCCGCCCCGTCATCATAAGCCTGTTCCGTTTCCGCCGCCGGCTGCGAGGGCTGGTCTTCCGCTTCCGGGGCGCCGCCGCAGCCTGTCATCAGCGACAGGGAAAGGAGCAGCGTCACCAGCAGCAGGCACAGTACTTTCAGTTTTCCTTTCATGTTTTTCTCCTGTAAGAAAGAAGCGGGACGATGCGGAACATCGTCCCTCTTTCATTGTAGTTGTTTAGAGATTGCAGAACCGGTGGAGGATCGCCGCCACCTGTTCCCTGGTTGCAACGGTCTGGGGTTCCAGCTGGCCGCCGGTCCCGTTGATCAGGCCCTTGCCGATGGCCCAGGCCATCGCTTCCCGTGCGTAATCGCTGACGGCATAAGCGTCCCAGTACTGGGAGGAATCGATGGCGCCGCCTTCTCCGGCCGTGGCCTTGCCTTTATATACCGCATACCGGTACAGGATCACCGCCAGCTGTTCGCGGGTCATGCCGCCCTCCGGCTGGAAGGCGCCTTCCCCGGTGCCGTTGACGATCCCTTCCGAAGCTGCCCAGCGGACGGCTTCGTAGTAGTAACTGCCTGCCGTCACATCCCAGAAGCTGACGCTCTGGGAAGCTTCCGGCGTCTTTTCCATCCGGTGCAGGATCGTGACGATCATTCCCCGGGTGGTGCGGGTGACGGGTTCAAAGATCCCCGGCGCCGTACCCTTCATCAGGCCGTTCTGGTAAACGTAGGCGATGTCCCCCGCGCTCCAGCGGCCCTGCTCCACGTCCGTGGCCGGAAGACCCGGCACGGTATTGCAGTGGATCCGGATGCTGCTGTAAGGCTGTCCGGCCGGCCACTTGCAGGCGCTGTTCCACTGGGCCTGGGTGCCTGAAAAATATACGTCCTTCAGTTTCGCGCAGTCCGCGAAAGCGGATTTATCGATCAGCGAGATCCCCGCTGCCACCATGATCTGTTCCAGGTTGGCGCATTCGCTGAAAGCAAAGCCGTCGATCCGGTCCACGCCCTGGGGGAAGGTCACTTCCGTCAGGGTATCCATTCCCGTAAAGGAATCCGCCGGGATGGTCCGCATGCCGGAAGAAAGGATCAGGCTCTTCAGCGTCTTCACGCCGGAGAAGGCGTCGTCGCTGACTTCCTTCACGGTATCCGGCATTTTATAGTAGGTCTCCGCCCTTGCGGGAGGATACAGGATCAGTTTGGTCACGCCCTTGTTGTACAGGACGCCCTCCTTTGCGGCGAACCGGCGGTTGCTGGAGGAAACCTGGATGGTCTCCAGTGCGGTGCAGCCGTTGAAGGGATCGTTTCCGATCACCACCAGGGTGTCCGGGAAGGTGATCTTCTTCAGGTTGACGCAGCCTTTCATTGCCTTGTCGCCGATGCTGACCACCCCCGAGGAGATGCTCAGCTCGGTGAGTCCCGTGCAGCCGCTAAAAGTCTCGTCTCCAATGACCATAGTCTCATCCGAGAAGACGACTTTCTTCAGCCCGACCGCATCTTCCAGGTCCCGGTCATCCAGGGTGTCCATGGAATCCGGCAGGTACAGGGTCTTCAGGTTTTTCGCAAAGGCGAAGGACCGCTCTCCGATCCGGATGACCCCTTCCGGGATCCGGTAGGTGGCTTCCGTCTTTCCGGCGGGATACACCAGCAGGCTTTCCCCGTCTTTGTCAAAGAGCACGCCGTTCTGGCCGGAATAGTAGTAGTTGCCCTCCGCGACCGCGATGCTCTGCAGTGCCGAACAGGACTCGAAGGCCTTGTTCCCAATGGTCTCCACCGACGCCGGGATCTGGATCTGCGTTAGTCCGGCGCAGGAAGCGAAGGCCTCCTTGCCGATGGTCTTCAGGCCTTCCGGCAGGGTAATGCTCTTCAGGTTCGAGTTCCCCGAAAAAGCGGAATCGCCGATCTTCACCACCGCCGTGCCGGAGATCGTTGCCGGGATGTTCGCCCCGGTCACGCCCGGATCGCACTCCGTGATGGTGCCGGTGCCGTTGTCGAAATACACGTTGCCGCCTTCCACCACCAGCGCCAGGCCTTTTCCGGGAACGTTGATCACCGTCTCGTCCTCCGCAAAAGCCGCCGCCGGCCATAACGTCATGCACAGCAGCGCGCTCAGGAATATTGCCAGGAATCGTTTCCTCATTCTATTTCCTCCCAAATCACTCTCAGGTTTTCATCAGCATCTAATAGAAATTGTAATATAAAAACAGTGACTTTGCAATGGTTTACCTTTTGAACATAAAAAACTCCCGTGCACCCCGGGTGGGTGCGCGGGAGTTCTCTCTCATTTCCTGAAAGCTGAAAATCCTTTCTTTTCGAAGGGTTCCGAGTCGTAGGAAGTCATTTCGTAACCGGCTTTTTCGATCACTTTTCTCAGTTCTTCCTCCGCCAGTTCACCCTCGGATATGATTTCCGTCCGGTTGGCTTCGTGGGAGGATGTGACCTTCCTGACCGCGAGGATCTCCTGAACGGCTTCGTTCACGTGTCTCTCGCAGTTATGGCACATCATTCCCTTCACGCCGATGGTGGTTTTGATCATAAGGTCCTCCTGTCAGCCCAGTGCTGCTAATTCCTTCTCCGACCCCTTAAATTCCTGGATCACGTTGCCGCCGTCCACGGTGAAGTCCTGTCCGGTGATGCCGGAAGCCTTGTCGGAAGCCAGGAATACCACCATGGCCGCCACTTCCTCCGGCAGGACGCTCCGGCCCAGAGGGGTGTTCTCGCCGCCCATGGCGCCCCGCTTGGACTGCACGCCGGTTTTGATCCAGCCCGGCAGAACGTTATTGATGGTGATGCCTTTGTTCCCGGTCTCGATGGCGATGGCCTTGCTCATGCCGTTCACCCCCGCCTTGGCCGCGCCGTAGGCGCTGCAGCCGCTGGCACTGACCACCGGGCCCGTCACGGAAGAAACGTTGACGATCCGCCCGTATTCCGCATCCAGCATTCCCGGCAGCACGGCTTTGATCATGTTCATGGTGATCCCCAGGTTCCGGGTGATCACCAGATCCCAGTGTTCAAAGGCCATATCCGTAAACCCCGGATACTTGTCCATGTTGCCGCCCTGGGACAGGCCGGCGTTGTTTACCAGGACATCGATTTTGCCAAAGTCGGATAAGATTTCTCCGACGGCCCGGCTGACCTGTTCCCGGTCCATGAGGTCTGCGATGTAGCCCTTCGCGGTACCTCCCAGGGCTTCCAGTTCCCCGGCCCGTTCGTGGATCCGCTCCGTTGTGGCGATCATCGCCACCTTCGCGCCAAGTTCGGCAAAGATCTTTGCGCAGGCGAAGCCGATCCCGCCGGCGCTGCCTGCACCGGTAATGACACAGACCCGGTCTGTGAAGTCGATATACTGTTTCATCTTATCCTCCTTATATACTCTTTTCCGTAAAAAAGGAAGGGTCCGAAGACCCTTCCAAGCTTTTTGAGCGATTAGTCCGCAATCTTTTCGCAGGCTTCTCTGAATACTTCGGTGTGTCTGTCAACGTCCGCTTCGGATGTGGCTGCGCTCATGATCGCCATGTTGTGGAACGGTGTCATGAAGATGCCTCTGTTGAGTGCATACAGGTGCATGTACCAGTCAAGATCGAAGTCTCTGTGGTTAACTGCGTCCGTACCGTCTTTCGCCACTTCCGGCAGGAACCAGTACTCGGTTCTGGTACCCAGCTGGGTAGTGCTCCAGTCGAAGCCGAATTCCTTGATGCCCGCTTCCACGCCGGCATTGAATCTCTCCGCGAGAGGAATCGCGTGCTTGTAGAAATCTTCCGTCAGTACCTTGTCTAAGATGACGTGCATTGCTGCCATGGTGATCGCATTGGCTGCCAGGGTGCCGCCGATGCCCTTTACGAGGCCGTACAGGGCAACCAGTTCCGCTTCCGCCTTCTGGGCGAATTCTTCGGTAAAGCCGTATACGCCTACCGGGATGCCGCCGGCCAGGGTCTTGCCGCAGACCACGATGTCCGGATCCAGGCCCTTTTCCCTGGTGTAGCCGCCGATGCCGCAGCAGATGGTGTGGGTCTCGTCGATCAGCAGATAGGTGCCGTATTTCCGTGTTAATTCTCTTAATTTTTCATGATAGCCCGGTGCCGGGTGAACGATACCGATGTTGGTCATGACCGGTTCAGCCATTACAACCGCTACATCTTCGTCCTTCAGGGCGTTTTCCAGTGCTTCCACGTCATTCCATTCGATGACCTTGGTGGTATAGCTGGGGTCGATCTGGGGACCGATGTTGCCCAGTCTGGAAATGATGTCGCCTTCCGGTGTCAGGGTGGCGATGGTTTCATCTACCGTGCCGTGATAGCACCAGTTGAATACGACGACCTTCGGCCGCTTGGTGATCTGTCTGGCCAGACGAATCGCAAACCGGTTCGCATCTGTAGCGCTGGTGGAGAACTGCCAGTATTTCACGCCGAATCTTCTGGTGAGTTCTCTGGCGTTCCAGGTAGCATCTTCTGTCGGCAGCATGTGGGATGTGCCGTGCTTCACGATGTCCGCCATCGCTTCCACGAACGGTTCCGGGCTGTGGCCCACCATGGAACCTGTGTCACCCAGGCAGAAGTCGATGTAATCGATGCCGTCCGCGTCTGTGAGGTGAACGCCTCTCGCATCCTTTACCGTGAGCGGAATGCCGCCGGCATAACGGACCATCCAGTTGAGCGGAACGCCCTGCAGCAGGCAGTCTTTCGCGTTCTCAAAGTTCTTGATGGACGTGGGATGCAGTTTGTGGAACAGTTCCAGTTCTTCAGCATAAGCTTTCTTTAATTTGTCTCTGTTTACCATGATATACCTCCGTGATATTCTTTTATTTCGCCGCGCCCATGGGCGCATTTTTATCGTCGCCTATATATTACCCTATTGTTCCGGCCAAATTACCAACCAAGTGTTGATTATTTTCCCATCCAATGCTATGATTTAAATAAGACAAAAAACGGGAGATGCGGTCATGAGTAAGGAAAAAGTAAACTATGTCGATATCGACTGGAAGCCGGACAAATCCCTGAAAGTCCCCCTTTACAGCCAGATCGTCCGGTACTTCAGCCGGAAGATCGAGAAGGGAGACTGGATCTCCGGTCAGTTCATCCCTCCCCAGCGGAAGCTGGCGGAGATCTTTGACGTGAACCGGAGCACCGTCTGGGAAGCCATGCAGGAACTGGCCGCCCTGGGACTGACGGAAGGCAATTACGGCAAGGGCACCATGATCGTCAACGATACCTGGGAAATGCTGATCGCCGGCTCCACCCTGAACTGGCAGAGCTACATCGACAAAGGGAATTTCCACGCAAACGTGGACTATGTCCGGCAGATCAATCAGCTGGAATACGAAAAGGACATCATCCGCCTGGGGACCGGGGAACCTTCCCCGAAACTGGCGCCGAAAGAGGCCATCAGCCGGATCCTGAAAGAGGAAATGGACGGGAGTCCGGAACTGAACTATCCGCCGCCCCTGGGGCTGCCGGAACTTCGGCAGGCGCTGTGCCAGTACCTGGAACGGGAAAAGGACATCCGGGTGCAGCCCTCCAACATCCTCATCACCTCCGGGGCCCTTCAGGCCCTGCAGCTGATCTCGGTGTGCATCGTGCCACCCAATTCCACCGCCTTTATCGAGTCCCCTTCCTACATCAAATCCCTGAATGTCTTCCAGTCTGCGGGCACCGTGCTGGAAAGCATCCCCATGGACGACGAAGGGATGATGCCCTGGATCATCAGCCGGCATTTTGACGTGGGCCGGACGATCCTCTACACGATCCCGACTTTCCAGAACCCCACCGGAAACGTGATGAGTCCGGAGCGCCGGGATGAGATCCTCCGCTACTGCCGCTCCAACCGGATCCCCATCATCGAAGACGACGTGATGGGTGACCTATGGATGGACGAACGGCCGCCCAAGCCCATCAAGGCCAACGACGACCGGGGCAGCGTCATCTACATTGGCAGCTGCTCCAAATCCTTCTCTCCGGGCCTCAGGATCGGCTGGGTGGTGGGTCCCGAATCTGTGATCCAGCGGCTGGCGGACATCAAAATGCAGCAGGACTACGGCACCAGCACCCTGCCCCAGGAGATTTTCGCCCACTGCCTCCGGACCGGCGTGTACGAGGAACACCTGACCGGGATGCGCCGGGAACTGAAGCGGCGCCGGGACCTGGCCCTGAAGGTCCTGCAGGAGCATTTCGCCGACATCGCCCGGTGGAACACCCCTTCGGGAAGCTATTACATCTGGCTGCAGCTGAAAGGGAACGTCTCTATCCGCCGGATCTTCGAGGCGGCGCTGGCGGAGAAGATCCTGATCAATCCCGGCGAGATGTACGACATCCGGGAAAACTACAGCCTGCGGATCTCCTACGTGTACGAAGACGACGAGGTGCTGGAGCGATCCCTGATCCGGCTGTCGGAAATCATCAAAAGCGTAATGAAAGCAACATAAAACGAGCCCGGAATACTCCGGGCCCGTTCTTTTTAATGCTGTTATGCGCTGATCCAGTCGCCGCCTTCCACGTGGATGGTCTGGCCGGTGATCCAGCCGCTTTCATCCGACACGAGGAACGCGATGACCGGGGTGGCGTCTTCGTAGGCCATCCCCATCCGTCCCATGACATCGCTGGTCATGGAAGCCTTCAGGTATTCCTGCATTTCCGCCGGAGAGTATTCGATCCCCATGAGGAACCGGTCCGTTGCCACTTTCGGGCACAGGCAGTTAACCCGGATGTTGAAACGGCCCCATTCCCTGGCCACGACACGGGAAAGTCCCCGGATAGCTTCTTTTTCCGTTGCGTAGGCCGCGAATCCGGGCAGTCCGCTGACGCCGCCGTCGGACCCATAATTCAGAATGGCTCCGCCGTTATCCTTCATGAGTGGGAAGCAAAGCTGCATCATATGCCAGGTCCCGTACAGACCGCTGTGCAGCGCTTCTTCCAGGTCTTCGATCGTGTGCTCCGTAAATGGATGGGGCGCGCTGATGGTGGACGCATTGTTGCAGAGCGCATCTACTCTCCCGTACTTTTCACCGATGGCGCCGACAAAGGCTTTCAGCGATTCCAAATCGCTGACGTCCGCCGTCATCGCCAGGACATCCGCTCCTTTCTCCCTGCAGATCCTTTCCGTTTCCTTCAGCGCCGCTTCCGTTCTGGCGCAGATGCAGACGATCGCGCCTTCCTCCGCAAAACGGATCGCCGTCTGCTTGCCCAGGCCGCCGCTGGCCCCGGTCACGACGCATACTTTATTCTCCAGTTTACCCATGCTCTCTCACCTCCTGAAATACTCATGGCTGCTTCTATTGTAACCATAATATACTTCAGTCCCTCTCCTTGTATTGCATTTTTATGTTGGTTATTATAAAATAATGTTATGAAAAGAAATGCCAGTGAATTGGAAGAAAATAAAAAACTGTACGAGACCGTTTACGAGGATGCGGGCCTCTCCTGGATCTCCGAGAACCTGGAACTGCTGCAGCAGATCCAAAACTGCATCCGTCTAGGGGATGTACGGCAGATGGAAACCATCGTGGATGTGATACCGCCGGATTTCCGCGCCAGTTTCGGCAGGACGCCTCTCCGGCATATGAAGAACCTGGTGAACAGCCTGATCCAGATCATGGGGATGACGGCCATCGGCGCCGGGGTGTCCCCCGCCTTCTGCATCCGGTATATGGAACGGTTCGTCATGGAGGTGGAGGCTTCCGAATCCTTCGACCGGATCCGGTCCATCGCTGACAATGCCAAACTGCAGTTCTGCCGGCTGACGGCGGAGATGGAGGTCCCGGAACTGACGGACCAGCGAATCGGGCGCGTCATCCGCCACATCCATGAAAACACCAGCCGCCGGCTCACCCGCAGTGAACTGGCGGAAGTAGCCGGCCTGTCGGAAACCTACCTGTCAAAGCGTTTCCGATCCCTGACGGGAAAGACACTTCCCGAATACATTCGGGAGGCAAAAGTCCTCCAGGCAAAACGGATGCTGGTCAATACCGACGAATCCCTGGCGGAGATCGCCAGTTACCTGGACTTCAGCACCCAGAACTATTTCCAGACGGTCTTCCGGCAGATCGAAGGCTGCACGCCGCTGGAATACCGCCGCCGGCATCAGAAATAAAAAAATCCTAAGGCTCAAGCGCCGAAGGATCTTTGTTTTTTCTATTCTTTCTTCTCCTCTTTTTTTCTGCCCGGAGGCTTTGGCAGCCGCCTGACCGGCTTTTTCTTTTTCGCCGGTTGATCCGGAACTTCTTCCCCTTCCGGTTTCGTCCGTTTCCGGATGTCCCCGGAGATCAGGTTCATCGCGAAATAGGCAACGGCCGTCACCGGTTTGTGCATCCACATCAGGAACTTTTTGCACCAGGGCAGCAGTTTCAGGAAGATCTTGTAGGAGCCTTCCACCACGAAGTCGTAGCCTTTCACCACCGGCTTCGACGAGAACACGAAGACGCACAAACTGGCTAACCCGAATATCAGTACGTAATACAGGATCGGATTGTGGGGGAAGATCCCCAGGAAGATGCCGCGCTTCTTCACTTCGTACCGGACGATCAGGTGCAGGATGTACACCGGCATGGTATTCATGCCCACGTAGGCCACGTAATTCATCTTGTTGGGCAGGATGTTCAGCATCAGAATGATCCAGCCGCAGGCCAGGAAGAAGATCATGATCCGGCCTAAAATATCCCAGTACCAGATGGTATGGAGCTCCGCCGAGGTGTTTTTGAGCAGGTAATACCCCACCGGGAACTGCCGGGCGTAATATGCCAACAGCACGGAGCAGGTCACCAGTACCGCTGCCAGGACGACGCACCAGTATTTCTTCAGGGAACGCAGTTTCGCCAGGTGTTCCGGCTGGCAGTAATACCCGATCAGGAAGAACGGGAAGTAGGAAACCATCCGTCCCAGGGCAAACTTGTCCGACAGGTCCGGGATCACTCCGGCAAAGATGTATATGATCAGTGAAAGTTCGAAAATAAAGGGGATCTTGATGTAATCCCTCAGGAAGAACCGGTAGAAGAACAGAGCAAACAGATACCACAGCGCAAAAGGCGGGGTATCCAGGTGCAGGGTCGCATGGCCCCAGATCGTCAGCCGGACAAAGTAGAAGAACGGGATGCACAGGAGGTAGGGCCATAGGAATGTATGGAAGGCCGTTTCCCGCGCCCGGTCCGGTTTCTTGGAGAAGTAGCCGGATAGGAACACAAAGGCCTGCATCACGAATACGTTGATCGTAATGTATACGATGCCGCTCAGGGAATCCGGATGGAATCCGCCGGCTACCCGCGTGAAGTGGGAAATGGGGATACACCACATCAGCAGGCCCCGAAACGTATCAAACATGTAATCGCGTTCTTTTTTGACTTCCATCAGAATAACTCCTCTGCAGGATTTTCAATCACATATATGCACCATTATACTGTATTTCTGCATTCATTTCTACTGGAATTTTTTACGGCAAAAAACAAAACGCCGCGCCGGAGGGGGTTTCTCCGGTCACGGCGCCAATGAAAGAAAAGAAAGGTTTCTATTTTCCGTTCCGTTCCTCGACGATTTTGATGGCTTCGTACAGCACTTCCGGCGTGACTTTGAAGGGCATCTTGTGGGCGTTGGGGCTGACGGTGCAGCCGGCTTCCGCCACTTTATGCATCAGTTCGTCGTCCATCTCCACGCCCAGGTCCGCAAAGCAGCAGGGCAGGCCGACTTCCTTGTAGAAGGCGACGATGTCGTCCCATTCTTCCAGACTGATCTTTTCCGCAGCCAGCTGGATCAGTACGCCCACCGCCACGGCTTCGCCGTGCATGGCGGTGAAGGGCTTGATGGTGGCAGTCATGCCGTTGTACACCCCATGGGCAATGGCGCAGCCGTTGTTTTCAAAGCCTACGCCGCCCAGGTAGATGTTGGCTTCGATGCATCTGTCCAGGGCCTCGGACCACTCTTTTTTCTCCACGGATTTCCGGGCTTCCACCGCATTCTCCCGCAGCACTTTGTTGCACAGTTCCGCGATGGCAAAGGCTGCCTGGGTCCCGACGCCGCCGTTGTAGTTCATGGCGCCGGATGCGCGGCAGGCCCGCGCTTCATAGTAGCAGGCAAAAGCGTCGCCCACGCCGGCCACAAAGGTCCTTAGGGGCGCCTTGCCGATGATGTCCGTGTCTACGACCACCACTTCCGGATTGTTCTTGGTTCTCTTGGACACCACGAAGGTATCGTTTTCATCATAAATGACGGACATGGAGCTGCAGGCCGCATCCGTGGCGGCCGCGGTGGGGATGATGACCACCGGCAGGTTCGCCAGGTCCGCTACCAGCTTGGCGGAATCGGTGACTTTACCACCGCCCAGTCCGATCACGGCATCCGCTTCCATCTCCTCCACGAGTTTGATGATTCGGTCTGCTTCCGCCTGGGTGGACTGTCCGCCGAACAGGATCACTTCGTAGCCGGCTTCAATCCCCTTGAAGGACTGCTCCAGCTTGTCTTTGGCGATCTCCAGCACGATCTCGTCCGTCATGACGGCAAATTTTTTGCCCAGGTGCTTAATATACGTGTATAAATCCTTTAAAATCTCCGGCCCCTGATAGTACTTGGCAGGGGCGGCCAGTGTTCTGACGATCATAATGAACCTCCTCAAATATATCTTTACGCTCCCATTATATTCCCTTCGGGCCTTCCCTATACCAACCAAACAAGACGAAAAAGGCCAACCATAGAAAAACCGCCCCGGCAAATGCCGGAGCGGCTGCTTCCATGCGTTCAGAAAGTAATTCCTTCGACGTGTACCAGCTCCCCTCCGCTGATCCCGATGCCGTCGATGCAGACGAACCGGTCGGAAAGGCCGTTCTGGTACAGATATAGTTCCGCTGTCCGGAGGATGTGGCCCAGCTTCCGCCGGTCGATGGCCTCCAGGGGCTCCCCCAGGTCCTCGCTGGTGCGGGTCTTGACTTCGATGAAGTGCAGGGTCCCGTCCTTTTCCGCGATGATGTCGATCTCGCCGGTCTTCCCGCGATAATTCCGCTCCAGGATCTCGTAGCCCTGTTTTCTCAGATAGGCCGCCGCCCGGTCCTCTCCCCAGGAACCCTTCTCCTTTTTATAGGTTCCCGTTCCGGTCCCGCCGGTCACAGTTTTTCATCCACGATCTCGATGTCGATGGGCAGGTCGTCAAAGGCGTCCCCGAAAATCCCCGTCTTCGGAGCTTCCGGCGGTGTTTCCTGCAGTTCTTCTTCCTTGCCGGTAAGCCGGTTCAGGGCCTGAGTCCGAATCTTTTCCATCACGTCCGGGTTGTCTTCCAGGTACTTCTTGACGTTTTCGCGTCCCTGGCCGATCCGCTGGCCTTCATAGCTGAACCAGGACCCGGCCTTTTCCACCACCTTCGCCCGAACGGCGCAGTCCAGGATGTCGCCGCTCCGGGAAATGCCGGTGCCGTACATCAGGTCGAATTCCGCCGTCTTGAAAGGCGGTGCCAGCTTGTTCTTGACGATCTTGACCTTTGTCCGGTTCCCCAGGAATTCGTCACCGGATTTGATGGTCTCCCCTTTACGGACGTCCATCCGCATGCTGGAGTAGAATTTCAGCGCCTTGCCGCCGGTGGTGACTTCCGGGTTGCCGAACATCACACCGACCTTTTCTCTCAGCTGGTTAATGAAGATGCAGGCGGTGTTGGACTTGTTCACCACGCCGGTGAGCTTCCGCAGGGCCTGGGACATGAGCCTCGCCTGCAGCCCCACGTGGGAATCCCCCATCTCACCCAGGATCTCTGCCCGGGGCACCAGGGCCGCCACGGAGTCCACTACGACCACGTCCACGGCGCCGCTCCGGACCAGCAGTTCGCAGATCTCCAGCGCCTGTTCGCCGGTGTCCGGCTGGGAAACGATCAGTTCGTTGACGTCCACCCCCAGTTTCGCGGCGTATTCCGGGTCCAGGGCGTGTTCCGCGTCGATAAAGGCGGCTTTCCCGCCCGCTTTCTGGGCTTCCGCGATGATGTGAAGGGTCACGGTGGTCTTCCCGGAAGACTCCGGCCCGTAGATTTCAATGATCCGGCCCTTGGGCACGCCGCCGATGCCGGTGGCCATGTCCAGGCTCAGGGAACCGGTGGAGATGGTGTCGATGTTCATCTTCACCGCGCCGTCGCCCAGCCGCATGATCGCTCCTTTCCCGAATTGCTTCTGTATCTGCTGCATTGCCGCGTCCAGGGCCTTGTTTCTTTCGTCCGATGTATCCGGTATGGATGACAGCTTCCTTTCCTCTTTGCTTGCCATTTTGTTTCCTCCAAACAGTTCGTTGCATTATGAACATTTGTTCTTTTTTATTGTACCCCATTTTTTTCCGTTCGTCAAGTGCTATTTGTGCAATGCATCCCGCCGGATCTGTAAAATGTGAAAGAAAAAAGCACCCGGAACGCCATTCGTTCCGGATGCCCGTCATTCTATCTGTCCGACGCCAGGATCGTGTATTCCATTTCATCCTCCCAGGTCACTTTTCCCTTTTTTTCATACCGGCACTTCTCCCGGAAATGTCCTTCCGGGCGCATGCCGCATTTCTCCATGACCCGACGGGAGGCCGTGTTGGCCGGATTGCAGAGACCCCAGACCCGGTGGACCTTCAGTTCCTCAAAACAACAGTCCAGAAGGGCTTCCCCGATCTCCGTGGCATAGCCTTTTCCCCAGGCTTCCTTCTTCAGGAACCAGCCGAGCATGACGGAATCCTTTTCCGGTTCGTAGAGCATATGGCACCGGCCGATCTTCTCCCCGGTGTCCTTCCTGATTACCGCCATCTCCCGGTTTCCCGGCTCCGGTTTCTGCCACTCCCGGAGCATTTCTTCCAGGAGCGCCCGGGCCTGCTCCCGGTCCATGGGATCGTAAGGCGAATACCGCAGGATCTCCTCGTCCGAATAGATCTTATAAATGATATCCAGGTCCTCCGCCTCAAAAGGCCGCAGGATCAGTCTTTCTGTTTCAATCATCTGTTTCACCCGATGGCCCGCCGTACCATGTCCATCATCATCAGCATGGTGTAGTTGCGGATCCAGTTGCGGCTCACGGGCCGTACCCGGACTTCTTTGCATTCGACCTTTCCGTCAAAGTCCACGCAGATGTATACCAGCCCCACGGGTTTCTCCGGCGTACCGCCGTCGGGCCCCGCGATGCCGGTGACGGAAACGCATACCCGGCTGCCGGTCTTCTTCTTCAGGCCGGCGGTCATTTCCCGGGCGGTCTCCTCGCTGACGGCGCCGAAGCGCTGAAGGGTCTCTTCCTTCACGCCCAGTTCTTCCACCTTGGCCCGGTTGCTGTAAGTAACGATGCCCCGCTCAAACACGGAGGAGATGCCCTCCACCCCGATCAGGGTGCTGGCAAACAGCCCGCCGGTGCAGGACTCGGCGCAGGAAATGGTGATCCCCCGCTCCATCAGTTTCTTCGCCACCACGTCCTTCAGGTCCTCGTCATGGTAGCTGAATATCGTATCGCCGAGGATGGCAGTGACCTTCTCCGCCATTTCCTCCACGGCGGCCCTGGCTTCTTCCAGGGTCCCCCGTTTGGAGGTGATCCGCACGCTGCACTCCCCTTCCTTCGCATAGGTGGCGAGGGTGGGATCGGTCTGCCCGGTGATCAGGTCCTCCAGCATGGTTTCCAGCTGGGATTCCCCGGGTCCGAAGACCCGCACCATGTCCGAATAGATCACTTCATTCGTCAGGCTGTGCAGATAGGGTACCACGGAATCCTCGAACATTTTCTGCATTTCCCTGGGCGGTCCCGGCAGGCACACCACGATCTTTCCGTTTTTTTCAAAAACGCAGCCCGGCGCCGTCCCGGCGTCATTGGGCAGGATAAAACCGTCGGAAGCCGGCAGCATCGCCTGCTTGATATTGTTTTCCGTCATGGCCCGCCCGGTCTTCACGAAATAGGAGCGGATCTTTTCCAGGGACTCTTCGTGGATCTTCAGCTCCACCCCCATGACTTCCGCCGCCATTTCCTTGGTCAGGTCGTCCTGGGTGGGTCCCAGGCCTCCGGTGGTGATGACCAGGTCCACCTCCGTCAGGAGCCGCGCCAGCACTTCCTTCACCCGGCCCGGATTGTCCCCCACTGTTTCGTGGTAGAGCACGTCGATCCCCATCTGATTGAGCTTTTGGGACAGGTAAACGGTATTGGTATTGACGATCTGTCCGAACAGGATCTCCGTTCCGACACTGAAAACCGCGGACCTCATCCCTTAAACACCTCTTTGTTCTTGATCACATAATCCACTCCGGAGATGATGGTCAGGATCACCGCCGCCCATAAAACGATGGTGGCCAGCGGGAACCCGTCCGGTCCGAAGGGCCAGTTGTTGATCAGCAGCAGGATCACCGCCGCCATCTGGGACACGGTCTTGATCTTGCCCCACCAGGAAGCCGCGATCACCGTGCCCTGGGCCGCCGCAACAGCTCTCAGGCTTACGATCAGCAGTTCCCGGGCCAGGATGATGACCACCATCCAGGCCGGCACGATCCCCAGCTGGATCATGCACAGAAAGGCGGAGAACACCAGTAGTTTGTCCGCCAGCGGATCCATGATCTTCCCGAAATTGGTCACCAGATTGTATCTTCTTGCGATCTGCCCGTCCAGGGTATCCGTCACGGAGGCCACGATAAAGATCACCGCGGCGATGTACGAATGCCCCAGAAGCAGGAACAGCATGAAGAACGGGATCAGAAGGATCCTCAGCATTGTCAGTTTGTTTGGCAGATTCATGTTTTTCATCCCAACACCTCCCCTGTCAGGTCATAGTCAAAAGCGTCGGTGATCTTCACCCGGACAAAGGTGCCCGGCTCCAGCTTCTTCCTGGAGGAAAAGATCACCGCATTGTCGATCTCGGCGGCATCCTGCGACGTCCGGCCCAGGTAGCCGTTCTCTTCGTCCGGCCCTTCCTCCACCAGCACTTCGCAGACCTCGCCGATCCGCCTCCGGTTATTCTCCAGCGAAATTTCCTGCTGCAGCTGCATCAGGGCATCCCGCCGTCTTTCCTTCACGTCCCGGCGCACCTGGGGCTTCATCTGCCCCGCCGGGGTGTTTTCTTCTTTCGAGTATGTGAACACGCCCATCCGGTCGAAGCGCATCTCTTCCACGAAATCGTAAAGTTCGTCGAATTCCGCCGCCCTCTCCCCGGGGAAGCCCACGATGATGGTGGTCCGGATCACGATGCCCGGTACTTCCTTCCGCAGCATCCGGATCACTTTTTGGATCTGGGCTTTCGTGGAGCGGCGGTTCATGGCTTTCAGGATAGTGTCGCTCCCGTGCTGCACCGGCATGTCGATGTACTTGCAGACCTTCGGGTTGTCCCGGATCTCAGCCGCCAGCCGGGCCGTGATCTTGTCCGGATAGCAGTACATCAGCCGGATCCACCGCACCCCTTCGATCTCCGCCAGGTCTTGCAGCAGGTCCGGCAGTTCGTAGCCTTCATACAGGTCCCGGCCGTAGTTCGTCACGTCCTGGGCGATGAGCACCAGTTCTTCCGCTCCCTGTGCCGCCAGGGCACGGGCTTCTTCCAGGACATTCTCTTTCTCCCGGCTCCGGTAACCGCCCCTTATCTGGGGGATCACGCAGTAGGTGCAGCAGTTGTTGCAGCCCTCCGCGATCTTCAGGTAAGCCGACGCGTTCTTCACCGCCGCCGTGATGCCCGGGAACTCCTCAAAGATCCCGCAGTCGTAGGAAAGTTTCTTCGTTCTTCCTTTCTGCAGGGCTTCCTTGATCAGCTCCGGCAGCCGGCCGTAGTCGTTGACCCCGATGATCAGGTCCGCTTCCGGCATCTCCTCAAACAATTCTTCGCTGTAGCGCTGGCCCAGGCATCCGCAGACGCACAGAAGCCTGCAGCAGTCTTCCTTGTACCGCGCCATTTCGAAGATGGCGCTGATGGACTCTTCTTTGGCGTCCTGAATAAAGGCGCAGGTGTTCACCAGGATCACCTCCGCCTCTGCCGGGTCCGGGGTCGGCTCAAATCCGGCCCCTTCCAGCACCCCTTCCGCCATCCGGGAGTCGACCTCGTTTTTCGGACAGCCCAGGGTCTCGATATATACTTTCATTTACAGATCCTCCGGATCCTTTTCTTCTTCCTCGGTTTCCGTGATTTCTTCCACGGCCCGGTCCATTTCCGCCAGGTCCGCTTCGCCGATCAGCACCGGCCGGGGCTTGCTGCCTTCCGGCGGGCCCACAACGCCTCTTTCCTCCAGCATATCCATCAGACGGCTGGCCCGGTTGAAACCGATCCGGAACCGCCGCTGCAGCATGGAAACGGACAAATTGTCGAGGCTGGCCGCCAGTTCAATGGCTTCCATCAGGTATTCGTCGGACTCCCCGTCCATACCCACACCGGAGCTTTCCAGCGTCCGGTTCAGGTCCTCCGACAATGCCTGCGGGGTCTCCAGCCCCTGGCTCTTCAGGAAATCCGTGATTTTCATGACTTCGTAATCCGTCACGAAGCTGCCCTGGATCCGGATGGGCTTGGGTTTGTCGATGGGCTTGAAGAGCATGTCGCCCTTGCCCACCAGGGTCTCCGCACCGGGCTGGTCCAGAATGGTCCTGGAATCCACCTGGGAGGATACCGCCAGCGCCAGACGGGAGGGGATGTTGGCCTTAATCAGGCCGGTGATGACATCCACCGACGGCCGCTGGGTCGCCACGATGAGGTGGATCCCCGCCGCCCGGGCCTTCTGGGCCAGGCGCACGATGGAGTCTTCCACCTGTTTCGGCGCCACCATCATCAGGTCTGCCAGCTCGTCGATGATGATGACGATCTGGGGCATCTTTTCCAGGTCTTTGCTCTTGGCTGCCTTATCATTGTATCCGTCGATGTTCCGGACGCCCTGCTCGCTGAGGAGCCGGTACCGGTTTTCCATCTCGTTCACCGCCCAGGACAGGGCCACCGCCGCCTTGGAGGCTTCGTTGACCACCGGCACCAGCAGATGCGGGATGCCGTTGTAGACGCTGAATTCCACCACCTTCGGGTCCACCAGGATAAGTTTGACCTCATCCGGGCTCGCTTCGTACAGCAGGCTCAGGATGATGCCGTTGATGCAGATGCTCTTGCCGGAGCCGGTGGTCCCGGCGATCAGCAGGTGGGGCATGGCCTTCAGGTCCGCCACCACGGGGTTGCCGGAAATGTCGCGGCCCACCGCAAAGGTGATCTTGGATTTGCTCTTCTTGAATTCGGGGGAATCGATGATCTCCCGCAGGAGCACCGATTTCTTCTTGTCGTTTTCCACTTCGATGCCCACGGCGGCCTTGCCGGGGATCGGCGCTTCCATCCGGATGCTCTTGGCTCTCAGGTTCAGCGCAATGTCGTTTTCCAGTCCGACGATCTTGGAGACCTTCACGCCGGTGGCCGGCTGGACTTCAAACCGGGTCACGGAGGGACCCATGTCCACCTTCACCACCTTGGCATTGACGCCGAAGCTCTGGAGGGTCTGCTCCAGCACTTCACCCTGCCGCAGAGCCACCCGGCTCTCGCTGTCGCTTCTGGCCGGCGCCGGATTCTTCAGCAGATCCAGCGGCGGGAACTGATATTCCTTCACGGGGCTGCCGTCCGTGGACGCAGCCACCTCTTCCTTCATCTTTTCGATGCCCTGGGAGAGTTCTCCCTGGTCCATGGATTCCCGGTTCTTGCGGACCAGTTTTTTCTTTTCCTTCTGGACCGGTTCTTCGGCGCCCAGGTGTTCCATGTCTTCCGGCAGGCCTTTCATAACCACCTGGCCGTCTTCCGTCTCCTGCGCATCCATCTCATGGATGAATTCTTCTGTCGACATTTCCTCGAAATCCGGTTCGGGTTCCGGAACGGGTCTCTCACCCGGCTTCGGGGCATCCCCGGCTTTGTATACCAGTGCCGATTCGAAATGCTCGTCCTCCCCGCTCATCTCCGGCACTACGTCCAGCACCGCGGGCTTGTCGAACATGCCCAGGATCGCCGCCACGGAGAAATCCTCGATCTCTTCATGTTCCGGATCCGCTGCGGTAAAGTCGTCCGCCCGGCGAGCTTCTGCTTTCTTCCACCGTCTGCGGGCTTCCCGCTCTTCCACGGAAGGCACCCGGTAGGCTTCGTCCGCCCCTTCCAGTCCATAGGAGATCCGGCCCATGCGTTCCGCCTCCCTGGAGGCTGCCGCCCGTGCCTTGGCCAGTTCCCTGGCTTCCTCGGCCTTGCGCCTTTTATGCTCTTCCGGATTCGGCAGATCCGTCGGATCCAGTCCGGTGATATCGTCTTTCTTTTCCGTGAACATTTCCTGCTCATCCTGCTTGAGGTAATTCAGGATCTTCTCCTTGCCAAAGGGCAGGATGCGTTTTTTCTCTTTCATCTCATGCTCCTGGGACTGCTCATGGTATTCCGCCATGGCTTCCTCAAAATCCTTGGGATCGATATAGTACTGGCCGTTCTCATCGTGGCCGATCTTTTCCGCCATCTGCTCCGAACGCTGCTCCGCCCGTTTTTCCTTCGTCTCGGTCACCTTGTCCGCGAACCAGCCCAGCGGCTTGTTCATCACTAGGATCAGGGTGATGACCATGAACAGCACCGTCACGATGTAGGCCCCGGCCTTGCCGATGAAGCGGGCCAGGAAGTAGGCAACGCTCATGCCGATCAGGCCGCCGCCTTCACCCTGGGCGCCGGCTGCAAAGACGTCTTTCAGCCAGTCGCCGCCGAAGCGGATATCGGCCAGGTCTCCCAGCTTGCCCACACCGTAGAAGGCCGTGATCAGGATGAACAGCACCGTCAGCAGGATCAGTTTCCGCACCAGGCTGCCTCTCCCCGCCTTGTTCATGATCAGCAGGATGCTGAAGATCAGGAAGTAGAAGGGAAGCAGATATCCCGGATAACCGAAGAGCCCCAGCACCAGTCCGCTGATCCCCGTGCCAACGATTCCCGTCCAGGGGGTGAACATGGTCAGGATCAGGAAGGCACTGACGGCGATCAGCACAGAGGCCAGGATCGCCCGGTTCTTCTTCTCCTCCCGGCGCATCACGGTGTCCAGCCTTGCCCGGGCCTCCGCCGTCATCTTCTTTGAGCCGGTATTTTTATTTTTGGACCCCGGGGGCCTGCCCCGGCGTTTCGGTTCCGATGAGGAACCTTTCGTTGTCGTTTTTTTCTGCTGCGGCATAACTGCCTCCTTTTACTACAGGATGCCGATCGCGGCCAGAATGATTACCAGCGCGCCGACAGCCCATGTATAGAATGAAAAGATCACTAATGATTTTTTCGTTACGATATTGATCATCCATTTAATGGCGATGACCCCTGCCACAAAGGATATGACTACCCCCAGGATCAATGCAACCATGGAGACCCCGGCCATGCCCTGGCCCATAGCATGCTTCAGTTCCAGAAGGCCCGAAGCCGCGATCGGCGGGATGGACATCAGGAAAGCGAACTTCACCGCCAGCGGCCGGTTGATTTTACATAAGAGTCCGCCCACCAGCGTGGCGCCGGAACGGGAGATCCCCGGCGCGATGGCCACGGACTGGCAAAGGCCGACGATGAATGCGTCCCGAAAGCGCATCCCGTACACGGTCTTTTTCCCATGTCCCAGTTTTTCCGCGATATACAGGCAGGTCCCGGTGATCAGCAGTCCGCAGCCCACGAAGATCATCTTCGTGAACAGGGATTCGATCACGTCCGACAGCAGGAATCCGATGATCCCCGTCGGAATGGCGGAGATGATAATCATCAGCCCCAAACGTCTTGTGGGATTCTTGTTGATCTGCAGGCTCTTCGTTTCCTTCAGGTCCTTCAGGGCCCCGAAGAACTCCTTGATGAGATCCACGATGTCACGCCAGTACATCACGAAGACCGACGCCAGCGTGCCCATGTGGAGCATCGCCGCAAAGAACAGGACGTTGTTTTCGTCCACGTTCAGAATATTCTCAAAGATCGCCAGGTGCCCGGAGCTGCTCACCGGCAGAAACTCCGTCAGACCCTGGATCAGACCCAGTATGATTGCCGAAAAAGTATTCAATCTTGTTTCCTCCTGTCCCAATCAAAAAATTTCGCCATAATATTATACCACAAAACAAAGAAAAGAGCGAACTTTATCCGCTCTTTTCCTCGTTATTTTATGATTTTTTTGTGAAATGTCCCATCAGATCTGCACCAGCAGCTTCTCCAGTTCCTCTTTGGTGAAACGGTAATGGGACCGGCAGAAATGGCAGACCAGTTCCGCTTCCCCGTCCTCGTCGATGATCTCCTTCAGATCCTTTTTCCCGATGCTGATCAGAGCCCGCTCCATCCGTTCCCGGGAGCAATCGCACTTCAGTTCCGGGTGGGTCTTCGTCTCGATCTTCATGGGGATCCCGCCGAAGATCTTTTTGTGCAGGTCGTAAATGTCTTCACTCTCTTCCATCAGCGCCGTCAGGGACTTCAGCTTGCCAATCTTCGCCTCCAGTTCCCGGAGCACGTCCTCCGCCGGATCCGGCAATACCTGCACGATCAGCCCGCCGGCTTCCTTTACGGAGTAATCCACGTCCACCAGCACGCCCAGGGCCACCGCCGTGGACTGCTGTTCCGATGCGGAAAAGTATTTCGTCACATCCTCCGCGATCTCCCCGGAAACCAAGGGACACTGCCCCACATAGGGGTCGCCCATACCCATGTCCCGGACCACGGTGATGAAACCGTCGGTTCCCACGGCGCCGCCCACGTTCAGCTTGCCCTTTTCATTCAGGGGCAGGTCCACCGTGGGGTTCGTCATGTAGGCCTTCACATTGCCGGAGCCGGTGGCCACCGCGGTGATTTTTCCCGCCGGGCCGCCGCCGCTGATGGTCAGGGTCAGCCGGTCGCTGTCATCCTGCTGCATCATCCCCATCAGGGAGGCCGCCGCTGCCGTCCTTCCCAGGACCGCCGTGGCCGTGGGGGTGGAATCATTGATCTGCCGGAGTTCTTCCACCATCTTCGTCAGGTCCCCCAGGAACACCCGGAATGTCCCGGAAGAATCCATGGACCGCAGGACCGTATTTTCTTCTCTATGTTTTTCATTCATGGCTCAAAACCTCATTCCTTTCGTCAATACAGATATATTTTATGATTATTTCCGCAGTTCTGTCAATTAATTTCCCTGAAATGTTGAAATCTTTTCCCGTATCCGATATAATTTATTAGTTATGTTTAACAAGACAGGAGAGTGAAAGAAAATGAAAAAACCAAACCTTGCCATCGTCGGCGCGACCGGCCTGGTGGGCAGCACGTTTCTGGAGGTCCTGGAGGAACTGGATTTCCCCTTTGACAATCTCTATTTAATGGCATCCGCCAAATCCGCCGGTAAAGTCATTCATTTCAAGGGAAAAGACTATGTGGTGGAAGAACTGAACGAGCATTCCTTTGACAAGGACATCGACATCGCCCTGTTCTCCGCCGGCGGCGACACCAGCAAAAAATACGCGCCCATCGCAGCGGCCCACGGCGTCACCGTCGTGGACAACAGCAGCGCCTGGAGAATGGATCCGGAAGTGCCCCTGGTGGTGCCGGAAGTCAACCCCCAGGACATCGCCTGGAACAAGGGCATCATCGCCAACCCGAACTGCTCCACCATCCAGGCCATGGTTCCGCTGAAACCGCTGCATGACAAATACAAAATCAAGCGGGTGGTCTACACCACTTTCCAGGCGGTTTCCGGAAGCGGCCTAAAGGGTATCGAAGACCTGAAGCAGGGGCTGGAAGGCAACGACCGCTGCGTGGCCTATCCCCATCCAATCGCCGGCAACTGCCTGCCCCACATCGACGTGTTCACGGAAAACGGGTACACGAAAGAAGAGATGAAGATGGTCAACGAGACCAAGAAGATCCTGGGGGACGACAGCATCCAGGTCACGGCCACCACGGTCCGGGTACCGGTGTTCTCCTGCCACAGCGAGTCCATCAACCTGGAATTCGAAAAGCCCTATGAGCTGGAAGACGTAAAGGAGATCCTGTCCAAAGCCCCGGGACTTCACCTGGTGGACGACCCGGAAAACAACGAGTATCCCCTGGCCCGGGACGTGGCCGGGAAAAACGACGTATATGTCGGCCGTGTCCGCAGGGACTTCAGCGCCGAGAACGCCCTGAACATCTGGGTCGTGGCGGACAACATCCGCAAAGGCGCCGCCACCAATACGGTACAGATCGCTCAGCTGCTGCTGAACGAGGAAAAATAAATCACTTGTAAACAAATGGAGGAAATCAAATGGCAATTTTCAAAGGCTCCGGAGTTGCAATCATAACTCCCCACAAGAACGGAAAAGTGGACTATGAGTCCATGGGTAATCTGGTCGAGTGGCATATCGCCGAAGGGACCGACGCCATCATCGTGTGCGGGACCACGGGAGAAGCCTCGACTTTAACCACAGAGGAACAGGTCGAAACGATCAAGTTCGTGGCTGATAAGGTTGCCAAACGGATCCCGGTGATCGCCGGGACCGGATCCAACAACACCGCCCACGCCATCGAACTGTCCGTGGAAGCGGAGAAAGCAGGCGTTGACGGTCTGCTGAGCGTGACTCCATACTACAATAAAGCCACTGCGAAGGGACTGCAGCGGCACTATTACGCCATCGCCGACAGCGTAAACATTCCCATCATCCTGTATTCCGTTCCTTCCCGGACCGGGCTGAATATCACCCCGGCCATGGCGGCGGATCTGAAAAAGCACCCGAACATTCAGGCGATCAAGGAAGCCAGCGGCAACATTTCCCAGATCGTGGAGATGGCGAAGCTCGTGGATGACGATTTCGATATGTACAGCGGCAACGACGACCACGTGGTGCCCGTCCTTTCCGTCGGCGGCAGCGGCGTTATTTCCACAGTGGCGAACATCGACCCGAAGAACACCCACCTCATGGTGAAGAAGTTCTTCGACGGCGACCTGAAGGGCGCCCTGGAGATCCAGCTGGCCCAAAAGCACCTCATCGACGCGGTCTTCAGCGAAGTGAACCCAATCCCCATCAAGGCGGCGGTCAACCTGCTGGGCAAGTGCGAACTGGAATACCGGCTGCCCCTGTGCGAACCGGAAGACGCCACCATTGAAAGACTGAAGAAGGAAATGCGGGAATACGGCATTTTATAGGTGAAACAATGATAAGGATTCTATTACATGGAAGCAGCGGCCGGATGGGCAGGATCATCCGGGAGATGGTGAAGGAAATGCCGGACACGGAAATCGCCGCCGGCGTGGACAGCGTCACCGACGAAACGGCTGACTTCCCTCAGTTTACCGATATCGCAGACTGTGATGTGCCGGCAGACGTGGCAGTGGACTTTTCCAACCACACGGCCATCCCCCCGCTGATCGATTTCTGTTTGGCTAAAAAACTGCCCGTTATCGTGGGCACCACGGCCATGACCCCGGAATGCCTGGCGCAAATAGAAGAGGCCTCGAAAGAGATCCCCATCTTCCGCTCCGCCAACATGTCCCTGGGCATCAACCTCCTGGCCAAGGCCATCAAGGCCATCACCCCGGCCTTGGAGGACAGCTTCAACGTGGAGATCGTGGAAAAGCACCACAACCAGAAAAAGGACTCCCCCAGCGGCACAGCGATCCTGCTGGCGGATGCCGTGAACGACAGTTGCGAAACCAAAAAGGACTACATGTTCGGACGCCATGGCGTCACGGATGAGTGCAAGATCACCGACTTGGGGATCCACGCTATCCGTGGCGGCACCATTCCCGGCGAGCACATCGTGATCTACGCCGGCACCGACGAGATCATCGAACTCAGGCACACCGCCCTCTCCCGGAAAATCTTCGCTTCCGGCGCCCTGAAGGCAGCGGCTTTTATGGCAGGCAGGGAACCCGGCATGTATGACATGAACGATATGCTGAAATAAAAAAATGCCCCGGATAACTCCGGGGCATTCTTTTTTATTCTTATTTCTCCGCCGGTTCCCATTTGCACCGAACCGGGGATACGATGGCGCCTTCCTTTTTCAGCGCCGCGAAAGCCTTGTCCACCACTTTCCGGTCCAGGCCGGTCAGTTCCGCGACCTTGCCCGCATTCAGGGGTTCTCCCGCTTTTTTCATCGCTTCCAGAATAATCGCTTTTTCATCCATGACAGTCTTCCTCCTCTATTCTTCTTCCTTGAATTTTACGGCTGTCCCGAAGGCCATGACTTCCGCCGCGCCCTGCATGATGGACGAGGTGGTGAACCGGGTGCTCACGATGGCGTCCGCACCCATGGCATTGGCTTCATCAATCATCCGCTGGGTGGCCAGATCCCGGGCGTTCCCCATCATTTCGTTATACTTCTTGATCTCGCCGCCCACCAGGGTCTTCAGCCCGGCGCCGATGTCCTTGATCATGTTCACGCTCTGGACCGTGCAGCCCCGTACCAGGCCCAGCACTTCATAGTCTCTTCCGATGTTTTCGCTTGTTACGATCAGCATATTCTTTTCCTCCTCAATACTGTTTCTTTCCGCCGCAGATCATCATCTTTTCCTTGTTGGGCTCGATGATCCCCTTCAGGACCTTCTCGTTCCACTCCTCCGGCGGCATCTGTTCCATCTGAATGGTGATGGCTTCCTGGGGGCAGCCCCAGTATTCCAGGAAGACCTGATTGATCCGCTCCGTCACTTCCCGGATGGTCGCTTCATCCTTTGGGTAGGATTTTACCGAAATATAGGGCATTGCATTCTCCTTTCCCCACTTCACAATATCTCTTGCCTTCATCTTATCCCATCCGGTCAAAACTTTCAATATTCTTTTAATTCCTTGTTCGTTTTTTCCCTTCTTTGGTGTATAATAGTGATAATGATTTGCATATGAACGAGGAAGAGTTATGGTCCACATCGGAAACGACTGGGATGAAGTCCTGAAGGGAGAGTTTGACAAGGAGTACTATCAGACGCTGCGCAGGTTCCTGATCAGCGAGTACAAGACCCGCAGGATCTACCCCTCCATGTACGACATTTTCAATGCCCTGAAATACACCCCTTACCGGGATGTCCGGGCCGTCATCATCGGCCAGGATCCCTACCACGGGCCGGGGCAGGCCCACGGGCTGTGCTTTTCCGTGAACAAAGGCATCGAAGTGCCGCCCTCCCTGGTGAATATCTATAAAGAGCTTCACGATGACATCGGTTTCCGGATCCCGGACCACGGGTGTCTGACGGACTGGGCGGAGCACGGGGTGCTGCTGCTGAACGCGGTGCTGACGGTGCGGGCCGGAACGGCCAATTCCCACAAGGGAATGGGTTGGGAAACCTTCACCGATACGGTGATCCGCCACCTGAACAACCGGGAAGAGCCGCTGGTGTTCCTGCTGTGGGGCGCCAACGCCCGGGCGAAGCAGGCCCTGATCACCAACCCCCGCCACCTGGTGCTGACGGCCCCCCATCCAAGTCCCCTGTCTGCCCACAGAGGATTCTTCGGGTGCCGGCATTTTTCAAAAACCAATGCATTCTTACGCAGCAACGGTCAGCCGGAAATCGACTGGACCATCAAATAGAGAAAGGAGCCCCTATGAACAACAGTTTACTGAAGACCTATCCTTACGAACTCGCCCCCCTGGGCTATGAATTTGACGCGCTGGAACCCTATATCGATGCCCGGACAGTGGAAGTGCACCACACGAAGCATCACCAGAACTACGTCAATAACCTGAACAGGATCATCGAGGAAAACCCCGAATACAAAAACTGGACCATCCAGAAGTTCTGCCAGGAAGAACGTTATATCCCCGGCGACATCCGGGATGAGCTTCTCCAGAACGCCGGCGGGGTCTACAACCACGAACTGTACTTCGCCAGCATGACGCCGGACGCGCCCGGCCAACCGGAAGGCGACCTGATGGATAACATGGCGGACTATTTCGGCTCCTATGAAGAAATGAAAGTGGAATTCAAGCGACTGGCTCTGTGGCTCTTCGGTTCCGGCTACGTGCATCTGGCGGCGACTCCCCAGTCCTGGCTCCAGATCATCACCCAGAAGAACCAGGAGATCGCCCACCAGAGCTTCACCCCCCTCGTCACCCTGGACGTGTGGGAACACGCTTATTACCTCAAGAACGAAAACCGCCGGGCGGACTACTTCGAAGCCTGGTGGAACACCATCAACTGGAAGCGGGCGGAAAAAATTTACGAAGAGATCTACGCCAAAAACAAGCCTTTTGAATTTGATTTCTAAACGGAAAAAGAAAACCCTGCGGGAAAACTCCCGCAGGGTTTTTTTGTTTCTTTGGTTTACAGGTCGTAATACTTCAGGAATTCCATCGGCGTGGGGTATTTCTGGATGTCGTCGTTGTCCTTTCTCTTCATGGAGATGAACTTCTTGATCAGTTCTTCCGGGAATACGCCGCCGGCGGTCAGGTACTCGTGATCCTTTTCCAGTTCGTCCAGAGCTTCCGCCAGCGTTGCCGGCAGGCCTTCGATCTTCGCCTTTTCCTCGTCGGAGAGCTCGAAGAGGTTGAAGTCGTAGGGGCCCCATCCCGCTTCGTGGGGATCGATCTGGTTCTTGATGCCGTCCAGACCCGCCATTAAAATCGCGGAATAAGCGAAGTATGGATTGCAGGTGGCGTCCGGGTTTCTCAGTTCGAAACGCTTCACATCCGGGGCCTTGGCGTAAGCCGGGATCCGGACCACGGCGCTCCGGTTGGAGACTGCGTAACCGATGGTCACCGGCGCTTCAAAGCCCGGCACCAGTCTCCGGTAGGAGTTGGTGGACGGATTGGTGAGGGCGCACAGGGAACGGGCGTGCTTCAGCATCCCGCCGATGAACCACAGGGCCTCGTTACTGAGCTGCGCATAACCGCTCTCATCGTAGAAGACCGGCTGTCCTTCTTTTCTCAGCAGCATGTGCACGTGCATCCCGTTGCCGGCTTCCCCCATCAGGGGCTTGGGCATCAGCGTGGCGGTGCAGCCGTTTCTGGCCGCTTCATTCTTGATCACGTACTTGGCGTACATGGTGTTGTCCGCGTGTTCCAGCATTCCTGCCAGTTCCACTTCGATCTCCATCTGTCCGGCGCCGCCCACTTCCGGGTGGTGGTACTTCACATCCACGCCGAAATGTTCCAGGGCCATGCACATCTGATGCCTCAGGTCGTTGTGCACATCCATAGGAAGTGCGGTATGGTAACCGGTGGCATGGGCCAGCTGGTAACCGTTGTTGTTGAAATCGGAACCGGTGGCGAAATGAGACTGCCGGCTGAAGATCTGCACGCTCTGATTGTCCGGAGCTACATCGTATCTCAGCTGGTCGAAAATATAGAATTCAAATTCGGGCCCGATGATCATCTCGTCCGCGATGCCCAGTTCCTTCATGTACTCCAGGGCGCGGATGGCCACGTTTCTCGGGTAGTGGCTGAAGGGACGGTTGTTGGGCAGGTCGATGACCTGTACGTCGCCGATCATGGACAGGGTCGGAACGTCGGCGTAGGGGTCGATCACCGCGGAATCCAGCACCGGGATGAAGACCATGTCACTCTTCTCCACCTTGGCGTAGCCGTAGTTGGAACCGTCGAAGCCGATCCCGGCCACCATGGTGGTTTCATTCAACCGTTCCGCCGGAATGCTCAGGTGTCTCCACCGGCCGTCCATGTCCGTCAGCTTGAAATCCACGAATTTGATATCGTTTTCCTTGATCATTGCGCGAATATCGTCTAAAGTCTTTGCCATGTTCTATACCTCCAAAATTTTTTCCGTAAAAATTTTACCTCTTTTCATGGCTGAAAACAATGAAAATACTGGAATTTTCAAGAATTTTTTTGAAAAAAAAGAAAGCCGGCATCAAACCGGCTTCGATCTTTCCGGGCCGATGCGGGCATCGGCACCTACTCAATAATATCAAAGATCAGCGGGCGTTTTTCCGGAGGCTGCTCCGAAAACCCGTAGGCGCTCTCCAGCACCTGCAGCGCCGCCCTTGCTTTCTCCCCGTCATTGGCGTACAGGGTCGCCAGCAGATCGCCGGGCTTCACCGCATCCCCGACTTTTTTGTTCAGAATGATCCCCGCCGCCAGGTCCACCGGGTCCTCTTTTTTCGCCCGGCCGGCGCCGGAAAGCTGGGACGCCTTCCCCACCGTTTCCGCATCCAGCGCAGACACGTATCCGCTGCCGGAGGCCCTCAGTTCCAGCACGCAGGAGGCCTGCGGGAACAGGGACGGATCCTCCGTGATGTCCGGGTTCCCTCCCTGGGCCTGTACGAAGGCACGGAACTGCTTCAGCCCGCTGCCGTCCCGGATGCACCGGTCCGCCATTTTCACACCCTCCTCGTGGGAAGCAGCTTTGCCGCCGATGTAGATCATGTATCCCGCCAGCTGCCGGGACAGTTCCGTGATGTCTTCCGGCCCCTTTCCTTTCAGGGTATCGATGGCTTCCATGACCTCGATGGAATTCCCCACGCCTTTGCCCAGGGGCTGTTCCATATCCGTGATGAAAGCGGCCATCTTCTTCCCGGACCGCTTCCCGATATCCACCATCCACTCCGCCAGCTGCCGGGCGGATTCCTGTGTCTTCATAAAAGCACCCCGGCCGGTCTTGACGTCCAGCACGATGGCATCGCTGCCGGAAGCCAGTTTCTTGCTCATGATGGAGGAAGTGATCAGCCCGATGTTCTCCACTGTGGCCGTCACATCCCGCAGGGCATAGAGTTTCTTGTCCGCCGCGGCGATGTGGGCACTTTGACCGATAACACTCATTCCAACGGTCCGGACGATACCTTCGAATTCCGTCTGTTCCAGGGCGGTCCGGAATCCCGGGATGGCTTCCATCTTGTCCACCGTGCCGCCGGTGAATCCCAGTCCCCGTCCGCTCATCTTCGCCACAGGCACGCCGCAGGCGGCGCACAGGGGCGCCACGATCAGGGTGGTCTTGTCCCCCACACCGCCGGTGCTGTGCTTATCCACTTTGATGCCGGGGATGGCGGTGAGGTCCGCCACGTCGCCGGAGCGTTTCATGGCGTCGGTCAGCCAGAAGGTCTCTTCCCGGTCCAGGCCCTGAAAGTATACGGCCATCAGCAGGGCCGAGACCTGGTAGTCGGGGATGTCTCCCGCCGTGTAGCCGGAGATGAAGAATTCGATTTCGTCCCGGGAGAGTTTTTCTCCGTTCCGTTTCTTTTCGATAATATCCTTGAATTGCATTTTTCTCACCTTTTAAACGATCCGTCCCAGGAACGATTTCCCGGCGCCGGTGTATTTCACGCCCAGATAGTCGGCGATGGTGGCGCCGATGTCCGCGAAGCTGTCCAGCACGCCCAGGTCCACGCCCTGCTTCAGCGACTTCCCGTAGACCATGACCGGAATGTATTCCCGGGTGTGGTCGAAGCCGATGTTGGTGGGGTCGTTGCCATGGTCGGCGCAGAGGACCAGGATGTCCTCGTCTTTCATGGTCTCCATGATCTCCGGCAGGTAACGGTCGAATTCCTCGATGGCCCGGGCGTAGCCCACCGGGTCCCGCCGGTGCCCGAACTTGGCGTCAAAGTCCACCAGGTTGGTGAAGATGAATCCCCCGAACTCTTCCTTCAGCAGGTCGATGGTCTTCAGGATCCCGTCCTCATTGCTCTGGGTGTGGACCGCATCCGTGACCCCCTGCTTGTTGAAGATGTCCTCGATCTTGCCCACGGCCCAGACGGTCTGGCCCGCGTCCTTCACGTTGTCCAGCAGTGTGGGTGACGGCGGCGACACCGCAAAGTCCCGGCGGTTGGCCGTTCTCGTATAGTCCCCGTCCTTGCCGATGAAGGGCCGGGCGATGACCCGTCCCACCTGCCACTCGCCCACCAGCAGACGCCGTGCGATCCGGCAGATCTCCCACAGTCTTTCCGGCGGAATGACTTCCTCGTGTGCAGTGATCTGGAACACGCTGTCGTTGGAGGTATAGACGATGGGTTTGCCGGTGGCGATGTGCTCCGGTCCCAGCACCTTGATGATCTCCGTGCCGGAGGCGGCGTAGTTGCCCAGCACCTCCGTCCCGATCTCTTCCTCGAATTTCTTTATAAACTCCCGGGGGAAGCCCTCATGGAAGGTTACGAAGGGCACCTCCGTGATGAGTCCCGCCAGTTCCCAGTGGCCGGTGATGGTATCCTTGCCGTTGGAGACTTCCCGGGCCTTGCCGTAATTGGCCAGGATGCATGAATCCTCCTCGCAGCCCACTGCCGGGTCCACTCCGTCGATGTTCCCCATTCCGAAATCCTTCAAGTGTTCGATATGGATGTCCGGCACCGTTTCCACGATGTGTCCCAGGGTATCCACGTCCACGTCGCCGAACTTTTCCGCGTCGGGCATCTGGCCGACGCCCAGGCTGTCCAGCACGATCAGTGTTGCTCGTTTCATTTTCTCTTCTCCTTTACGGGCCGATGTGGGCATCGGCCCCTACAATAACCTCAGCGGCCTGCACTCCAGTTTGTCGCAGGCGACCAGGGAGAAATTTGTACACCCGAACTGCAGGTCCGGCGCCGTCTCCTCCGTTTCGCCGTGCAGGTGTCCGTAGACCGCCTGTCGCACTTCATATTCATTGAAGATCTCCACAAAGGCGGACATCTCCTTCTTGTCGTTGGTGGGGGGATAATGCAATACGCCGATGATCTTCTCATACCCGGCATTCCGGGCCGCCTCCAGGGAAGCCCTGAGCCTAAGCTGTTCCCGGGCATAGATCTTCTCGTCATGGGCCTTGAAGTCGCTGCTCCCCGGGCACAGCCATCCCCGGCTGCCGCAGATCGCGTATTCCCCGTAAGGGTAAAAACTGTTCTGCACGAAAAACATATCCTCGAAAAGGGTGTTCAGCTTCGTGATGGAACTCCACCAGGGATCGTGATTGCCCTTGAACATCACCTTGAATCCGGGCAGTTCGTGAAGCCATTGCAGGTCCGCCATGGCCTCCTCCAGCTTCAGCCCCCAGGAAATATCCCCGGCAATGATCACGGTGTCTTCCTTCCGGACCATTTCCCGCCAGTTTTTCTCCAGTCTTGTTGTATGGTTTTCCCAGGCGGGACCGTAAATGTCCATGGGCTTGTCCGCCGTGAAGGACAGATGCAGGTCCGCGATCCCATACAATGCCATATGGTTTCCTCCTAAAAGCAGACCGACCCTGCAAAGAGAGCCGGCTGCGCAATTTCTATTTGATTACCGTCATGATCTCCTCGATGGGGAGCTTGGCCGGGCTTTTCCGGTCGCCTTCCGGAACGCCCATGGGCACCAGGGCCACCAGTTTATGCCGGTCCCTGCGGAAGGGGATCACTTCTTCCAGTTCCAGCAGGGTGTGGTTGGCGCTGGTCATCCAGCAGGCTCCGTAACCCAGAGCGAAGGTGGACAGCACCATGTTCTCCACCGCCGCGCCAATGTTCTGGATGCCGGGATTGGCGTACCACATCCGGTCCCGGTCGATCTGGGGCATATCCGCCGCGATGACTTCCTTGAGTCCTTCCGGGATATATTCATTGGCAAAGACCGCGATCACGGTCGGAGCGCTTCTGAAAAAGGTGGAAAACCGGGAAAACTTCAGGAACTTGGCTCCCTTTTCCTCTCCCAGGCCTTCGGCGATCCTCGCCATCTTCGCATCCACGGTCTGGCCCATCTTTTCCAGCAGTTCCTTGTCCTGGATGATGACGAAATGCCAGTTCTGCGCATTCTTGGCGGAAGGCGCGCAGCCCGCCGCTGCGATAATCTTCTTCAGGTCTTCGTCTTTGATCTGTTCGTCCTTGAATTTGCGGACGCTGTAACGTGCATCCAATACATCAAAAAAATCCATGTTCCGTTTTCCTTTCCCCAATCGTCTGGTTTCTTCTATTCTTTATTCATTATATCCGCATCCGCTGCCGGTTTCAACCCTGGAAAGGCTGCGGCCCGTAATACTTCAGGCACAGCATGGTCAGGTCATCGAACTGATCCGAATCTTTCACGAAGCCGCTGACCGCCTGTCTCACATTCTGGATCTGAGTCCGGCAGTCTGCTTCCGGATTGCGGTTCAACGCTTCCGTCAGCCGGTCCATACCGAAGAGATTCCGTTCTTCATCATTGGCCTCCGGCACTCCGTCGGTATAGACGAACAAGGCGTCGCCGGGCTCCATCCGGATCTCGTATTCCCTGTAAACAGTGCCTTCCATTCCTCCAATGACGAACCCGTGTTTGTCCTTAAACAATTCGAACCTGCCGTTCCGCATCAGGTAAGGATACTCGTGGCCGGCGTTGGCCGCTGTCAGCTTTCCGGTGCTGATCTCCAGGATCCCTACCCATACCGTGACGAACATGCCGGTCTGGTTCTCGGAACACAGCGCTTCGTTAGTTTTGTTCAGGATCTCCCCGGCGGACTGCCCCAACTGGGCGCAGCTCTGGAGTATGATCTTGGATACCATCATGAAGAGAGCCGCCGGGATCCCCTTGCCGGAAACATCCGCTATTACCAGACCCAGGTGATCTTCATCGATCAGGAAGAAGTCGTAGAAATCGCCTCCCACCTCCTTCGCAGGATCCATGATAGCGTAAATATCAAACTCCTTCCGCTCCGGGAAGGCCGGGAAACGGTTGGGAAGCATAGAAGTCTGGATCTGAGCCGCCAGAGCCAGTTCCGTACCGATCCGTTCTTCCTTGGCTGTGATGGCCTCGATTTGCAGGATATAGTCATCCACTTCCTGCGCCAGGCTGATGACATCCTCCGACAGCTCCCCGATCTCGTTGTTCCGCACCGCAATGGCTTTCTGACCCTCCAGGATCTTGCGGATGTTGTCGATGACGGTTGCGCTGTCCTTTGTTTTTTTATACAGCCGGATATTCTTCTGTACTCCTCCGAGCGGATGCAGAACGTAACGCACCAGGAACAGGATGATCAGGGCCAGCAGGATGGTTTCAAACAACAGCCCGTAAAAGGTCCCCCGCCAGGTTTCGATCCGCACGGCTTTTTTCAGGGAAGACATATTGTAAGTGACTCCGATCAGCACGGCCTTGTCATCGAACTGCTCCATACATACATAGCAATCCACATAGTCCCCGGCATTGGCCAGCTTTTCCCGGGATTTTTCCACGGCGGACCGCATGGAGTCCTGTTGGCTCTTATTGTCCGCCACGGATACCTCGACCCCCAGAACATAGGCGTCCTCCGGACCGGTGCCCCGGACAGCGCCGGGTTCCGCCCCGCTGAAGAGGAAAAACTGTTTTTGATAAGCGTCTTCGGACTCCGTGTCCGTCACCACGCTGAACAGGTAATCGATTTTATAATTCCGTTTGATCTGGTCCACCCGGGTGAGCAGCCAGGAATAGACGATCTCCGCATAGAGTTTCTGGTCTTCCTCCGGCAGCGCTTCGACCTCTTCTGTCGTGGCATATTTCAAAAACATGCCGGGCTGGTGTTCCAGCAGCAGCCGGCTCTGTTCCCGGGTTTTTTCACCGGTTTCATAGTCCGCATCGTATTCGATGTCCAACTCTCCGGCGTGTTCGATCCAATAATGCAGCAGCCAATCATAGGCCGGGTATTCCCGGATCGAATCCATGACTTCCTCTGCCGTATTAACCGCCAGTTCTTCCGTCTGTTCCGCCACGGTAGCATAAGACAGGCGATACTGGGCATAGTAAGTCAGCCCCATCGTAATGAGCAATACGATAGCGGCGATAATATAGATCTGCCTAATTAAGCCTTTTACATGTCGCTGACTCATGATAACCTCTCCCGTATCTTTATGGCAGGACCACTACGCCGGCCAGTCCTTTTTTCAGATAATACTCTTGTTCTTTCTTTTCCCAGACGTAGGCGTACAGCCCACAGGGATCGTTCTCCAGGTCCCAGTTCTCCATCATCTCGTCGATGTTGCCGTAGGATCGCAGGAAGCCGTAGATATTATACTTTTCCTTCAGCTCCATGATATTCTCCAGGGTGTACTCGTCCACGGGGTAGAAGATCACGTTGTGGAGCCCCTCATCGATGAAGCTCACCAGTTTTTCCCCGTCCTTGAGGATAAAGATGGTCCGTTCCATCAGGTCCGGGTGGTTCTCCATCATGGCCTCGGCAAACAGGATGCTCTCGGTGGAAGCGTTGGTCTTCATCTTCACGAAGGTCCAGTCGTTCTGGGAAATATAGATATTGGCGTCTTTATGCTCCTCCATCCAATCCATCAGTTCCTCCCCGGTCATCAGGGTCAGTCCCTTGCGGGTGAATTTTTCCTTGGCGTACAGGAGGTCGTCATAGGACCGGATCCCGGCGGTGTTCCTGAGGTAAATGGATAGCTGCTCCGGCTCCTCGCACATGATCGTATGGCCGTCCGTGGTCCAGGTCAGGTTCACGAAGATGTCCCGCACCCCGTCGTCATACAGTTCGTTCAGGTTCTCCAGGCAGTACAGGCCGTCCCGTTTCGGGTCTTTGCTGTTTGCCGCCGACATGATCACCGGCGCCCTGGGGATCGAACTGTAGAATTCCTCCGGACCCGCGTCGGTGGAGTTCGCCTTCGCGTCCTCGATCACTTCTTTCAGGTCCCGTCCCTGTTCGTACACCTTCCGGAGCACGTCCTCCTCCAGGTAGAAGTCCGCCGTGGCCTCCATGGAAAGGGCTTTTTCATACAGTTCCTCGTAACCGTCCAGGGGGTAGGACTTGTGGGTCTTGCGGTCCACGATCTCGGAATCGCTGAAAATCCCCGCCGTGCTCATCTTGAACATGATGTCTCCCGTCAGGAAGGACCCTTCCGCCACGTAAGCCCGCACCGGCACGAAGTTTTCCTCGATGGTCAGGAGGTTGTGGCCGAAATACAGGGTGTCCAGGTCTTCCCAACCCATCAGGTAAGCGATGGTGGGCAGGAAATCCGCCTGGCCGCCGACCATTTCCACCGTATCTCTCTTGCCCAGGCCCGGGATATGGATCACCAGCGGAATATTCATGGCGTCCTCATAGCTGTATTCGTCTACATCCAGGTACTCGCTCATCCGCAGCCGGACGTCCACGGTCTTGGGATTCATCCCCAGGTGGTCGCCGTAAAAGGCCACGATGGTGTTGTCCGCCATGCCCCTTTCTTCCAGTTCCTCGAAGAACTCTTCCAGGCACTGGTCCACGTAATGCATGCTCTTCAGGTAGTTGCCGAAGTGGGTATCCACGTCTTTCTTCAGCAGTTTGAAGTCCGAATCCTCGATCTCAAAGGGATAGTGAGAGGACAGGGTGATCATAAAGCTGTAGAAGGGTTCCTTCTTGTCCTCCATAATGTCCAGGGATTGCTTGAAGAACAGGGAATCGCTCATGCCCAGCCCAATCACGTCCTTCTTCGGGTCGAAGGTAAAGTCTTCTTCCGAATAGTAACGGTCAAAGCCCAGTCCCGGATAGGCCCGGTCCCGGCTCCAGAACGTCTTGTCGTAGGGATGGTACACGTCGGCGGTGGTGTAGCCCTGCTCCTTCAACAGAATGGGCAGGCCCCGCCAGTAATTGTTGGTGTAGATTCCGTAGGTATAGTAGTCCAGCGTACCGTACAGGGAGTTGTTGGTGGCAAATTCCGCGTCGGCGGTGTTGCCACTGCCGGTCTGCTGGTAGTAGGAATCAAAGTAGAAGGAATCTTCCTTGATCAGTTTATTGATAAAGGGCGTGATCACCTGGCCGTTGTAGGTCCGGTTCACCACGAAGTTCTGCATGGCTTCGATCTGAATGATGATCAGGTTCATGTCCTTCGCCACGCCGAAATCCGGCCCGTCTTTTTCCGTTTCATAGTCGCCCTGGTAGTAGCCGATGTTGCTGTAATCCTTTCCGGCCGCTTCGATCTGATGGATCCCGGTGAAATCCCGGAGATGATACGAGAAGTATTCCGTGTTCAGCACGGATCCGGTCAGGGAATCGCTCTCCGGAACGACGGCGATCATGCCGGCCAGCAGCAGCACCGCCGCCAGCAGGAAGCAAAGCCGGCTCTTCCAGGAGGAAAACCGTCCCCAGGAACCTCTCTTCTTCGCCATTTTTGCCCCGATGATCCCCAGAACGATCACCAGCAAAGCATCCGCGAAGAGCCACAGGGAATTCAGGTTGAAGGCCGCCTTGACGCTGTCCATCACGCCCGTCAGCAGGCCTCCGCCGGAGGCGATGGCCGAGAGGGTCAGCTTCCGGTTGAAGAACCCGAAGTAATTCACGTCCGCCACCATGAGCACCGTCAGCAGCAGGTACAGGATCCCGAAGATCCATTTCCGCTTGAAGATCATGGACAGCACCACCAGGATCACGAAGGTGATCCCCACCGCCGGCCAGAGGGCCGAACCGGCATCCATCAGCGTGTAATAGTACCACAGTTTCCACAAGGTCAGGGCCGCCATGGCCAGCGCGATAACGATGGCCAGTGCCTTACCGCCGTTTCCTTTCCTTGTATTGTCGATCTCTGTTGTTCCGTTATGCTTTTCCATTTTATAAATCCCAGCTGTTCAGATACTTTTTCTGCTCTTCCGTCAGTTCGTCGATCTCAATTCCCCAGGCCGCCAGTTTCCGCCGACCGATGAGCTGATCGATCTCCCCGGATACATCGTAGACCCGGTTCTCCAGTTTTCCCCGGTTCTCCAGGATATATAAGGCGCTAAGGGCCTGCACCGCGAAGCTCATGTCCATGATCTCCGCCGGATGCCCGTCCGCCGCGGCGATGTTCACCAGTTTCCCCTCGGCGATCAGGTGGATCCACTTGCCGTTCTCCAGCTGATAGCCCATGATATTGTTCCGGGTCTCCTTTTTGTCCAGGCACCGCTTCTCCAGTTCCGCCACGTCCACTTCCACGTTGAAGTGCCCCGCATTGGCCAGGATAGCGCCTTCCTTCATTTCCAGCATGTCTTCGTAAGTGATTACCCGGTTGCAGCCGGTGGCCGACACGAAAAAGTCGCCCCGGGCCGCCGCCTGGTGCATCTTCATCACTTCAAACCCGTCCATCACCGCTTCGATGGCGGGGATCGGGTCCACTTCCGTCACGATGACCCGGGCTCCCAGGGCCTTGGCCCGCATGGCGATGCCCTTGGAGCACCATCCGTACCCGGCCACCACCACGGTCTTGCCGGCGATGATCAGGTTGGTGTTCCGGAGAAGGCTGTCCCAGACCGACTGGCCGGTGCCGTATCGGTTGTCGAACAGGTGCTTGCACTGCGCATCGTTTACCGCCACCATGGGGAACTTCAGAGCTCCCTCCTTTTCCATGGCCTTCAGCCGGATGATCCCGGTGGTGGTCTCCTCACAGCCGCCCCAGACTTCCTTCATCAGGTCCGGCCGCTTCGTGTGGAGCATGTTCACCAGATCGCCCCCGTCGTCAATGACAATGTTGGGCCCATGTTCCAGCGCCATTTCAATGTGTCGTTCGTATTCCTCGTCCGTAGCGCCGTGGTAGGCGTTGACCTTCATCCCGGTGGCCGCCAGGGCCGCCGCCACGTCGTCCTGGGTGGACAGGGCGTTGCTGCCGGTGACCGACATGTCCGCGCCTCCCGCCGCCAGCACCTCGCAGAGGTAGGCGGTCTTGGCTTCCAGATGGATGGACAGGGAGATCTTCACGCCCTCAAAGGGACGCGTTTCCCTGAACTCCTCTTCCAGTCCGTTCAGCAGGGGCATGTTGTTCCGCACCCAGTCGATCTTCCGACGCCCTGAAGGCGCCAGCGTGATATCTCTGATTTCGTACTCTTTCTTCAATATTCAATCTCCAATCTTTTATCTTTTATTACTCTTCCTCCAGATCCCCATCTTTTCCGCTTCCCGGATCAGGTCTTCCCGGAAATCCGGATGGGCCAGGGAGATCACGGCTTCCGCCCGCTCCCAGGTGGATTTGCCGGCCAGGTTCACCACACCGTATTCCGTAGCCGCGTAAAAGGCCAGGCTCCGGGGGGTGGAAACGATCTCGCCGGGTTTGAAGGTGGGCACGATGCGGGATACGATGTTCCCCTCCTTGTCCTTCCGGGTGGAAGACAGAGCGATGAAGCATTTCCCGCCGTTGGATTCAAAGGACCCCTCCACGAAATCGATCTGACCGCCGGTGCCGCTGATCTGCCGGGTGCCCGCCGATTCCGAACTGAACTGGCTGAACAGGTCCAGGGACACACAGTTGACGATGCAGGTCAGGTTGTCGTTCTCGCTCATGACCCTGGGGGAATTGACGAAGTCCACCGGGAAAGAAGCCACTGCCGGATTTTCCGCCACCCACTCATGCACGCGGCGGCTGCCCATGGCCACAGACCAGACGCCCCGGCCTTCCCCCACCCGGTTGTATTTATTGGTGAGTTTGCCGGCTTCCGCCAGGTCCACAAAGCCGTCGCAGGTCATTTCCGTGTACATCCCCAGGTCCTTCAGGTCCGACTCCGCCAGCATCTGGCCGATCACGTTGGGCATTCCGCCGATCCCCAGCTGCAGGTTCGCCCCGTCGGGGACGTAGGGCAGGATGTTCTCAGCGATCTTCCGGTCCGTTTCGGTGGGGGTGATGGGCGGGATCTCCGGCATGGGGTGGTCCACCCCTTCCACGATGAAGTCCACTTCGGAAATGTGGATTTTATCATCGAATCCGCCGTACACCTTTTTCATGTTATGATTGATCTCCACGATGACGGTCTTCGCCGCATCGCAGATGGCTTTCTGGGATGAATTGATATAGGAGAAACTGAAATACCCCTCCTCGTCCATGGGCGCCACGCAGAGCATAGCCACGTCCACGTGCAGGTAGTTCCGGTAATACACCGGTTTGTAGCGGTAGACCCCGGCCTGGTAGCTGCAAAGGCCCTTGTCCTGGTACTTCCGGTCCAGGCCGCTCATCTGCCAGACGGAATAGGTGAAGGTCTTCCCTTCCGGGTCCGCCTCCAGGATCTTCAGGGGCCGCATGGTGTACATCCCCCGGACCTTGATGTCGGTCAGTTCTTCCGTCCGGGCCGCCAGGGCCTTGTCCAGAAGGTAGGGCTGCGCCAGGGAAAGCGTGTATTCCACCCAGTCCCCGCTCTTAATCACCTGAACGGCTTCCCGGGGGGCCCTCAGTTTTGATTTATATTCGCTGTAATAACTCATGATCGTCTCCCATGATGTTTAATGCTAACACTTTATTATATAAAGACAGAAAGAGAAAATCAAGGTCTTGGGCATTCAAAAACACCCGGCGCTGAACTGACCCCCAAAAGTTAGACCAAGAATCTAACTTGAGGAGGTCAGTTTTGTTATGGCGAAATACAGTTTTGAGTTTAAGATGATGGTTGTAAATGAGTACTTGAACGGGCAAGGCGGCTATACTTATCTTGGGGATA
>JAFQZZ010000022.1 GCA_017405645.1 Bacillota bacterium
GCCGTATCTCATCTTCAGTGTCTTGGTGATCGCTGCTGTCAGTGTGGTCTTGCCATGGTCTACGTGGCCGATCGTACCGATGTTTACATGCGGTTTTGTACGTTCAAATTTTTCTTTTGCCATCTTTGTTCATCCTTTCATCATTTGTATTTGTAATGTATTCGTATATAAAGCTGGAGCTGTCGAGCGGGCTCGAACCGCCGAACCTCTTCCTTACCAAGGAAGTGCTCTACCTACTGAGCTACGACAGCGCATCACTCTTGCAATTATACTTTGATTCAGGGGGAAATGTCAAGCGGTTTTGCATTTATCTTTGAATGGTTTTCATCTTTTTTTTGATCCTCTGCAGGGCATTGTCCACGGATTTGGGAGGAACCTCCAGCTCCTCCGCGATTTCCACGTATCCCTTCCCCTGCAGCAGGATCCGGAAGACCTTTTTCTCAAACGCGCTGAGCATCTCCTCCAGTTCTTCCTCCATGCTCCGGGCGGTCTCCCGGCTGATCAGGATCTCCTCCGGGCTGACGGACACGTCCCCCAGTACCGGATCCGCCTCTTCCGGCATCGGCACCGAGTCGTTCAGAGGCGCATTCTTCCGGCTGGAAGCGTTCCGGATCGCCGTCAGGATCTGGCGCTCCACGCAGAGCCGGGCGAAAGAGGAAAAGGACGCTTCCCGCTCCGGGTCGAAATCCCGGACAGCCTGAAACAGCCCGATCATTCCTTCCTGGATCAGGTCCTCCCGGTCGCCGCCGGCGATGAAAAACCGGCCGGCCGTCTTCCGCACCATATCCTTATACCGTTCAAAGATCTCCCGGTAGGCGGTCTCGTCGCCGGCCTTTGCCCGGGGGATCAGCTGTTCATCATGGATCATGTTCTCTCCTCATCCGATTGCCGCTGGCGCAGCACTTCGTACATCACGATAGCCGCCGCATTGGAAGCGTTCAGGGACTGGACTTTTCCCTGCATGGGGATGCTGACGGTGAAGTCGCACTTCTCTTTTGCCAGCCGGCTGATGCCTTCCCCTTCATTGCCGATGACCAGGGCGATTCGCCCCTTCAGATCGCTTTTGAAATAGGCGGTCTCGCTCATGTCCACCGCCGCGATCCAGAAGCCCTTCTGCTTCAGGTCGTCGATGGCCCGGGGAATGTTGGAGACCCGCGCCACCGGCACGTATTCGATGGCCCCGGCGGAGGCTTTGGCCACCACGCCGGTCACCCCCACCGCCCGGCGCTTGGGGATGATCACCCCGTGGACGCCGGCGCCGTCGGCGCTCCGTAGGATCGCCCCCAGGTTGTGGGGATCCTCGATGCCGTCCAGGATCACCAGGAAGGGCACTTCCCCCTTCGCTTCTGCCCGGGCGATCAGGTCTTCCACCTCGCTGTATTCATAACTGCTGACGTAGGCCGCCACGCCCTGGTGGGCGCCGCCTCCGGCGATCTTGTCCATCCGGGCCCGGTCGTTGTAATACACCGGCACCCCGGCGTCCTTCGCTATGGCGATCAGCTTCGACAGGGTCTTTTCCGAGCCCTTGGCCACCAGGAGTTTCTCCACAGTCCGGCCGCTCTTCAGGGCTTCCGTCACGGGATTGCGCCCGATGATCAGGTCATTCTCCATACTCTTCCACCTCTTCCGGCCAGCTGTTTTCGTAAACCGTGAACCGGTACTTCAATCCTTCGTATTCCAGTTCTTCCCCTTCATCCAGCAGGATCCAGTCCGGGTCCTCGTCCAGGTCCGGGAAGAAGACGTCGCCGCCGAAATCCCGGTGCATCTTCGTCACGTACGCCTTCCGGCACCAGGGCAACAGCTGCCGGTAAACCTGTCCGCCGCCGATCACGAAGACCGGCCGCTCCTCCTCCTTCAGCAGGGCAAAGAGCGCCGGCAGGTCCCGGGCCACTTCATAGCCTTCCCCCGGCTCCAGGGTCTCCGACAGAACGATGTTCCGCCGCCTGGGCAGGGGCTTCCCGCCGGGAAAAGATTCCAGGTTCCGGCGCCCCAGCACCACCGCACTGTCCAGGGTCATCCGCCGGAAATATTTCATGTCATCGGGGATGCTGAACAGGAGCCGGTTGTCTTTTCCGATCCCCCAGTTTTCATCCACCGCAACGATCGCATTCATTTCTTTCATGTCACACCGCCACCGGTATATTGACGATCTGCGGCCCGGTCTGATAGTCCTCCACGATCAGATCCGCAACCGTAAAATCGTAAAAGTCCTTCACTTCCGGGTTCAGCCGCACCTTCGGGGCCGGGTATTCCTCCCGGCTGATCAGTTCCTCCACCAGGGGCACGTGCCGGTCGTAGATATGAGCGTCGGCGATCACGTGGACCAGTTCCCCCGCTTCCAGGCCGCTGACCTGGGCGAACATCATTAGCAGCAGCGCATACTGGCACACGTTCCAGTTGTTGGCCACCAGGGTGTCCTGGGACCGCTGGTTCAGGATGCCGTTGAGCTTTTTCCCCGTCACGTTGAAGGTCATGCTGTAGGCGCAGGGCTCCAGGTTCATCTCCGTCAGGTCCCGGAAATTGTACAGGTTCGTCAGGATCCGGCGGCTGTAGGGATTGTTTTTCAGCTGCCAGAGCACGTTGTCTACCTGGTCCATCTCCCCCTGGGGAAACTTGTATTTTACGCTCATCTGATAGCCGTAGGCCTTGCCGATGGTGCCGTCTTCCCCGGCCCATTCGTCCCAGATGTGGCTGTTCAGGTCCGCCACCCTGCTGGATTTTTTCTGCCAGATCCACAGGATCTCGTCAAAGGCGGATTTCAGCGCCGTCCGCCGGAGAGTCAGCGCCGGAAATTCCTCCGACAGGTCATAGCGGTTCACCACGCCGAAACGCTTGATGGTATGGGCGGGGATCCCGTCCTCCCACCGGGGCCGGACCGGCTGTCCTTCCGACGAAAAACCGTTGTCCAGGATGTCCCGGCACATCTCCTTGAAAATCTTATCCGCTTTGCTCATCTTATTCCTCCTGTTCCGGCTCCAATGCCGTCCGGATCATCTTCTCCATCCGTTCCCGGTCCCCTGTCAGGTACAGGTACCCGATCAGGGCCTCGAAAGCCGTGGCTGCCTTGTATTCCATCGGGTCGGCGTTCTTCGGCTTTGACGTGATCTTCTTGTTCCTGGCCCGGCGGACCACCGCCTCTTCCTCCTCCGTCAGCTCCGGCAGGAGCCGTTTCAGGGCTTCGGCCTGGTACCCCGCCTTCGAGTGCTTCGCCGACAGCCGGCTCAGCTCCCGGGTCCGGGGCGGACCTTCCTCCACCGACAGATTCCGCACATATAATTCATACACGCAGTCCCCCAGGTACGCCAGGACGATCTCGTTCATCCGCAGCGGTTCCGCCGGAGGCTCGTGTCCCTGTAAAAATCCGAACATATCCTCTTCCCAACTTCGATTCTAATTGCTTTCGCTATCTAAATATTATATAATCCGAGAAGACTTTTATCAACAAAAAGAGGCTTTTATGTTTTATAAAAACTATTTTCGATACATCGTACCATCCGTGATCTCCTTCACCCTGACCGGCGTCTACTCCGTCATCGACGGATTCTTCATCGGCCAGAAGGTGGGCTACCTGGGCCTTGCTGCCGTAGGCATCGCCTGGCCCATCGCCGCCGTCACCTACGCCCTGGGCGAAGGCATCGGCATGGGCGGCAGCGTGATCAGCAGCATCCGCCGGGGCGAAGGCCGGGAACAGGACAGCCGGGAAGCCATCGGCAACAGCCTTTCCATGATCCTTATCAGCGCCCTGCTGGTGACCCTGGTAGTCTTCAGTCTGGCCGGGATCCTGACCCGCCTCATCGGCGCCGACGAGGGCACCCATGAAATGGCCACGGTTTACCTGAGGACCCTGTCCATGGGCGCCATCGCCCAGATCGGTTACTGCGGCCTTTTGCCCATCGTCCGCAGTCTCGGCCGCCCGGTGCTGGCCATGGCCACCATGGTGACCGGCTGCTGCGTGAACATCCTGCTGGACTGGCTTTTTGTCTGGATCTTCGGCTGGGGCGTCCGGGGAGCGGCCCTGGCCACCATCTCCGGCGAATTTGTCACGGCGATCCCCCTGGCGGCGTTTTTCCTGTTCCCGCAGAACCGGATCCCGGCGGACTGCTTCCGGATCCGTCCGGGCGTTTTGAAACACATCGTCCGGATCGGGGTGTCTCCCTTCGGGCTGTCGGTGCTGCCCTCCCTTTCCATCATCATCATGAATCTTCAGGTGGTGAAACACGGCGGGGACACGGCCCTGGCCGCCTATTCCCTTATTGGGTACGTTCTTTCCATCGTACAGCTCATGGCCCAGGGCGTCTGCGAGGGGGCCCAGCCCATGCTGAGCTACAACACCGGCTCCGGCGACCGGGGACTGGTCCGGCGGACCGCCCGGCTCACCTACGGCATCACGGTGGGCCTGGGGATCGCGGGAGGCCTGCTGTTTCTGCTCTTCATCCGTCAGATCGCCCTGCTGTACAACGCAGGGCCCCAGACCACGGCGGTCCTGCTGCAGGCGGCGCCGTTCTTCAGCCTGGCAATGCCCCTGTTCTGTTTCTCCCGCTGCACGGCGGATTATTTCTACGCCACGGACCGTTCCGGCAGCGCTTCCCTGATGGTCTACCTGGAAGGGCTGGTGCTGATGCCGGGCCTTGCCCTGCTGCTGCCCGCCCTGATGGGCCTGAAGGGCGTCTGGCTGGTGACCGTCACCACCCAGCTGCTTCTGTTATGCCTCGGACTGCGGCTGCTTTCCGGCCGCAAAAAAACCAAAGCACCGGAATAAGAATCCGGTGCTCTGGCCTTATGAGAGTGTGTATTGCATTAATGCAACATTGATTATATAATCACACAATGATTCGATTTTGTCAATAGGTCCTTTTTCTTTTATACATAAAATAATCTTATCTCGGTAAAAGAATCTGCCGCTTTTCCGGATCCTTCGCCTTCCGGTAGAGCACAAAACGCCGGCCGATGGCCTGAACATACTCGGCGCGGGTAGCCGCCGCCACCTCATTGGCCGCCTCCCGGGCATCCATCAGGCAGCTCTCCTGGAGCTTGACCTTCACCAGTTCCCGGCTGTCCAGCAGATTGTCCACTTCTTTGATCACGTTCTCCGTGATCTCCTGTTTCCCGATGAAAACCAGGGGATCCAGGTCGTGAGCCAGTCCCTTCAGATAACTTCTCTGTTTTCCTGTTAACATTTCGTCCCTTTCTATTCCGCCCGCAGGTTTTCCGCCAGGTATTCCGCCGCGGTCCGCACGCACTGAACGCAGATCAGCTTCTTCGGACCCGCTTCCTTCAGCTGTTCCTCCGTGGCGTTCGCCTTCAGTTCCTTCTCCTGCTTCAGGAGTTCACCGCACATAATGCTGCCCCGCTTTTCCGCAAAGGACTCGCCGGCTTCCTTGATCCGGGCGTAAGTGTCCAGTTTGGTCCGGCCTTCCGTCAGCTTCCCGTCGCTGTTGTCCAGCCCAAGGGTCATGAACATCCCGGTCACGGCGCCGCATTCATCCATGTAGCCGCTCATGCCCAGGCCAAAGCCCTCCGCCAGTTTGAAAGCCGTCACCTCATCCAGGCCGTACAGGTCGCAGAACGCGCACAGGATCGCCTGGGAGCAGTTAAAACCGTTGGTCGTGAAAATATCGACCGCTTTCTGGATCCGTTCTTCTTTCGTCATCTTTTCATCCTCCGTTCAAATGATTCCCCGTTTTTCCAATACCTCCAGGATCTTCTGATGGATCTCCCGGCTCGTCAGCATCTTGCCGGATGGGTCTCCGCACTCCACGTACACCATTTCATCGAATTCCGAGCACATCTCCCGGTAAATGCTGCCCACGTTTTTCTGCAGCACCAGGTTCTGCTCGTGGACGTCCGAACCGCCCTCCAGGTAATCCCGGTCTCCGCCGGTCCGGGCCTCCGTCAGCTTCTTCTCCGAAAAAGCCCGGGGCACCCCCAGAACCATGCACAGGTCCGGGATCGGGATCTCGCCGGAGGCGAACTCCGTGTCCACGATCCACCGGTACAGCTTTTCCTTTTCCCGGGGTTTGTTCATCAGCTTGGCGCACTGGTAGGCGATGTTGGAATAGGCGTACCGGTCCATCAGCACGATATCGTATTTTTCGATCCACTTCCGCACCAGGTCCGCATTGGCGATCCGGTCCCGGGCAAAAAGGAATGCCACGTAATAGGGGTCCACCTCTTCCGCGCCGCCCAGGTCTCCCCGCAGGAAGGCGTTGATGGCGCGGCCGTAAAAGCCTTTCCCGGAGGGGAAATGGAACTGTTTCACGCTGAGTCCCCGGTCTTTCAGGTATTTCGTCAGTTTCCGGGTCTGGGTGGATTTGCCGGACCCGTCGGTTCCTTCAATAACAATGAATTTACCCATGTTTCCATCCTTGTATCAACAGTAAACGATGCCGGCGGTAAGTTCCCCGTCGTCGGTGATCTCCACCTCTGCGTAGGAGGGAGGCTCCCAGCTGTAGGGGAGGGACAGGCTGCCCGGGTTCAGCAGGACCAGTCCGCCTTCCTCTTCATAAAACGCCTGGTGAGTGTGGCCGAAGAAGACGGCCCTGCAGTCCAGTTCCTCCGCCCGATAGCACAGGTTCTGAAGTCCCGACTTCACCTTTTCCCGGTGGCCGTGGACCAGCAGGATCCGGCCGAACTCCGTCTTCAGCACCTTGTAGTTCCGGGGCGAAAAGTTCCCGTCCATATTGCCCGCCACGCCGATCACCCAGGCGCCGGTCCGCTCCCGGATCGCGTCTGCGTCCCGGACCAGGTCCCCCAGGTGGATCACGGCGTCGTAATCGCCTTTTTTTATCAGGTCCACCGCTTTTTCATAGCTGCCGTGGGTGTCGCTGATCACTAATAGCTTCATTTGCTTCAATCACGTATGGCTGCCCCGAAAGGGACAGCCATTTCGTTTTTTGTCACTCTATGCCCGGGTGATCTTCACACCCTGAGGCGTATCCTCCAGAATGATGCCCTGGGCCTTGAGCATATCCCGGATCTCGTCGGCTCTCTTAAAGTCCTTGGCCTTCCGGGCCGCCTGGCGTTCGTCCACCAGCTTCTGGATCTCGTCGTCCACGCCCTTTTCCTCTTCCACCTGGAGGAGTCCCAGGACCGAAGACAGTTCCATCAGCAGGTCCAGCGCCTTCTGCGCGAATTCCTTCGAGGCCCCGTCCTTCACGTCGGTGTTGACGTCCCGGATCAGTTCGAAGATGGCCGCCAGGGCGTCCGCCGTATTGAGGTCGTCGTCCATAGCGGTGATGAACTGCTGCCGGTACTTATCCAGTTCTTCCAGCTTCGCCGCCTCGGCTTCCGTCATGCCGCCGTCGGCGCCGGAAGCGACAAGGTGTTCCAGGTTGCCCTTGGCGTTCCGCATCCGGGTCAGGCCGTTCTTCGCCTGTTCCATCAGTTCCCGGCTGAAATCGATGGGTCCCCGGTAATGGCCGGAGAGCAGGAAGAAGCGCATGGCTTCCCCTTCGTATTCCTCCAGGATGTCCCGGACGGTGAAGAAATTGCCCTTGGACTTGCTCATCTTTTCCTTGTCGATGGTGATGTATCCGTTATGCATCCAGTAGTTTGCGAACTTCTTTCCGGTGCAGGCTTCCGTCTGGGCGATCTCGTTCTCGTGGTGGGGGAACTGCAGATCCTGGCCGCCGGCATGGATGTCGATGGTCTCGCCCAGGTATTTCGTGCTCATGACGGAGCATTCAATATGCCAGCCCGGCCGACCCATGCCCCAGGGGGAATCCCACGCCAGGCCTTCGCCTTCCTTCTGGGCTTTCCACAGGGCAAAGTCCAGGGGATCCTTTTTCTTTTCCCCGATCATGATCCGGGCGCCGGCTTCCAGCTCCTCGATGTTCTGGCCGGAGAGCTTGCCGTAGTCCGGGAATTTCCGGGTGCTGTAATACACGTCCCCGTCCACTTCATAGGCATAGCCCTTGTCGATGAGCTTCTGCACGAAGTCGATGATCTCGGGGATGTTCTCCGTGACCCTCGGGTGCACCGTGGCTTTCTTCACGTTCAGCGCCTGAGCGTCCTTGTAGTATTCCGCGATGTATTTTTCGCCCACTTCCAGGGGGGTGATTCCCTCTTCGTTGGCTCTGTTTAAGATCTTGTCGTCCACATCCGTGAAGTTCTGCACGAACCTCACTTTGTAGCCCCGGTATTCCAGGTACTTCCGGAGGGTGTCGAAGACCACGAAGGGACGGGCGTTGCCGATGTGGAAAAAGTTGTACACCGTAGGCCCGCAGACGTAGATCTTCACTTCCTTCTCGTCGATGGGAACGAATTCTTCTTTTCTTCTGGTTAAAGTGTTGTAAATCTTCATGAGTCTATTTTCCTGCCAGGCGGACCGGTTCCCCGTAATCCACCCCAAAGGTCTCAACTGTAACTTTTTTCATTCTCTGGTCGGTATCCGGACGGTCCATGCGGTTTCTGGGAGTGTTCACGATCTCGTCCGCCACTTCCATTCCTTCGATCACCTTGCCGAAGGCCGCATAATTGCCGTTCAAATGGGGCGCATCCGCCACCATGATGAAGAACTGGGAGCCGCCGGTGTCGGGATGCATGGCCCGGGCCATGGACAGGACGCCCCTGGTATGATTCAGGCCGTTGGGGAAGCCGTTTGCGGCAAATTCCCCCGGGATGCAGTGCCCCGGGCCGCCCATGCCGGTGCCCGTGGGGTCGCCCCCCTGGATCATGAATCCGGGGATGACCCGGTGGAAGATCACGCCGTCATAAAACCCTTTATTGGCCAGGTCAATGAAATTCTTCACCGAATTCGGAGCGGTCTCCGGGTACAGTTCGGCCTTCATGACCCCGCCGTTTTCCATTTCTATCGTAACGATCGGATTGCTCATAGTTGTTCTCCTCTTATACCTCGTCGCCGACCGGATCATGCGCCAGCCGCGCCAGTTCGGAACGGATGAATTCCACGGTTGCCTTCACAGCGTCTTCCGAGCTCATTTCGGTGGCTTCCTCGTCTTTTCTGAGTTTGTATTCCACGATGTTTTCGCCGGCTTTCTTGCCCACGGTGATCCTTACCGGGAAGCCGATCAGGTCCGCGTCATTGAACTTGACGCCGGCTCTTTCGTCCCGGTCGTCGATCAGGACTTCGATCCCTTCCGCCTTCAGGGCATCGTGGATCTTCATGCCCACTTCCATCTGTTCTTCCTTGCGGGTGTTGACTACGGTGACCACTGCATGGTACGGCGCCACGGAGACCGGCCAGATGATGCCCTTGTCGTCATGGTGCTGTTCGATGACCGCGGCGATGGTACGGGTGATGCCCACGCCGTGGCAGCCCATCCAGATCGGATGTTCTTCCATGTTTTCGTCTCTGTAGTAAGCGTGCATCGCTTCACTGTAGGTGGTGCCCAGCTTGAAGATCTGGCCCACTTCGATGCCCCGGGTGATCTGGATCGTGCCGCCGCACTTGGGGCACTTGTACCCGGCTTTGCTCTTCTTCAGATCCACCACGATGTCCGCCGTGAAATCTCTGCCGTAGTTGATATTCAGGGTATGGTATCCGACTTTGTTGGCGCCGGCAACCATGTTTCTCAGTCCCGGCACTTCGCTGTCGGCAACGATGGTGCAGTTCTTCAGGCCTACCGGGCCGCAGAAGCCGCCGCTGCCGCCGATCTCATCGATCTCGGCTTCGTCCATGAATTCCAGCGCGAATTCCGGCACATTGATGGCATTGATCAGCTTGATCTCGTTCAGTTCCCGGTCGCCCCGGATGAAGCATACGTAATACTTGCCTTCCGCCTTGTACATCAAGGCCTTCAGGGCCTTGGTAGCGGGCAGTCCCAGGAAATTCGCCACGTCTTCGATGGTCTTGCAGTCCGGGGTATATTCATCCACGGGTTCCTTCATTTCTTCGGTTTCCGCCGGGTCGTCCACGCACTCCAGCCGTTCGGTGGTGGCTGCCTTGTCGCAGGTGTCGCAGTAACCGATCTCGGATTCGCCCACTTCCGCCAGGGCGGAGAATTCGTGGGAAGCGCTGCCGCCGATAGGGCCGTTGTCTGCCTCGATGGGACGGAAGTCTAGGTCGGCGCGGGTGAATATCCTGCTGTAGGCATCGAACATCAGGTCGTAGCTGTGATTGTTCGCCTCTTCATCCTTGTCAAAGTTGTAAGCGTCCTTCATGATGAATTCCCGGCCTCTCATGACGCCGAACCGGGGTCTTCTTTCGTCTCTGTACTTGGTCTGGATCTGGTACAGGTTGATGGGCAGCTGCCGGTAGGAAGTGACTTCTTCCCGGATGATGTCCGTGAAGATTTCTTCGTGGGTGGGCCCTAAGCAGTAGTCATTGCCCATTCTGTCCTGCAGTCTCATCAGTTCCGGTCCGTATTTATACCACCGGCCGGATTCTTCCCACAGAGCCGCCGGGTGCAGGGCGGTGCAGTTGATTTCCTGGGCGCCCTTGGCGTCCATTTCTTCCCGGACGATCTGTTCGAACTTGCGGATGGACCGCCATCCCAGGGGCATGTAGTTGAATACGCCCGGGGAAACCTTCCGGATCATCCCGGTCCGCATCATCAAAACATGGCTGGTAACCTGTGCATCATTGGGCACTTCTCTGAGGGTGTGGAAGTGCATTTTCGACATTCTCATAACTGTTCTCCTTTGCTTCTCTTTTATTTCAAACGGTGCAGTATTTTCTCTCTATGTACGATCCGGCCCCGCCGGGGGCGGTCGGTATCCGGTTTCGCTGACACAGGCAACGGCCTGGGCGGAGATCCCTTCCCCGCGGCCTTCGAAGCCCAGTCCTTCGGTGGTGGTGGCTTTGACGTTCACCCTTGCGGGAGAGAGCGCCAGCGCCTCCGCAATGCCCGCCTTCATGAATTCCGCATAGGGTGCCATCTTCGGCGCCTGGGCCACGATCACAGCATCGACGTTGACGGGTTCATACCCTTCGTCCCTCATCCGCTGCCGCACGGTCTTCAGAAGGTCCATGCTGGAGGCCCCTTTGTAGCGGTCGTCGGTATCCGGGAAATGCATCCCGATGTCCCCGAGCCCGCAGGCCCCCAGAAGCGCATCCATGACGGCATGCAAAAGCACATCCCCGTCGGAGTGGGCTTCCAGACCCTTTTCGTAAGGGATCTCCACGCCTCCTAAGATGAGCTTTCTTCCTTCTGTGAATCTGTGCACGTCGTAACCTATTCCGGTAAACATCGCTTTAATACCTGTCTTATTCCTGTTTCTCGATCCTCTTCTTCAGAAGAGCTTCCGCGACGATCAGGTCGTCGGAAGTAGTAACTTTAATATTATCATATTTACTGTCAACAATAAACACTTTTTTGCCCTGTTTTTCGGCAAAGGACGCTTCGTCGGTCCCGTGAAAGCCTTCCGCCAGGCCCTTTTCCATATCCGCCCGGATCTCCCGGCAGGTAAACGCCTGGGGAGTGTGGACGGCATACAGGGTCCGCCGGTCCGGCGTGGCCGAAACTGCGCCTCCCTCCACGGTTTTGATGGTGTCCTTCACCGGTACAGCGGCGATGCAGCAGCCCTCTCGGGCTGCTGCTTTTACACACTGATCAATTGTTTCCTGATCGACCAGAGGCCTTGCGCCGTCATGGACCAGGACCAGGTCCGAATCTCCTGCGCATTTCAAAGCCTCCAGCACGGTGTCATAGCGTTCGCTCCCTCCGGGGATAACGGTATCCGCCTTCGGGTACTTCTCTTTCGGAATGATCTCGCTGCGGCAGTATTCCACCTCTTCCGGGCGGACTGCCACGATGATACGGTCAACATATTGATTTATTTCAAAGGCCTCCACCGTCCACTGGAGAACGGTCTTTCCCAATAGCTTCAGATATACTTTGCTGACCCCGCCGGCGTTCATTCGTTTCCCGCTGCCGGCCGCGGGTATGATTGCGGTTATGAATCGGTTGTTATACATAACTTCAATAATAAAAATAATAATAAATAAAATGATTTCAGTTTGTTTTTCTTGGTTTTGCGAATATCATCCGTCCCGAGGCCGTCTGCAGCACGCTGGTGACCTCCGTGTTTACGTCTTTTCCGATTAGACTCTTTCCGCCTTCCACCACGATCATGGTGCCGTCGGGCATGTAGCCCACGCCCTGGTTGTTTTCCCGTCCTTCCCGGATCACCGAAACCTTCAGGTCTTCGCCCGGTATCACCACCGTCCGCAGCGCATTGACCACGTCGTTGATGTTCAGCACGGGGATCTCCTGGATCTCTGCCACCTGGATCAGGTTGAAATCGTTGGTGACCACTTTCGCATCCAGTTTCTGCGCCAGCCGCAGCAGCTTCACGTCCACTTCTTCCACACCGTCCCAGTCCTTGTCGCTGTAAGTGTTGTAGATCTCGATGCCGTAATAGCTGCGGATGTCTTTCAAAACGGCCAGCCCTCTTCGCCCTTTGGCTTTCTTGATGGGATCCGAGGAATCCGATAAGTGCCTGAGTTCCGTCAGCACGTATTCCGGTATGATGATGTCTCCCTCGATGAACCCGGTTTTCATCAGGTCCATGATCCGTCCGTCGATGAGCACGCTGGTATCGAAGATCTTCGGGATGGCTTCCCGCCGTTTCCTCGGTGCATTACGCCGGTTCTGGAAATAGGCTGCGCCGGAGGTTCTCATATCGTAACCGGAACCCCTGTCCGACAGTTGCTTGCCCAGCCGCGCTCCGACCAGTGTGAACATTCCGCCGAAAATGATGTACGCGATGACGGAGAGCACCGTACCCAGATACAGAATCCGGATATTGCCCAGCAGTCCGCTGATCAGATAGGCTGCCAGCAGCCCCAGAATCAGTCCCAGGCCGCCGCCAATCAACTGAAATGCGGAGAAACGGGAAATGTTGGTTTCCAGCCGCTGTCCGATCCGCCCCCAGTTCTTGACCATCCTGCCGGAAATGAAAAAGGCCAGTGCGCCTACAATCACGGCGCCGACCACCGGTGTGGCGATTTCCACGGTTTTTGCGGATGCCTGCATTTCTTCCGTAAACGAAGTGACTGCAAGCATGTAGATCAGGATACCCAGACTATAGCCTAAAGCTGCGCCTAAGATCGTGAGTAAAAGCCTGATCACGACTTTCATAGGTTTATCAACCCCCTTCCAGATTGTAGGTAATGGAGTCCCGGATCGCCGCTTCCGCCTTCTCCGAATCGATGTCCAGTACCAGCATCACTTCGCTGGCCAGAATACGGGTGGCGTTCAGCAGCATCTTGCGTTCGCCGGTGGAGAGTCCCTTGACCCGGTCGGAAATTGTCAGATTCCGCACCACTTCCGCCACGCTGAAGATATCGCCTGAGCGCAGCAGGGTCTGATTGGCCCGGTAGCGCTTGTTCCAGTTGGCGGACATGACGCTGGGGGCCTCTCCCAGGATCTCCATGGCTTTTGCCAGATCCTCTTTGCTGACGATGGGACGCATGCCGATGGCTTCACTGTTGTCCACCGGTATCATGATATGGATATCCGTCACCGGGATCTTCATCGTATAGTAATCCCGTTCTTCGCCGAGTATGACCTTGGATTCGATATTGTCGATGACCCCGGCTCCATGCATTGGGTATACTACTTTGTCGCCGATCTTAAACATGCTGCTCCCTCCATCGTTAACTTATAGTATACCCTGTTTTTGCCCGTAATGTCAATGCTGTAGCACCTTATTCACGGCCTCCCGAAGGTCTTTCGCGCCGATAATTTCAATATTTTCCGGACCGGACCACCGGATCCGGTTCTTTTCCGGCATCAGGATCTTCGTAAATCCCATCCGGGCCGCCTCGGAGGCGATCCGCTCCGGCTGGGAAATGCCCCTCAGTTCGCCGGTCAGGCCGATCTCTCCCAACACGATGGTCCGGGGATCCGCCATCGGTCTTCCGAGGGCCGCCGAGGAGATGGCCGCCGCCACCGCCAGGTCGATGGAAGTGCCCTCCGGCCGGATGCCGCCGGCCACGTTGACGTACACATCGCTGCTCATCAGCTTCAGGCCGGTGCGCTTTTCCAGCACGGCGATGATCATGTTGAGCCTTCCCGGGTCGAAGCCGATGCTGCTGCGCCGGGCGAAACCCACGCCGGAAGGCGACACCAGGGCCTGCACTTCCAGCAGCAGGGGCCGGGAACCCTCATAGACCGCCGTCACCACGGAGCCTTCCGCTCCCCGGGAGGTCTCCTCCAGGACACTGGCGGACAGGTCCGCGATCTCCCGCAGCCCTTCGCTGCTCATTTCAAAAGCGCCGATCTCGCTGGTGTTGCCGAAGCGGTTTTTGTAGGACCGCAGGATCCGGAACCCGTGGTTCCGCTCTCCGGAGAAATTCAGCACCGTGTCCACCAGGTGCTCCACGATCTTCGGCCCCGCCAGGTCCCCGCTCTTGGTCACATGGGCCACGATGAAGGCCGGGATCCCCGCCTGCTTCACCACCCGCATGATCTCCGCAGTGCAGGCCCGCACCTGGGAAACGCTGCCCGCGGCGGAGGTGAGCTGGGAGGAATAGACCGTCTGGATGGAATCGATGATGAGGAACACCGGTTTGAATTCGGCCACCGCGTCCAGGATCAGTTCCAGTTCCGTTTCCGACAGCAGGTACAGATCGTCGGAAAGCCCGCCGATCCGGTCCGCCCGCAGGCGAATCTGCTCCCCGGATTCCTCGCCGCTGACGTACAGCACCCGGCCGTATTTCCGGGCGATGCCGGCGGCCGCCTGCAGGAGGATGGTGGATTTCCCGATACCCGGCTCCCCGCTGATCAGCGTCAGGGAGCCCTTGATCAGGCCGCCCCCCAGCACCCGGTTCAGCTCCCCGATGCCGGTGTCCATCCGCTCCGTCTCCCCGGAAACAATATCCCGGATGGGAGCCGGCTTCACGATCCGGTGCTCCCGGTTTTTCGAGGACAGGGCGGACGACGCGGACGTGTCCGCGACCCGCTCCTCCGTGAAGGTGTTCCAGGCCCCGCAGATGCACTGTCCCATCCATTTCGGGCTCTCATAGCCGCATTCGCTGCACACGAACACGGTTTTGGGACCTTTCTTAGCCATTCCGCTCTCCTCCTTTTTCCAGCAGGATCCGGTCGCCGCCGGCGTTCACGATGACGGTGTCGCCGGGCTTCAGGTCCCCCTTCAGGATCGCTTCCGCGAACTTGTCCTCCACCAGCCGGGTGATGGTCCGCCGCAGGGGCCGTGCCCCGTACTGCTCGTCAAAGCCTTCCCGGAAGATCAGGTCCTTCGCCTCGTCCGTCACTTCCATTTCCATCTTCAGTTTCTTCGCCCGTTCCTTCAGGTCGCTGATCATCAGGTCGATGATCTGCCGGATCTCCGGCTGTTCCAGGCGATGGAATACGATGACCTCATCCAGCCGGTTCAGGAATTCCGGCCGGAAAGTCTTGTTCAATTCGCCCATGATGGTATCTTTCATCTTTTCATAGGCGTTCATCTTTTCATCCAGGTCGTCTCCCGCGGAGAAGCCCAGGGTCTTCTGCTTTTTGATGGTATGGGCCCCCACGTTGGAAGTCATGATGATGACGGCGTTCTTGAAATCCGCCATCTTGCCCTTGGAATCCGACACGTGGCCGTCCTCCAGCATCTGCAGGAGGATGTTAAACACGTCCGGATGGGCCTTTTCGATCTCGTCCAGCAGGACGATGGAATAGGGCTTCCGGCGGATCTTTTCGCAGAGTTGCCCGCCTTCCTCATAGCCCACGTAGCCCGGAGGCGAGCCGATGATCTTGGAGACCGAGTGTTTTTCCATGTACTCCGACATGTCGAGCCGGATGATGGAATCCTCGTCCCCGAAAAGGGCTTCCGCCAGGGCCTTGCACAATTCCGTCTTGCCCACTCCCGTGGGTCCCAGGAACAGGAAGGATCCCACCGGCCGCTTCGGATCCTTGAGGCCGACCCTTGCCCGGCGGATGGCCCGGGAAATGGCCACGATGGGCTCTTCCTGGCCGATGATCCGGGATTTCAGCGTCTCCTCGATATTTACCAGCTTGTCCGTTTCGGACTGATTCAGTCTTTCCACCGGGATGCCGGTCCAGCCGGAGATGATGGAAGCGATGTCTTCCTCCGTCACCACCGCCTTGTCCGCGTAGACTTCTTCCATTTTCGCGGAAGCTTCCTTGATTTTTGCGTTCAGCTCCTGCTCCCGGTCCCGCAGGGACGCGGCTTCCTCGAAATTCTGCTTCTGGATGGCGTCCTCCTTGGAGGCGATGATCTCCTCCAGCTCGTCTTCCATTTCGATGACGTCGTCCGGTTTGATGTAGGTCTTCAGCTTGATCCGGGCCGCCGCCTCGTCCATCAGGTCCACTGCCTTGTCCGGCAGGAAGCGGTCCGGGATGTACCGGGCCGACAGGCTCACCGCCGCATAGACCGCCCGGTCCGTGATCTTCACATGGTGATGCTTTTCGTATTCCTCTTTCAGGCCGCTCAAGATCTCCACTGCGTCCGTCAGGGACGGCTCATCGATCTGGACCTGCTGGAACCGCCGCTCCAGGGCCGGGTCCTTCTCCACTTTTTTTCGGTATTCCGTGTAGGTGGTGGCGCCGATGACCTGGACTTCTCCCCGGCTCAGGGCCGGCTTGAGGATGTTGGAGGCATCGATGGAACCCTCGCCGCCGCCGGCGCCGATGATGGTGTGCATCTCGTCGATGAAGAGGATGACTTTCCCGTCCTTCTTCGCTTCCTCCAGAGCCTGCTTCATTCTCTCTTCAAATTCGCCCCGGAACTTGGACCCCGCCAGGAGCCCCGGCATATCCAGGGAAATTAGTTTCTTCCCCCTCAGGTTGTCCGGAATGTCCCCGCTGGTGATCTTCCGGGCCAGGCCTTCCGCAATGGCGGTCTTGCCCACGCCGGGTTCCCCCACCAGGCAGGGATTGTTCTTGGTCCGGCGGCTCAGGATCTGGATGACCCGTTCGATCTCCCTTTCCCGGCCCACCACCGGATCCAGCTTGCCGGCCCTGGCGTCTTCCGTCAGGTCGATCCCGTACTTCCGCAGGATGCTCTTCTCGTTTTCCTTCGCCTTCTGGACTTCCTGCTCCGTTTTCCGGCTGATCTCCAGGATGTCCTTCTCCAGGGAAACCAGATTGATGTTCATATCGTTCAGGATCTTCACGGCGATCCCCTTGCCTTCCTTGAGGATCCCTACCATCAGGTGCTCGATCCCCACGGCGCTCTTGCCCATCTGGCGGGCCGTCAGATGGCTGATCTCAAAGATCTGCACGGTCCGCTGGGAAAAGCCCAGAAGTTTGGTGTTGGTGCCGCTGCCGTCCCCCACCAGTTCGATGATCCGGCTGCGGATGATGTCCGCCGTGATCCCCGCGTTTTCAAAAGCGGAGGAAATGGGGCTCTGCAGCTGCAGGATCCCCAGCAGCAGATGCTCGCTGCCGATGAGGCTGTGGCCCATGGCCGCCGCCTCGTTTTTCGCAATGTCGATGGCTCGCTTGGAGCCTTCCGTAAATTTGCCGTATACTTCCACGTTGTCACCTCTCTTTATTCCATTCCGCAGACCGACAGGATCATGTTTTTCAGGATCCCCGCCCGCATTTCATTCCTCAGGTTCACCGGCCCCGCGATGGCCCGGTCGCTGACCGCCGCCTTCATCAGCCGGTCCTCCCGCTCGCTGATCAGTTCCTTTTCCTGAAGCAGATCGATCATCTGCCCCGCTTTCAGCACCGTGATGCTGTCCCCGGTCTCCTGCAGCAGCGCCGAATAGAAATCGTCCGACGACAGGTTCATCTTGATGATCTTGATGGAACCGCCGCCGCCCCGCTGGCTCTCGATCCGGTAGCCCTTGTCCATGGAAAACCGCGTCGTCAGCACGTAATTGATCTGGGACGGCGCGCACTTGAAATAGCCCGCCAGTTCGTTCCGCTGGATCTCCACCGGCTCCGATGCGTTGTCTTCCAGGAGTTCTTTGATAAAGACCTCGATGAGGTCGCTCATTTTCGCCATTTCTATCCCTCCCTGTATCCTTTCATCTTCGGCCCTGAAAAACAAAAGGCCAAAGAAATTGACTTTCTTTGACCTTATTATAGACTATCCCTGACTTTTAGGCAAGGGTTTATTTGAAATGGGAGCCGGATGCTTATAGCTCCCGGCTCCCGGCTGACAGCTTAATCTCCAAGAAACAGCATTTCGACTCCGGAGAGTTTTTCGACGGTCTGCCGGTTGTAGTAATAATCCAGTACTTCCGCCCATTGGTCCTTTGTGCCGCCGAATTCGATGGTTTTCAGATTCGGCATTTGTTCCAGGGAATCATTGATATACTCGATCCCAACCGGAAGATAAACTATTTCCACTCCGGTGCACCCCTCGTAACCGTTCAGCGAAGAGATGCTCTTCATCCCTTCCGGAAACCGGATCTCTGTCAGCCCGCTGCACTGATAAAAAGCAAATTTACCGACTTTCCCGATGCCCTCCGGCAGGGTCAGCACGCCCGTCTTCCCCTGCGGCACCAGCAACAGGTCGCCCCGGTCCACATCGATCAGGCAATCATCGTGTGCAATGAAATGAGGGTTTTCTTCGCTGACGGTGATGTGTTTCAGCATCGGACAATACCGAAACTCCTCTCCGAATACCGGATAGTATCTGGCGATCCCGACGGCTGTAACTGTCGGCTCCGGATCCGGCAGATAGAAATCCCGTCCGAAATGGATGGCTTCCAGTGAATCACATCCGATAAAGCTTCCCTTGAAAATCATGCCCGGAAGCGCACCTTCACCCAGAGACTCCAGGCTGGCGGGGAAACTGACGGATTTCAGTTTCGGGCATTCCGCAAAAGCTTCCTTGCCTACAGTTTTCACGCCTTCCGGAATCACAACGGCTTCCAGTTCTGCGCATCTGAATGCACAGCGTCCGGATAATTCTTCCGTTCCATCTTTCACGGTAAAAATCCCTTTCATATCCTCCGGGATCCGGTACAGGGTCTTCCCGTCCCGGGAATAAAAGGCTCCGTCCTCCGCCGGTACATAAGACTCTTTTTTATAAAACCGGCTGATCACCGCCGCCACTTGGGCTCTTGTGGCGTCGCCCCTGGGCATCAGCTTCCGGTTATCTCCATTCAGGATGCCGTTCTGCACCGCCCAGAGTGCCGGCTGCAGGGCATATTCGCTGACGTCGCCTCCGTCACTGCAGTACCCGGACAATTCATCCCGGAGTTCAGCGGCTCCCCTTGCCACGTCCGCGGGAAGACCCGCCTTTTGCTTTTCCATTTGCACATACCGATAGATGATCGTGGCCAATTGTTCCCGGGTGATGGGCGCCATCGGTGAGAAGGTGGTGTCGGAAGTGCCGTTGACGATTCCCTGCTGCGCAGCCCATCCGACCGCATCCGCATACCAGGCGTCCGCATCCACGTCGGCAAAGGACGAAGCCGGCGCGGAAGGGTCCCCCTCCATCCGGTGCAGCACCGTTACCAGCATCCCCCGGGTAAAGGTCCCCTGCGGGTCGAAGCGGGTTTCCGACACTCCTTTCATCAAGCCGTTTTCACATACATATCCCACGTCCGCCGCAAACCAGTCCGAATCCTTCACATCCGTGAATGCCGGCACGTCTGCGGCAAACCCGCAGACTCCGCTGACGATCATCATCCCGGACAGGAGTCCCGCGGCAATTGCTTTCTTCAACATTTTTATCCCCCTTTGACTCTATATCCAGCGCTTTCGTTCTATGTTTCTATAAGCATATTATACTCCGTATTACTCTCCCCTGAATTGCAGTTCTATTTCTATAGTATTACGATTTTGTTACTTTCCACTCCCATCGCATCCCATGCAATAGAAAACCCCCGCGGGTTTTCCCGCAGGGGTCGTTCAAATCGATTGTTCGGGGGTCGGCCCTTTACAGGTCGTCCCATTCGTCGTCGTCTTCCTCTTCCGGCTTGATCCCCAGCTCTTTCAGGATCTCGGCCTGGAGTTCCTTCAGGGCCGCTTCCCGCTCTTCCGCGTCCAGGAAATCCTGGGCCTGGTCCGGCTGGATGATGTTGTCGCCTTCTTTGACCACGAATTCTTCGGAATAGGGGATCCTCGGTTCGGTGATCTCCACCCCTTCCGGCGTGGGTGCACCTTCAAAACTCTCCTGAGGACTCCGATTCGCATCCAGCGCTTCCGCCGCTTCCGGCGTCACGTTGTCCGCTGCTTCCTCCCAGGCTTCCCGGGTTTCCGCCGTATTTTCCACGGCCTCTTCCGGGTCCGCGGGACCCTGGGGAGCCGCTTCTTCCGCCGGTTCAGGCGTTTCTTTTTCTTCCGGAGCCGCCGGTGCTTCCGCTTCCTCTGCCGGAGCTGCCGGTTCAGGCGCTTCTGCCGCCGCCGTTTCTTCCGTGATCTTCGGGATCTGGATGGTATCCGCCGAGGTTTCCTTTTCCGGAATCTCTGCCATGGCCGATGCCACGGCCGCCGCTGCCGGTGCCGCGGCTTTCTTCGCGGGCGCCGCCGGCGCGGACTTCCGCCGCCACTTTCTCTTCTTCCGGCCGCGTCTGCTGACCCGAACGTCTTCTTCCGGTTCGCCGGCGTTCTCTTCCGGCGGGATCACCGGTTCCATAGCCAGCTTCACCAATGTGCCGGAGCCCGGTGTGGACAGTACGGTCAGGGTCTGCCCCAGCTGTTCCGCCAGCCGGATGCAGGTGGTCAGGCCGATGCCGCCCCGGGAGCCGGAACCTTTCCGTCCCTTCGGCGCCGGATCCTCCAGGATCTCCTCCAGTTCCTCCGGTTTCATGCCGATGCCGGTGTCCCGGACGCACAGAACACCCGGTTCTTCAAAGTAAATGGTGATCTCGCCGATGTTGGTGAATTTCAGCGCATTGGAAACCAGCTGTTCCAGTATGAACTGCAGACACTTCTCGTCCGTATTGACTTTTCCGGGAGAAGGACTGATCTTCAGTTTCAGTTTACGCCGGGCGGCCTGAAGGGCAAACTTCTCGGCTACCCGCCGGATGATCGGATCCGGATCGGTTTCCTTGATAAAGAAATCCCCGTCCTGGGCATTCATCCGGGAGTGATAGGAGACCATATCCACATAATGCTCCAGGCTCTGAAGGTCTTCCATCAGCGCCGCGGGAGGCGTGCCGATGTTCTTCAGCGTCAGCCGGATCGCCGAAATGGAGGACCGGACCCGCCGGGTCCACTGGGACAGGTATTTCCGCTCCGCAGCCCGCTGGCGGTTCTGTTCCGCCACCAGCCGGCGCCGGTCCGTTCCCAGCCGCTTGAAAGCCTGGTAGTAGGCTTCCGTCATCTGGTCCCCGGCATCCCACAGGGCGTCCTCCGGGTGCTCCGGATCCTGCTCTTCCAGCCGTTCCTGGAGTTTATCCACCTTCCGGCTGTGGACGAGGCCCGAGAGCAGCAGCCCCAGGAAATCCAGGGCCAGGCCGATCCCCGCCGCATACAGGGCATATATCATGGGAAACGGATGGACATAGATCACCGCCACCGCTGCCAGTACTGCCAGAGCGACGATCATCATCCATGTCACCAGTTTTCGTTTTCTTAAATAATCTCCCATAATCCTTCACTCATTTCATTTTACAAAAGCAGGCGGACTTCCACCCGCCTGCTTTTAAATCCATGGAATTACTCCTGTTCCGCCTGGTATTCCTTGATGATCTTGTCCGCCAGGTTTGCAGGCACTTCTTCGTAGCGCTCGAATCTCATTTCGAAGCTTCCTCTTGCCTGAGTCATGGACCGCAGGACGATCGCATAGTCGAAGAGTTCCGCCTGAGGCGCTTCCGCCACCAGCTTCTGTCCGCCGCCGGTCTGGGGTTCCATGCCCAGGATCTTGCCTCTTCTCTTGTTCATGTCGCCCATAACGTCGCCCATGTATTCATCCGGCACGACGATGTCCAGGTGCATCACCGGCTCCAGCAGGCAGGGTTTCGCTTCCACGATACCTTTCTTGAATGCCAGGGAAGCCGCGATCTTGAAGGCCATTTCGTTGGAGTCTACATCGTGGTAGGAACCGTCGTAGAGAACAGCCTTGACGTTTACTACCTTGCAGCCGGCCAGCGGGCCCTTCTGCATGGATTCGATCAGGCCTTTTTCGATGGCCGGTACGTAGTTCTTCGGAATGGAACCGCCGAAGAGTTCTTCGGAGAATTCGAATTCTTCCTGGGACGGGCTGAAGCGGATGTGCACGTCGCCGTACTGGCCGGCGCCGCCGGTCTGCTTCTTGTGCTTGCCCTGTACGTCGGACTGGCCTTTGATGGTTTCTCTGTAAGCGATCTTCTGAGGAACGCTCTGGACCTCTACGCCGAATTTATCTTTCAGTTTGGATGTGACGATGTTCAGCTGGATCTCGCCCTGGCCGCCCAGCAGCGTCTGACGGGTCTCCACGTTTCTTTCCAGACGGAAGGACGGATCTTCTTCCATCAGCTTCTGCAGGCCGGAACCGACCTTTTCGTCGTCGCCCTTGTTCTTGGGTTCGATGGCCAGGAACAGAGCCGGCTGCGGGAAGTGCACGCCCGGCAGTTCAACGGCGCTGCCCTTTTCGCTTAAGGTGTCGCCGGTCTTCGCATACTGCAGTTTGGCGATGGCCACGATGTCACCGGCCGGTGCGGAAGGACAATCTTCCTGCGTCTTGCCTCTCATATAGAAGATGGAGCTGATCTTTTCGGATTTCTCCGCTCTCGCGTTGTACAGTTCGATGCCGGTGCCCAGTTTGCCTGAAATTACCTTCACCAGGGAGATCTTGCCCAGGAAGGGGTCGGCGATGGTCTTGAAGATGAAGCCGATGGGCTTGCCGTTCGGATCCTGCGGGATCTCTTCGCCGTCCACGGTTTTGTACGGAGCGTGGTCGGAAGCCTTCGGAACGAACTTCACGATGGCGTCCAGCACTTCCTCAACGCCTTCGCCCTTCACGGAAGAGCACTGCAGGATCGGAACGATGTTCCCTTCCCGGAAGCCGTTCATCATGCCGCGGTTGTATTCTTCTTCGGTGAACTCTTCGCCTTCGAAGTATTTTTCCATCAATTCTTCATCGGATTCGGCGATGGCTTCCATCAGCGCGTCTTCGTCATCCAGCGTTACCACGGAAGTGCCGAATTTATCTTTCAGAGACTCGATGACCGCATCGATGTCTACGTTTTCCTTGTCAGTCTTGGACAGCACGAACATTCTCGGCATATCGAACTGCTTGCAGGAGTTCCATGCCTTTTCCGTTCCGACCTGGATGCCGGAAGAAGCGTCCACCAGGATCGCCGCCGCGTCTACCGCAGCCATGGCGGAATTGACTTCACCCACGAAATCAAAGAAACCCGGAGTGTCCACGAAGTTGATCTTGACTTTATTGTACTCCACCGGTACCAACGCAGCGGAGATGGAATATCCCTTTTCGATCTCCATCTTGTCGTAGTCGGATACGGTGTTGCCGTCTTCGACCTTACCCATTCTGCTGAGGACGCCGGTCTTCAGTAAAGCTGCTTCCAGGAAAGTGGTCTTTCCGCAGCCGCCGTGACCCAGGAGCGCAATGTTTCTGATACTGTCAGCGTTATAGCCTTTCATAATTGAGATTCCTCCTATATATTTATTTCATTATGTCCATCTTTGAAAAAGTACACTCATACATTATACCATCTAAACCCGTCATCGACAACAATCTTTTCCGCCGGAAACGCTAAAAAATCCCCGGAATTTTTGCTTCCGGGGATCTGTCGCAGTTTTTTTTAGAATTCCGCCGTTTTCGGTGTTCTCGGGAAGGGCAGCACGTCCCGGATGTTCTGCATGCCGGTGATGTACATGATGATCCGCTCGAAGCCCAGACCGTAGCCGGAATGCTTCACGCCGCCGTATTTTCTCAGCTCCAGGTACCACCAGTAATCCTTTTGGTCCAGACCCATCTCGTCCATCCGGCGCGTGAGGACGTCGTAGCGCTCCTCTCTCTGGGAGCCGCCGATGATCTCGCCCACGCCCGGCACCAGCAGGTCGCAGGCCGCCACGGTCTTTCCGTCGTCATTGAGCCGCATGTAGAAGGCCTTGATGTCCTTCGGGTAATCGGTGACGAAGACCGGCTTTTGGAAGATCTCCTCCGTGATGTACCGTTCGTGCTCCGTCTGCAGGTCGATGCCCCATTCCACCGGATACTGGAACTCCCGGTCCGCCTTCAGCAGCAGGTCGATGGCTTCCGTGTAGGTGATGCGGGCAAAGTCCGATTCCACGATATTGTTCAGCCGCTCCAGCAGGCCCTTGTCGATGAAGTTGTTGAAGAACTGCATCTCCTCCGGCGCATTCTCCAGGACGAAGCGGATGATGTACTTGATCATGTCTTCGGCAATGTTCATGTTGTCATTCAGGTCCGCAAAGGCGAATTCCGGCTCGATCATCCAGAACTCGGAGGCGTGCCGGGCCGTGTTGGAATTCTCCGCCCGGAAGGTGGGGCCGAAGGTATAGACGTTCCGGAAGGCCAGGGCGAAGATCTCCGCCTCCAGCTGGCCGGATACGGTCAGGTTGGTCTCCTTGCCGAAGAAGTCCTGGGCATAGTCGATGGAACCGTCTTCCTTTTTGGGGACGTCGTTCAGATCCAGGGTCGTGACCCGGAACATTTCGCCGGCGCCCTCCGCGTCGCTGCCCGTGATGATCGGGGTGTGGACGTATACGCAGTCCCGCTCCTGGAAGAACTTGTGGATGGCGTAGGCCACCAGGGAGCGCACCCGGAACACCGCCGAGAAGGTGTTGCTTCTAGGTCTTAAGTGGGCGATCTCCCGCAGGAATTCCATGCTGTGGCGTTTCTTCTGCAGGGGATAATCCGGATCGGAGTCCGCTTCGATCACGATTTCCTTCGCCTTGATCTCAAAAGGCTGCTTCGCCTCCGGGGTCAGGGCCAGGGTGCCCCGCACCATCAGGGCCGCCGAGATCGGCGCCTTGGAGATTTCCGCGAAATTATCGATGATGTCCTTTTCATAGACCACCTGGATGGATTTGAAAAAGGTCCCGTCGTTGAGTTCGATGAAGCCGAATTTATTGGAGGCGCGGTTGGTACGGATCCAGCCCCGCACGGTCACCTCTTTTTCGGCGTATTCTTCTGTGTTTCTGAAAATCTGTCTGATTTGGATGTCTTTCATATAAATGTCTTCTTTCTGTAAACTGATGTATTCTGCCCTACAGGCTCAGCGCCGGCGACCAGTAATCCTGTCCGTAGATGTCCGTGAACCGGTAGGCGATCTTCACCTTGCCCTGGCCCACGCTGACGTTGCGGATGGTGATGTTCGACGGGTCGCTGACGGTGATCGGGTTCCCCAGGTCGTAGTTGTCCTGGAAGTCGCCGCTGTAGGAATAGTAGTCGCAGAGGAACTGCAGCTTGTCCCCGGCGGAAAGGCTCGACAGGTTCTTGCCCTCCACTTCGGTGACGGTGTCGTCATAATCGTAGCTGACGCCGGCCACATAGCCCTCTTCGTTCTGATCGTCGAAGGTCAGGATCAGGTTGACCCGTTCCCCGTTGAGCATCGCCGGCACATATCCGGTAATGCTGTACTTGTCGTTGCCGAATTCAATGGTCTCGGTGTGGTAGTAGGAAACGATCTCCCCGTTGAGGCTCAGCCAGGTCTTTTCCAGGTTCGGCAGGAGGTTGCCTTCCTCGTCGAAGTCGTAGATGTTGTCCAGCCCCAGGTCGATGTAGCCTTCGCCGTCATCGTAGAACATGCCCATGTCCACGCTCTGGACCAGTTCCCACTGGTCTTCGCTGAGGGTGATGCAGGTGTTCCCGTCGGCGTTTTCGGTCCAGTTCAGGTCATCGATATCCAGCAGGTTGTCCCCGATGTAGGCCGCCACGTCTTTCGGGTCCAGTCCGCTCTCGCTCATGAAACTCATGTTCCGGCCGTTCAGCCCCAGGCTCAGCAGGTTGCCCAGGCTGGAAATGTCCACGCCGCCGGAACCGGAGGAGTATCCGCCGCCGTTCATCAGCGCGCCGATGAGCTGCTGCATATCGGAACTGCTCATGCCGGAGCTGCTCTGGGAGCTGCCGTAGGAACCGCCCAGCAGGGAACTCAGCGGATTCGAAGAGCCGGTAGAGACCGCATGGCCGCTGACGCCCATGGTGGCGAATTTCTTCAGGCAGGAGGTATATTCCTTGTCCATGCCGATGGAGTCATAGATCTTGGAGATCGTGTCCACCTTATTGACTTTATTATACGGGAAGAAAATGGACAGGCCGTAAGCATTGGAGGTGCTGCTGGAGATCCGGTTGTACTTGATGGCATTCAGCAGCGTCTGGGCCAGGTCCTTGCTTTTTTCGGTGTTCAGGTTCTTGGCGAAGTGCACCAGGTCGATCTGGTCGATGCCGGTGCTGCGGGCGAACTCCTTGCTGCTGGTGCGGGCATTGGCCACCGTCTTATACTGGCCGTTGCTGATCATGTCCCCGGTATCCGAGGAGAAGGCGCTCAGCTTGGAAGGCAGAGTCTGCCCCAGTTCCGCCAGGTCGATGACGGATAGGGTGGTGGACTGGCCCCTGCAGTTCTTGGCGCACTGGGCGGTGAAGTCATCCACGATGTTCTTCCCGATCTCCAGAGTCGGCATGGAGGGGTTCTGGGAAAGCTTCGCCAGCCAGTTGGTGTAGTACCAGCCGATGCCCGGCTCCGTTTCTTCGCTGGCGATCATGTAGTCCGCGTATTTGCTCAGCATCAGGGCGTTCTCCGCCGTGGCCATCAGGCAGGTATCAAAGCCGATGAAGTCAAACTGCATGCCGGAAGACTTCAGGGCCTGGTTGATCCCTTCCAGGGTCATGGAGCCGCTGCTGGCGTATTTTTCGTCATAGCCGTAGCCGGTGATGGAGCCGCCGCCATGGTCCCAGAAGATCAGGTCCATCCGGTTGGCCGGGAAGTTCTGCTTCCCCCAGTTCAGGAAGGTCTGAAGGGACCGGATGTCCGTCATGGCGTAGTTCCCGGCATTGCTGACCAGGCATTTGATGTTTCCGTTCTGGATCTGGTAGATCTGGTTGGTCTTGTTGCTCATGACGTTGTTGCGCCACTGCCGGCAGCCGCCGGTGTAGACCACCAGGTTGATATTGCTGCCCGCCGACGCCTGGATCATTTCATTCAGGTCGTTGGTGGCCATGCCGGAACGGGATTCCAGGTCCGCCCCGCACATATATACCAGGATGGTATTGGTGTCTTTGCCGTTGCCGTAGATGGTGGTGAACCGGTCCCGGGCCTCCGACGCCACCTGGGTGTTCAGGGTGCCGTCGTTGGACTCCGATGCGGTCCAGGCGCTGGATACGCCGCTGCCGGAGTTCAGCATGCTCTGCAGGTCGCTGATGTCGATGCTGCCGCTGCTGCTTCCGCTTCCGCCGCCGCCTCCGAAGAGGCCGCTGCCCAGGGCGCCGCCGCCCCCGATAAGGGCCAGTACGGCAATGATGATAATGGGCAGGCATCCGAGCCCGCCGCCGCCGCGCTTGCCGCCGCTGCCGGATCCGCCGCCGTCGAAACCGCCGGACTGTCCGGATCCCTGTCCGAACATGCTGCCGCTGCCCACCGGGCCGCTGCCGTGTCCGCTGCCGGTTTTATGAACTCCGCTTCCGCCGCCGGAAGTGAAGGTCTTTCTTCCTCTTGGTCTGTTTTGCATAATTCCCTCCCGTGTTTGTTACTATGCTACCGTATACTCCTATTTTACCACCTGTTCGGGCAAACAAAAAGACCCTTATGCAGAAAAACTGCAGAAGGGCCGGTATGGTTTTTCTCCTCTTAACGGAAGACTCCCTTTTCTTCCAGTTCTTCGTAATCCAGTCCCAGCTTTTCGATGATCTCCCGGGTATGGTGTCCGGTGGGATAACCGGCGAATTCATATTCGCAGGGACATTCGCTGAGCTTGACGGAGGTGGCCATCTGCTTCACCTTCACCCCGGGGTGCAGGGGCATTTCCACTTCCACCACCATCTGCCGGTCCATCACCTGTTCGTCCTCCAGCAGGGCTTCCTTCAGGTCCAGCACCGGCTGTACACAGGCGTCGTATTCCGTGAAGACCGCCGTCCATTCGTCCCGGGTCTTTGTTTTGAAGATGCCCCGGATCTGGGCCTTGACTTCCGCCACGTTTTCCGGGAACATCGTCCCGTCGATCAGGTCCTCCCGGCCCAGGGCAAGGCAGAAATTCCGCCAGAACTGGGGCTCCAGGGAGCCCACGCTCATGTATTTTCCGTCTTTGGTTTCGTAATAATCGTACATGCAGCCGCCGTTGAGCATCATCCCTTCCCGCTCCGGCTGTTTTCCGGAAACCAGGAAGCCCGCCCCGTCCAGGCTGTTGAAGGGCACGCAGCCGTCCATCATGGCCACATCCACGAACTGCCCCTTCCCGGTGTCCCGGCGGTAATTTACCGCCGCCAGGATCCCAATGACGGAGTTCAGAGATCCCACCGCGATGTCGGCGATCTGAAAGTTCATCAGGGAGGGTCCCCCTTCCTTCCGGCCGGCGTGGGAGATGATCCCGCTGCGGGACATGTAGTTGATGTCGTGGCCCGCGGCATCCCGCAGGGGCCCGGTCTGGCCGTACCCGGTCAGGGCGCAGTAGATAACGCCGGGATTCACCGCCTTCAGGTCCTCATAGCCCAGCCCCAGCTTGTCCATGACCCCGGGCCGGAACTGTTCCAGCACGATATCGTATTCCTTCACCAGTTCTTTGACGATGGCTTTTCCCTCCTCCGTCTTCAGGTTCAGGAACATCGTCTTTTTGTTCCGCCCCAGCCAGGCCTCGCAGGCGGACGTTCCCGTGTCCTCAATGAAAGGCGGGTAATTGGTCACGATGTCCGGCTTGGAAGCCGATGTGATCCGCAAAACCTCCGCCCCCAGGTCCGCCAGCACCAGCGATGCGTAGGGCCCCGGCAGCAGGGTCGAGAAATCCAGTATCTTCAGTCCGTTCAGTGAACCCATGATCGTCTCCTTTGTATCTGTCCTTTACCGTATCGGTGTTTTTTCATATTCTCATTATGCCACAACCGGCCCCCTCTGTCATCGATGAGATTCATAAAAAAAAGAGGATCTTTCCTCCTTGCTGCCGGTACGTGCACTTCTGCGCGCAGAGACAGAGGTCAATGGAAACATCCTCTTATTGGTGAAATGAAGGAGGGCCGGACCATACATACAGTCCGACCCTTTGGGAACTATTATAACATATGCGCTCTCTGATACTCGTCGCTTTCCGGGCTCAGGTATTTCGGGGCGATGTCAAAGACTGTGACGCAACCGGTCTTGCCTTCGGATGCCATCCGGAAGATCGCCCGGGCGTAAGCCGCCAGCACGCTGCCGGTGAATTCCGGGTTGGAGTCCAGTTTCAGGCTGTACTCGATCACGTGTTTGTTCTCGTCGTCCCAGCCGGTGGACCCGGTCCGCAGCACGAAGCCGCCATGAGGCATGGCGCTGTGTTTTTCATTCAGCTCTTCCTGGCTGATGAAATGCACGGTCGTGTCGTATTCATCGAAATAATTGGGCATTTCTTTGATGGCTTTTTCCACGGCCGCCGCATCGGCGCCCTCTTTCAGCACGACAAAACATTCCCTGGTGTGTTTTTCCCGGGTAGTCAGCGCCGGGTTCGAGCCGGAGCGTACCTGTTCCAGGGCGCTCTCCACAGGGATGGTGTACTGTTTCGCATCCGCTACGCCTTCGATCCGCCGCACCGCATCGGAGTGGCCCTGGCTGATGCCCTTGCCCCAGAAGGTGTAATCGCTTCCCTTCGGAAGGATCGCGTTGGCATAGAGACGGTTCAGGGAAAACATGCCCGGATCCCAGCCGCCGGAGATCATTCCCAGGTGGCCGCTTTCCTTCGCTGCTTTGTCCACGTTGTCAAAATGCTGCGGCACTTTCGCGTGGGTGTCGAAACTGTCGATCACATTGAAGTATTTGACGTATTCCGGCGTCTGTTCCGGCAGATCCGTTGCGCTGCCGCCGCAGAGCATCATCACGTCGACCTTGTCTTTCCAGGCTTCCAGGTCCGCCACGTTCACCACGGAAGCGCCCGGCGTTCTCACTGTTACCGAAGCAGGATCCCTGCGGGTGAAGACCGCCGCCAGTTCCATGTCGGGAGCCGCCGCCACTGCCGCTTCGACGCCCTTGCCGATATTGCCGTATCCCAGTATTCCGATTCTGATCATTGTTCGTTCCTCCTTGTAAACTCTCTCTTCCTGTATAAAAGAATACCGCAAAATCTGCGTTTTTACAAGAGATTTTGCGGATTATTTGAAAATTTGTGGTTAAAATACGAAATATTTTTTGTGCTCTTTCTATAAACGTTCGTGTTTTTGCCCGGATTTCCTCCCTCTGCGGAAACAGAACAGCCATCCCGCAAAGCACACCGGCACCGCCGCCAGCACATCCACCGCCGAATGCTGCTTCACAAACAGAATGGACAGGCTGATCAGCACCGCCTGGGCCACGATGAACACCGTCCATTTCGCCGACGAAAACCGCTTCGTGTCCCGGGCGGCAAACACCACCCCGAAGGCGCCGATCACGTGCTCCGACGGGCAGACGTTGGTGGTGGTGTCGATGCTGTAGATGAACTTCGTCAGCATCCCGAAGGGATCCCACCAGTGTGGGTCAAAGTCCGCCGGCCTGAGTTCCTGGCAGTTGGGAAACACCAGGTAGCAGATCACCGCCACGGCGAAAGTGAGAATGAAATAGTGCATCAGCCGCGTGAAGGTCTTCGTCTCGAAAAACCCGGCGTAGACCAGCATGGCCGCCATGAAGAAAAACCAGAACAGGTAGAAGACGATGAAGAACTCGCAGAAGGGGATCAGATCGTCCAGGCCGCAGTGCATGGGCGTATAGACCGTCCCCGCCGGCCGCAGCCGCTCGATCAGGAAAAACACCGCCAGGTAAACCGGCCAGAACAGCAGCAGCTTGAAATGCCGGTTTTCCGGTTTCATTACTTCGTCTTTCAGTTCTTCCCAGAAACAACTCTGCATCTCCCTGCTCCTTTCCATGAATTCCACCCTATTATACCACAGATCCGGAGCCGTGGCGTTCATTGTCCTGATTTTGACACAAAAAACCGCGTTTGATATACTGATTTGAGAACAAGTACGTTGAAATACAATGCTTTGAGAAAGGAGAATCATTATGAAAATAACCAAAGTGGAAGCCATTCCGCTCCGGCTGCCGGAAGAGGATATCAAATACAAGTCCACCGGCGTAAACGAAGCGCTCATCGTAAAAGTATATACAGATGAAGGCATCGTCGGTCTTGGCGAATCCTGGACCAATGCGATCATGGGGAAAGCAATCATTGACGCACCTTTTGCATGGAATGCGAGTTCCGGCCTGGGCAGGATCATCATCGGTGAAAACCCTCTCGACATAAACCGCCTTTATGAAAAAATGTATAAAGAAAGCTTCTATCTCGGAAGAAGAGGCCTGATCATCCAGTGTATGGCCGCCATCGATATCGCTCTCTGGGACATCGCAGGCAAATACTATGGGGCTCCGATCCATAAGCTCATGGGCGGGGCATACCGCGACACCCTCCGCTGCTATGCAAGCGACACATTCCGGCCAACTCCGGAAGAAACTTTTGAAAGCGCCAGGAGATACAAAGAAATGGGATTCACGGCTGCCAAATACGGCTGGGAACCTCTCGGACAGAACGAAAAGCTGGACCTGGCATTGGTTCAGGCCGTTCGTGAAGGAATGGGCAGCGAAAACGAAATCATGATCGACTGCGGATGCTGCTACGATGCCAAAACAGCGGTCCGCCGCGCAAAGCAGTTTGAAGAATTCAATATCTACTGGCTGGAGGAACCGGTTGACAACGACGATCTCGAAGGGTACAGGCGGGTTGCCGCGGGCACAAGCACGAGGGTCGCCGGCGGCGAAGGCAACAACGGTCTCTGGCAGTATAAAAACTTTATCGACAACAGCAATGCGGATGTGATCCAGATCGACCTGGCCGACAACGGGATCACCGTCGGTAAAAAAATCGCCGAATATGCCGAACTGCACCACAAACAGATCTGCAACCACTACTATTCGACACCGATCAACCTTGCGGCAGGCATCCAGTTCTGCGCTGCTATCAAGAACGTTGAATTCCTGGAATACTGCGTGGAACTCGGGCCGATCCAGGATTCCCTGATCAACGAGGATATCGGCGCTGTAAACGGCTACTGCAAAGTGGGAAATGCGCCCGGTTTAGGCATCACGCTGAACGAAGATACGGTTGAAAAATACCGTGTCAAAGACTATGTCCTCAAATAAAGATATTCAAAACCCTCTGAACAGAACAAAGCCCCCGGGATCAATGGGATCCCCGGGGGCTTTGCTCTTTCCGGTCAATACGGGTATTTCCCTTTCCAGACGATGTCCCGGTAGTTTTCCCGGTCCGTATCCCCTTCCGTGGAAAAGCACAGGATCCGGGCGTTCTCATCCAGCCCCAGGATCTTCTTCTGCTCCTCCAGGGCAGGATCCGTCAGCAGCGCCGCCGCCAGGCCCAGGCCCGCTGCGCCGCTCTCGCCGGAGACGACTTTCGGGTCCTTTCCCAGGGGATTCCCCAGGATCCGCATCCCCATGGCCGCCGTTTCGTCCGGGATGGAGGCAAAGTACTCCGCATGGTCCCGCAGCAGTTCCCAGGCAATGCTGCAGGGCTCCCCGCAGCAAAGTCCGGCGCAGATGCTGTCCATGTCCCCGGTCACGGTGTGAAGTTCTCCGTCCGCCGCCTCCGCCGTCCGGAAAATGCAGTTCGCCGCATGCGGCTCCACAACAACGATCGCCGGCGGCGTTTTCCGGTACCGGTTCGCAAAATAGGCCGCGACCGCTCCCGCCATGGAACCGACGCCGGCCTGCAGGAATACGTGGGTGGGAACGCTCCCCTGAAGCTGCTCCGCCGCTTCATCCGCCATGGTCAGGTATCCCTCCATGATCCACCGGGGGATCCTGCGGTACCCTTCCCAGGCCGTGTCCTGCACCAGGGTCCAGCCCTGTTCCTCCGCTTGTTTTCCCGCAAACCGGACGGTGTCGTCGTAATTCCATTCCGTGATCTCCGCCTCGGCTCCCGCCGCCCGGATGTTCCGAAGCCGTTCCGCCGCACTGCCTTTCGGCATATACACTACACTTTTTGCTCCCAGGCGGCTGGCCGTCCAGGCCACGCCCCGGCCGTGGTTGCCATCGGTGGCCGTCACGAAAGTCATGTCCCGGGTCTGTTCCCGGACCTCCGGGGAATTCAGTTTCTGAAAGGTCATTTCCTCTTCGTCCAGCCCCAGTTTCTCCCGGAGAACGTTGGCGATGGCAAAACTGCTGCCCAGAGCCTTGAAGGCATTCAGCCCGAAGCGCCGGCTCTCGTCCTTGACATATATGCCGGCCACTCCCAACTGCCCTGCCAGCTCCTTAAGATCCGCCAGGGGAGTCGCTTCATATTCCGAAAAAGTGCCGTGGAACCGCCGCACTTCCCGGGCCCGGGCTTCGCCGAACACGCTTTCCCACCATTCCTCCGGCAGTTTATTCTTAACGATCCGAATCGGTTCCATTTTCCGCCTCCTGCTGTTTTCGACTATTATACCATACGGATTGCTTTTTCCCAAACTTCAGCTATAATGAAGAAGACATCATTCACAAAGGAGCATATATCATCATGAGTGAAAACCTTACTGCCGAAAAGAAAAAAATGTCCGGAAAATCATTCGGGGTGCTGATGGCCGTCATTGCCATCGCCATCTGGTCCGGAAATTTTGTCATATCCAGGGGGCTGAGCGGATCCTACGCTCCCTCGGTCATCGCCTTCTGCCGGTGGACCCTGGCGCTGATCATCATGTTCCCCCTGGCCATCCGCCATGTGATCGCCGACTGGGACAAGATCCTGAAGCAGAAGTGGCTGATCATCGCCTGCGGCGTGACCGGCACCGGGCTGTACAACCTGCTGTGCTACTGGGCCGGCCGGACCACCAGCGCCACAAACCTGAGCCTGATCGCCACCTCCAGCCCGATCTTCACCATCCTCATCATGCGAATCCTCTTCAAGGAAAAGGTGACCCCGAAACGGGTGATGGGCGTTATCCTGGCGATCCTGGGGGTCGCATTCCTGTTAGTGAAGGGCGACATTCACGTGCTGATGACCCTGGACTTCACCATCGGCGACATCCTGATCCTCATTGCGACATTCCTGTGGTCGGTCTATACGATCCTGAATAAATACAAGGACCCGGAGGTGTCCACCTGGTCCTTCATCTTCTGCGGCTTCGTGGTGGCCTTCCTGGTGACCCTGCCTTTCTTCATCGGGCACTGCGCGATGTACGGCTTCCCGCAGTTTGAGCGGGTCGGCGTGGCCTGCTTCTTCTACCTGGCCATCGGCTGTTGCATCATTTCCTTCATGCTGTGGAACAAGGCGGTCACCCTCATCGGCGCCACCAACGCCTCGATCATCTACAACACCATCCCGGTGTTCAGCTGCATCATCGCTTTCCTGGTGCTGGGCGAAGCCATCCTGCCGGTCCAGATTGTCGCCATCATCGTCATCTTCGTCGGCGTCACCATGGCCCAGGACTCCATCAAGATCGGGAAGAAAAAGGAGATTGGAGATTGAAGACTCTAGAGAAAAAAACGGGAGCGCTGCTCCCGTTTTTTTACTTTTCAGACCATACTTCAGGTGGCTCTCGCGAGCCGCCCGCCGTCTTTAAGGGGCGCTTTTACTTTGCAACCGAGTAAAAGCGCCATGATCTGGGCAGCGGAAAGGACAATAGAAAACTAATGTGGTTTTCTCAAATTATTTTCTATTCTCATTCCCTTCCTCAAAGCCCAAATAGAAAAAACAAGCGAAATCCAAGTTTCTTATCCTATACCTTATAGGATAAGGCCGCATCGATTGGCGAGTTTCGTCCTATTTCTTTTCGGCAACGATTAGTTGGTGAAGCTTTTTATAGGACAAAGAATGAAATACAAGGGTTTTCGTCCTAACTGACTTACAAAACGACATAAAGAACTAGGATAAAAATAGCCAAAAGCTTGATTCTTATCCTAGGTTCGACAAATAAACTCTATAACCCCGGGAAGGTCCTTGACGGAAGCAGGTTTATAATTGTATAATATTAACATAAATGTTTATAATATTCTGTAGAAGGGGTAGGATGTGGATAAAACAAGACGAGCCCTCGTCCGAAGAAGCCGGATATTGGAACAAACCATTCAATCGAAGAGCCTTGACCTGGCCAAAGCGCCGGATGGTACCTTGCGAATTGATCAAAGCAGTGGGATTCCCAGGTTTTATCTTCGTTTGAATCCCAAAGACACCACCGGAAAGTATATCGCCAGGTCCGCCGGCGAACTCCCCGCCCTGCTGGCTCAGAAAAAATACGATCAGATTGTTTTGAAAACCGCAGAGAAAGAGCTCCTGGCTCTGCGGGAATATGAAAGAATTCTTCAGGAAAGTGCCATGGAACGCATTTACGAAGGGCTGGATCCCGTTCGAAAGAGCCTGGTCACGCCCATCATTCCGACAACCGATGATTTTGTCCGGGACTGGCTGAATGTGTCCTATGAAGGCAAAGCTTTTCCTGAAGATTCGCCCGGATTCTTCACGGACAAGGGAGAACTGGTTCGATCCAAGACCGAAGTGATTCTCTCCAATCATTTCGAAAAACACAACATCCCCTACCGTTATGAATATCCGATTGTACTGGATGGAATCACTTTTTACCCGGATTACTTCCTCCTGAACGTCCGAACGCGAAAAGAATACATCTGGGACCATTTTGGCATGATGGATGACCCCGCTTATTTGGAGAACGCCCTGCGAAAAATCGAAATCTACGAGCGAAACGGCATCTTCCCGGGAGACAAACTTATTATCACATTCGAAACCGCCGGGAAGCCATTGGACACCCGGATCGTTGATTTGCTGATACGGAAGCACCTGATTTGATGAGTCCAAACAGCTCCGGTACGGCGCTGACATCCTCCTCCCAAATCACGGACTCCGCCGTCTTTAAGGGGCGCTTTTACTTTGTAACCGAGTAAAAGCGCTATAATCCGAGCGGCGGGCGGGAAGGACAGTAGAAAATAAATGTGGTTTCCTGAAACAGTTTTCTATTCTCATTCCCTTCCTCAAAGCCCAAATAGAAAAAACAAGCGAAATCCAAGTTTCTTATCCTATACCTAATAGGATAAGGCCGCGTTGATTGGCAAGTTTCGTCCTATTTCTCTTCAGCAAAGATTCATTGGAGAAGTTTTTTCTAGGATATAAACACAAGTTATAAGTGCTTTCATCCTATGCGACCTGCAAAACCAAATGAAAAACTAGGATAAAAACAGCTCAAGGTCTGATTCTATCCTAGTCTTAATAATTATTGCTATGTGGAGTGGATTAACAGTCCCATCGGGAGCGATGAGCCAACTATCATCTATTCTTCAGACTATTTTGTATCCGGCCGCTTCCAGGGCTTTCATTCCGGCATCGAACTGCTCCGCCTTCATCAGCACATAGTCCGTGTTGTAAGTGGAGACCGCGAAGATCCCGATGCCGTTTTCCGCCAGGATCCCGGAGATCTTCGATAAAATGCCGATCAGGGAAAAATCCAGCACTCCCTGGATCCGGAAGCCCCGCCAGCCGTCTTCCCGCTCCAGCGTGTTTGCCGGCGTGTCTTCCGTCCGGCACACCAGGGAAAACTCCTCGTCTGTCCTCCCGATGAAATAAAACTCCCGGCTCAGGTCGTAATCCCGCTCCGAGGCCACTTTGCACACCGTCAGGCTGTGCTCCAGTTTTTTCAGTTCCATGCGCTTCTCCTTTCTCTTACCGCAGGTATTCCGCCGCGGCTTCCGCCATCTGCCGGGCCAGTTCCCGCTCGTCCGTCAGCACGTCGTAGATCAGGTCCTCGGACAGCACGCCCCGGCGCAGATCCCCGGGGAACTTCCCGGCCGCATCGTCTTCCCGGTCCCGGTACCATTCCTCGCTGCCGTAATAGCTCTCCAGCTTACGGATCTTCGCCCGGACCAGCCGGTAGGCCTCCAGGCTCTGTTCCAGGTCGTCCAGCACCTCCCGGGAGTCGTTCAGCAGCTCTTCCATTTTCGTGATTCGTTTGATCGGATCCATATTCTTCTCCTCTTTTCTTACCCCTGTCCGCTCGGTTTTATTATATCCGCCCCTCCCATCGACGGCAAGGGCCTTTCTTTTTCCTCTCCTTTTCCGCATAAACGAACAAAAACCGCGGTCATCCGCTCTTTTTTATGATATAATCAAGTATAATCATCCTATTTGAAGGAAAGGAGGATCGGCATGAACTGGAATATCGCGATAGCGGACGACCTGGAAAACGACCGGCTGCGGCTGGAACGGGACGTCCGAAAATGGTTTGACGACCAGGAGGAAAGTGTGTCGGTCCTTTGCTGTCCGGATGGGGAATCCCTGCTGGGCCAGACCACCCGGGGGACGTTTCACCTGGCGTTTCTGGACATCCAGATGGGTCCGGACCGAATGGACGGGATCGAACTGGCCCGGCGGATAAGGGAAATCGATTCCCAGCTGCTGGTGGTGTTTCTGACAACTTCGAAGGAATATGCGTTTGACGCCTTCCCGATCCATCCCTTTGATTATCTGATCAAGCCCTATAATGAAAAGACACTGGACCGGGTCCTGACAGAGGCCATGCGGGTCCTGTCGGACAAGGAACCGGAGATCACCGTTCGGATCGCCCGGGCGGACTACCGCATCCCCATGGGGAAGATCATTTCCGCCCTTTCCCAGGGCCATACCGTGGAGATCCGGACCACCGACGGGGAACTTCTGAAGAGCAGCATGACCTTTGCGGAGATCGAAGCCCAGCTGACTGCAGACCCGCGATTCCTGACCTGCAACCGGGGCATTCTGGTGAACATGGACCACGTGCTTTCCCTGACAGAGGATTCCATGCAGATGTCCGACGGTAAAATGTATCCCATGCGGACCCGGGGACGGGCAGAGCTGATCACGGCCTTTTCCCAGTATCAGATCTCCCGGATGAAGCGAGGTGTGAGATGAACGAACTCTTTTTACGTCACTTTCTGGAGTCGGCCATCGTACTGCCCGCCGCGGGTTATGCCCTGCTGCCGGTCTGGGACCACCTCCGTTATTCCAAGAAAACAGTCCTCGGGATCATGCTGCTGCTGGCCCTGGCTTACATGGTCATCCAGTCCCTGGTGAGCGTCTGGAATTATTCCGTCGGGGAATACCTGATGCTCCCGGCTCTGTTGATATTCTATATTGTTTATCATGTCGTCGTGGATCTTTCCACCGGGAAGAAGCTGTACTGCTTCCTGAACTCCTGCATGCTGGCGGAGTTCTGCAACCTGTATACCAACATCCTTCGGGCGCCGGTGGAACAGTACGACAGCAACGGACCCTTCCTGATTTCATCCTGCCTGATCTGCTTGGGGCTGACCCTGGTGATCGGGGCGGTATTCTATCATATGCTGACCCACAATCTGCCGGAACTGCTGGTGGAGGACCGGCTGGATTTCATCTGGCTGTTCCTGTCCGTCATTCCGGCCCTCATGACGGTACTGATGCACTGGGCCACCCCGGCGGATCCGAGCGTCGTGATGTTCGGACGGATCCAGCAGGTGGCGCTGGCCCTGCTGATCCTGATCCCGGCCGTGACCCTGCTGCTGCACTACCTGTTCTGGTGGATCACGATGCAGCTGGTGCGAAGCGCTCAGCTTGAGCAGGAAAACGAACTTCTGCAGATGGAACAGAAACGCCACATGCAGCTCCGTTCCTACATGGATTCGACCCGGGCCCTCCGCCATGATTTCCGCCAGCATCTTCTGGTGCTGAGGGAACTGTCCCAGAAGGGGGAAACGGAAAAACTGTCCCGGTACCTGGGGGAACTGACGAGTGACATCGACGTTCAGCCCACCCGGCTCAGCGCCAATCCGTCCGTGGATGCCGTGGCATCCTGGTACGACGCCGAAGCCAGGAAACAGAACGCCCGCATCCAGTGGGACCTGAAGCTGCCGCAGGAGCTGCCCGTCAGCGAGTCCGACTACTGCGGGATCCTGGGGAACCTCCTGGAAAACGCCCTCCGGGCCACGTCGAAAGAACCGCCCGGCAACCGGAAGATCCGGGTGATCTCCCAAATGCTGTCCGGCAAAATGCTGGGGCTGTCGGTGGACAACTCCTTCAGCGGAAAAGTCCGTTTCGACAAAAAAGGCCTGCCCGTCACCTTCCGGAGAGGGCACGGCGTCGGACTGGCCTCCGTATCCGCCACCGTCCATCATTACAAGGGATCCATGGACATCTCCTGTGAGAACGGCACCTTTTCGGTGAATATCCTGCTCTATTCCAAATAACAGAGAACATATAAAATACCCCGCAGAGCGATTCTGCGGGGTATTTCTTTATAGTTTCATTTCTTTATGACAGGATCCGGACATCGCGCAGGCCTTGCAGCTGCCGCAGCCGCACACCATGGACCGTCCTCTCCGTTTTTTCCGTATCATGCTGATGATGATCCCGGCAACCGCTGCGATCAGCAGGGCGCTGACCAGGATCGTTCCGATGTTCTGGATGATCCAGCTCATGCGACCGCCTCCTGTTTCGATACGCCGCGCCGGGTCGCCTCCTTATAGGGCCGGAAGAGCATGTAAGCCATGAAGGCGACGATCGCAATGGCCACCGCCAGGCCGACGGGGTTCATGCTTCCGGTCATAGCGGACCCGATCTGGAAGATGCACAGCGCCACCGCGTAGGCGAACAGGCACTGGTAGCCGATGGCGAACCAGGTCCATCTGGCGGAATTCATTTCTCTGCGGATGGCGCCGATAGCCGCGAAGCAAGGCGCGCACAGCAGGTTGAACACCAGGAAGGAGAAACCGCTGATGCTGGTGAAGACCATGGCCAGGGTCGCCCAGACGGACAGGTCTCCGCCGCCGTAGAGGACACCCATGGTGCCGACGATGTTTTCCTTGGCGATCAGGCCGGTGATGGACGCCACCGCCGCCTGCCAGTTGCCCCAGCCGAGAGGCGTGAAGATCCAGGCAATGGCGTTGCCCACGTTCGCCAGCATGCTCATGCTGATCTGATCCTCCTCCAGCATCGTGAAGGCGCCGTCCACAAAGCCGAAGCGGCTCAGGAACCACAGCACGATGGTGGAAAGCAGGATGATGGTCCCCGCCTTCTTGATGAAGGACCAGCCACGCTCCCACATGGATCGCAGGACGTTACCGAGAGTCGGCATATGATAGGCCGGCAGCTCCATGACAAAGGGCGCCGGTTCCCCGGCGAAGGGCTTCGTCTTCTTGAGCATGATGCCCGAGATGATGATGGCCGCCATGCCGATGAAGTAGGCCCCGGTGGAGACCAAGGCCGATCCGCCGAAGATCGCGCCGGCGATCATGGCGATGAAGGGGATCTTGGCACCGCAGGGGATGAACGTCGTGGTCATGATGGTCATCCGGCGGTCCCGTTCGTTTTCAATGGTCCGGGAGGCCATGACACCCGGGATGCCGCATCCGGTCCCGATCAGGATCGGAATATAGGATTTGCCGCTCAGGCCGAAACGCCGGAACACCCGGTCCAGCACGAAGGCGATACGTGCCATGTAGCCGCAGGACTCCAGGAAGGCCAGCAGCAGGAACAATACCAGCATCTGGGGCACAAAGCCCAGGACCGCGCCGACACCGGCGACGATGCCGTCCAGGATCAGGCTGGTCAGCCATCCGGATGCTCCGACAGCTTCCAGGAGCCGTTCGATCAGCGCCGGGATGCCGGGCACCCATACGCCGAATTCCGACGGGTCATCCGCCTTTCCTTCGTTGGCGGCAAAGACTTCCGCCGCCGCTTTCACGTCTTCACCCGTGGAGGTGGCTTCTCCCAATTCCAGGGTCTCTTCATCCTCCACTTCATAAGTAAACGTACTGTCCGCGCTCACCGAATCCGCAAAACCCGCCACGGCCGCCATGGCCGCTTCCGGATCGTAGTCTTCGCTTTCGAAATCCAGCGCTTCCAGCACCGCGTCATTTCCGTCCGCTTCCGCGGCGCCCGTCAGGACGCCGATGGCTTCCGCGTGTTCTTCATACTGGGAGGTCCCCATGCCGAACAGATGATAGCCGTCGCCGAAAAGGCCGTCGTTGGCCCAGTCGGTGGAGGCGGCGCCCACCGTCACCATGGCGATGTAGTAGACCAGGAACATGACGATCGCAAAGATCGGCAGGCCCAGCCACCGGTTGGTGACGATCCGGTCGATCTTGTCCGAGGTGGACAGTTGTTCCTTCATTCGGTTTTTATACACGCCGTCGATGATCTTCCCGATGTAGACGTAGCGTTCGTTGGTGATGATGGATTCCGCATCATCGTCGTATTCCTCTTCCACGGCCCGGATATCCTTCTCGATGTGGGCCTTTGTTTCCTCACTGATAGCCAGCTGCTCCAGGACTTTTTCATCCCGTTCGAAGATCTTCACCGCGTACCAGCGCTGTTGCTCTTCCGGCATCTCGTGGATGCAGGCTTCCTCGATGTGGGCGATGGCGTGTTCCACGGAGCCGTCAAATGGATGCTTCGGGACCGGGCGTTTTTCCGTGGCCGCCCGGACCGCGGCCTCAGCCGCCTCGGCAACGCCTTTCCCCTTCAGAGCGGAGATCTCCACCACGTCGCATCCCAGCACCCGGGCCAATTCCGCCGTATCGATCTTCACACCGTTCTTTTCCACCACGTCCATCATGTTGACCGCCACCACGACGGGGATCCCCAGTTCCAGGAGCTGGGTGGTCAGGTACAGATTCCGCTCCAGGTTGGTGCCGTCCACGATGTTCAGGATCGCGTCGGGGCGTTCGTTGATCAGATAGTTCCGCGCCACCACTTCCTCCAGGGTATAGGGCGACAGGGAATAGATGCCGGGCAGGTCGGTGATGGTCACGTCATTCTGTTTCTTCAGCTTGCCCTCTTTTTTCTCTACCGTCACGCCGGGCCAGTTCCCGACGAATTGATTCGAGCCTGTCAGGGCGTTGAACAGGGTGGTTTTGCCACTGTTCGGATTCCCCGCCAGAGCGATTGTCAGTTTCATAGTTACCTCACTTTTCTGGTTAGTTTCAACTAACCATTATCCAAAAAATTACTCCACTTCGACCATTTCCGCGTCCGCCTTCCGCAGCGAGAGTTCGTACCCCCGTACGGTGACCTCCAGCGGGTCTCCCAGCGGAGCCACCTTGCGGACCTTGACTTCCACCCCTTTGGTGATGCCCATGTCCATGATCCTGCGCTTGACAGCGCCTTCCCCGTAGAGTTTTTTGACTCTTGCGGATTCGCCGATGGGGATATCCCTGAGTGTTTTCATCTTCATCCTCCTGTCATACAAATATTTTCTGCGCCATCTCCTTGCTGACGGCCACACGCGCTTCCTTGATCCGGACGATCAGATTGCCGCTCATGGAACTGACCACCGTCACCGTGCTGCCCGGCACAAATCCCAGGTTCTGCAGGTGAGCGCGGACCTCCGCGTTTCCGCCGATCCGCCGTATAATGTTTTCCTCTCCCAAAGCTGCCAGTGTGAGCGGCATTTTGATCCCTCCGTTGAATAGTATTGTTATTTCCCGTCCTCATTCGTTAGCTTTAACTAACTCATGTGCGAAATAGATGGTTAGTAATAACTAACCATATTTAGTTTATACTAACGTTCTGTTGTTGTCAATACCCGAACCGTAAAAAAGAGGGTGCGCTCAGCACCCTCTGCATATCCGGTTTTCCTCTGTTCAGTTTCCGGCCTGATATCTCATCAGCATGGTGGCCACCTGGGCTCTCGTGGCGTTGCCCCCGGGTTCCAGAGTCGATTCTGAAGTGCCGTTGATGATTCCCTTTGCGACCGCCCACTGCAGGGCTTCCGCCGCCCAGCCGCTGATCTGGTCCGCATCATCGTATCCGGCTGTGCCCATGGCCCCGCCGCCGGCTTCTTCTCCGCTGTACCGGAACAGGATCGTTGCCAGCTGTTCCCTCGTGACCGGATCGTTCGGCGCAAAGGTTTTTTCATCGTAACCGGTGACGATCTCATTTGCCGCCGCCCAGTTGACGGCTGCATCGTACCAGGAGCCGGCTTCCACATCGTCAAAGCCCGCTGCCGCCTCTCCGCCGCCCGGTTCTCCTTCCATTCGCCAGAGCATGGTGACGATCATGGCCCGGGTGGTCGTTCCGGCCGGTTCGAACGCCGCATTTCCGGTGCCGTTCATGATTTTCCGCTCCAGCGCCCAGTGAACCCCGTCGTGATACCACTGGGTCATATCCGCGTCGTCAAAGGCATTGAGCGGGCAGTTCAGTCCTTCCGGACAGTAATCCTCCGGACCGGTCCAGGTCAGCCCGTATCCCCTGGGATACAGGGTCTGCCCGGTATAACGGTAATTCCCGTCCACCGACGGGATCACCACCGGGCTCTTCCCCTGAGGCTTGTCTCCCGTCAGCATCATGTACAGCGCCACCGGCATGTTCGGGCCGTATTCTTTCACTCCGGTCTCCTGCTGCCGGGGGTCTTCGTTCATGGGCTTCGACGACCAGGCAACGACGATGGCGTCCGCCGCCGGATACCGGGCCGCGTCATAGGGCAGACGCACGCTCAACAGCGTGACTTTCTTACCGTTCCGGTGGGCGTAATCGATCACCTGATCCGCCGCGGCGGAGTACGGGGTCTTCGCCGGATCGATGTCCGCAGCGTTGATCGTTTCGGAAACCAGGATCACGTGATCCGCGTCCTTTATCAGTTCTTTCGCATTCTTCGCCATGGCCGATGCGGAACTGCCCTTCACGGCCGAAACGGTGATCCTGGTCCCCTTCGCCAGCCGGCCTTCATCCCCTGCCCGGGCGATGGCGTATTCCAGTCCCCGGTTCAGGTCCGCATAAGGGGTCAGCACGACGATGGTCTGGTTCCGCTGCGTCAGCGGCAGCACGTTTCCTTCGTTCTTCAGCAAGGTAACGGCTTTCTTCGTGAGTTCCCATTCGGTGTCATGATGCTCCTGCGACCCCACGGTATCCCGGGCTCCCCGCACCCGGGCCTCGATCCCGGAGCCGTCGTAGGCTTCCAGCAGTCCCTTCTTCTCCTTCAGCTTCAGGATCCGCATTACCGCCGCGTTTATGTTCTGCATGGAGATCTGACCGCTGTCCGCCATCTTCGCCAGATCCGACACATACTGGTCCAGGGCGGTGATATCGGCTGAATTCGTCGTCGGCACCGGCATCAGGATGATGTCCACTCCGGCGTTGATGGCCAGCCGGGCCGCATCCAGTCTTCCGAAATGATCCCGTATGGCGTCCATGCTCATGGCGTCCGTGATGATGACGCCGTCAAATCCCATGTCTCCCCGGAGAATATCCGTGAGGATCGTTTTGGAAAGAGTGGCCGGAAGGGTGATGGTCTCGCCGGTCTTCTTGGAAACGACCGTTATCTTCTCGATCTGCGGATACTGGATATGGGCCGTCATGATGGCCTCCGCTCCCGCATCGATGCAGGCCTTGAAGGGCACCAGTTCGGTCTGCTTCAGCTGCTCGTAGCTTTTATTCACGCAGGGCAGCCCGGTATGGCTGTCCGTGTCCGTGTCCCCGTGTCCCGGGAAATGCTTCAGGGTAGAAATGATCCCGGCAGACTGCAGTCCCTTCATAAACCGGACCCCGTGTTCCGCCACGATCCCGGGATCGTCGGAGAAAGACCTCACCCCGATCACCGGGTTGGCGGGATTGTTGTTCACATCCACCACCGGCGCCGCATTGTAGTTGATCCCCATGGAACGAAGCTCCGACCCGATGAGCTTCGCCACCGTCTCCGTGACATCCGGATCTCCGATGGCCCCCAGGGCCATATTGCCCATGGTCTGGGTTCCTTCGCCCAGCCGGGTGACCTTTCCGCCCTCCTGGTCGATGGCGACCAGCAGCTGCGTCCGGCCGGACGCGGAAGCGTTGGCCTTTTGCAGATCATCGATCAGCCGGACCGCTTCCTCCGTATTCTCCACGTTTTCCGCAAAGAGGATCACGCCGGCAAATCCCCGCTTCTGCAGGATCCGGGTGACTTCCGGCGTAATGGAATGCCGGGAGCCGACCGTTCCGTCGGCGGCCTTCACGTTCCGGAAATCGGGCATGATCATCTGGCTGATCTTTTCTTCCGTCGTCATGGAAGCCAGGATCGCCGCGCAGGGATCCTCCGCTTCCTCCGCCAGAGCCGGCGCCCACAAAACCGGCAGGAACAGGCTGCCGGCCAGGACCCATGCCAGGATCTTTTTCATTGTCCGTCTCTTCATTTCCAGATACCTCTTCTTCCGATCTATTTCGTCCAGAGATCGATCATCCCCGGATACTTGGTGTCCTCCTGATACAGGACGTCGTAATTGATGTTATTCTCCCTGAGCTCCCGGATAAAGGCCTTCAGGTAGCAGTCTTCCGGGAAGTACTGCATGAAGTTCACGTAAAAGCTCCCGTTCATGGCGGAAAGCTCCAAGGTCAGCGGCGTAGCCGACGACGGCAGGGCCGTGGAGGGCAGTACGTGGAATTCCTGGATGAACTGCTCCGCTTCCCCCATGTCCGTCTTGCCCACGTAGCTGATGGTGGCGGTGAAATAGGAGGTCAGAAGATCCATCCGGTCCACTGCGTACTGATGCTTTTCTTCCAAGGTCGGCAGGGCTTCCAGGTCCCGGACGATCTGCTGGTATTCCTTGATCTCCTCCCGGACGATATCCGGGTCGGACTGCAGGGCGACCATGCCCCGGTAGCTGGTGGCCTGGTCCATGAAGGACAGTTTTTTCATCTTATCGCTGTACACCAGCCGTACGTCCCCCACCAGGCTCTGGTGGGCCAGGGGCGCTTTCAGCGCTTTCCGCTGGTTCACGCACATGGCGATGACCACCGGATCCTCCTTGACCGGGTGGAGCTTTTCAATGGCCCGCGACAGGAAGAGGGCGATGATGGTGCCCGGGCTCCCGTCGTTGGACATATTGAACCGCATGAACTCCTTTTCCTGGATCCGGATGTTGTAAACGATGCAGTGCTCCGATATGCCGGCCTTTCCGCCGTCCTTCAGCTGGAAGCCGGGTTTCTGCCATTTTTGCACGACGCAGAAGGGGTCTTCCTCCAGTTCGGCAATTGCCGGGTCCTCCCACTCCTTCGGGTCCACCGGGTCGTCCGACAGGCGGATCCCCTCCGCGGAAAGCTCCATTTCATAATACGCCGAACAGTAATAATACAGCAGGGTCTTGATCAGCGGATAGATTCCGCCTCCGTCCGTCAGGGCGTGGTACACGTCGATGTGGATCTTGTTCTTCCACCAGGAAATGTTCAGAAGATGCCCGTTCACTTCCTCGCTGCCTAAAACCGGCGGATCGTCCCGGTGGAGGACGACCATGGGGCGGGGATTGTCCGCGAAGAAGATCTCGTTTTCCCCCTTGTCGATCTGCATGGCGAAGTAGGGATAGCGCTTCATGGTCTTTTCCACCGCCTCTTTCAGGATCGGTTCGTCCACCATGTCCTTGGTCTTCACCGTCACCCGGAAGGTGTGGGGATTCTGAACGGTGGTTTCATACACCGTCCGCATCTCGCTATATAGTTTTCTTCTCATAGTTGTATTCCTTTCCCGGCTGAATGAAAAGGCGCTGCCGGGAACAGTTCTCAGCAGCACCTGTTAACAGCCTGATGAAATTATACCACAGATCGGTGAAAAAAACACCTCGGGTTTCTTCTCACTTTTCCCCGCGGAGAAACAGAACGAGCGCCACCGCCAGAAGGGGCAGGCCTGCAAGGATCCCTACTGGCGCCGGGCCCAGCAGCCGGGCGGAACCGGTGTCGGTCAGGCAAATGATCAGCGGAAGCGCACCCGCCGCATTGAACGCGCCATGAAGGATCGCCGGCACCCAGATGGTGCCGCTTTTCTCATACAGCCAGTCGTGCAGGATACCCAATCCCACCGTGCTGACGCAGAAGAGCAGCATTCCGGTGACCGGAAAACCGGCATAGCCCGCAGAGTTGCCCGCGGCAGCGCCGTATTCATATCCGATCAGTCCGATGAGGGGCCAGTGCCAGACGCCCCAGATGACGCCGCCCAGGAGCCGGCCTTTTCTTCTTCCGAACCGGGCTTTCAGCTGCGGGTACAGGAATCCCCGCCAGCCAACCTCTTCTCCCACCGCGGCAAACATGTTGATCAGCGGTCCGTAGGTCACGGCGCTGACCAGGCTGAGCAGGAAATACAGGGTATAGGACAACCCCTTCTCCTGCAGCCGGCTGAGGGCTTCCGCGCCGGCGCCGGACACAATATAGCCCCCGGACAGATCGAAGTGCCCCGGAAAGACCAGGAAATAAAGGGCTGCGCCGATGGCTGTCAGGACCATGGGCAAAAACCAGGCGGTCAGGATGTATTTAACGTTGTTCGGGACCTGCGGATTCCAGCCCATCCCCTTCAGTTTGCCTCCGGAAAGCAGCACCCCCAGCAGGGGAACAAACATCATCGCCGCCAGCACAAGCTGAGCGGCCGCCCTGCTGCCGTTGTTATAGACCGGCGCCACGGCAAATTGTATGATATAGGCAATGGCAAAGGTCCAGATCAGGTATTTTATTACCTGTTTCTTATTGAATTCCCCATTACGCATCGGCCGTCACCTCCTGTTCCGCCGCGGTCTCCACACAGAAACCGTGATGTCCGCAGGAAGGACAGGTCAGTTTCCGGGTCGTGGGTGTATGCTTCGCCCAGAACGCCTCCCTGAAGGCGGGTTTGAAGACCGTATGACATTGAGGGCAGATGTAATCCACCTTCCGGAAATACCAGCGGGATACCCATATGGCGTAAGGGATGGCCATGATGGCCCATACCAGGAACGGCCACCAGATCCCCCTGGCGATCCAGAGGATGATGGAGGTCCACTGGAAGATCCCCACCGGCATCGCGGTGAACAGCAGGGTCATGCGGAATCTTCTGAGTTTTTCTTTATTTGTCATTATCGTTGCTATGTCGCCGATGGATTCCAGCTCGAATGACGGAACGCTTTTCAGCCCGGCCTTCAGCTCCTCCAATTTATGCAACTGTTCCTTCCGCTCCCCGATCTCTTTCTCCAGCACTTTTTCCTGCTGGTCCAGCAGCAGGGAAATGACACTGCCGGGGTCCTCTTCGGAAAGGAGCTGGCGGATGGAATCGATGGAAAGGCCCAGGTCCCGCAGAAAGCAGATGACCTTCATCCGTTTCACATCTTCTTCGGAATACAGCCTCCTGCCGCCCTCGGTCAGTTCGCTGGGCACCAGGATGCCCCGGGTATCGTAGTACTGGACCGTGCGGACGGTCACGCCGCAGAGCTTCGCAACCTCGCCTGTGGTGTATTTCGACACAGCTTTTCACCTCCTTTGCGTCCAGAATAACTCATGACGCAGCGTCACAAGCAACCCCTGACGCAGGGGGATTTTTCAAAAAACCTTAAATAACTTACTTTTTGCATTCCTATTGTAGCATATCCCGCTTCCGAAAAGCAAAGCCTCCTGCAGCAAAAGGGGGTATCCTTTGCGGCAGGAGGCCGGGTACGTCTTCTTATTCCTTTTTTACTCCGGCGCTTTCTCCGGATGCTTTTTATAGTAGTCGTCCAGGGCGGCGAGGATGGCCTCCTCCGCCAGGACGCTGCAGTGCATCTTGTAATCCGGCAGGCCGTCCAGGGCCTCCGCCACCGCCTTATTGGTCAGCTGGCGGGCTTCCGATACCGGTTTGCCCTTGATCAGTTCCGTCGCCATGGAACTGGAGGCAATGGCGCTGCCGCAGCCGAAAGTTTCAAATTTCACGTCCTTCACGATGTCGTCTTCGATTTTCAGGTACATCGTCATGATGTCGCCGCACCTGGCGTTGCCGACTTCGCCGATCCCGTCCGCATCCTCGATAACGCCTACGTTCCGGGGATTGCGGAAATGGTCCATTACCGTACTGCTGTATAATGCCATGTTCACTCCTCCTAAAGAATAAATTCCGTTTTACCGCTCATCAGGTCTCTCCATACGGGGGAGAATCCTCTCAGGTATTCCACTACTTCACCGACGTTTTTGATTATGTAGTCCACTTCTTCCTCGGTGATATCCTCTCCCAGGCTCAGCCGCAGGGATCCGTGGGCCACGTCGTGCACCCGGCCGATGGCCAAAAGCACATGGCTGGGATCCAGGGATCCGGAGGTGCAGGCGCTTCCGGAAGAAGCGCAGATGCCCCGGTCGTCCAGCAGCAGCAGCAGGGACTCGCCCTCGATGCCTTCAAAGCAGAAGTTCACGTTGCCGGGCAGCCGCCTCGTTTCGTCGCCGTTGAGCGCGGAGTGGGGGATCTGTTTCAGTCCGGCGATCAGCCGGTCCCGCATGGCCGCCACATGGGCCATCTTTTCTTCCATGCCGTCCGTTGCTTCCTTCAGCGCCGCCGCCAGTCCCACGATGCCGGCAACGTTTTCCGTCCCGGCCCGAAGGCCCCGTTCCTGGGCGCCGCCTTCGATCAGGTTCCTCAGCGGAATGCCCTTCCGGGCGTACAGGAATCCGGTGCCCTTGGGCCCGTGGAATTTATGGGCCGAGCAGGACAGCATGTCGATATTCTGTTCTTTCACGTTGATCGGCAGGTGCGCCATCGCCTGGACGGCGTCCGTGTGGAACAGCACCCCGTGCTTTTTGCAGATTGCCCCAATCTCCGGGATGGGCTGGATGGTACCGATCTCGTTGTTGGCGTACATAATGGTGACCAGGCAGGTATCCTCCCGAATCGCCGCCTCCACTTCCTCCGGCGTGATCAGTCCGTTTTCGTGGACGTCCAGCAGGGTCACTTCAAATCCTTCCTCTTCCATCCGCTTCAGGGTATGGAGAATGGCATGATGCTCGAAGGCCGTGGAAATGATGTGCTTCTTGCCTTTCCGTTTGCCCAGGGCCCCCGCGGAACGGATGGCCTGGTTGTCGGCCTCGCTGCCGCCGGAAGTGAAGATGATCTCCCGGGGCTCCGCCCCGATCACGACAGCCACATCCTCCCGGGCTTTCTCCAGGATCTCCCGGGCATTCTGCCCGATCTCATACAGGCTGGAGGGGTTTCCGAACTCTTCCTCCATGACCGAGACCATGGCATCTATGGCGGTGCGGCTCATTTTCGTAGTGGCCGCATTGTCTGCATATATCCTCATTTTATCTCTTTCCTCCTGTCGTTTTCTCCGGCCCGGAACGCTTCCTTCCGGGCTACTGATACTATACACCTATTTACCCTGCAAGTCAATAGGTAATTATTTGGTTTTCCCCTTGTTTTCCTATCCACCCTGCGGTATAATAGGTAAAAATGGATCCGGGGAGGATAAAACGATGATTTCGACAAAAGGGCGGTACGCCCTGCGGGTCATGATCGACCTGGCAGAACACGAGGAGGACGGCTACATCCCCCTGAAGGATATCGCCGAAAGACAGGAGATCTCCAAGAAGTATCTGGAGATCATCGTAAAAGATCTGGTGAACGGGAAACTCATTACCGGCGTCAGCGGCAAAGGCGGCGGGTACAAGCTGTGCCGGAAGCCGGAAGACTACCCCATCGGAGAGATCCTGGAGACCATGGAGAGTTCCCTTTCCGCCGTGGCCTGCCTGGCGGGCGACGCGGCGCCCTGTCCGCGGGCTTCCTCCTGCCAGACCCTGCCCCTGTGGGCGGAATACAACAAGCTCACCCATGATTTCTTCTACGGGAAGAAACTCACCGAGCTGATCCGGAAATAACGACAAAAAATATAAGACAGCGGCTCAAGCCGCTGTCTTGTATTTCTTTTTGGCTATCTTCCCATGACGGACAGGTCTCTGTCCTTGAGGATGACGTCGTGGGCGCCGCCTTCCACGATGGAGGTGGCGGACACGATGGTGATCTTAGCGGTTTGCTGGAGTTCCTCGATGCTCAGGGCGCCGCAGTTGCACATGGTGGAACGGATCTTCGCCAGGGTCATGGACACGTTGTCCTTCAGGCTGCCGGCGTAGGGAACGTAGGAGTCCACGCCTTCTTCGAAGGAGAGCTTTGCGTCGCCGCCTAGGTCGTACCGCTGCCAGTTCCGGGCCCGGTTGGAACCCTCGCCCCAGTACTCCTTCAGGTAGTTGCCGTTGATGTTGACCCTTGCCGAGGGGCTTTCGTCGAACCGGGCGAAATATCTGCCCAGCATCAGGAAGTCCGCGCCCATGGCCAGCGCCAGGGTCATATGGTAATCGTACACGATGCCGCCGTCGGAGCACACCGGCACGTAGATCCCGGTTTCTTTGAAATACTCGTCCCGGGCCGCACAGACGTCGATCAGCGCCGTCGCCTGGCCCCGGCCGATGCCCTTGGTCTCACGGGTGATACAGATGGAACCGCCGCCGATGCCGACCTTCACGAAGTCCGCGCCGGCTTCCGCCAGGAAGCGGAACCCCTCTTTATCGACCACGTTTCCGGCGCCCACCTTCACGGAGTCGCCGTAGTGTTCACGGATCCATTCGATAGTGATCTTCTGCCATTCGGAATAACCTTCCGAGGAGTCGATGACCAGGATGTCCACCCCGGCGTCCACCAGGGCCGGCACTCTCTGTGCAAAGTCCCGGGTGTTGATGCCGGCGCCGACGATGAGGCTCTTGTTCTCGTCCAGCAGTTCGTTGGGATATTCCTTGTGGGCCACATAGTCCTTCCGGAAAACGAATCCCGTCAGCCGCTGGTTGGCGTCCACGATGGGCAGGGAGTTCAGTTTATTGTCCCAGATGATGTCGTTGGCTTCGCTTAAGGTGATGCCGTCCTTGGCCCAGATCAGTTTCTCGAAAGGCGTCATGAAGTTTTCGACTTTTTCGTCCAGGCTCATCCGGCTGATCCGGTAATCCCGGCTGGTCACCAGGCCCAGGAGCTTGCCGTCCGCTGTTCCGTCGTCCGTGACGGCCACGGTGGAATGCCCGCTCTTTTCCTTCAGGTCCAGTATGTCTTTCAGTGTCTGGTCCGGACGGATATTGGAATCGCTGGGCACGAAGCCCGCTTTGAATTTTTTGACCTTGCTGACCATTAAGGCCTGGTTCTCCACGGACTGGGAACCGAAGATGAAGGAGATCCCGCCTTCCCGGGCCAGGGCGATGCCCATCTGGTCGCCGGATACCGCCTGCATGACGGCGGAGACCAGCGGAATGTTCATGCTCAGGGCCGGTTCTTCCTCACCCTTCCGGTACTTGACCACCGGGGTTTTCAGACTGACGTTTGCCGGGATGCAGTCCTTGGAGGAATAGCCGGGCACCAGCAGGTATTCGCTGAAGGTTCTGGAGGGTTCATCGTAAAAGTATGCCATTTGTCACCTTTCCTTTCTTAACTTCTATGTATAATATATCTCTTATCATTCCGCGTATTTTATCCTACATTGTACCTCATTTCAATCGCATTGTACAGAGGGAAATTTAAAAAGAAAAAGCGATCCCAATCACCGCCGACAGGGCGATGAAAAAAACAGGATGCAGTTTTTTCGTGGGCCCCCACCAGCGGGTCAGGACCAGCAGGGCCGCCGCCAGTATCACGGCTTTCCAGCTGATGAGATCCAACAATCCGCCGGATACCCCGCCGGAATATGCTTCCAGCAGCGCCTCGTCCAGGAAGGTGATCTTCGCCACCAGAAGGCCCGCCGCCGTGATCAGGGCCACGGAAGCCGGCCGGAGGCCGTAAAATGCGCCTTCCACATACCGGTTGTTCCGGAATTTTTCCAGCATCGCTGTAATGATCAGCACCAGCGCGATCCCCGGCAGGATGATGCCCACGGAAGCCAGAACGGAGCCCAGGGGTCCGCCCACGGTGTAACCTACGTAAGTGGCCATGTTAATGCCGATGGGACCCGGCGTGGATTCCGAGACCGCCAGCATATCCGCCACCTGGGCGGAGCTGAACCAGCCGGTTTTTTCTCCCAGGTCGTAGAGGAAGGGCAGGGTCGCCATGCCGCCGCCCACGGAGAACATCCCGATCTTCAGGAATTCCCAGAACAGTTTCAGGTAAACCATCATGCGGCGCCGCCCCCTTTCGGAGTGCGGGCCGCCGTCATCAGGACCCCGAAGACTGCTGCCGCCACCACAAAGGCGATGGGCGTGACGTCAAAAAACAGGGACCCCAGCACGATCACGAAAAACAGGATCAGGCAGATCCGGTCGATGACGGAGCTCTTCCACAGTTTCAGGATGGAATTGAAAATGAGCACACAAACACAGACCCGGATCCCCGCGAAGGCGTGCTGCACCGCCGGCACATCCGCAAAGGCCGTCAGCACCGCGGCGATCAGGGTGATGATGATCAGGGACGGGGTGATGGCCCCCAGGCCTGCCGCCAAAGCGCCGGCTTTGCCCCTTCGCTTCTGTCCCACAAGGCCCAGGGTGTTCACCATGATCAGTCCGGGCAGGCATTGGGCCAGGGCATAGTAGTCCAGGATCTCTTCTTCCGTATTCCAGCTCTTGCTCTCCACCACTTCCTTCTGGAGGATGGGGAGCATGGCATAGCCTCCGCCAAAGGTGAGCGCGCCCACCCTGACAGAGGCCAGATAGATTTGCAGTAACTCTTTCATTCGATCAATCTACGACGTCGGTGGCTCTCATGGCCAGGATGGTCCGGCCGATCAGGTCCTCCAGTTCCCAGCCCAGCATTTCCGCGCCCTTTTCGATGACGTCCCGGGAACAGCCCGCTGCGAACTTGAGGTTCTTAAACTTCTTTTTAACGGATTTCACTTCCAGGTCGTCCACGCTCTTCGACGGCCGCATGATGGCTACGGCGCCGATAAGCCCCGTCAGTTCATCGGTGGCGAACAGCACCTTTTCCATCTCATGCTCCGGGACGATGTCCGCCTGGCAGACCCCATAGCCATGACTGGCGGTGGAGCGGATGATGCCCTCGTCGATGCCTCTTTCCCGCATGATCTCCTGGCTTTTGATGCAATGCTCCTCCGGATACATTTCGAAATCCAGGTCGTGGAGCAGCCCTACCAGGGCCCAGTATTCCTCTTCGTCCCCGTAACCCAGTTCCTTTGCGAAATACCGCATTACGCCTTCCACGGTCAGAGCGTGTTTGATATGGAATTCATCCTTGTTATATTCCTGCAGAAGCGCCAGCGCTTCTTCTCTTGTGGGTATCATTTCGATTCCTCCTTATTCCGATTCTATCGGTTTCATCGTATCACAGGGCCGATGGGGTGTCAACAACGCGAAAAGACCCCCGAAGGAATCCTTCGGGGGTTCTTTGTTTCATTAAGGAGTCTGCATCGGGTGACGTGATTACATCATCGAAGCATCCGGCATGTTGTGGAGTTTTTCCATCGGATCTTCGGAGTCGATGATCGCCACTTCGGTGGTCAGCAGCAGTGCGGAAGCGGAAACCGCGTTCTGCAGTGCGCATCTGGTGACCATGGTCGGGTCGATGATGCCCGCTTCTTCCATGTTCACATATTCTTCGGTCGCAGCGTTGAAGCCTACGCCCACGTCGCTCTTCTTGACCTTTTCCACCACGATGGAACCTTCGTAGCCCGCATTCAGCGCAATCTGGCGAAGCGGTTCCTCCAGGGCTCTCAGCACGATGGCTGCGCCGGTCTTCATGTCGCCTTCGAGGGATTCCACGAATTCCGCAACCGGTTTGTATACGTTGACCAGGGCCACGCCGCCGCCGGATACGTAACCTTCTTCCACAGCAGCACTGGTGGCGTTCAGTGCGTCTTCGATTCTGTACTTTCTTTCCTGGAGTTCTGCTTCCGTTGCAGCGCCTACGCGGATGACCGCAACGCCGCTGGCCAGCTTGCCCAGTCTTTCCTGCAGCTTTTCTCTGGAGAAATCGGATGTTTCCAGTTCGATCAGGCCTTTGATCTGGTTGACTCTGTCTTCGATCGCATCCGGGTCCCCTGCGCCGTGAACGATCACGCAGTGATCCTTGTTGACCTTAACGGTTCCGGCTCTGCCCAGCATATCCAGTGTGGCTTCCTTCAGGTCCATGCCCAGGTCGGATTCCACTACCACGCCGCCGGTCAGGATACCGATATCCCGCAGCATTTCTTTTCTTCTGTCGCCGAAGCCCGGAGCCTTGACAGCCACGCTGTCCAGCAGGCCTCTGATTTTATTCACTACCAGTACAGCCAGCGCTTCGCCTTCCACGTCTTCCGCGATGACCAGCAGTTTGCCGCCCGCCTGGGAAACCTGTTCCAGGATCGGAACCAGTTCCTGGCCCTGGGAGATCTTCTTGTCGGTGATCAGGATGTAGGGGTTCTCGATGACCGCTTCCATCTTGTCGGTATCGGTGACCATGTAGGAGGACAGGTAGCCTCTTTCGAACTGCATGCCTTCCACGATGTCCACTTCGGTACCCAGTGTCTTGGATTCTTCTACGGTGATAACGCCTTCCACGCCGACTTTGTCCATGGCGTGAGCGATCAGTTCACCGATCTGCGCATCGCTGGCGGAAATGGATGCCACCTGCGCGATGTGTTCTTTGCCTTCCACCTGCTTGGAGATCTTCTTCAGTTCTTCCACGGCACAGTCGCAGGCCTTTTCCATACCCTTTTTCAGTACCATCGGGTTTGCGCCGGCAGCTACGTTTCTCATGCCTTCCCGGATCATGATCTGAGCCAGCAGTGTCGCGGTGGTAGTACCGTCACCGGCGGTGTCGTTGGTCTTGGTGGCAACTTCCTTGACCATCTGAGCGCCCATGTTTTCGTAACGGTCTTCCAGTTCGATGTCTCTGGCGATGGTCACGCCGTCATTGGTGATGATCGGCAGTCCAAAACGCTTGTCCAGGATAACGTTTCTGCCCTTGGGCCCTAAGGTTACTTTTACGGCGTTGGCTAATTTGTTGACGCCGGCTTCCATCTTTCTTCTTGCGTCTTCTGAATATTTAATGTCTTTTGCCATTTTGTTTTCCTCCGAATACTTGTTGTTTTATTAGTCAAGAATCGCAAAAATGTCTTTTTCTGCGATAACGATCAGGTCTTCGCCTTCCACGCGAACGTCAACACCCATGAACTTGGGGAATAAGATCTTGTCGCCGACTTTGACCTGCATCGGTACCAGTGCGCCGTCCCGTACTTCGCCGGGGCCTACTGCGAGAACTTCCGCGATCTGCGGTTCTTCCTTGGTCTGACCCGGGAGGAAAATGCCGCCCTTTGATTTTTCTTCTGCTTCCAGCATTTTGATGACGACTCTGTCGCCTAATGGTTTGATTGTCATGAAAAGAAACCTCCTTAGATTTATAATGAATCATTCATTCCATTTTATTAGCACTCGTTTCCCTCGAGTGCTAACATTATTATAACCCTTATCTCATCTTTTGCAATACCAAATCGCAATCTTTTTGCGGTTTTTTGTGATTTTTTAGTGAAACAGCCCCGCAATGGGGAACCAGATGCAGGGGATGAAAGCCGCCGGGATCATATTGGCCACCTTGATGGGCTTCATGCTGCCGATCTCCAGGAAATTGATGCCGATGGCGGAGATGATCAGGCTGCCTGCCGCACCCATCTCCGTGATCATTTCCGGGGGCATAAAGTCCCCGGCGAAGTAGGCCGCGAAGGCGATCAGGCCTTCATAGAGCATGGTGGGAATGGCCGAAAAGGCCACGCCGATGCCCATGGCGCCGGCAAAGATCACCCCGATGACTCCGTCCAGGATGGACTTGGCGAACAGGGTGGAATGATCCAGCAGGATCCCGGAGTTCATGGCGCCGACGATGGCCATGGCCCCGGTGCAGTAAAGGATCGAGGCGGTGACGAAACCTTTGGAAAAGTTGCCTTCCCCGAAGCCCAGCTTCTTCTCCGCGTATTTCCCCAGCCGGTTCATCCAGCCGTCGATGTCCAGGGCTTCCCCGATGATGCTGCCCGCTACCAGGCTGACGATCAGCACGATCACGTTCTCGGTGCCGAGAGCGCCGGAGATCCCCACGAAGATCGTGGACAGGGCCAGGGCCTTCATGATGATCTCCCGGAAGCGTTCCGGAATGTTTCGTATGAAAAAAGTGCCGGCCACCGCGCATACGACGATGGCGATGCCGTTGACCAAAGTCCCGGTGAATATCATTGTCTTCTCCCGTTTATGCCAGTCCCTTCACGGTAATGTTCACGCCCGTGATGTGGAACCCCGTGTATTCCTCCACTTCGTCCCGCAGGATCTTCTGGATCTCCTCTGCGCAGGAACGGATCCGCACCCCGTAGGGCAGGATCACGCTGACAAACAGCACCATGCCTCCTTCGGAACGGTGGATGTCCGTTTCCAGGATCTTTTTCACGATCCGGTCCTCCCGCAGCGCACAGCGGATGATGTCGTAGACCGCCCGTTCGGAAATGGAATACTCCCCTAAATTGCTGAAGGTGGGCCGCACTTCCGACTTTTCCGGGTCGTCGCCGATCATCCCGCCGATCCGGCGCAGGGTCCGCATGGGCTTGAGGAAGTAGCCGGAGAATTCCCGCTTCAGCTGGAACGTGGGCACCGGGATAGCGTGTTTCCCGCTCTTCACCCGGTTCAGCCTTGCCTGGAAAATGTCTTCCGGATCCGCGATGTCCTCGATCCGGATCAGTTCCTTCGGTTCCGGAAGCTCCAGCCGGGCTGCGATCCGGTAGATCATCCGGTCCGACGTCCCCAGGATGAGGATGGCGGAGGGATCCACCTTCCGGATGGCTTCCATGACGGAGTCCCGGTGTTCCTCTTCCGTGAAAATGGCGGTCTTGACTGCCCCCATCTTGGTCTCGGCCCGCTTGGCGGACTGACCGGCATAGATCTGGTTCTGGCCGATGAAAAGACCGTCGTCGATCAGGCAGGGGATCCCCCGCTCCTGACAGAGGCCCAGGGCCTGATAACTCTTTCCTGTTCCGCTTTTTCCCACCAGTCCGTAAACTTCCATGTCCAGGTTCCTTTTTCGTTCTCTTTTCTCAAAAATTTGCCCGAATGGAGCAAAAATTTCTTTAAAAAGGGTGTTGTACTCTAAAATACAATCTGTTATAATTACTTCTGTGATTCCAATGAAGAAGGGGAATCCTACGTATATGAAGGAGGTAATACTATGGCTTATAAGATCACTGATGATTGCATCGCTTGCGGCGCTTGCACAGATTCCTGCCCCATGGGCGCTATCGTTGAAGGCGGTCCCGGATACATGATCACAGCGGATTGTATCGACTGCGGTGCCTGCACAGATTCCTGCCCGATGGGCGCTATCGTTGAAGGCTAAAAACGAAAAGATGTCAATAAAAAATGTGGCGAATGCCACATTTTTTAATTTTTTGCATCCCTTTTACTTTTCGTGTTCGCTGATGTAATAAGCCAGTGTGTACAGGCTGTCGCTCAGATGGACATTCTCCAGCATCACGTTTTCCGGCACCACCAGGTCCAGCGGGGCAAAGTTCCAGATGCCCTTCACGCCGGCCGCGCTGAGCACATCCGCCACGGACTGGGCGCTGCCTTTATCGGTGGCGATGATCCCGATGTCCACTTCATTGCCACGGAGGTACTCCTCCAGTTCCGACGCGTCCCGGACCTTCAGTCCGCAAAGCGCGCTGCCGATCAGCGACGGATTCACATCGAAGATCCCGCTCAGTTCAAACCCTTCCTTATTCTGCAGGTAGTTGGAAACGGCCTGGCCCAGGTTGCCGAAGCCCACCATCACTACCGTATATTCCTTGTCCAGTCCCAGGATGCCCCCGACTTCTTCAAACAGTTCCTCCACGTTGTATCCGTATCCCTGCTGGCCGAAACCGCCGAAATTGTTTAGGTCCTGGCGGATCTGGGAAGCGGTCAGACCGGTGATCCGGCTGAGTTCCCGGGAAGAGATCCTCTGGACCCCGCTGTTTTTCAGTTCCAGCAGGCATCTGCGGTACTTGGGCAGACGCCGGATAACGGAGGGAGAAACCTTTCTCTTTTCTTTTGAATACATGCCCCTTCTCACTTTCAGTATCCTGTCCGAAAACACTCAGATAACGTATTATACCATACCAACCGGGGGCTTGTCATCCGACTTTGACAAAAAGTTTAACAAGTTTGATAAAAAGTTTAACAAGTTACGCCGGATCCGCCGGTTCCCGGGTGAGATAGCGCTGTATCATCGCCGCTGCCTGGCACCGTTTCGTGTTGCTCCTGGGTTCCAGCAAGCCTTTGCCGGTCCCGTTCAGGATCCCGTTCTCCACCGACCAGGCTGTAGCTTCCACCGCCCAGGATCCGATCTTGTTTTTATCCTTAAAAGCGGACAAGGCATCTTCCGACACCGGGCCGGTCTCCGCCGTCAACTGTTCGTACCGGTACAGCATCACCGCGAATTCCTCCCGGGTGATCTTTCTGTCCGGCTGGAACGTTCCGTCGGGATAGCCGGCCGTCAGGCCCTGCTCCGAAGCCCAGTTCACCGCCGCCGTGTACCAGACGTTCTCCGGCACGTCGGAATAGGCATTCGCTTCCTGGGGCCGGGGTTGTCCGGCGATCCGGTGGAGGATCGTCACCACCATGGCCCGGGTAATGGGCTTTTCCGGTCCGAACAGGAATTCGCTGATCCCGTTCATGAGCTTTCGCTCATATACAAAGGTAAAGGCATCCGCGTACCAGTCCTCCGGGGACACGTCCCAGAAATAATAGGGAATCTCGGTATTCTCATCCCAGTCCGCCATTTCCTGGCGGAGCCAGTCGTTGTGTTCCTTCATCCGGTTGCCCCAGTCCGCCACGCCGGATCCGTAGCTCTGCTTCTCGTTTTCCCAGATGCCGGGCCAGAGGACCGAATTCATCCGTTCGCTGGCCGCCATCTCCTGCCGGTATTCCGTCAGGGACCGGAGCTGATCCGCCGCAGCGGTCTCCTCCCCTTCCAGCAGGTATCCCATCAGCGGGTCGAACTTCTCTTCATAAAGCCTTTGGACTTCCTCCCGGAACTGCGGAAGCTGCAGGAGCCGGTGGCCGATGGAGGTATTCCCGGCGAAGAAGGTCCGGTAATCTATCTCCATATCTCCCCGTCCCATCACCGCGTCAAAATCCCAGACCGGTCCGGCGTAGAACAGGGACTTTCCTTCCGGTTTGTACAGATAACAGGAAGAAACGTAAGCGTCCGTATCGTAGGAGATCTCCTCCACCAGGAAGAAGGCCGCCAGAGACGTGATGTCCGCGATTTCGGGCAGGGCCTTGCCGGTTTCGGGATCCGTCCCCCCGTTATCGATGGCGTTCTCCAGCTTCTGAAACTCCTGGCTGATGTATTCCACCGCCGTCTTCGGTGCGTATTCCGGACTCTTCACCGTCAGGTAATATCCGTCCGAGGTGGAGAACCAGCTCTTCTCCTCCCGGGCCCGATCTTCGTAGTCCACTTCCAGCAGATAGCCGCCGGTAATGTCCTTCGGAGCCTTCAGGCCCTGGACGTACTGAAATTCGTTGTTCAGCTTGTTCACGTCGATCGCGGTCGGAAGTTCGTCCATGTCTTCCACGTCCGGATTGGCTTTTTCAATGGCCTCTTCCAGGTCCCGGACTTCCACCCGGCCTTCCCCCACTTCGGTCTTTTCCGACAGCAGATAGCTGCCCCGGTACTCCCCGTCGTAATATAGGTCCACCGGCCGGCAGTGAGGCGTGTAGTCTAGGCCCAGGTCCGCCGCCAGGGCGAACATGACCCGGTTGGCCAGCAGGGTCTCATCGGAATAATTGGTCAGCAGCAGCCAGGTGACCGACGCTTCCGCCGGGTCTCCCGTTCCCATCAGGTCCGCCGCTTCTTTCAGTTTCAGCTGGTAAGGCTTCTTGGGCTCCCGCCAGGTGGAATTTCCCCGGCCCTTGATCTGCTTCAGGTCTCCCCGGTACTGCAGGGTGCCCTCCGCATCCATCATCGTCAGCATGCCCTTCGCCTTATGGCTCTTGTCTGGGCTGGCTTCCACCCATTTCCGGTCCTTCTCCGGATCCGCGCTGTCCAGGAACAGGGCCGTCACGCTCTCCGAATGCATCAGGTTCAGATAGGAGAATCCTCCGTCCCAGAACACGCCCACCCGGTAAACGCCGTCCGCCGGTTCTTCCGGATACAGCTGGGTCAGGTCCGTGGTCCCGTCGTTATCCGCCGGCACCGCCGCCTCGCCGTAGGTCAGCTGCAGTCCCTCCGCATCCGAGCGAAGCTGCAGGGCGCTCAGGTCCGCAAAGGCCGGCAGGAAGAGCCAGTTTTCCCCGCCGATCTCCTGGGGCCGGACGAAGGTTTCCCCGTCTGCCGCCGGCACCGCCAGGCACAGGCCTTCCGGCAGGCTGCCGGCTGCGGGCGCCTCTTCGGCGAAGGCCGGGATGCAGGTCAATATCAAAATAGTAAGTAATAAAATGATCTGTCGCTTCATAGTTGTCTGTCCCCTTTTATATATAAAAGAAAAGAGCCCCGTTCTCTGAGAAACGAGGCTCCGGAATGTCTGATCAGATTTCCTCTTCAACATATTTCACCAGGTCTGCGACCAGGGTAAAGGTCTCTGCCACTTCATCAGGGATCTCGATATCATATTCTTCTTCAATCGCCAGGACGATTTCCACGGCATCCAGGGAATCGGCCTCTAAATCCTTGATCAGAGATGTTTCCATGGTGATTTTGGATGGATCTGATAAACTCAGCTGTTCCGCAATGATTTTCTTGATTGTTTCGAATACCATAATTCTAACCTCCGGATGATGTACTACCGCCATTATAAATGAATGTCGGGCAAGGTGCAAGACTCTTCGGACTTTTTTTCTACTCTTCCGCCCAGAGATCGTAGCAGCTGTCCAGTTCGGCTTCCGCCTCCTTCAGCTGCCGGTCGGCTTCCCACATCTTTTCGTGGTTGGTGAAGACCTCTTCCAGGCACATGTATTCGTGGAGTTCGTTGATCTTCAGCGCCAGTTCCATGATCTTCTCTTCCAGCTGCTGCCGCTCTTTTCTCTTCCGTCGCTCTTCCTGTTCCTTCTCCTTCTCTTTCCGGCGCAGTTCTTTCAGCTGGGTCTTGGTCAGTTCGCCGGAGCCGCCGCCGGGTTCCGTCCCGTCGGCTTCCTCCCCGCCTTTGCCCTCCAGCTGAGCCTTTTTCTCCAGGTAGTAATCGTACTGCCCCAGGTATTCCGTCAGCCCCTCTTCCGTCAGTTCCAGGATCCTCGTGGGGATCTTGCCCAGGAAATACCGGTCGTGGGAGACCATCAGCAGGGTCCCCGGGAATTCCAGCAACGCATCCTCGAAGACTTCCTTCGAAGGAATGTCCAGGTGGTTGGTGGGTTCGTCCATCACCAGGAAGTTCGCACCGGTCATCATGATCTTTAAAAGGGAAAGCCTCGCTTTCTCCCCGCCGGAGAGGGATCCCACCTGCTTGAACACATCGTCCCCCCGGAAGAGAAAGCTGCCCAGGATGTTCCGCAGTTCCTTCTGGGTGTAGAGCCGGTAGGCGGAATGGAGTTCCTCCAGCACCGTCTTGTCCGGGTCCAGCATCTGCTGCTCCTGGTCGTAGTAACCGATGGAAACGTTCTGCCCCAGCCGGATCACGCCGGTGTCGGGAGACTCCTGTTCCAGCAGCATCTTCAGCAGCGTGGTCTTACCGATGCCGTTGGGGCCGATCAGGCAGACCCGCTCGTCCTTCTTAATGTCAAATTCAACGTTTTTGAACAGCTGCCGCTCCCCGAAAGCCATGGACAGGTCCTTCCCGGAAGCCACGTCGTTGCCGCTGGAAAAGAGGGTCCGGAAATGCAGCTTCATTTTATCGAAGGAGAGGACGGGTTTGTCCAGCACCTCCATCTTCTCCAGCTTCTTCTCCCGGGATTTGGCCCGGTTGGCCAGCTTCTCCGTGCCGTGCTGCTTGAACCGGCGGATCATCTCTTCCTGTTTTTCGATTTCCCGCTGGTTCGCCTCATACAGCTTCAGGGCCGCCGCCTCCCGCTCCTTCTTGCGGGTGATGTAGTCGGTGTAATTGCAGTTGTAGATATTCAGTTGATGGTTTTCCACTTCAAAAATCCGGGTTACGGTCCGGTCCAGGAAGTACCGGTCGTGGGAGATCAGGATCACGGTGCCGTTATAGGCGCGCAGCTGACCCTCCAGCCACTTCAGGGTGTCGATGTCCAGGTGGTTGGTGGGCTCGTCCAGCAGCAGGTTGTCCGGCTGTTTCAGCAGCAGGACCCCCAGTGACAGCCGGGTCTTCTCGCCGCCGGAGAGGGAATCGATCCGCTTACCGTAGTCCTCTTCTGTGAATCCCAGGGCCGTCAGGATCCCCCGGATCTCGCTCTTGTATCCGTAACCGTTCCGGTCGTTGAATTCATCCGTCAGCCGGGCATACTCCTCCATCAGGGCTTCCGTATCCCCGCCCTTTGCCGACGCCGTGGAGATCTCCTCCATGACCTCTTTCAGCCGGGCCTCCATGGCGATAACGTCCGAAAACAGCAGCAGGAATTCATCGTAGATCGTATTGCTGCTCTCGAAGTTGCCGTCCTGGTGCAGGTAGCCCAACTTCACCCCCGGCGCAATGTTCAGGGTCCCGTCGTCCGGGGCCAGTTCGCCGCCGATGATGCTCAGGAGGGTAGTCTTTCCGGCGCCGTTCAGGCCAATCAGCCCCACCCGGTCTTTTTCGTTTATATGGAATGTGATGTTTTCCAGGATCACGTCAATGCCGTAGGCCTTGCCGATGTCCTTGGCTGAAATCACCGTCATTTTTGTCACCTATTCTTTCTTTCGGTCTGCTAAAACAGGATTATTATAACACAAAACGGGTATTTATGGTATACTGATAACTGGTTAAAAATGATTCAAAAGACAGGAGATGAACAGCCTTGATGAATTTTGATTATACGGAAGAACAGCTGGCGCTGAAAGCCCGGATCCGGGAATTCTGCGAAAAGGAGATCCGGCCCGAACTGCGTCAGATGGATGACACGCAGACCTACCCCATAAGGACCATGAAAATGCTGGGTGAAATGGGCTTCCTGGGGATGCCCTTCCCCAAAGAATACGAAGGCATGGGACTGGATTACCAGACCTACGTCATGCTGGTGGAGGAGATCTCCAAGGTCAGCGCCTCCCATGGAGTGGCGGTGCAGACCCACCATGCCCTGGCCACCTGGCCCATCTTCACCTACGGCACGGAAGAACAGAAGCGGAAATACGTGCCGGACCTGGCCTCCGGCCGGAAGATCGGCGCTTTCGGGCTGACGGAACCCAACGCCGGCACCGACGCCGCCATGCAGCAGACCATCGCTGAGGACAAGGGCGACCACTGGCTGCTGAACGGATCGAAGATGTTCATTTCCGGCGCAGGCGTCGCCGACATCTACGTGGTCATGGCCATGACGGATAAATCCAAGGGGAACCACGGGATCAGCGCCTTCATCGTGGAAAAGGGCATGCCGGGTTTCTCCTTCGGCACCAACGAGAATAAACTGGGGATCCGGGGCTCCACGGTGGCGGAACTGCTGTTCAGCAACTGCAAAGTCCCGAAAGAAAACCTGCTTTACGAAGAAGGCAAAGGCTTCAAGGTCGCCATGACCGCCCTGGACGTGGGGCGTCTGGGGATCGCGGCCCAGGCTTTGGGCATCGCCCAGGAAGCCTTCGACATGACGGTCCGTTACATGAAGCACCGGGAACAGTTCGGGAAGCCCCTGAGCAGCCTCCAGGCACTGTCCTTTGCCATGGCGGAGCTGGAGACCAAGATCGAAGGGGCCCGGTTCCTTTTGTACCGGGCGGCAGCCCACCTGGACCAGGGGAAAAACGACATCGCCGTCACGGCGGCCAAGGCGAAGCTGGCCTGCTCCACGGTGGCCATGGAGACCACCATCAAAGCCGTCCAGTTCCACGGCGGCTACGGGTACATGAAAGACCTGCCTCTGGAAAGATACATGCGGGACGCGAAGATCACGGAGATCTACGAAGGGACCTCGGAAGTGATGAAGATGGTCATCTCCGGCGGCATCTTCGGCCGGGGCGCGAAGCACGAGGAAAAACAGGTGCAGATGCTGAATAGTGCCGAAGAGCTGAAAGCGCTGCTGGCGGACTGCGGCGGGGACATCTGCTGGTCCGGCGGCAGAGGCCTGACAAAGAGCGGGTTCGAAAAACTGCGACAGCTGACGGAAAAGACCGGCGGCGAGGTCGGCGCTTCGAGAGGCGCGGTCCGGGCCGGCCTGGCGGAGGAAGCCTGCCAGATAGGCCTGACGGGAAGAACGGTCTCCCCGAAAGTCTATGTGGCCGTGGGCATCTCCGGCATGACCCAGCACCTGGCGGGCATGAAGGAGTCCGGCACGGTCATCGCCATCAACCGGAATCCCCAGGCCCCGATCTTTGCGGCGGCGGATTACGGTTTCGCGGGCGACGCGGAAGAGATTCTGGACCGGCTGCTGGCGATCCTTTAATGAATATAAAAAACCGATGGTCGTTCATGACCATCGGTTCTTTTTATGTCTTGATTTCGTTGTTTACAACTCCGCATTGGGATAGGCGTCCAGCGTCATGGTCTCGTCTTCCGCGCCGGCCAGGAATTCGTAATAGGCCGCGCAGCCGATCATGGCGGCGTTGTCGGTGCAGAGGATGAGGGGCGGCATGTAGAGTTCAATGCCGTTCTGCCAGCAGGCCTTTTCCAGTTCCGCCCGAAGGCAGCTGTTGGCGGCCACGCCGCCGGCCAGCACCAACTTGTCCCGGCCCCGCTCTTTGCAGAGCCGCACGCTCTTCTCCACCAGCACTTCCACGACTGCCGCCTGGAAGCTGGCAGCCACGTCCGCCGGATTGAATTCTTCGCCCTTCTGCCGCTTGCCGTTCAGGTAGTTCAGCACGCCGGTCTTGGTGCCGGAAAAGCTGAAGTCGTAACTGTCTTTCTCCAGGTAGACCCGCTTGAAGGGAATGGCCTCCGGATCGCCTTCCTTCGCCAGTTTGTCCAGAAGAGGCCCGCCGGGATATCCCAGTCCCAGCACCCTCGCCACCTTGTCGAAGGCTTCCCCCGCAGCGTCGTCCCGGGTCTGGCCCAGGATCTCATACTCCGTGTAATCCTTCACGTCCGCCAGGGTGGAATGTCCGCCGGACACCACCAGGGACGCAAAGGGTGGTTTCAGGTCCGGGTGGGCAATGTAGTTGGCGCAGATATGGCCCCGGATGTGGTGCACGCCGATGAGGGACACGTCCAGGGCAAAGGCCAGGGCCTTGGCCGTGGCGGTGCCGATCAGCAGGGCGCCGATGAGACCCGGCCGGTTGGTGACGCCGATGAAGTCGATGTCTTCGAAGGAGACGCCCGCCTCCTCCAGGGTCTGGTCCACCACGGTGCTGATGTTGTTCAGGTGATGCCGGGAAGCGATCTCCGGCACCACGCCGCCGTATGCTTTATGGATGTCGATCTGGGAAGAAATGATGTTGGACAGGACGTTCCGGCCGTCCGTCACCACTGCCGCCGCCGTCTCGTCGCAGCTGGACTCGATAGCCAGGCAGAGGTATTCCTTCCCGTTTTTCGGTGGTTTTCTGTTCATTTTCTCATTCGTTGTCATAAGTCCGTTTCTTTCCTACAGAACAGGCAGCTTCTCCGTGAGCCACATGATCAGGGCGTCTTCCCCGTCGGAATAATAGCGTTTCCTCACTCCCGCCGGTTCAAATCCCAGTTCACGATACAGAGCCCGGGCCGCTTCATTGGAGACCCGCACCTCCAGGGTGAAATTGTAGATTCCCTTTTGATGGCCGTCCGCCAGCACCGCCTCCACCAGCTGCCGGCCGATGCCGAGCCGCCGGCAGTCCGGGCGGACCGCCACGTTGGTGATGTGGCCTTCGTCCAGGATGTGCCAGACGCCCATGTACCCGCAGATCGTTCCGTTCTCCGCTTCCGCCACGAAATAGACGGTAGGGTTCAGCCCGCTGAGTTCCGCTTCAAAGGCTTCCCGGGACCAGGGGTCCGGAAAGCAGAGTTTCTCCACTTCCCATACACCGTGGATGTCCGCCTTCGTCATCCGGCGGATCCGGACGGGCCGGTCCAAAGACTTTTCCGTCCCGCTCATTCCAGTCTCACCCGGTGCTTCAGCTGGAAGGTCAGGTCATCGGTGCAGAGATAGATGATCCCTTCCACCAGTCCGATGATCGAGGGGATACCGGTCCATACGAAGAGGATGTAAACGATGCCCAGGCCGATCTTCCCCAGATAAAACTTGTGGATCCCCAGGCCTCCCAGGACGATGCCCAGCACCCCGGCCGCGATCTTGCTTCTTACCGGCCAGTTGGGGTCCACACCGTTCATGGCGCTGTAGTCGGCATTGTAATTGGCATATTGATAAGCCTGGCTTTGCTGTCCGTCGAAAGACGGGCCCTGCCGGGTCTCGCTCTGCTGCCCGACCTCTTCGAACAGCCCTTCCACGCGGATCCCGCAGTTCGGGCAGAATTTCATTGTTTCCGTCACAGCCGTTCCGCAGTTCGGACAATACTTTTCACTCATTTTGTTTTCTCCTTTTCTTCCCGTTTCCGCTCCGCTTCGGATTTTCTCAAATACTCCGGCTGCGCCCGGTCATAGGGCACTGCCTTGCCTTCCTTAAAGATCTCCAGCCCCAGCACGGCCACCATTTCCGCCGTCTGGAAGCGCCGTTCCTCCGATGCGAAAAAGGCTTCCTGTCCGACGCCTTCCTCCAGGATCGTCCGGATCTTCGGATTGCCGATCCCGTCGCCCATGAAGAGCACCGGGCCTTTTCCCGCCACCGCGTCTGCCACGGTCCGGGGATCGTAAGCCCCTTCCGGCAGGATCTCCTTCATTTCATCTTCTTCAAACACATAAGCGGCGGAATACACCTGACTGCGCCGGGCGTCCAGCACCGGGCAGACGATGCCGCCGAAATTCCATCCGTTCATGGACATGGCCTTCAGGGTGGGCACTTCCGCCACCGGCACCTTCAGCACCTGGGCCAGCCCCTTGGCAGTTGCCATGCCGATGCGGATGCCGGTAAAGGAACCCGGTCCCCGGGACACGGCGATGCCGCCGATATCCGAAAGGCGCAGATCGCAGTCCTCCAGCACCTGTTCGATCAGGGGCATCAGGTTTTGCAGGTGGGTCATGTTGGCTTCCGACTTCACTTCGTGGACGCATTCATCCCCGTCGATAATGGCCGCCGAAGCCGCTGCCGCCGTGGTCTCAATCGCCAGGATATTCAATGAGAATCCGCCTCCCCTCTTCTTCTTCCGTATACTCGAACCGGATCCGGTACAGATGTTCCGGCTCCACCTCTTCCAACAGGCCTTCGATCAGGTCCGCCCACTCCACAAAGCAGACGCCCTGCCCGAAGAAGTATTCTTCGCATCCGATCTCGAAGAGATCCTCCTCGCTGTGGACCCGGTACACGTCAAAATGGTACACCGGCAGGCGCCCCCGGTATTCCTTCACGATGGTGAAGGTGGGGCTGGTGACGGTCTCCGCCACTCCCAGAGCCCGGATCGCCGCCTTGCAGAAGGTGGTCTTCCCGGTGCCCAGGTCCCCGTAGAGGGCCACCAGGTCGCCGGGGCCCAGCCGGGCCGCCAGTTCCTCCGCCAATTCAGCCGTTTCCGATTCGTTCTTTATCTGAAATTCTCTGATCTCACTCATTCTCTTCCTCTGCGCAGCACAGCCGGAAGATCGCTTCCGCATAGATTGCCGCCGCTTTCATCATATTATCCAGGTCGATGTACTCGTTCTTCTGGTGTTCCGTGGCTTCTTCGCCGGGGAACTTGATCCCGTAGGCCACCCCGTGGTTCAGCACCCGGGCATAGGTCCCGCCGCCGATGACCAGGGGCTGCGCCTCCTCGTCCCCGGTATGCTTCCGGTAGATATCCATCAGCGTCACCACCAGGGGATCGTCGGATTCCAGACACAGAGCTTCCTTGTCCGCAAGCTTCACCACGCCCACCCCGTATTCGTCCAGGTGGGGCGCCATGCCCTCGTAGACTTCCTCTCCGCTTCCGGTGACCGGGTAGCGGATGTTCACAGTGATGCTGCCCCGCTCCTCGTTCTCGTCGATGACCCCGGTGTTCCAGATCAGGTCCCCGGAAAGTTCATCCTTGAACCCGGCGCCGATCTGCCACCCGTGGAGGTTGAAGCCGATCTTTTTATTGTAAAACTCAATGAAGTCATTCACGTCATCGTTCCCGAAGGTGATCTCCTTCAGGAAATCCATCATAATGGAGATGGCGTTGACGCCCTTCTCCGGGTGTGCGCCGTGGGCCGGAACCCCCAGCGCCGTCACTTCCATGCTGCGTCCCCGGGCCCTGCAGGAGATCTCGTAAGCCGTGTGCTCCCGATAGGCCTCCACCTTGCTCTTGATGGCCGCATTGTCCCCGGTGATCACCGCCGAACACTTGTCCGCCACCATGTTATAGGCCTGGCCGCCCTGAATACTCTTCAGGACGCAGCCGCCTTTGGGGGACTTTCCGAACTTCTTCACCAGGTCGAAGACCAAGATGCCCATTTCCGCCTGCACCAGGGGGAAATCCGCATCCGGCGTGAACCCGAAATCCGGAACTCCGGCCCGGTCGAAATACTCGTAGATGCCTTCCCATTCGCCGACTTCCTCGTCCAGCCCGAAGATCAGCCGCACCCGCTTGTTGAACTTCGCGCCGCTTTCCTTCACTGCCCGCAGGGCGTACATGGCCGCCACCGCCGGTCCCTTGTCGTCATTGGTCCCCCGGCCGTACATCCGGCCGTTTTCGATGATCCCGCCCAGGGGATCGTAATCCCAGCCTTCTCCCAGGGGCACCACGTCCAGATGGGCCAGGATGCCCATGCATTCTTCGCCTTCGCCGAACTCGGCGTGACCGCCGAAATGATCTGCATCGAAGGTCTCAAAACCGAAGTCTTCGCACTTCTGAAGGGCCTTCCGAAAGACCTTCTCCACGTTTTCCCCAAAGGGAAGGCCCCCCTTCGGCTCCGCCACGACGCTTTCTATGGAAACCAGTTCCTGTAGGGTCCGGAACATCTCTTCCCGGTACCCTGCCAGGATCTTCTGATACTCTTTCATCGATCTTCATCCTTTCCGATTTTTCTTAATTGAAATATTATATCACAGATTACGCCGTTTGGGGGGATAAGTTCAAAAGGAAGCCCCCTTCCGTTGACCGAAAGAGGGCTGATAAAAATGAGTCAGAAGAACCGTCCCCATTGACTCCCCATTGACTCTAAGAAAAACGCACCCTGATTTCCATCAGGATGCGTCTTCGGTCTCTTTTGCCGGAGATCCTGTCCGGGGACGGCCGGGGATAATTATTCCTCCGGCTCCCCGCCCACCAGCTTCTCCAGGATCTTCAGCAGTTCCTCTTTCTCTTCTTCGCTCAAAGCCCCGAACAGTTCCCGGAGTTTTTCCGTCCGTTCGTCCTGCAGTTCGAAGGCCCTGGCTTTTCCCTTTTCCGTCAGGCGGATCAGGGTGGCCCGCTTGTCTGCGGGATCTACGTTCCGTTCGATGTAGCCGTCTGCCTCCAGCCGGTCGATGAACTCGGACATGGAAGAAGGATTCACCTTTAATTCACCGGCGATGGTCTTCTGCCGGACGCCATCTTCATGCTCCAGCAGGACTTCCAGCACCCGCTCCCGGGACAGGAACCGCCGGCCTCTGCCGGGGCCGTGTCCCATGGGGCCGCCGGGGCCCATGGGTCCATGCCCGGGGCCGCCGCAGCGTCCGGGGCCCATAGGTCCGTGACCGGGTCCCATCATCCCCGGTCCGTGCATCCGGGGGCCGAAGCCTTCCGGCCCCGGGCCCTGGGGCGGCATGTCTGTGCTCATCATCTTCGCCCGCATGAAATGAGGCAGGCGGATCATGTACGCAAACAGCCGTTCTTCGATATTCTTGTCCATACTTATCAGCCTCCTGTGTGTGTTTCCAATTGTTTACTCCGAAGGGTTACAGTGATTAGATCGATCTATTTGTTTTGGTACCGAACTTATATTACTCCGATCCCGCGCGTCTGTCAAGATATTTCGGTAACAAAATAAAAATTTTCCCGTCTTGCGCAAAAGGATCGATGAGGATATAATTGGGATGAATAGAAGTATCCGATTTTGGTTGATTTGGAGGAATTATTATGAAAAAAAGAACGTTTCGCAGAATTCTGGCGTCTGTATTAGTGCTGACGATGGTGTTCTCGCTTTCTCTGACCTGCGCCTACGCAGACTCTTCCAATGTGAAGGTCACCGTAGACGGAAAAGCCGTTACTTTCAACAACGACCTGGGTTACCCGTACATCGACAATAACGGGCGGACCATGGTGCCTTTCCGAGCTGTGGCCAACTTCATGAGCGGCGTGAAGGTGGGCTGGAACGGCGATTCCCGGGAAGCAGCCTTTTTCAAAAGCGGTTCGGTCATGCCCCAGAGCGGACAGGGTTATCAATTGCAGGCCATGGTCCACTTCCCCATCGACACGAACCAGGCCTGGGGCGGATATAAGTGGGTATCTTCCTACTATTACCCCAACGAACCCGACAACACCCTGTTCTGGCACCGCCTGGTGACCATGGACACCAATGCCGTGATCAAAAACAGCCGGACCTACGCCCCGATCCGCTTCCTGGCGGAGGCGCTGGGGTATGATGTGGGCTGGAACGGCAATACCCGGACCGTGATCATCACCTCTCCCAGCGGCAACTGGGCCGGCGCCGTCAATAAGCAGCAGCAGCAGAAGGGAAACAATGTCGTCGGCTCCGAACCCACAGCGGAGAAATACGTGACCGAATTCATGCGGATGGGCTATCCCGGTGTAAAAAACTATTCCATGCGCTACGAGATGATCGATAACATCGGACCGGTAAAAGGGTATCTCTTTACGGTCACTTCCGGGTCCTCTTCCATCAAGGTGCTGGTCTCCACCTCCGGAGGCGAATGGTGGTACAGCAATGACGGCGGCCTGAATTATTCCAGGTGGATCCCGTTCTAAAAAGAATCGTTTCAAAACAGAAAGCCCCGGGCCAATGAACTGACCCCCAAAAGTTAGACCAAGAATCTAACTTGAGGAGGTCAGTTTTGTTATGGCGAAATACAGTTTTGAGTTTAAGATGATGGTTGTAAATGAGTACTTGAACGGGCAAGGCGGCTATACTTATCTTGGGGA
>JAFQZZ010000023.1 GCA_017405645.1 Bacillota bacterium
AGCCTGCGAATTCACTCCTGAAAGTGGCGACCCGGAAGGGGCTCGAACCCTCGACCTCCAGCGTGACAGGCTGGCGCTCTAACCAACTGAGCTACCGGGCCAAATAGGCTGTGGGCCTTCAGGGACTTGAACCCCGGACCAACCGGTTATGAGCCGGCCGCTCTGACCAACTGAGCTAAAGGCCCATATCGGAAAGGAAAGAGTGACCCCGTCGGGATTCGAACCCGAGTTACCGCCGTGAAAGGGCGATGTCTTAGGCCTCTTGACCACGGGGCCACATAAGCCGGAGTGAAAAGCTGTCGGGGTGAAGGGATTCGAACCCCCGGCCCCATGCTCCCAAAGCACGTGCGCTAGCCAGACTGCGCTACACCCCGGTGCAACCTTCCCGCGGTCTGTCCCGCAGGCGACTTTGTAAATATACACGATTTTGGGGCGCTTGTCAAATACTTTTTTATTCCTTTACCGGTTCCGGGTCTCCGCCCAGTTTTGCCGCGATCAGGATCCCGATTCCCAGGGCCACAACGGACACCAGGCAGATCACCCAATTGAACCCCTCGTAAATGGATTTATCCATCAGGATGACCACCGGGGACGCGGCTACCATGCCGAGAATGCCGCAATACGTACGGCCCTTCCACTTCTTCATCAGGACTTCGATCAGTCTGGCTATGCCGAAAATACCTACCACGATGCCGATCAGGAACGGCAGCAGGATACCGAGATTATGAAGGACGACCGACCAGTCGCCGGAGGTGATCCCCTTGATGGTCGCCGGGATCGCTTCGGTTACGACCGGTTCATAGTACCCGAGTGTTTTCAGGATCATGCTGCCGCTAACGCCGGGGATCACCATGGCCGCGGAGCAGATCGCGCCGAGCAGGACCATCAGCAGGACGGTGCCGACGTTCAGGGAGATCCGGGTCACATTGTTGGCTTCGATCGCTTTCAGGAAAACGACCAGGGCAAACAGCAGGACAAAGGCCGCCACTCCCTGCCAGCCGATCTTCTCCCCTTTCATCTCCTTGAGGATGAAAGGCAGGCTGCCGAGGATCAGTCCGATGAACAGGGCGTTGGTCGGGAGCGGATAGTCCCGGAACGCCGCCTTCAGGGCAAAGGAGCCGAGCACGATCGCCAGGAGCATACCCACCAGGTAGGGCAGCAGGATCCTAAAGCATTCCTTAAACTTTTTGAAGAGGTTATTGATACTGTAGATCAGTTTATCATAAATGCCCATGGAGACCATCATGGTCCCGCCGGAAACACCGGGGATCACGTTGGCCAGGCCAATCACCATGCCGCGCAGCACATCCAGAAACCACTTCATCGATCATATCCTCCGTCAGCAAACCATTCTTCATCTTCCGCCGTTTCAAAGGAAGCCGCCAGGTTCTCCGGATCGAACCGGGGATCAAAGGCCAGATCCCTGAGGCGGTCCTTCGTGACCACTGTGTCCGTTCCGAGGCAGTCGGTGCAGCGGTAGCCGCAATCCGGGCAGACGCAGCCCAGGTGGTCGCTCTCCGCCTGGACCATGTAGGTCCCGCATTCCTTGCAGCTGCAGCGCATCAGGCAATCCTCCCTTACACAACAGGAGGATTATAACAGATACGTGATTTTCAGGCAAGGAATAAAAAGTGGGGCCGCACCGTGCGGCCCCGGGTCAGGTTGTTCGTCCGGATCTCAGGTTTTTCTGTGTCGGCCGTCTGCTGTAATCGCTAATCGCGTCTGATGCGCATGGTTCCGGGGTCCGGAATCCTGATGCTGTGTCAGCATTGAACCGTTGCCTGATTTACTTTCCGAACGCTGAAGGCTGTGTTATGCTTCGGGCTCCAGCAGGCCCAGGTCCCCGTCCTTCCGCAGGTAGAGGACATTGGTCTGTTCCGTGTCAATATTCACAAAGGCGAAGAAGCTGTGCCCCAGCAGTTCCATCTCGATCGCGGCGTCCTCGACGCTCATGGGACGGACGGGGAAGGTCTTTTGTTTGACGACCTTTCTTCCTCCTTCTTCCTCACCCTGATCTTCCTCAATGTATTCCGGTACATCCGGGATCTCTTCCCTCAGGTTCTTGCCCAGCTTGGTCCGGTGTTTACGGATCTGCCGCTCCATCTTCGCCAGCGCTTTGTCGATGGCGAGGAAGAGGTTTTCGTCCGCGGACTCGCTGCGCAGGATCACGTTTTTCCCCATGGGAACGGTGATTTCCACCACCCGGAGCTCGTTCTTCTCCTTCCTCATTTTCACCTGCATCTCTGTCTCCGGCCAGAGATACTTTCCCATGGTTTCCGTCTTTTTCTCGATCCTCTTGGTGATCGCCGGCGTGACCGACATATTTCTTGCCTGAATGGATAATTTCATAGATCCGAAAGGCTCCTTTCAAAATTGATGTGCCTGAAGTTCACGGAACACCGGCTCCCTTACCGTCTGCCCCGTGAGTGCTCGTGTGCCATTGGCACCACACCCCTTCTTCTGTTCTTTGTATATAAGACTTTCGACGTTTCTTCCGGAATTCCTTCCGGCGTTTGTGATTTTTTTGTGAAAATTCAACCAGAAATACCAAACCCCCGGGAGAGGTTCGATTTCTCCCGGGGGAAAGGATTCGTAAGGATTCCGTTTATCCGAGGATGACTTCCGCCGTGTGATGCTGTCCGTCACTGAAGACCGGCAGCACGTTGCCGCTGATCTCTTTGCCGTCCACGACGACCTTCTTTACGCCGCGGCAGACATGGTCCGGATTGCTGATCGTGATGTCGTAGATCGCTCCGCGGAAGCGGCGGCTGACCTGGTAGCCGTCCCAGGTATGCGGGACGCAGGGATCGATCTTCAGGCCGTCCCAGTCAGGCTTGATGCCCAGGATGTAGTTGCTGATCACGTAGAAGTTCCACGCGGCGGTGCCGGTCAGCCAGCTGTTCTTGGCCTGGCCGAAGTTCTTCGCGTCCTTGCCCGCGATCATCTGGCTGTAAACGTAGGGCTCCATCTTGTGCAGGTCGGAGATCTCCTCGCGCCAAGCGGGAGCGATCCGGCTGTACAGGTCAAAGGCCCGGTCGCCGTGGCCCACCACGGTCTCGGCCGCGATGATCCAGGGATTGTTGTGGCAGAAGATGCCGGCGTTCTCTTTGTATCCCGGCGGGTAGGAGCTGACTTCGCCCAGCTCGAGGTGATACTCCTTGTAGGCGGGCTGGAGCAGCACGATGCCGTGCTTCGTCTCCAGGATGTTGTGGACGCTCTCCAGCGCCTTCTCGGCCTTTCCGTTCTCTACACCGACGCCGGCCATCACGCAGTAGCCCTGGGATTCGATGTAGATCTGACCGTCCTCGCATTCCTTGCTGCCGACCTTGTTGCCCATGGCGTCGTAGGCGCGGACGAACCACTCGCCGTCCCAGCCGTCCTTTTCGATGGCGGCGGTCATGGCGTCGATTTCCTTCAGGTAGGCATCCGCCTTGGCATCGTTGCCCTTGCGGCGCTCGATCGCCACGAGTTCCGGCCCGATGGACACGAACATGCCGGCGATCAGTACGGACTCGGCCACCCGCTCATCCGGCGCGTTGGGATTCGAGAAGGTCTGGAAGCTCTCGTCCGGCGTGTCGGAATAGCAGTTCAGGTTCAGGCAGTCGTTCCAGTCAGCCCGGCCGATCAGGGGCAGGCCGTGCGGTCCGCGGTTGTTCACCACGTGCATGAAGCTGGCTTCCAGGTGCTCCAGGAGCGTGCCGCAATCATCGGGATTGCAGTCGTAGGGCGTCGCTTCGTCGAGGATCGCGAAATCACCGGTCTCTTTGATGTAAGCCGCGGTGCCGGCGATCAGCCACAGCGGGTCGTCGTTGAAGCCGCCGCCGATGTCATTGTTGCCCTTCTTGGTCAGCGGCTGATACTGATGGTAGCATCCGCCGTCCCGGAACTGGGTCGCGGCGATGTCCAGGATCCGCTCACGGGCGCGCTCGGGAATCTGGTGCACGAAGCCAAGCAAATCCTGGCTGGAATCGCG
>JAFQZZ010000024.1 GCA_017405645.1 Bacillota bacterium
TCCGAATATTCATTGTTTTTCCGTCATTTCTGACGTTAAAGGAATTGTCTGTTTTCCTGCACTATGTAGTTTTAAAAGTTCTCGCCCGCATCAGCGAGCTTTTTTATATTATCACTCCCGCTCCCTGTTGTCAACGGTTTTTTTCGTTTTTCTCTGCATAAATTTGATAATTTCAACAATCGGAATGACCGCCGCCGCCAGCATCACCGCAACGGTAAATTCCGTCAGGGAGATCTCGCTGAAAGCGAAGGCTTCCGCCAGGAAGGGCACGTAAATGACCCCCGTCGTCAGGATCAGGGAAAGCACCAGGGATCCCCACAGCCACTTGTTGGATTTCCCCGAACGGAACACCGAGTTTCGCTGGGAGCGCATGTTGAAAGCATGGAAGATCTCGATCAGGGACATGGTCAGGAAAGCCATGGTCATCCCGTCGGGACTGTCCGTGATCTCCCACACGCCGGCTTCCATGAAATGGCCGATGAAATAGGACGCCAGCGTCAGCACCGAGATGACGAAGCCCTGCAGGACGATATCGGTCCCCATGCCGCCGGCAAAGATCCCGTCCTCCGGTTTCCGCGGGGGCCGCTTCATGATGTCCGCCTCGCTGGCTTCCAGTCCCAGCGCCAGGGCCGGGAAGCAGTCCGTGATCAGGTTCAGCCACAGCAGATGGGCCGGCCGCAGGATCGTGAACCCCAGCAGCGTCGCCATGAACACGGCGATCACCTCCGCCAGGTTCGTGGAAAGCAGGTACTGGATGGTCTTCCGGATGTTGTCGTAGACCCGCCGTCCCTCCTCCACCGCGGAAACGATGGTGGCAAAGTTGTCGTCCGCCAGCACCATGTCCGCCACGTTCTTGGTGACATCCGTGCCGGTGATGCCCATACCCACGCCGATATTGGCGTTTTTGATGGAAGGCGCATCGTTGACTCCGTCGCCGGTCATGGCCGTGATCCGCCCCCGGGACTTCCATGCCCGGACGATCCGGGACTTGTGTTCCGGCTGGACCCGGGCAAACACCGGGTACTCTTCGATCCGGGCCAGCAGTTCCTCGTCGGAAATGTCCTCCAGCTGGGCGCCGGTAACAGCCGACTGGTCCTCCCTCAGGATCCCCAGCTGCCGGGCGATGGCCGTGGCCGTGTCCGGATGGTCCCCGGTGATCATGATCGCCCGGATCCCCGCGTCCCGGCACTCCTCGATGGCCGCCTTCACTTCCGGACGGATCGGGTCGATCATCCCGGACAGTCCCAGGAAGCAGAGGTCTTTTTCCAGATACTCCGGCTCATTGGATTCCGGCAGGTCCGCCCAGACTCGCTGGGCCGCGCTCAGCACCCGCAGGGCCTGATCCGCCATTTGTTTATTGTCTTCCAGGATCTTCTCCCGGATCCCTTCCGTCAGCGGAACAGCTTCTGTCCCGTTCCAATACAGGGTGCAGCACTTCAGCACCTCGTCCGGCGCTCCCTTGGTGAACTGGACTGTTTTACCTTCCGGGTCCCGGCAGATGACCGACATCATCTTCCGGGAAGAATCAAAGGGCGCTTCCCCGATCCGTTCATATCCGGCTTCGGCTTCCGCCATGCCCACAGCCGCGGCGTCGTTGACCAGCGCGCACTCCGTGGGTTCCCCCTGGGCCAGTCCGTTCTCGTCCCGGACTGCATCGCTGCACAATGACATGGCCAGCGCCAGCCGGTCCACATCCTGCGACGCATGCTCCACCACCGTCATCCGGTTCTGGGTCAGGGTCCCGGTCTTGTCCGAGCAGATGGTCTGGGTGCATCCCAGGGTCTCCACCGCCGACAGTTTCCGGATCACGGCGTTCCGCCGGGACATGTTGGTGACGCCGATGGACAGCACGATCGTCACCACGGCCGCCAGTCCTTCCGGGATCGCAGCCACCGCCAGGCTGACGGCTATCATGAAGGTATCCAGGATCGCTTCCCCGGTGAAATCCGGGTACATCCGCAGCAGCCCCACCGTCATGATGATCCCGCAGATCGCGATCACCATGATGCTCAGGATCTTGCTGAGTTGGGCCATCTTCCGCTGCAGGGGCGTCTGCTCCTTCACGACGCTGGCCAGCGCGTCCGCGATCTTGCCCACTTCCGTGGCCATGCCGGTGGCGGTCACAACCGCCTTTCCCCGGCCGTACACCACCGTGCTGCCGGTATAGACCATATTCACCCGGTCTCCCAGGGGAATGTCTTTCTCTCCTCTTAAATAGAGGGCGTCCACCCATTTCTGTACCGGCACCGATTCGCCGGTCAGGGCGGCCTCTTCCACTTTCATGCTGGCGGTCTCGATCAGCCGGCCGTCCGCCGGCACCGCATCGCCGGCCTCCAGCAGCACCACATCGCCGGGCACCAGTTCCTCGCTCCGCACGATGCGGACTTTTCCGTCCCGCAGCACCCGGGAAGTGGCAGCCGTGATCTCCTGCAGGGCTTCAATCGCCGCCTCCGCCTTGCTCTCCTGGGCCACCCCCAGGATCGCATTCACGATCACGACGAAGAGGATGATGATCACATCCGAGAAGGATTCCCCGGAATAGAACGAGGTGATCCCGGAGATCAGCGCCGCCGCCAGCAGGATCAGGATCATCGGATCCGTCATCTGCCCGAAGAACTTTCTGACCAGGGATTCCTTCTCTTCCTCTTTCAGTTTATTGGGCCCGTGGACCGCCAGACGCCTTGCGGCTTCCGCTTCCGACAGTCCGTTATGGTCGCTGTCCTGATCCATCAGGACTTCTTCCGCTTCCGTTAAATACTCTCTCATCGGTATCTCCCGTTATCACAGCACCAGGATCCCCAGGTGCTCCAGCAAAATCTTGATGCCCAGAAGGATCAGCACGATCCCCCCGAAGGCTTCCGCCCCGGCCCGGAACTTCGTGCCGAAGACCTGTCCGATCTTTACGCCTGCGCCGGCGATCAGGAAGGTGACCACCCCGATGATCGCCGCCGCCAGCACGATGCTGACCTGCAGGAAGGCAAAGGTCACGCCCACCGCCAGGGCGTCGATGCTGGTGGCCACCGCCATGGGCAGCATCGCCCGGAAGGCAAAGGACGGATCCGCCTCTTCGTCCTCCCCGAAAGCTTCCCGGATCATGTTCGCGCCGATCAGCACCAGCAGCACAAAGGCGATCCAGTGGTCCACGTTCGCAATGACGGACTGGAACCGGGCGCCAAGCAGATACCCGATCACCGGCATCAATGCCTGAAAGCCCCCGAACCACAGTCCGGTCAGGACCGAATAACGAAGCTGGTACCGCCTGAGGGTCAGCCCCTTGCACAAGGAGACCGCAAAGGCGTCCATTGCCAGCCCCACCGCCATGATCAGTAATGCACCTGTGCCCATCGTAACCTCCAACAAAAAAGACTTATCTGCTGTATGCAGATAAGTCTCGTCATTTCATACAAAGCCAGAAACCAGAGTTTCGCGATTGTTGACTTCGTCGCGGCCTTTCAGCCGCTGACTACTCCCTTAACTTTTGTCATTCTAATATAAATCGGAAGAAGTGTCAACCGAAAAAACCCTATTTCTGCCCCACCAGTCTTTCCATGTCTTCCGGCATCAGGCGGAAGGTCCGGACGATGTCGATCTCCCGGGAGCCGATGGCCCGGTAATAGCCCATGGAAGGCTCGTTCCAGGTCAGGCACAGCCATTCCATCCGTTCGTAGCCCCGGTCCACGCAGATCTGAGACAGGTAGGTGATGATGGCCTTGCCGATGCCCAAACCCCTCAGGTCCTCATCCACGTAATAAATGTTCAGGAACATGCTGGTGCCGCCGGTGAATCCGGAAGCCAGGGTGTAAAACAATCCGATCCCCACGGCCTTCCCGTCCAGGAACGCGATGCAGCTTTCCAGGGTCTTGTTGCCGATCTGCTCCGTCAGGGTCTCCTTGTCGATGTTGCAGTTGTTCTCGTTCATTTTCTGATAAACGCCCAGCTTGTAAATGTATTCGTATAAGATGTCGATATCTCCCGTGCTGGTGCCCGCCATCCGGATCTCCAGGTTCTTTTTCATTTTAAGCCTCCTTTTTCATACACTCTCTTATGGAATCATTATCATTTACTGTGCTTTCATTATACACCATTTTGTCCGCAGAAAAACGGACAATTCAAAAGATTTTAATATATACAGTTGAATTCTATTTCACCTCTTTGTTCCGTGCCAGGGAAACAAAGATGCCGGCCACGCAGATCAGGGAGAAGACGATGTACCCGATCCGCATCGTGTGCACCAGGGCCTCCGGCGATGCTTCCGCCAAAGCCACGTCTCCCAGGGTGGCCTGGATGATGATGGTGACGATCACCATACTGGTGTTATGGCCGATGTTCCGCATGGTGGAAAGCACGGAGGAAGCCACCCCGTAGGACTCCCGGTCCACGCAGCCCATCACCGCATTGGTGTTGGGTGAGCTGAACAGGGCGAAGCCGCTGCCGGCAAAGATCAGCACGATGATGATCATCCATACCGGCGTGTGGGTGGTGATAAACACCAGCATAAACAGGCTGATGGCGCAAAGCCCCATGCCGGCGGAAGCCAGCTTGTAGGGCGAAATCCGGTCGGACAGCCGTCCCATTCTCGGTGAGAAAGCTGCCATGATCACCGTCTGAACGATCAGGATCAGACCGGCGATCTGGGATGGATAACCCAGCACCACCTGCAGGTAAATGGACAGCAGGTAGCCGATGGCGTAAGTGGCGCCGTAGTTCATCAGGGTCGCCAGATTGGACATGGAATAGGCTTTATTGGTGGCAAAGAGCCGCACGTCCACCAGCGGGTCCGGCTGCCGGGCCTCCCGGCGGATGAAAAAGTATGCAAAGACCAGCCCCACCGGCACCAGCAGGATCATTACCGGCCGGGAGGAAAAGGCGTTCAGCCCGTAAATCACGCATACGATCATCAGCACGTACAGGATATTGCCCACCTTGTCGAAGGAAATGGTTGTCCGTTCCGACGGCCGGTTCGGCAGCTTGGCTGCAGCGGCATATACCGCCACGACCCCCACGATCCCGGAGAACACGAAGATGGCCCTCCAGCCGATGTAATAGTTGATGAAGCCTCCCAGCACCGGTCCCAGGGACAGCCCCACGTACGTGGAAGCCAGGGCGTACCCCAGGGCGCGTCCCCGCTGGGAACCGGGAAATTCGCTGATCAGCACAGCATGATTGGTGGCGAAAATCATGGCCGCGCCGGCTGCCTGGACCGCCCGGGCCGCCAGCAGCAGCGGGAAAGTGGGCGCCAGGGCCGCCATGAAGGCCATCACCGTGAAAATCAGCACCCCCGTCACCAGGACTTTCTTCCGGCCGATCCGGTCCGCCAGTCCCCCAAAGGGCACCGCCAGCGCCGCCGTCGGGAGCATATAGGCCACGACCACCCATCCGATGGCTGCCGCGCCTACGCCCAGGTCCGCGCTCATATTCGGGATCGACAGGTTCGTTGCGCTCCCCATAAAAGTGGTGATCACCGAGGTCAGGATGGCCACGATCACCGTATCCCGCTGTACTTTCGTCATTTTCTCTTTCATAGTATTAATCCTGAATCTTGAGTCTTAAGTCTTGAGTCTTAAGTCCTTTTAATAGAACAATTCCGGATCCTTCCGGATATCGGAATACATCTCCTCCAGCTCATGCTGGTGGTAGAGGTATCCGTGATCGTCGTAATACTTGGCGCCTACGGGGCATTTCTTGACGCAGGCGCAGCACTTGATGCAGGTGCCGGGCACCCGGGTCACGTCCATGGGATCCACCGCCGCCATGGGACAGACTTCAATGCAGACGCCGCACTCCAGGCAGATGTCCGTATCCGTCTTGGGCTTCACCTTCCGGATGTCGATGGGAGTGCCCTCCCGGTCCCGGGGCTGGTAATAGCCGCTGTAGGGTTTGGGCGTTCCCTTGACAAACACCGGCTCCGTCAGAGACGGATCCTCTTCCGTCAGGCCGGCGGCTTTTTCCGCCACCTTTTGCGCAAACTCTTCCATTACGGCAAAATCCTCGTCATCCGGCCGTCCGGCGCCCAGGCGCTTCGAGAAGGAGTGCTCTCCGATAAAGGCCCCCGCCGCAATGGTCCGGCAGCCGCCGTCCTGGCAGAGATCCCGCAGTTCGATCAGCGCATCGTCGTAATTCCGGTTTCCGTACAGCACCACCGGCACTGCCAAAGCGCCGCCTCCTTCCAGTGTCTCCAGGTACCGCAGCAGCACGTTGGGCACCCGTCCGGCAATGGTGGGCGTCCCGAAAACCAGCAGGTCGTTTTTCTCAAAAGCGGGCCAGCCCGTCCGGGCCGCCTTCAGCGTAAAATCAAAGTCCTCCCTGCCCGCGCCGAGAGCTTCCGCTGTCTTGTCCGCAATGTGTTTCACCGTCTTTTTGGTGGTGTCCGTTCCGCTGAACCACACCGCCCATACCGTATTGATCTTCATATTGATCCTCCTCTGTTCAAGAGCAAACGAGCCTGCAGGACTGCAGGCTCGCTGTAAATAACGTTTTTATCTCCAGGAGAAGTTCATCAGCCCGATGATATACAGGGCGATAACGATGATCGGAACTACATACTTGAAGATCGGTTTCATCCAATCCTGGACCTTCAGGCCTTCGCCGGAGTTGGCTTCCGCCTTGAAGTTTTCCCAGCCCCAGCCGAACTTTTCGCTGACGCAGAACAGGGTCATGATCAGTGCGCCTAAAGGCAGCAGGTTCGTGCTGACGATGAAATCCCAGAAGTCCAGCCATGCGGTTCCTTCCGCAAAGGGCTGGAAGTGAAGCACGCTGTAACCCAGCGCAGTGGTCAGTGCCGCGCAGAAGATCACGATAGCGCAGACCAGAGAGCCTTTTTTACGGCTCCAGCCGGTCACTTCACGAACGCAGGCCAGGATGTTTTCGCATACCGCCAGTACCGTGGAAAATGCCGCAAAGGTCATGAACAGGAAGAAGATCGTTCCCCAGATCCGGCCGCCCGCCATGGTATTGAATACAGCGCCCATGGTGTTGAACAGCAGTCCCGGGCCGGCATCGACTTCCAGACCTAAAGAAGTACAGGCCGGGAAGATGATCAGGCCGGCGGTGATCGCCACCAGCGTATCCAGCAGGATGATGTTGGTGGATTCGCCCATCAGGGAGCGTTCCTTGCCGATGTAGCTGCCGAAGATGGCCATGGAGCCGATACCCAGCGACAGCGTGAAGAATGCCTGATTCATGGCTGCTACCACCACGGAAGGTGTGATCTTGCCGAAATCCGGTACCAGGTAGAACCGGAGTCCTTCCCCGGCGCCTTCCAGCGTCATGCTCCGGAATGCCAGCACCACCATCAGGATGATCAGCGCCACCATCATGTATTTCGTGATCCTTTCCAGGCCGGACTGCAGTTCAAAGGACAATACCGCGAAGGCGATCACGATGACCGCGGCCAGATAGCCCACGTTGATGCCCGGATTCGTGATCATTTCCACAAACCCCAGGTTTGCCGAACTGCCTTTCAGGAAGCTGACGAAGTAGTACAGGATCCAGCCGGTTACTACCGTGTAGAAAGCCATAAGGGCGAAGTTGCCCAGGAAGGCCAGCGCACCGTGATAGTGCCATTTGGTTCCCTTTCTCTCCAGTTTCTGATACATTTTGACCGGGCTTGCCTGGGATGCGCGGCCCAGTGAAAATTCCACTGTCATTACCGGCAGGCCCAGCACGATCAGACATATGATATAAACCAGCACGAAAGCGCCGCCGCCGTTCTGCCCGGTCATCCAGGGGAATTTCCAGACGTTGCCGCAGCCGATGGCACAGCCCGCGCTGATCAGGATGAAGCCCAAACGGCTCCCTAATCGTTCTCTTTCCATTTTGCTTGTTCTCCTTCTAAAACTAATAATTTCGGTTTGCCACTCACATAGCCCCTATATTATATGACAAATCGAAAACCGTTTCAACACCGTTCTGCTTTTTTAAAACCCCGGTTTTTGCAAAAACATGAAAAAATCTAATGTGAACCCCTTTTTTGTGATATAATCTGATTGATAGATTCCACCCTTTTTTCAAAGGAGTTCCTGATGAGTTTAGTGAAATACGAGATCTTATTGAATGCATTAAAATACGGCAGCATCACCGCCGCTGCGGAACAGATGGGCTATACCCAGTCCGGCGTCAGCCACATGCTCAATTCCCTGGAGGACGAACTGGGAGTGAAACTGATCGTCCGGAACAAAAAAGGGGTAAGCCTGACCTCCTCCGGCGAGATTCTGCTCCCCTACATCAAAAAAGTCGTCAGCGAGAATGAGGCTTTCCTTCAGGCCGTCAGCGAGGTCAACGACGTGCTGCGGGGCCAGCTGACCATCGGCTCCTTCGGCACGGTCTCCTCCCATTACCTGCCCCACCTGATCCGGGATTTCAATAAAGAATACCCCAACGTTTCCTTCCGGATCGTCCACGGGAATTACGGGGAGATCGAACACTGGATCGAGACCCGGCAGGTGGACTGCGGCTTCGTTTCCCTGCCCACCCGGGACAGCTTCACCACCATCCCCGCCCTGCAGGACCGGCTGGTGGCCATCGTGGGGAAAGACTATCCCCACCATTTCCCGAAAGACCGGAAAGTATCCCTGGAGGAGATCGCCCGACAGGACATGGTCCTGATGGAGGACGACTCCGACTACGACCTGACGCTTCTTTTCAAGGGCACGCCCTATCACTGGAAGCCGAAAGTAGTGGTTGGGGACAACAACGCCGCCCTGAAAATGGTGGAGCACGACATGGGGGTCTGCATCTTCCCCATCACCTACCTGTCCGACCTGTCAGAGTTCATCGAAGTTTATGAGATCGACACGGATTTCACCCGGACTGTGGCCCTGGCCTATACGGGGCTGAAGGAAGCCTCGCCGGTCATGAAGCGCTTTGTCCAGTTCATCGAAGAGCGGGGCTCTATGAGCTTCGCCGCCTTCAACCATATCAAAGCGGTGAACGACCCGGATTGACCCGGATAATCAGAAAGACCATCCTTTCAGGGATGGTCTTCTTTTATTTTACCGTATAAACGTATTCGTTGCCGAACACATCCATGATCTTCACCGCCGGGTTCTTCAGCTGTTTCGACGGCAGATTCATGGCGATGTCGATGCCTTTTTTATCCCGGCACCGCCACAGTTTCGGCCGGACGGTCCGGCCGTCGTAGTCCGGGTCGATGCACCAGTATTCAATCAGTTCGTCGTAGTGATATTCCACCACCGTGTCCAGCAGGGTCCGGTTCCGTTCGTCAATTCCCAGGGCCGCCGGGTCCCCGTAATTGAGTCCCGTTAGGGAGATGACCGTATTATCCAGGACCCCTTCCATTTTATCCAGGCTGACCTGGACGTGGAGGTTGTTCCCGGCCGTCCCGGCTTCTTCCGCCAGTTCGTGGGGAGAATTCAGCTGCACCAGCCGCTTGTGGGCCGTCATCACCGCCGGGGCGCTGTTGTCGCAGAGAATGTAGCGCCGTCCGGTCTTTTCGCAGACCGCCCCCAGGGTGCCGGAACCGCAGTAAAAGTCCGCGCACAGGTCTCCCTCCCGGGTCACCGAATCCAGGATCCGCTTCAGCAGGGCTTCCGGCTTCTGGGTCGCATAGCCGGTCCGTTCGGAGGAGGTCCTGCCCACCATGTCGATCTGCCACACGTCCTTCATGGAGACCAGGGTGTACCATCCGATCTCGTCCCGGTATTCCCGCACGCCCTTGAACCGGTAGGGTTTCATGTCCCGGTTGTAAGATTTCTCCTGCTGCACCTCAAAGAAGTAGCTTTTGCTCTTGCTGTAGAACAGCACCACATCGTGCTTCCGGGCGAAGGTCCGCTTGCTGGCGCCGCCGGATTTATAGGTCCAGACGATCTCGTTGATGAAGTTCTTTTCCCCGAAGACCTGGTCCAGGATCACCTTCAGGTAGTGGGAACTGTGCCAGTCCAGGTGGACGAAGAGGGATCCGGTCTCCGCCAGCAGGTCCCTCGTCAGCATCATGGCCAGGGTGATGGTCTCCAGGTACTCCGCCATCCCGTCTTCCCACCGGTCCGTGAAGGCATGGCTCCTGGCCAGGGTCAGTTTCCCCTTCTGGTTGCCCACCTTGACGTTGATGGTGTAATCGGACTTGCTGAAGAAAGGCGGGTCTGCGTAGATCATGTCGATTTTCCCGGCATAACCTTCCCGGAGAAGGCTCTCCATGTACTTCAGATTGTCGCCCCGCACCAGCCGGTTTTCCCCGCCGCCGGCGAAGATCTCCGTAACGTCAAAGCCCCCGTCCGCTTCCTGAATTCTTTCTATGATCTCATTGTACCGTTCTTCCGCCGCCCGGTAGATCTCCGGCAGCCGAAACAGGATATCTTTCATGTTGTTCTCCTAAAAGCCCAGGTTCTCGCCGATCAGCACCACCGTCGTGGGGATGCCGCCGTGCTGTTTCTCCATAATCAGGGTCGCATTGCAGATCCGGTTCGGGGAATTGCAGTTCATGCACTTGTCCGTCTTCTCGCAGGGCGTGGGAATCCCCAGCCGCTGTGTATTCTTCGGACAGGCCACGTTCTTGATCCGGATCATGCTCTCCTGGAAGTTCCGGGAGATCTTGTTGATCCCCGCCACCAGGTAGAGATGGTCATGGCCGAACAGCATGCCGGACAGCCGGTTGCCGGTGCCGTCGATGTTGATGATGGTGCCGTCCTCTGTCAGCCCGTTGATGCCGGAGAGGTACACATCGGTAGTCATGGCCTTCATCATGATCTTCTTCCGGTCTGCTCCTTCTTCCGGGTACCAGTGCCAGTATACTTCGTTGCCCCGTTCCTTCAGCGCATCATAGATCCCGATCTTGTCCAGGGTAACGGAGCCGCCGAAGGCCGCGCTCTGATCGCCGATCTCCTTCAGCAGGTATTCTTTGGCTTCGGCCGCCGTTTCAAAGTACACGGCGTCAAAGCGGTTGTTTTTCAGACTCTCGATCGTTCTCTTCGTTTGTTCGTTCATTTCCGAACCTCCTTCTCCCATTCCAGGGAATCGATCCCCGGCCGCCGGTGCTTCAGCAGCGGCAGCTGGTTCCTCACCGCTTCCACTCTCTCCAGGTCGATCTCGCAATACAAAATACCTTCCTTCTCATCGGTGTGGGCGGCAAACTGCCCCCAGGGATCCGCCACGCAGGAATTCCCAAAGGCTGTGTAGACCCCGTCCATGTCCCGGGCCGGGGAACAGGCTGCGAAGTATACCTGGTTATCCAGTGCCCGCATCCGCATGGAAAGATCCCAGTGGAGGGGCCCTGTCGTCATGTTAAAGGCCGCCGGCAGGATGATGAGTTTCGCTCCCATCAGCGCCATCCGCCGGGACTGCTCGGGGAAGCGCACATCGTAGCAGATGGCCACGCCCA
>JAFQZZ010000025.1 GCA_017405645.1 Bacillota bacterium
TGAGTTCGATTCTCATCATCCGCTCCAATTTTTTGTCAAAATAGCGATTTGGGCAGATCGTGGGTCCATAGCTCAGTTGGATAGAGCAACGGCCTTCTAAGCCGTGTGTCCGGGGTTCGAATCCCTGTGCGCTCGCCATTTTTTCATTTTTTGGACAAGTTTATATTCTGGGGTATAGCCAAGCGGTAAGGCACAGGACTTTGACTCCTGCATGCACTGGTTCGAATCCAGTTACCCCAGCCAGTGACCCATTAGCTCAGTCGGCAGAGCACTTGACTTTTAATCAAGGTGTCCGGAGTTCGAATCTCCGATGGGTCACCATTTTTATATGCGAGGAAACGCGATGAAAGCACTGATCGCCATGAGCGGCGGGGTGGATTCCAGCGTGGCGGCTTATCTCACGAAAAAGATGGGCTGCGACTGCGTGGGCTGCACCATGAAGCTGTTTGAAAATGAAGAGATCGGGGAACCGAAGGACAAGACCTGCTGCTCCCTGGAGGATGCGCAGGACGCCCGGAGCGTGGCTTACCGGATCGGCATGCCCTTCTACGTCTTCAACTTTACGGAAGAGTTCCAAAAGACCGTCATCGACGCCTTCGTGGACAGCTACCGCCGGGGACAGACTCCCAACCCCTGCATCGACTGCAACCGGTACCTGAAGTTCGGGAAACTGTTCCTGCGGGCGCAGGAACTGGGATGCGACGCGGTGGTGACGGGCCACTACGCCCGGATCGAAAAGATCGGCGATAAGTACGTGCTGAAGAAGGCCCTGGACGAGAGCAAGGACCAGAGCTACGTGCTCTACAGCCTGACCCAGGAACAGCTGGCCCACACCCTGTTTCCCCTGGGAGGGATGACGAAGACCGAGACCCGGCAGATCGCGGAGCGGGAAGGCTTCCTGAACGCCAACAAGCCCGACAGCCAGGACATCTGCTTCGTGCCCGACGGGGATTACGCGAAGGTCATCGAGGAATACACCAGCGAAAAGGCCGAACCCGGGGACTACGTGGACCTTGAGGGCAACGTCATTGGCCGCCACAAAGGCATCATCCACTACACCATCGGCCAGCACAAGAAGCTGGGTCAGTCCTTCGGGGAGCCGAAGTACGTCTGCCGGATCGATGCGGAGCAGAACCGGGTGGTGCTGGGCCGCAACGAGGACGTCTTCAGCCGGGAAGTCAGGGTCCGGGACTTCAACTGGATCAGCGGCGAAACGCCGAAGGAGCTGGTGCGCTGCACCGCCAAGATCCGCTACCGGAAAAATGACGAACCCTGCACCGCCACCGTGCAGCCGGACGGCACCGTGCTGCTGGAATTCGACGAACCCCAGCGGGCCGTGACCCCGGGCCAGGCCGCCGTCCTCTATGACGGGGATGTGGTCCTGGGCGGCGGGACGATCCTGTAATAAAAAATCAAAAAAGGGATACCCTTTTGCGGAAATATCTGATATAATAGATGGGTAAGATTCCGGAGAGGAGGAAAAAGCATGCTTTTAATCGAACTCGCAAAGGCCATCGGTTTACTCGTAATCATCGGGATCGGTATCTTCCTGATCACCAAGTTCGTGAAACCGCATCAGCCCGGCAAGAAAAAGAAGAAAAAGGCCGAAGCGGCACCGGCTGCAGTTGCAGAGCCGGCTGCGGAAGAATGATCCGGTCAGAATAAATAATGAAAATGAAAACCTCCCGTTTTACGGGAGGCTTTTTATTGCCTGCATCCTATCTCTTTTTGTAGATCACCAGTTCAGGATTTTTCCCGCCTTCCTCGTAGGTGGCCACCAGAAGGAAGTCCATGTTGGCCAGGATGCCGAAGACCCGGTTCCCGCCGAATTCGGATTCCAGCTGGTTTCCGAGATAAGTGGCGCCGTCGTCCAGGAACTGCACGGTTTTTCCGCTCGGCAGCCGGTACGCCAGGTTCACATCGCTGCCCACCAGGGCATTCAGTTTTTCAACTTTCGGCATGCCTTCGATCTGCAGCGCATTGAATTCGTCAATCAGCTGCTTTTTCATTTCCTCGAACTTTTCGCCGCCGCCGATCTCCTCATAGCGTTTCCAGTAATCCAGCGTCGGCAGCAGCTGCTTCATGTAAGCCCGGGCCTGCTCCTCGGGGAACTGTTCGCTGGCCATATGAGTGACGCAGACTTCGATCAGGTCGTCCATATTGCTGTAGGTGTATTCCCCGTCGGCGTAGCACCACTTGCAATATTCCTCGTTGAAGGCGCCGTCCTTCTCCTTGCTGAGCAGGGAGTCATCCAGGGGCATGCCGCAGCACTGGCAGACCAGTTTCCGCGGGGAGCCCAGCAGCGTGTTGATCGAAACGTCGAAGAATTCGGAGAGCAATTTCAGGGTCTCCGTATTCGGAACGGTGTCCCCGTTTTCCCATCTGGAAACCGCCTGCCGGGTCACCATCATTTTCTCGGCCAGCTCATCCTGGGACATCCCTTTCTTCGTCCTGAGATTGAGTATGATATCTTTCGTTGTCATCTTGTTCACCTCCGCCCATATATATAATATCACAGAAGACCCGGGAGTTCACGCAACCCGTTGTTGCTGTCCGCATAAAAAAACCGCCTGAAGGCGGTTCTCATGTTTCTGGCGGAGAGGGTGGGATTCCCATCCGATGCTTTTGGCGGAGAGGGTGGGATTCGAACCCACGGTCCCTTGCGAGATCACTGGTTTTCAAGACCAGCCCCTTAAACCACTCGGGCACCTCTCCGTATCAGACGGAGATAATTATATCCTCTCCCTGTTTTTTTGTCAAGTTCGCCCCGGCTTTAGCCTCGCTTAAGGTTCGGCCTGTAAGATGAAGGTGTTCCGGGCAGCCGGAGCAGTTACTGAAGCAACGAATGAAAAGGAGAATGATATGATAATAAAGGGGAAAAAGAGGATCCTGATACTGGCGCTGTGCCTGATGCTGGCGGCCATGGCCGGGCTGACCGGCTGTCAGAACGCCGCGGCGGCAGGCGCCGGCGATGCGGCCGGGGAGACGGTGAAGGAAGCCCTGCAGGCAACGGCTTCTGTGACCCGGCTGGATGCCTCGGACCTGTTCACGGACCGGGATCTGGAACAGACGCCGGACCTGACGGATGCGGTATATGAAACCATCGAAGACGGACAGACCCTGAAGATCACGGAAGAGGGCATCTACGTGATCAGCGGCACCGCCTCGGAGGCCCAGATCGTCGTGGAAGCGGCGGAGGAGGCCAAGGTGCAGCTGGTGCTGGACGGGGTGACGATCACCAATACCGACAGTCCCTGCATTTACGTGAAGAGCGCGGACAAGGTCTTCGTGACCACCGGGGACAGCGAGAACACCCTGACGGTGACCGGCGCATTCACGGCGGACGGCGACACCGATACCGACGCAGTGATCTTCTCGAAAGAGGACCTGGTGCTGAACGGCACCGGCACCCTGACCATCGAATCCACGGACAACGGAGTCGTGTCCAAGGATGATCTGAAGGTCACCGGCGGGACCTATGCCATCACCTGTGCGGGGAATGGGCTGGAAGCCAATGATTCCGTCGCAATTGCGGACGGCAGTTTTACCATCCGGGCGGAGAATGACGGCCTGAAAGCGAAGGAAACGGAAGACGCCGAAAAGGGATACGTCTACATCGGCGGCGGCAGCTTTGACATCGAAGCCGGCAGCGACGGCGTCCAGGCGAAGACCATCCTTCAGGTGGACGGCGGAGACATGAAGATCAAAGCCGGCGAGGGCCTGGAGAGCACGCAGGTCGTCATCAACGACGGGACCATCGCCATCGATGCCTCCGACGACGGCATCAACGGGACCCAGAAGTCGACGGCTTATACCCCCGCGATCGAGATCAACGGCGGTAAGATCACCATCGCCATGGCCCAGGGCGACACCGATGCCCTGGATGTGAACGGCGACCTGATCATCAACGGCGGCACGGTCGACATCACAGCCCAGTTTGCCTTTGACTTCGACGGAGCCGGACAGCTGAACGGCGGGACCGTTACCGTCAACGGCGAAAAAGTCACCGAGATCACCAACTCCATGATGATGGACGGCGGCTTCGGCGGGCAGGGCGGATTCCCCGGCGGACAGCCACCGGAAGGCCAGGACAGCCAGGGCTTTGACCCGGACAGCGGGACCACCGGTGAAGACGGTTTCATGCCGCCCCAGAACGGTTCCGGAAACGAAAGCACCGACGGTCAGACCCGCCAGCGGCCGGCCGGCAAAGGCGGTCCCGGCAATGGACAGCCCCCGCAGCGACCGGACGGCCAGAACGGTCAAAACGGCCAGTACGGCCAGCCCCCTCAAATGCCAGACGCACAGTCTTCCGCCACCCCGGAAGCCGACAGTCTGAGTTAGAACAACCTCACAAAAACCCCGCTCTGCACCCCGCAGGGCGGGGCCTTCTTTTTGAAAATCATTTTCATTTTCCTTGACACTCCCGCTGAAGGGGAGTAAAATGAAAACGGTTTTCAATTTAACCATGAAGGAGAATAGAATGACAACCTCGAAATCGAAATATAAAACCCGTCAGCGGGAGGCCATCCTGGCCTTTTTCCGGTCCATGCCCGGCCAGCACCTGACCGTCAGCGACCTTCGGGCCCACCTGCAGGAGCAGGGCGAGACCGTGGGCACCACCACCATCTACCGGCACCTGGAAAAAATGGTGGACGAAGGACTGGTCAACAAATACACCATCGACAAAAACAGCTCCGCCTGTTTCGAATACGTGGACCGGAGCGCCCACGCTCCCGGCGAGACCTGCTTCCACTGCAAGTGCGAGAAATGCGGGAAGCTGATCCACCTGCACTGCGATGAACTCAGCGCTATCCAGGCCCACCTGATGGAGCACCATGCCTTTTCCATGGATCCCTTGCGAACCGTGTTCTACGGGATCTGCGAAGAGTGCATGGCGCGGGAGGTGTAGGATGAAAAGACGGACGAACCGCAAAAGAGCGGGACTGATTCTGTCCCTGTGCCTGGCGGCCCTTCTCCTCCTGTCCGGCTGCGGCGGCGGAGAACTGCCCGCAGGCGGCGGAGATGAGGACAGCCTTCAGGTGGTGACGACCATCTTCCCGATCTACGACTGGACCGCGAACATCCTGGGAGAGAACCCGGGCAATGTGGAACTGGTGCAGATGCTGGACAACGGCGTGGATCTTCACAGCTACCAGCCCACGGCAGAGGATATGGCGCGGCTTTCCACCTGCGACCTGTTCATCTACGTGGGGGGCGAATCTGACCAGTGGGTGAAGGACGCCCTGAAGGATGCATTGAACCCGGACATGGTGGTGATCGACCTGCTGGATGTCCTGGGGGATCAGGCAAAAGAGGAAGAGACCGTGGAAGGGATGGAGAGCGAAGCCGAAGACCTTCTGAATGAAGAGGGTCCGGAATACGACGAACACGTCTGGCTGTCGGTGAAGAATGCGGAGACCCTGGTGCAGTGCATCAATGGGGAACTGCAGGAACTGGATCCCGGTAACGCCGGCGTTTATCAGGCCAACACCGAGGCCTACCTGGCAAAACTGGCCGCGTTGGATGCGGAATATCAGGCGGCGGTGGACAGCGCAGAGGTGAAGACCCTGCTCTTCGGGGACCGGTTCCCCTTCCGCTACCTGACGGACGATTACGGACTGGAATACTATGCGGCCTTCGCGGGCTGCTCGGCGGAGACGGAAGCCTCCTTTGAGACCGTTTCCTTCCTGGCGGGGAAGGTTGACGAGCTGGGGCTGAAGACGGTGCTGACCATCGACGGCAGCGACCGGCGGATCGCCGAGACCATCGTGAAGAGCAGCAAAAGCAGGGACGCGGTGATCCGGGTCCTGGATTCCATGCAGACCGCCACCGCGGAAGATGTGGCGGCGGGCAAGACTTATCTGTCCGCGATGACGGAAAACCTGGCAGTGCTGAAGGAAGCGCTGCGTTAGGAGGATAAAATGGCACAGATCATCTGCCGGGACCTGACCCTCGGCTACGACAACGAAGTGATCCTCACCGGCCTGGATTTCCGGGTGGACGAGGGGGATTACCTCTGCATCGTCGGGGAAAACGGGTCCGGCAAATCGACTTTGATGAAAACCATACTGGGACTGACTCCGCCCTTAAGCGGCAGCATCGAATGGGGCGAGGGCCTCAGCGCCCATGCTATCGGCTACCTGCCCCAGCAGACCCTGGTGCAGCGGGACTTTCCGGCTTCCGTCCGGGAGATCGTGCTGTCGGGCTGCCAGAACCGGCCGGGCTTTCGGGCTTTCTACAAACCCGAAGACCGGCAGAAGGCGGAGCGGAACATGGAGCGAATGGGCATCGCGGACCTTTCAAAGCGCTGCTACCGGGATCTTTCCGGCGGGCAGCAGCAGCGGGTCCTGCTGGCCCGGGCCCTGTGTTCGGCGGAAAAAGTCCTGCTGCTGGACGAACCGGTGACGGGGCTGGACCCGAAAATCACCCAGGAAATGTACGAACTCATCCGGAGCCTGAATGAGGAGGGGATCACTATCATCATGATCTCCCACGACGTGGACGAGGCGGTGCGCTATGCCAGCCACATCCTTCACATCGGCAAGCACGTCTTCTTCGGACCCCGGGACGAATACATCCGCAGCGACGTCGGGAAGTACTTCCTGATGCAGGAAGGCGGTGGGGAAGAATGAGTGAAATGCTGGGCAAACTGGCCTATTACATGGAATTCCCCTTTGTCCGCTACGCCCTGATCGTGGGGGTGCTGATCGCCCTGTGTTCCTCCCTGTTCGGAGCGACCCTGGTGCTGAAGCGGTTCTCCTTCATCGGTGACGGGCTGGCCCACGTGGCCTTCGGCGCCATGGCCATCGCGGCGGTGCTGAATTTCACCAACGAGATGGTGGTGATCCTGCCTATCACGGTGGTCTGCGCGATCCTGCTCCTGAGGACCGGCCAGAACACCATCATCAAGGGGGACGCTGCCATCGCCATGATCTCCGTGGGCGCACTGGCCTTCGGTTACCTGATCATGAACCTGTTCTCCACCTCCTCCAACCTGACGGGGGACGTGTGCAGCACGCTCTTCGGATCCACCTCCATTCTGACCCTGACCACGAAGGAGGTCTGGCTGAGCGTGATCCTGTCGGTGGTGGTGGTGATCTTCTTTATCGTGTACTACAACCGGATCTTCTCCCTGACCTTCGACGAGAACTTCGCCAAGGCCACGGGGATGAAGGTGGAATTATATAACCTGCTGACGGCCATCGTGATCGCCGTGATCATCGTACTGGCCATGAACCTGGTGGGATCGCTGCTGATCTCCGCCCTGGTGATCTTCCCGGCCCTGTCGGCCATGCGGATCTTCCGGAGCTTCAAGTCCGTGATCCTGTTTTCGGCGGGGATCTCCGTGGTCTGCGCCCTGGTGGGGATGCTGATCTCCATCCTGGCGGGCACGCCGGTGGGCTCCACCATCGTGGCCGTCGACGTAGCGGCATTCTTGATCTGCTACTTTATAGGTAGAGCGAGAAACTAGGGCCGCGTCAGTACGGAATGTGATTTGCCGCAGGGGAATTGAGGATCCCCAAGGCAAATGCACATGCAGTACCAGTGGCCCGGGATAAGAGGAGAAATAATGAGAAATAGAATCATATTTATTGTGCTGGCAACCTTGCTGGCGCTGACGTGCCTGGCAGGCTGCGGGGCCTCGGAAGGCTCCACTGTGGACGAACTCATCGCCCAGCAGGAGCAGGAAGCCAAGCACGATTCCCAGTTCTACTCCGATACCCAGATGGCGGAGGAGACGGCGCCCGTGGGCGATATCACCGGTTACGCCCCGGAGGACATCGACCTGGACCTGACGACCCTGTCCGCCACAATGGTGTACTCGGAAGTCAACAGCATGATGGTCTCCCCGGAGGACTACGTGGGGCTCATCATCAAGATGGCCGGGACGGAAGCCTCGTATTTTGAAGAGAACACCGGCAAGACCTATTACGCCTGCGTTATCGCCGACGCCACGGCCTGCTGCACCCAGGGCATCGAGTACGAACTCATGGACGGGTACGGGAAGAACGCCTATCCGGCAGACGACACCTACGTCACTGTCGTCGGGGAGTTCATCACCTATGAGGAGCTCGACCGGGCCTATGTGAGATTGAAAAATGCGGAATTGATCCAATAAAAAAAGATCGCCGAAAGGCGATCTTTTCTGTTTATAGCCTATTGATCGTATTCTCCGTACTCACAGCCGATGTTTTCGCAGATCACTTCATCGACCAGCTTTCCGCGGTGATACAGTTTGACCGTGCCCCGGCCGTTGCCGCCGTTCCACAGGCGGTTGTGGCGCTTTGTGCCGTTGGGGGCCTCGTACTGGATCAGGAGCATGTCCTTCTTTTCGCAGGTGATGTCCGTCACCATTTTGTTTCGCCAGGTCCGCTGCTCCACGTGCCAGATAATCTGTTCCTCCGTCTCCCGGCAGTCGAACTTCGTCCGGGTAAAGGTCCAGAACTTGGAGAAATTGAATTCATAGGGCGTCCCTTCGTACCAGAAGGCCGAGAGGAGCTTGCGCTTCAGGGCCACCGGCCCGATCTTCGGGCAGCCGCCGCCGATGTCGAAAACGCTGTCCGTCAGCTTCTTCCCTGTGACGGCGCTGGTGAGATTGCAGGAGGACAGCCACACCCAGGGCGAGGTGAAATCCTTCCCCCAGTTCTTGTCGGAATAGCCATAGCAGGTCTCCGGCTCCACCCGGTATTTCTCGCCGTTGTAAACGACCGTGCCCTGGAATTCGGTCTTCATCCCTTCCGCGTGCCAGAACATCTCGAAGAGCTGCAGGGTCCGGAACAGTTTCCCGGCGCCGTAGCCCACGTTGTAGGCGGTGATCTTGTTGATCTTCAGGTCCCAGGAGATCTCGCCGGCATCGCACAGGTATTCCGGGTGATCCGCCGCTTCCTGCGGGGTCACCTTGACGGATCCTTTCAGCCGGGTCTCGTCCAGGTAACAGTCCGCCGCTTCCACGGAGAAGGGCACGCCCCATTCCATCTTTACTTCCTGCCAGCCGAAAAAGCGGTGGTACTGGCCGGCAGTCTCGCCCCAGGCTCCGGTTTTCACCATCAGATAGGAAGGCTTTTTACCTGCCTTCCGGTTTTCCGGGAGCTGGCCGAACACGGGATCCCTGCCGCCGGAAGCCGGATTGCAGACGAAAAACTCGATGAAGAAGGGTTTTTCCTCCCCGGTCGTTTCATTGATGGCGGTGAAGGAATGCCACCACCAGTCGTATCCCAGACGGGCCTGCCCGCCGGTCAGCATGCAGGCGTTCCGGGAAATGTCATGCTCATTAAAACCGTTCATACATACACTCTCCTTTGATACACTCTCTTTTGCGTTTTTTCCATTATATCACGGAAGCGCCTGCGGTTATATTAAAACTTGGAGGACAAAAAAGAACGCCGGGGAACCCGGCGTTCTCTGAATCCGCAGGGGTTATTTCGTGATGGCCTTGAAGGCTGCCGCCTGGGCGGTCATGCCTCTTTCGGAAGCCAGCCGCTCGATGGAGGAGGCGCCGAAGAAGCCGTCGATCTCGGGTACGTTCTTGATGACGTAAGCCGCGTCTTCCGGGTCCGCGATGGGGCCGCCGTGGCAGATGACCATGATGTCCGGATTGACTTCCCGTCCGGCTTTGATGATCTCCCGTATCTTCACGCAGCAGTCATCCAGGGTCACGGCGGTTTCCGCGCCGATGGTGCCCTTGGTAGTCAGACCCATGTGAGCCACCAGGATGTCTGCGCCGGCTTCCGCCATGGCCTTCGCCTGTTCCGGATCGAAGACGTAGGGGCAGGTCAGCATATCCAGTTTATGCGCTTCCCGGATCATGTCCACTTCCAGCCCGTAGCCCATGCCGGTCTCTTCCAGGTTGGCCCGGAACTTGCCGTCGATCAGGCCCACGGTGGGGAAGTTCTGGACGCCGTTGAAGCCCTGGTCCTTCAGCTGCTTCAGGAAGATGTCCATGACGCGGAAGGGGTCGGTGCCGTTGACGCCCGCCAGTACCGGGGTCTTCTTGACGATGGGCAGCACTTCGCAGCCCATTTCCTGTACGATGGCATTGGCATCGCCGTAGGCCAGCAGTCCGGAGAGGGAGCCGCGGCCGGCCATTCTGAACCGTCCGGAGTTATAGATGATCAGCATATCCACATCAGCGGCTTCGCTGCACTTGGCGGTGATGCCGGTGCCGGCGCCGACGCCCACCAGGATCTTGCCCTGGGCTACCTGCGCTTTAAAATCGTCCATGATTTCCTGTCTGGTTTTTCTTAACATGTTGGTTTCCTCCTTATTTCTTCATGAGTTCGATCAGTTTCTTCGCGGCTGCTTCCGCGAATTCCACGTCGTTGATGTTGTTGTCCATTTCCGTGATCTTCACCAGCGGGTTGGTGATGCCTTTCTTCAGGGCTGCGTAGAGGGCTGCCCGTTCTTCCGGTCCGTCGAAGGGCTGGCCGTCCGCGTCGATCATGGAGACGCCCTTCAGGGGCAGCAGCAGTTCCATTTCGCTCTCCGCCGCGTTCCATTTTTCAACCAGCCGTTTGGCCATTTCCTCGTTTTCTTCCACGGTGGTCCGCATCAGGGTGACGGTGGGGTTATGCTTGTAGAGGTTCCGATTCTTGAACTGTTCCGGCACGGTATCGATGGGTCCGAAGTTGACCATATCCAGGGCGCCAACGGAGACTACCTGCGGCACCTTGCCCCGAATCGCCGCGCCGCACCGGTCCGGTCCGGCCGCCAGCACGCCGCCCACGACTTCGTCGCACCATTCCGTGGTGGTCAGGTCCAATACGCCGGTAAAGAATCCCGCGTCGATCAGGGATTCCATGGTCCTGCCGCCGGTGCCGGTGGCATGGAAGACCAGCACTTCATAGCCTTCCTTTTCCAGGTAGGCCTTTGCCTGGTCGATGCAGGGGGTAGTCACCCCGAACATGGTGGCCGCCACCAGAGGCTTCGCCTCCGCGGTATCCGGCTTCAGCTGGGCCTTCATACCCACCATTCCGGCCATGGCCAGCACCGCATTGCGGGAGATGGTTTTGGAGATGGCGTTCAGCCCCGCCACGTCCACGATGGAGGGCATCATAATGACGTCGCTGGTGCCCACGTACTGGGAAACGTTCCCGGAGGCCATGGTGGAGACCATGAGTTTCGGCACGCCGATGGGCAGGGCCCGCATGGCAGGCGTCGCCAGGGAGGTGCCGCCGGAGCCCCCCAGGGAGAGGATGCCGTCAAACTTGCCTTCGGCATACAGTTTCGGGATCAGGATCTCCGCCCCCTTGGACATGACTTCCGTCCCCAGGGCCCGGTCCTGTTTATCCGCCACTTCGGCGATGTCGTATCCGGCCGCCGCCGCGATCTCCGCGTTGCTGACGTCCGGTTCAAAAATCGGTGCGAAAACCCCCGTGTGGATCATGAAGGGTTTCAGCCCCAGTTCTTCCACCAGGCCCTTGACGTACAGGAATTCCTGCCCTTTGGAATCAAAGGTCCCGGCTATCGCGATTGTTTTCATACACAGTTCTCCTTTCTATTATATCGGTTCAGAATTGAATGCTTCGGTTGTTACCTTCATTATACCTCTTTGGAAGGGAAAACAAAACAGAAAAAAGATGTAATTAAAGCCTTGACAACAAAGTTGTAATATAGTATATTACAACTATCAGCTGATCATTTTTTGTGCGGAGGTGGAATATGCAGATCGGAAGCAAGTTTACCATAGGGGTACACATCATTACAGCCATCGACTATTTCAGGGAGATGGACCGGGTGAACAGTGAGTTCCTGGCCGGGAGCATCGGTATCAATCCGGTCATCGTCCGCACGGTCATTTCTCAATTACGTGAAGCCGGGCTTGTCCGGACCCAGCGGGGGAGCAGCGGGGGGGAGCTGACGAAAGGGCTTGATGAGATCACGCTCTATGACATCTATAAGGCGGTCGGCAGCGTGGATGAAGAGGAAGGGCTGTTTCATTTTCATGAGCAGCCGAATCCGGAGTGCCCGGTAGGCAGGAACATCCATACGGTCCTCGACCGGCGCCTGATCGATGCCCAGCGGGCTATGGAGGAAAAGCTCAGACAAACAACGCTTGCGGATATTGTGAAAGACACCAAAGAAGCAGTGGAAAAAGAATCGAAATGAGAGAAGGAGTGATACCATTATGAAGAAGATTTTGATCGTCAACGGAAGCAAGAGACGGAAGGGCAATTCCTATGCCCTGGAAACCCGCATCGCTGAACAGCTGCAGGGCAGGGCGAAAGTAACCACATTCAACATCGGGGAAAAGGACGTCCGCGCATGTTTGGCCTGCGATGTCTGCAAGCAGCAGCATACGCCCAACTGCATCCAGAAAGATGATTTCACCGCGCTGATCCCTGAAATCGACTCCTGCGATGCGATGCTGATTCTCGCACCGGTGCATTGGGACCAGTTCCCGGCCCAACTCAAGGCTTTTCTGGACCGCACCTACTCCTTTATGGATTTTACCCAGCCGGATTTCTCTATGGCAGGACGCAAGGACAAGAAACTGGCCGGATACTTTTTCGCCGGATTCGGTCCGGTCGATGTATACACGCAGATGGTAGAAACCAACCTGAAGAGTTTTGCCACTGCCGGATTCACTTCCTATCAGGCACATGTTGCCGGCGATGCCAATGTACCCGGCAGCATCCTGGAAAAGCCGGATGAGCTGAAAGCCGCCGACGAGATGGTGGAATGGCTGCTCGCTTAAATGAAAGAGAACAGGATTCAGGACCAGCGGCTGGATTATCTCGTCGAAGAATTCAAAGCCGATTCCGGCAAGTATAAAGACCTGCAGACACCGGAGGACCGGCTTGGAAAGCGGCAGATTCTCCGGTCGCTGATGAATATCCGCATGCCGAAAACGATGGATGCGTCTGTTCTCGCCGTGCAGGACGATTATCTGCAGGAGCGTATCCGGGAGAACGGGATCGTTGAACCCGCGGATATTCCAGTGATCAAAGACGGCCTTTCCATCTGGCAGGGCGACATCACAAGGCTGGCTGCAGACGCGATTGTCAATGCAGCCAATTCGCAGATGCTGGGATGCTTCATCCCGATGCACACCTGCATTGACAACTGTATCCATACCTTTGCCGGGATCCAGCTCCGGGCAGAATGCGCCCGGCAGATGGATCGGCTCCGCGTCAAATACGGCAGGGATTATGAGCAGCCGACCGCCGTGCCGATGCTGACGGATGCCTATAACCTCCCGGCGAAGAAGGTGATCCATATCGTCGGGCCGATCGTGGAATATGGCCTGACGAAAGAGCTGGAAGCGGATCTGGCCGCCTGTTATCGAAACACATTGGATCTGTGTTTGCAAAATGATCTGAGAACCGTCGCCTTCTGCTGCATCTCCACCGGCGTCTTCCATTTCCCGGGCAAACGGGCTGCGGAGATCGCGGTAGAAACTGTAACGGAATGGCTGTCAGAGCATGAGGGCAAAATGGACCGGGTGATCTTCAATGTTTTTAAAGACGAGGACAGGGAAAACTATGAACAGCTTTTACAATAACCGGCCGAACGGATATCTGGAGACGATCCGGAAGGGATTGTCTGCCGTTCCCTCCCTCGGCTCCGATGTGTCCTTTGGCAGGGGCGGCAGAGAGGAGGAGATCGGCCGGCTGCAAATGGAAATCGAGACCGCGGACGCCATCGTTATAGGAGCGGGAGCCGGCTTGTCCACAGCGGCCGGACTGACCTATTCCGGAGAGCGTTTCGAAAAGTATTTCGGTGATTTTGCTGCCCGGTTCGGCATCAGCGACATATATTCAGGCGGTTTCTATCCGTTCCCGGATGAAGAGACCCGCTGGGCATGGTGGGCGCGCCATATCTATTTCAATCGCTACATCGATGCGCCGAAGCTTGTCTATCGAAAACTGCTGGAGCTGGTAAAGGACAAGGATTACTTTGTCATCACCACCAATGTGGACCATCAGTTCCAGAGAGCGGGCTTTGACAAGAAGAGGCTCTTTTACACCCAGGGTGACTATGGGCTGTTCCAGACACCGGATGGCAGGAACGGCAGGACCTTCGATAACGAAGCGTGGGTAATGAAAGCCATGGAGGCTCAGGGATTTGCCAAAGACGAAGCGGGTGTTTTCCAAGTGCCGGAAGGCGGAACGCTTTCCATGACCATTCCAACAGAGCTGATTCCCAAGTGTCCGGAGGATGGGAGAGATGTGACCATGAACCTTCGTGCGGATGATTCCTTCTGCGAAGATGAGGGATGGCACAGGGCTTCCGCCGCATATGCGAAATTCCTCCATGAGCACAAAAATATGCATGTGCTCTTTCTGGAAATCGGTGTGGGAGCCAATACGCCGGTAATCATCAAGTATCCCTTCTGGGCGATGACGAAGGAAAACCCGAAAGCAGTATATGCCTGCCTCAACTACAATGAGGCTTTTTGCCCAAGGCTGATCGAGAATCAGTCCATCTGCATCGATGGAGATGCAGGAGCTGTTTTTGAAAGAATAAACACTAAATCATAAACAACGAAGAAAACGCTGCCCCCGATGGGTGCAGCGTTTTCTTGGCGGAGAAGGGGGGATTCGAACCCCCGCACCAGTAAACCCAGCCTAACGGTTTAGCAAACCGTCCTCTTCAGCCACTTGAGTACTTCTCCATGTGCCTTCAATCAGCCATTACAGTTTACATTATCGGGGAAGGGATGTCAAGGTTTTTCCCTTAGACAATCATCGGAAAGAGAACGGTTTGACAGGGGAGTTTTGCGGATGGTACAATAACCCAATCAATAAACGGATATTCTTGTTTAAAACTGAGGGAGAAACGCCGATGAAGAGAGTATTGGTGCTGCTGGCCCTTGTGCTGGCGGCGGGACTGATCCTGTGCAGCTGCGGGAATGCGGAAACAGACCGGATCCGGGTGATGGAAGCCAAGTACGGGGAAAACCATGCGGTCACCGGGCCTTTTGATGAGGCGGAATCCGTCCGGTGTGAAAACGGGACCTTCGTGGGAAGCGAATTGAACGGCGTCCTCTCCTTCAAAGGCGTGCCTTATGCAAAGCAACCGGTGGGGGACCTGCGCTGGAAGCCCCCGGTGCAGCCGGATCCCGATGAAGGAATCTATGAGGCCCTGTATTACGGCAAGTCGCCGGTCCAGACGCGCTGGCCTTCCGAACCGGGATCCTATTATCCCTGCGGGGAGGACTGCCTCACCCTGAACGTGTGGACCGCATCGGGGGAGGAGCGGGACAAAGCCGTCATGGTATTCTTCCATGGAGGCGATTATGGCTGGGGCAGCACCACCGACCCCGTTTATGACGGGCAGCAATTCGTGGAAACCCATCCGGAGATCGTCCTGGTCACGGTGGAATACCGGTTGGGGATCCTGGGATTTATCGACCTGTCCTCTGTGCCCGGGGGAGAGGAATACCCCGAAAGCGGGAACCTGGGGCTCCTGGACATGAAATGCTCCCTGGAATGGATCGGCAGAAACATCGGAGCCTTTGGCGGGGATCCGGAGAACGTGACGATTTTCGGAGAATCCGCCGGCGGCGGGGCGGTGTCCCTGCTGCCGCTCATGGATGGGACCAAGGGCTTGTTCCGGCGGGTGATCGCGGAGAGCGGATCCCTGGCCCTGACCTCGTCCCGGGAGGAGTGCGGGGGCTTGACGGAAAGGCTGCTGAAGGAGACCGGCGCAGAGAGCATGGCGGATCTCATGGCCCTTTCCGAAGATGAACTGAAGAAAGCCAACGAAGCGCTGAATGACTATTGCAACCGTCCCGAACGGGATGGCGTGGTTTTGCCGGAAGACCTCTATGAAGCATGGAAGCGGATGCCGGCGGAGTTCGATCTGATGATCGGGACCAACGCCGATGAGGTGAATTATTGGAAAAAAGAAGTGGGGTATATGTTCGGGGGCTTCGAAAGTGATATCGTTTTCCATGGGATGGAAACCATTCTGTATGAAAACGACCTGAAGCGGTTCTCAGCGGAGGACCGGACAGCGGCGGAGGCCTTTGTGAAGGATCAGGGCGGCGTGCCCGGCGGACTCAGCGAATTCTATAACGAGGTCATGTTCCGGATCCCCGCAGTCGCCCAGGCCCGGGCCCATGGGGAAAACGGCGGAAAGACCTACATGTATTATTGGACCTATCCTTCCGCGATACCGGGGCAGGGAGCCTGTCATGCGGTGGAATTGTCCTATGTCTTCAACAACCCGGAGGAGACGCTCTACACCGGGGATATAACGGACCCCGTACTGTCCGCCGAAGTGCAGCGGATGTGGGTGAATTTTGCACGGACAGGGGATCCTTCCACGGAAACGCATCCATGGAAAGCCTACGGCCCGCAGGACCGGTGGACCATGGTGCTGGGGAAGGACATCCGCCTGGAAAAGGACCTGATGGAAGACCGGTACGATGCGCTGGAATCTTTCCCGGGATACTATTTGTCTGCGGACTATATGGAAATGGAATATGGGGTGCCTTATGTATATAAAAGGATCGGCGTTCTGGCACTGGCGGCGGTTCTTCTTGCGGTATTCTTCATCCTCCGCAGGAAGCGGAAAAAGGCATGAGACGCAGCGGGTATAAATCCCCTTTTAATCCCGCGGGATTTGTTGTAAAATAGAAAAAGACCGGGCAGCCGGTCCAATCAATACAGGAATAATGAGGTGAATCACATGACGAATGAAAACCGGACACATGAGATCGTCAGCAACATCATTGATACATACGGAAAATATCCCCGGACCAGCCGGATCGATGAGGAGAATATGCTCAACAAGGAGATCATCATCGAGGTGGCGGAGAAAGTCCGCAGCGTACTGTTCCCGGGGTTCTTTGAAAAACGGAAGGTCCGCTCGGAAAACGTCCAGTACCTGGTGGGGGAACACGTGGAGTTCATCCAGTACCACTTGAGGAAACAGGTGGCCAAGGCCATCGGCAGCGATGGATCCGGACGGGGCCTTTCCTGGCAGGAGATCGAGTCCAAAACGGAAGAGATTGTGGACGAATTCCTCAGCTGCCTGCCCAGGATCCGCGAATACCTCAGCACGGATGTGGAAGCCCTGCTGAACGGGGACCCGGCGGCTTCCAGCACCGATGAGATCATTTTCTCCTATCCGGGGCTGTACGCCGTGACCATTTTCCGGATCGCCCATGAGCTGTATCTGCTGAAGGTCCCCATGATCCCCCGGATCATGACGGAGCATGCCCACAGCATCACCGGCATCGACATCAACCCCGGAGCCACCATCGGGAAGTACTTCTTCATCGACCACGGCACCGGCATCGTTATCGGGGAGACGACAGAGATCGGAGAAAACGTCAAGCTGTACCAGGGGGTGACCCTGGGAGCCCTTTCCACCCGGAAAGGCCAGCAGCTTCGGGGAACGAAGCGTCATCCCACCATTGAAGACAATGTGACCATTTATTCCAACACCAGTATCCTGGGCGGCGAGACCGTCATCGGAAAGGGAGCGATCATCGGCGGCAACGCCTTCATCGTGGAATCCATTCCCCCGGGAGTCCGGGTCAGCATCAAGAACCCGGAACTGGAATACAGCGGACATGAGAATCTCAGCCTGGACGGCGAAGATAACAAAGAATGGTCCGACTGGGAAATCTGATCCGTCTTGATCAGGACATCTTTTGTTGTTTTCGCAATATCCCGCCTGTAAAAAAAGGCCTCTGTTTCTGTAAGGATCCTAACAGAAGCAGAGGCCTTTGTATGCGATTCAATCACACTGCAGAAAAGTATCAGTAGTTTTCTTTTCTCACTTCAAAGAATGCCTGAGGATGGTTGCAAACAGGGCAGACCTCAGGGGCAGAAACGCCGACTGCAACATGTCCGCAGTTGCGGCACTCCCACATGGTAACGCCACTCTTTTTGAAGACTTCCATAGCCTCAACATTTTTCAGCAGTGCACGGTATCTCTCTTCGTGCATCTTTTCAATGGCTGCAACACCACGGAACTGAGCGGCCAGAGCAGTGAACCCCTCTTCCTCTGCATCCTGAGCCATTCTCTCATACATATCGGTCCACTCTGCATTCTCACCTTCTGCTGCATGAAGCAGGTTCTCTGCAGTATCTCCCAGTTCTCCCAGAGCCTTGAACCACAGCTTTGCATGCTCCTTCTCGTTTTCGGCAGTCTGAAGGAACAGGGCAGCGATCTGCTCGTATCCGGCCTTCTTTGCTACAGAAGCAAAATAAGTGTACTTATTTCTTGCCTGGGATTCACCGGCAAATGCCTCCCAGAGATTCTTTTCGGTCTTGGTTCCCGCATATATGTTTTTTGCAGGAGCTTCCTCTGCCTTCTTAAACTTTTCGGCAGGCTGCTTACATACCGGGCACTTCTCCGGAGGCTGCTCTCCCTCGTGAACGTAACCGCATACTGTACATATCCATTTAGCCATGGTTGTTTCTCCTTTCAGCTCTTCTTTCTTTTCATTGTTCGGAAGATTCTTTAAAATCTTCTTTGCCGTATCTGACGGAAACTCCGATGTGGGAGGATTTGCGATGAGCGCCTCCAGCATTTCGTGCGTATTATTGCTCTGCGGAAGCATATAGCCTGCCTCTCGCATGATATCTTCAGCAATCAGCCTTTCCGACTTTGCCGCTGCAATCATCAGTCTCTGCAGCCCATCCAGCTCTGTTTCCGCTGCAATCTGAAGCGCGGACTTTTCGCCGTCCATCTTGCTTTTCGCCAGTTCATTCAAGACCGCTCTTACAGAATCGGCCTTCGGCTGCTGAGGTGGATACTCTTCCGGAACCATGCTGATTGCTCCGCTCGGGCAGGCCCCTGCGCATACGCCGCATCCTATGCATTTTGTGGTGTCAATGATACTGTTTTCTGTGTCAGTTGCTCCGGTCGGGCATACATAAAGGCACAGACAATCTTTCGTACAAAGTCTTAAGTTTCTAACGGCAACAGTCTTCATTATTCTGCCCTCCCTTTGATTTTCTCAAATTTCCAGGCCGGTACTTTACATACGGGACAAAGCTCCGGCGCCTCGTCACCAATGTAGATAAATCCGCATACCGTGCATACCCAGATGTTGGTATCGGCAAGCATGGTCTCTCCATCTCTCAGATATCTGTTTACAAGAGAAGAAAGCATCCTGGAAACCTTCTCACCCCATACACAGACGCGGGCAGCGCCCCTGTCGCCTGCGGCGTCTGCTGTTGCCCGGACATTTCCATAATTATCAATGTCCGACTGGAGAAGAGCAGCCACGCTCTCCAGCGTAGCATCCTGAACAGCCGGAGTAATAGAAGAGAAATAATCTGCAAGTTCCCGGAACATGCCTGCTTCCTCGTTCTTATACTGCTTCTCACAACCTCGGGACAGATTGGAGAAGAGAGCCGACAGCTGTCCGGCAGACAGTTTTGTAAGATCGGCATCCGCTTCCACGGGTGTCTGTTTTTTGATTGCCTTTGGCTGGGAAACTGCCTCCGGTTTAAAATCAGATTTCATGGCTCCGCAAAGAGGGCACTTCCAATCTTCCGGAAGAGAGGCAAAGGGCGCTTTTTCCTTTGCGTCATCGTAGATATATCCACAGACCTGACAAATATACCGCATACATGAACCTCCTTTTTCTATTTTTCCATACCACAGGGATAGGAACGTTCGCTCATCAGTTTATCCCGGATCACGCTGGCATAAAACCTGTATCCTCCGGATAAGTTATAGCAGTCAAATCCATTCTGAGCAAGCATCCGACATGCAATATAGCTTCGCAGACCACTTTGGCAGATGACATAAACGGGCTTTGACGGCTCCAACTCATTGAGGCGTTCCCGAAGTTCATCCACCGGAATATTGACATAGCCGTCGATATGACCGCCTGCATATTCCCCGGCTGTTCTTGTATCCAACAGCGTTACGCTTCCGTCTCTCGGAAGGTCTGCAATCTCGTCCCAGTGGTATTGCTTTACCATTCCCGTATTCAGGTTTTCTATCATAAAGCCTGCCATGTTGACCGGATCTTTTGCAGACGAGAATGGCGGCGCATAGGCAAGGTCCAGATCCTTCAGTTTATCCGCCTTTATGCCTGCATGAATTGCAGTTGCCAGCACATCGATTCGTTTGTCGACACCTTCGGAACCAATGATTTGAGCACCCAGAATACGAAGGCTTTCTTTCTCATAGACCACTTTCATGGTCATGACTTTTGCCCCCGGATAATATCCGGCATGAGAGGAAGGTGATAAAACGACACTATCACAGGATAATCCTGCGGCAGCTGCCGCCTTCTCCGTAAGTCCCGTGCCGGCAACGACCATATCAAAGATCTTAATAATCGATGACCCGAGGGAGCCGCGATAGCGACTGTCTTTTCCGCAAGCATTATCGGCAGCAATACGTCCCTGTTTATTTGCGGGTCCGGCCAGTGCGATCACTGTATTTTCTTCTGTTACAAAATGCTTCACCTGTACCGCATCCCCGATAGCATAGATATCAGGCGCGGAGGTTTCCATGCGGTCATTGACGGCGATGCTTCCCTTTACACCAAGTTCTAAACCTGCCTGCTTTGCAAGCGAACTGTCCGGAGTCACTCCGATTGCAAGGAGAACCATGTCCGCCGAAATTCCGTCTTCACCGTCTAAGAGTGCTGTGATCTGTCCGTTTTCTTCCCGGAAACCTGTCACGCTGCTTCCAAGACGGAGATTTACACCCTTTTGCCGCAGCTTGCTGTGGACAAAGGCGGCCATATCATAATCCAGAGTATTCATTAACTGCTTCGGGCGCTGAACGATCGTAACCTGAAGACCTTTTTCTCTGAGGTTTTCAGCGGTTTCAATACCAATATAACCTCCGCCCACCAGAACAGCACTCTGAATTCCATTGGCATTCACGTAATCGTGGATCCGAAGCGTATCCTCAACCGTTCTCAGGGTAAAGATGCGATTGCTGTCTATACCGGGCAGATTCGGCCTCGTCGGCTTCGCGCCGGGAGACAGGATCAATTTGTCATAGGCTTCTTTCCATTCTTCACCGGTCAGGAGATTCTTTACCGAAACCGCCTTTTCATCCGGAATAATCTTTGTTACTTCATGATTTGCCTTGACCTGAATGTGGAAGCGGGACCAAAAACTCTCCGGCGTTTGCAGTGTCAATTCCTCCTGATTGGCAATAACGTCTCCAATATAGTAGGGAAGACCACAGTTAGCGTAAGAGATAAAGCCTGTCTTCTCAAAAACGATGATCTCTGCACTCTCATCCAGACGGCGTATACGAGCAGCTGCCGTAGCACCGCCTGCAACTCCACCAACAATAACAACCTTCATTTCCTGCACCTCCGCTTTCCCACGGTATCCTTGAATCCCGCCATCGGTCATTTTCCATTCCTCAACGACCTGATCGATATCAGTTTTTTGGTCAGTCCAGCCAGCACTGGTCCGGCTCCGGTTCGATCATGAACAGCCGGTTCCGGTCCGCCGGATCCTTGGCGTTATGGTATTTCATCACCAACTGTGTCCCGTCCGCTATGCCGACGATCTCAATCTTGCCCGAGTAGTGGCTCATGACGAAGCGCATGGATTTTCCCTGGCCGTTCTGGCCGTACCGGGCTTCATCCACGATTTTTGCTCCTTCCATCAGGGGAACCTGGAAGCGATGGGCCAGTCCGGCCACGGGCCGGCACTGGAAAATGTAGTAGGGCACCACGCCGATGACTGTCAGTCCCCGGAGCAGCTCCGACAGGACCTTCACGGAATCGTTGACCCCCCGCATGAGCACCGTCTGGTTCCGGACCACGATGCCCCGCCGGATCAGTTCCTTCACCGCCCGGATGGATTCCGGGGTGATCTCCCGGGGGTGGTCGAACTGGGTCACCAGGTAGATCTGTTTCTTTTCATTGTATTCCTCCAGCATGTCCAGCAGCTCTCTGTCCTCGTAGATCCGCTGGGGGAAGACCACCGGGACCCGGGTCCCGAAGCGGATCAGGTCCAGTTGGTCCATGCCGGAAAACAGTTCCAGGTACTCCCTTATCACCTTGTTGCTGTTCAAAAACGAATCCCCGCCGGAAATCAGGACGTTGGTGATCTCCGGGTGGGCTTTCACGTAATCGGCGGCGGCCTGCGGGCTCTCCACCGATTCCTTTTTTGCCTCCAGTCCCACCAGCCTCTTGCGGAAGCAGTGGCGGCAGTACATGGCGCAGCGCTGGGTGGAGAGGATCAGGGCCGTGGGGCCGTACTTGTGCTGGATCCCCTGTATTACGGTATTGGAAGCTTCGTTGCTGGGATCAAAAGTCCCGTGCAGGTCCAGCTCTTCCGGAGAGGGCACAGCCATCTTCCGTACAGGGTCATCCGGGTCATTCCAATCGATCAGGGAAAAATAGTAAGAAGGGATGCTCATGGGAAACTGCCGGAGGATCGGCTGGAGACGGCAGGCATCCTCTTCCGACAAGCCGGCTTCCCGGATCAGATCGTCGATCCCGGTGATGTTTTTCTTGAGTTCATCTTTCCAGTTCATCGGTAACCTCACATATTTTGTTAACATAATAGATTTACATAATGCATTATCGTCTCATTATACATAAAAAACCCGGGGGAAGTCAACAAAGACCGTTTTTGGCGGAGGACCGGCAATGAACAGGCTTTTTCATTGACGTGAAAAAAGCGATATGATAGAATATTCTATCCGATGTTTTTCGGAAAAACACTGCACCAACGCCCGTAAAGGGCCGGCGATACAAATGAGAAAGGAAAATGAGATGAGACCGATTTCCAGCAATGAATTAAGAGAGTTATACCTGAATTTCTTCAAGAGCAAAGGCCATGCCATCATTCCCTCGGCTTCCCTGATCCCGGAGAACGACCCGACGGTCCTGTTCACCACGGCCGGCATGCACCCGCTGGTCCCGTACCTGATGGGGCAGAAGCACCCGGAAGGGAAACGCCTGGCCGACGTGCAGAAATGCGTCCGGACCGGCGACATCGAGGATGTGGGAGACGCCTCCCACTGCACCTTCTTCGAGATGCTGGGGAACTGGTCTTTGGGCGATTACTTCAAGGATGAACAGATCAAATGGAGTTATGAGTTCCTGACGGACGAAAAATACCTGGGCATCCCATCGGACCAGCTGGCGGTCACCTGCTTCGAAGGCGACCAGGATGCGCCGAAGGATGAGTATTCCGCCGCCCGCTGGGAAGAAGCGGGAATCAAGAAGGAGAATATCTACTTCCTGCCCAAGAAGGACAACTGGTGGGGCCCGGCGGGACTCACCGGCCCCTGCGGACCGGACAGCGAAATGTTCCTGATCCGGCGGCCCAAATGCGGACCGGACTGCAACCCGGGCTGCAGCTGCGGCGCCTTCCTGGAGATTTGGAACGACGTATTCATGGAATACAATAAAGTGGGAGAGGGCCAGTTTGAGCCCCTGTCCCAGAAGAACGTGGACACCGGCATGGGTCTGGAGAGAGTCACCTGCGTCATGAACGGCAAGGAAAGCGTTTATGACACGGACCTCTTCGAAGACGCCATCAAGGTCATTGAAGACCTCACCGGAAAGAAATACGGTGAAGACGAGGAAGTGACCCGGGCCTTCCGGATCATCCTGGATCACACCCGGACTGCCACCATGATGATCGGGGACCAGAAGGGCATCACCCCCTCCAACGTGGACCAGGGGTACGTGCTCCGGAGGATCATCCGCCGGGCGGTGCGTTACGGCCGGAACATCGACCTGCCGGACGGCAGCCTGAAGGACGTGGCCCAGGCCTTCGTCAATAAGTACAAAGGCGCCTATCCGGAACTGGCGGAAAACGAAGCCAAGATCAAGGAAGAACTGCAGAAAGAAGAGACCAAGTTCCAGCGGACCCTGCAGAAGGGCCTGAAGGAATTCGAAAAAGCCGCAGCCAAAACAGAGGGCGGCGTCATCGACGGCGTGACGGTCTTCCACTTATACGACACCTACGGCTTCCCGGTGGAGATCACCGAGGAACTGGCCGCGGAAAAAGGCCTGAAGATCGACCGGGGAGGTTACGAAAAGTCCTTCGCCGAACACCAGAGCAAGAGCAAGGCCGGCGCGGAAGGCAAGTTCGCGGCCGGACTGGCGGACCATCAGGAAGAGACCGTCAAGCTCCATACCGCGACACACCTGCTGCAGGCGGCCCTGCAGAAGGTCCTGCCGGAGGAAGACATCAAGCAGAAGGGTTCCAACATCACGGCGGAACGGCTGCGTTTCGACTTCTCCTGTTCCCGTCCGGTGACCAAGGAAGAACTGAAGCAGGTGGAAGAACTGGTCAACGGCGTTATCGCCGAGGACGTTCCGGTGGTCATGGAGGAGATGCCCATGACGGAAGCGGCGGAAAGAGGCTTCTTCGGCGTCTTCGAAAGCAAGTACGGCGAACGGGTCAAGACCTACACCATCGGCGATTTCTCCAAGGAGATCTGCGGCGGCCCCCATGTGGAGCACACCGGCGTTTTAGGCACTTTCAAGATCAAGAAGGAACAGTCCTCCAGTTCCGGCGTCCGCCGGATCAAGGCGGTGCTGGTACCGAAGGAATAAGCAAAAGAAAAGCAATCACTGCAAACCCCGTATACGAAAAGTATGCGGGGTTTTTTTATTAAAAACCGGTGGACATTTGCAAGGCGGGGAATTACAATATAAATTGGAGAAAAAGTGAATAAAGAAAAAAGAGAAACAAAAAAGGAGAAAGATTTCAATGACTTTAGATGACGTGACTATGATAGCAGCCTTTTTTGGCGGACTTGGATTGTTTTTGTATGGGATGAAGTTGATGTCCGCCGGTCTCCAGAAATTCGCTGGGGACAAAATGCAGCACATGATGGGTGTGCTGACCAATAACCGTTTTATGGGCCTGCTGGTGGGCGGGCTGGTAACCATGATCATTCAAAGTTCCGGAGCCACCTCCGTCATGGTGATCGGTATGGTAAACGCCGGGATCATGAGTTTGGCCCAGTCCGTAGGCGTGATCATGGGCGCCAATATCGGCACCACCGCCACGGCCTGGATCGTATCAGCGACACAATTGGGTGACACTTTTGCAGTGTTCAAACCCTCTTTCTTTGCGCCGATCCTTGTCGGAGCCGGGGCGATCATGGCCTTGTTTGGCAGGGGAGTAAAATCCCGGGCCATTGGAGAACTGCTGATCGCAGTGGGCATCCTGTTTACCGGCCTGACCTGGATGTCGGATGCGGTGAAGCCTTATCAGGATTCGCCGGTCTTTGTCCGGGCCATCACCCTGCTGGGAGCGAACCCCTTCCTGGGGATCCTGGTGGGCTTTGCGGTGACCTGTATCATGCAGAGTTCCTCCGCCTCCATCGGTGTGCTTCAGGCTCTGGCCATGGATGGAATGATCACGGGAAACATTGCCGTGTACATCTGCCTGGGGGCCTGCATCGGTTCCTGCACCACCGCCCTGATCTCCAGCGTGGGATCCACCAACAACGGGAAACGGGTGGCGGTGATCAACCTGCTGTTCAACGTGATTGGCGTGATTATCTTCGGGATTCTCATTTCCATCGTCTTTATGGCGGTTCCGGAACTGGCGGAAATGAAGATGAATGCGGTGAAGATTGCGGTCTTCCATTCTTCTTTCAAACTGGTGAATGCCATCGTTCTCTTCCCCATGGGAAACATGTTGGTGAAGCTGGCGAACCGGATCGTCCGTGACAAACCGGAACCGGGCGAAGAAGAAATGGACGAGATGGCCCTGCGCCTGGACGAAAGATTGCTCCAGTCCCCTTCCTTTGCCATTGAAATGACCGTCGGCGAAGTGGTGGAAATGGGCCGGCGGGCCGGCGAAAACGTGCAGAATGCACTGGATGCTTTGATTCATTACGATTACAGCCGGCTGGGAAGCGTATTTGCCCGGGAAAAGGAGATCAACCGGTATCAGGACGCACTGACGGAATATCTGGTCCGGATCAGCAACCTGTCCCTGAGCAGCAGCCAGAACACCATGGTCAAGAATCTGCTCTACGCCATCAGCGACATTGAGCGCGTGGGCGACCATGCGGAGAATATCGCGGAATATGCGGAAAAGATGAAGGAAGAGGACATTCGGTTCTCGGAAATGGCCGTGAAGGAACTGACCGAGATGAGCCAGATCGTGATGCGCAATTACGACTGGTCCCTGCAGGCCGTGGCTTCCGGAAACAAAGGGATGATCCAGGATATCACGGACTACGAGGAAGTGGTCGACGCCATGGAGCTGGAACTGAGAGACCGCCACGTGGAACGGCTTTCCCGGGGCGAGTGCCGGGTGGAAAGCGGAGCGATCTTCCTGGATATCATCAGCAATCTGGAACGGATCGCCGACCATGCGATGAATATTGTGGAATATGTACAGGATTTTAATTAAAGGACAAGAAAAATGCGACTGAACAAGTACATCGCTTCCGCCGGGATCTGCTCCCGACGAAAGGCCGATGAAATGATCAACGAAGGCCGGGTGAAAGTCGACGGCCTGGAGGTGCTGGAATACGGCTTCCAGGTGGAAGAGGGCAGCGTGGTGGAAGTGGACGGACAGGTCGTCACCGTCTCCACAAAGCCGCCGGTCTACCTGATGATGAACAAGCCCGTAGGCTACATCACCACCGTCACCGACGACCGGGGGAGACCCACGGTGATGGAACTGGTGGAGCACATGGACGAACGGCTGTTCCCGGTGGGACGGCTGGACTACAACACCTCGGGACTTTTGATCCTCACCAACGATGGGGACTTCGCCAACTTGATGATGCACCCGGGCCACAAGATCTACAAGACCTACCGGGCAAGGGTCCGGGGCGTGGTGCCCATGCACAAACTCAACATCCTCCGGAAGGGCGTGTACCTGGACGGCGTCAAGACGGCACCGGCCCTGGCGGAAATCGAAAAACACGGAAAGGGCTCCACGGTGCTGGAGATCAAGATCTACGAAGGAAAGAACCGGCAGATCCGCCGGATGTGCGAGGCCATCGGCCACCCCGTGCTGGAACTGGAACGGGTCGCCATCGGGGATCTGACTTTAGGCCACCTGAAGGTGGGACACACGAAAAAAATCAATCCGTCGGACATCCAGGCGCTGATCAATCAGGCCAACAAGACAGAAAAGTCCGGCAGTATCCAAGGCAAAACCGGGCGGCCGGGCCGCACCGGATGGGCAAGAGCAAAGAAAAGGTAAAGAGAAGAGGTAAAAAACAACAACTATGGGAATCACAAATATCGTTTCAATATTAGGCGGGCTGGCGCTGTTCCTGTACGGCGTCACCCTCATGGGCGACGGCCTGAACAAGGTCGCCGGTAACAAACTTCAGGTCGTCCTGTACCGGATGACCAGCAATCCGTTAAAAGGGATCCTGCTGGGGGCGGGGGTCACCGCCCTGGTGCAGTCCTCCACCGCGGTCAGCGTCATGGCCATCGGTTTCGTCAACTCGGGACTGATGGAATTCGCCCAGGCGGTAAGCATCATCCTGGGGGCCATCGTCGGCACCAGCGTCACGGGCTGGATCGTCAGTTTGTCCTCCCTGGGCGCAGGGGGCGGCTGGACACAGTTGCTGTCCGCAGCCTTCATCACCGGCGTCATCGCCACCATCGGCATTATCTTAGTCAAATTCAGTAAAAAGCAATCCCACAATCAGGTAGGGGCGATCCTCCTGGGGTTCGCTATCCTGATGTTCGGCATGACCGCCATGAGTAACGCGGTCATTCCCCTGAAGGAAGACCCGGCGTTCATCAACCTGCTGACGAAATTCTCCAACCCGGTGCTGGGTATCCTGGTAGGTATCGTATTTACCGCCATCATCCAGTCTTCGGCAGCGGCCGTGGGTATCCTGCAGGCCCTGAGCATGACGGGGACCTTATCCTTCTCGGAGACTTTCCCCATCATCCTGGGTATCGCCGTCGGCGGCGCCCTGCCGGTACTGATCAGCGCTTTAGGAGCTTCCCTGAACGCCAAGCGGACCGCGCTGGTGCACCTGATCATCGACATCGTGGGGGCGGTGTTCTGCGGCGTCGTCTTCTACGTAGCCAATGCCGTTCATCCCTTCGCTTTCATGGAACACATCATGTCGCCGGTGAGCGTGGCGGCCCTGAACACGATCTTCCGTATCGTGGTGGTCATCGCCCTGGCGCCGGCCATCAAGCTCCTGGAGCGGGTGGTGAAAGCCATCATGAAGGACGAACCGGAAGACGGGGAAGGTGCCGACTGGGTGCTGCTGGAAGACCGTTTTATCCAGCATCCGACTCTGGCCATCGAGCAGTGCCGTATCGTGCTGAACTCCATGGCGGAGCATGCGCAGCATAACCTGTCTGACGCCCTGTTCCTGCTGTGGCATTACAGCGAGAGCGGATTCAAACGGGTCGTGGAAGAGGAGGACCTGGTGGACCACTATGAAGACCGGCTGGGGTCTTACCTGATCAAGGTCACGTCCTCGGAACTGACCCAGAAACAAAATGAAGATATTTATCAGTTCCTCCACGCCATCACCGACCTGGAGCGGATCTCCGACCATGCGCTGAACATTGCGGAAAGCGCCCAGGAGATCCATGAAAAAGGCATCGTGATGGAAGAAGAAGTGCGGAACGAACTGAAGGTGCTGGAAGCAGCCCTGACGGAAGTGGTGCGCCTGGCGGTACGGGCCCTGAGGGAGAACGACCACGAAGCCGCCCACCGGGTGGAACCGCTGGAAGAACTCATCGACACCCTGACGGCGGACATGAAGCACCGGCAGGTGGACCGTCTGCAGCGGGGCGTTTACAGCCGGCAGAACAGCTTCGTGTTCAACGACCTGATCGGGGACATCGAGCGTGTTTCCGACCACTGCTCCAACGTCGCCGTGGCCATGATCGAGCTGGAACACGAATCCTTCGACACCCACCAGTACATCGAAAGCCTCATGAGCCAGAAGGACGAGGAATTCGAACGGTACTTCGAGGAATACAAGGAAAGATTCCATTTCGAAGAGGCATCGATTTAATCAGCTGTTTCAAAGGCAAGCGTTTTGCCCTGTAAAAAAGGGGAAATGCTTGCCTTTTGATTGGGAAAACGAAAAGGGGGTCAGCACATGATCGGAACGGCATTGGAAATCGCCTGGAAGGCTCATGAGGGACAGAAGGACAAGGGCGGAAAGCCCTATATCCGGCACCCGCTTTCCGTGGCGGCGCAGATGGATACGGAAGAGGAGATCACCACCGCACTGCTGCACGATGTGGTGGAGGATTCGGACTATACTTTTGAAGACCTGGAAGCGGCCGGGTTTCCGGAGCGGGTGATGGAAGCCCTGAGGCTGCTGACCCACGACGATGACACGGACTATTTCGAATACGTCCGGAAACTCAGGGAAAACGACCTGGCCCGGAAGGTGAAGCTGGCGGACCTGGCACACAATTCCCGGGAAGACCGGCTGGGCCGGAACCCGACGGAAGAGGATTGGAAGCGGCTGGAGAAGTACGCCGCCGCCCGAAAGATACTGGAAGAAGAATCGTAGAAAGGAAGGGAAAGATGGAAAAAGTATTTATGCTCAGGATCAGTGACCGGCTGTTTGAGCCCGTCAAAAAGAACAGCAATGTCCTAGAGATGTCCCAGAACAATGTCCGGATCGCGGACGCCTGCAAGGTAGGGGACCTTTATCTGAGTTTTGCGGGATATATCATGGAGGACGGCGTTCCGGTGGGGGCCCGGTTCCATTGTGATTACGGGGTCGACAACAGAGGAATGCTGGAGATGAGATCCGGGGAAACGGCTCATTTCAGTTACGAAGGCACCAGCGTCGATGACGAGGGCGACCCGGAGGACTTCTCCATCGACTACTACCTGGAATTGCTGGAATGGGACGATGAGATCATGGAGATGATGGGGAAATAACAATGGCAGCAGCAAGCAACAGGGATTCGTATGCGGATCAGGCGAAGGCTTCCTGGGGGAGCACGCCGGAATATAAGGAATTTGAAAAGAAGGCAAAAGGCCGGACGGAACAAGAGGAGCAGGATATCGCCGCCCGCTTTATGCTGCTGTTCAAAGAAGCCGGGGCGATGAAAGAGAAGGACCCTGCTTCTCCCGAAGCACAGGCCCTGGTGAAAAAGATCCAGACGTTTATCACGGAGCACTATTATACCTGTTCCGACGAAGTCCTGAACGGCCTGGGAAAACTGTATGGCTGCGGCGGGGATTTCACGAAGAACATCGATACCGCCGGCGGAGAAGGTACAGGCGCGTTCATGGAACAGGCGATCCGGGCGTACTGCCGGTAGAAACGAGTCAAAAAGAACCGTCCCTAATGACTCCTAATGACTCTGGACGCCGTACCTTGATTCCAGCAGCCTCCCAACGTGCCTTGTTTCAAAGAACATGTCCTTGTTCGTGATCACGATCACTGCGGCGACAACGGTCACAACGATCGTTTCCACACACTTTGTCTCCGGCGTCATGGCGATCTTTTCCTGCATAAAGTTCACGAACAGATGGTAGATCATGCACGCCAGTATGGAGCGGTCGCTGGCCAGGTACACCCATGTGATGATGAATCCCAGTGGGATGCCGCTGATGAAGAAATTGACCACGTACAAAGGATTCACCATAAGACCTGCCTGATAGGTGCCCTGGATAAAGATCAGCGGCAGATGCCATAAGGACCATAATGCGCCGAAGATCATGGATTCCCAAAACCAGTTCATGTAGGCGCCGATCGAGTCCTCGCAGTACCCTTTCCACCCGACTTCCTCGATGATCGATGCCAGTGTCACGGTCACGAAAGCCCCCGCTATCCCGACACCGGTAAACGAAAAGTCCTCTGTAAACGAAAACTGATCCAGGGATTGTCCGAATAATAGCGAGAGCAGAATGGAGCACACCACTATTCCCGCAAACTGCAGAATGGCCAGCAGTACATTCAGCCATTTGACTTTGTATAATCCAATGAGCTTGATCTTCAGGTCTTTTTTCAGCAGATCGGACCCGGATGCCAGCACAAATACGGTGGAGACCGCTGCCGGCGCAAGCAGTCCGATGAACATCAGCGGCGCGCCGAGGTTTTCAGACACAAAGATCGCCGGGATCCAGAATATCCATGTAAACAGATAGGCCAGTGCAAAAAACAGCACCGGTCTGTATTTATATGGAGCCGAACAGCTTTTTATCACTTCATTACCCATTTTTATCTTTTATCCTCCGCATTTGCAGTTTGAACATCAGACGGTGCGGGAGCAGCAATCAGGTGCCTGATAAAGTCCATCGAGTTCTTTTGCGCACCCAGCAGCTTTTCCGTAATGTCGATGAAAACATCGATATCCCTGTCCGTGAAACTGCCTTCATCAAACAGTTCATTGCTTAAAATGAGCATCATCCTGACCCGTTCGGGTATGTAATCGCAGGAAAAGATTCCCTGTTCCATGCCCTCTTCGACCACCTTGCTGAGAAGGGGAACGACTTTTTCGACCAGTTTCTGCTTGATCCGTTGGTGCATGATAATGTTTTCGGGACGCATGAGCGCTCCCTCGATCGGCTGTTCCTCGGGTTCGGGCCGGATCGATGCGATGATGGCCACCATCTTCTGCAGTGCCGGCATATCGGAATCAAGGATGGATACGGCCGCTTCCGTTTCCTTTTCGATCATCATTTCAATCACTGCTTCCAGCGTCTGTTCCTTGCTCTTGAAATAGTAATAATAGGTTCCCTTGGCAATGCCGGCCTCGTTGATGATATCGTCGATGCTGGTGTTTTCATATCCTTTTGATATAAACATCCTGTACGCGATATCCAGCAGTTCCTGTTTTCTTCTTTCACCTTTTTTCATCTTTGGATCACCTTTTTCGACTATTGGTCGGTTTTAGTATATATGCCGGCTCGGCCATTGTCAAGAACCATTTTCGACTATTAGTCGGTTTTTTTTAATGATTCGCTTTTGGCCGAATGAATAAACAGGAAACTATTGAGAGATTGGAGCCGGAATGATATAATAATTGATGGATTACAGACAGCAAGGAGATGTTAGATATATGAAATTAGGAATGGTGGGGCTGCCGAACGTCGGCAAGAGCACCCTTTTCAATGCGATCACCAAGGCAGGCGCCCAGGCGGAGAATTATCCCTTCTGCACCATCGATCCCAACATCGGGGTGGTGCAGGTGCCGGATGAACGGCTGCAGGTCCTGCACGATATGTATAATTCAAAGAAAATCGTCCACACCAGCATCGAATTCGTGGACATCGCCGGACTGGTGAAGGGGGCCTCCAAGGGCGAGGGCCTGGGGAACAAGTTCCTCTCCCACATCCGGGAAGTGGACGCCATCATCCACGTGGTGCGGTGCTTTGAGGACGACAACGTGGTCCACGTGGACGGGAAGATCGGGCCTCTGAAGGACATCGAAACCATCAACCTGGAACTGATCATTTCCGACGTGGAGCTCATCGACCGCCGGATCCAGAAGACCACCAAGAACCTGAAAGGGGACAAGAGCCTCCAGAAGGAGTTGGACATCCTGAACCGGGTGAAGGAGGTTCTGGAGCAGGGGCTGTCCGCCCGGACCATGGAACTGACGGAGGACGAGGCGGAATTCGTGAAGACCCTGTGCCTGCTGTCCTACAAGCCGGTGATCTACGCTGCCAATGTGTCGGAAGATGATGCCGCGGACGGGGAAGACAATCCGCTGGTGCAGGAAGTAAAGGAATTCGCCGCCAGCGAGCACTCGGAAGTGGCGGTGATCTGCGCGAAACTGGAGGCGGAGCTGACGGAACTGGACGACGAGGAGCGGACCGTGTTCCTGGAGGAACTGGGAATCGAAGAATCCGGGCTGGACAAACTGATCAAGGCGTCCTACAGCCTGCTGGACCTGATCTCCTTCCTGACGGCCGGGGAGCCGGAAGTGCGGGCATGGACCATCAAGAAAGGCACCAAGGCGCCGGGAGCGGCCGGAAAGATCCATTCCGATTTCGAGCGTGGCTTCATCCGGGCAGAGACCGTGGCCTACGACGACCTGATCCGCTGCGGCAGCATGACGGCGGCGAAGGAGAAGGGCCTGGTGCGTTCCGAAGGCAAGGATTATGTGGTCAAAGACGGGGACGTGATCCTGTTCCGGTTCAACGTATAAATTGACGATAAAAACGGTTGCTTTTTTGCCTCTGCTATGGCAAAATTGAAGAATGATAAAGGTATTGATTATAATTTAATGACAATAGGAGGTAGATTATTATGAAATGGGTATGCTCTATTTGCGGTTATACTGCTGAAGGTCCGGAAGCTCCGGAACAGTGTCCGGTATGTAAGGCTCCGGCTTCCAAATTCAACAAGAAGGATGAAGGCGCTGAACTGAGCTGGGCATCCGAACACATCGTTGGCATCGCGCAGGGCGTGGATCCGGAAATCGTGGAATCCCTGAGAATGGAATTCGCCGGTGAATGCTCTGAAGTAGGTATGTATCTGGCAATGTCCAGAGCTGCTTTCCGTGAAGGTTATCCGGAAATCGGCATGTACTGGGAACAGGCTGCGATGGAAGAAGCCAACCACGCTGCAAGATATGCGGAACTGCTGGGCGAAGTCGTTTCTCCTTCCAGCAAGGAAAACCTGCAGAAGAGAGTCGAAGCGGAAAACGGCGCTTGCGCCGGCAAGACCGCTCTGGCAAAGAAGTGCAAGGAACTGGGCCTGGATGCGCTGCATGACACCATCCACGAAATGGCCAGGGACGAAGCCAGACACGGCCAGGCATTCAAGGGTCTGTTAGACAGATACTTTGGTTAAATAAATCCGAAATTTATTCGGATAATAGCGAGATTCGGAAGAGACTTCTCAATAGGGGGAGTCTCTTTTTCACGTTTATTCGGATTGCGGGCGCCGGTTCAGGATTTCCTTTCGGCGGGAACGGCAGATGGGGAAACAGCGGATATTCCATTCCTTTTCGTCCGGGTGTATAATATAAAAAGGAAACTGAAGACGGAAATGCGGATCCGCAAAGTGAAAGATCCGCAGTTTCCGGCCCCTTTCAAAAGAATTAAGGAGGGAAAACTATGGCAGTAAATTTCAAGGAAAAATACGGACTGTTTATCGGAGGCGAATGGCGTGATGCTTCCGACGGCAAGACTTTTTCAGCAACGAATCCGGCAAATGGCGAACACCTGGCATATTGTGCAGAGGCTACGGAGGAAGATGTGGACGCGGCCGTAAAGGCGGCATGGAAAGCATTCCCCGCATGGAGAGATGTTCAGCCACAGGACAGAGCGGAGATCCTGCTGAAGATCGCCGATCGTATCGATGAAAACGCAGAACTTCTGGCAGCGGTGGAAACACTGGACAACGGCAAACCGATCCGTGAGACCACCTTCATCGACGTTCCCTGGTCTTCCGAGCATTTCCGGTATTTCGCCGGCGCGATCCTGACACAGCAGGGCAGCGCAGCCGTACTGAATACACCGAACATCACCGGCAACTGCCTGAGCATCGTGCTCCACGAGCCCATCGGCGTTGTTGGCCAGATCGTTCCCTGGAACTTCCCGTTCCTGATGGCCGCATGGAAACTGGCTCCGGTACTGGCAGCCGGCGACTGCACCGTCATCAAATCTTCGTCCAACACCCCGCTGAGCCTGATCGTGTTCCTCGAACTGATCGAAGACCTGATTCCTCCGGGAGTCATCAACATGATCACCGGTAAGGGCTCCAAGGCAGGGCAGTACATCCTGGATCACCCGGGCTTCCGGAAACTGGCCTTCACCGGCTCCACCGAAGTCGGCATGAGCATCGCGAAAGCGGCGGCGGACAAGCTGATCCCGGCCACACTGGAACTGGGCGGCAAGAGCGCCAACATCTACTTCGACGACTGCAACTTCGACCAGGCCATCGACGGCCTGCAGGTCGGCATCCTGTTCAACCAGGGTCAGGTATGCTGCGCCGGCTCCCGTGTCTTCGTACAGGAAGGCATCTACGACAAGTTCGTGGCGGCGGCCGTCAAAGCTTTCGAAACAGTCAAGCAGGGTGACAGCATGGATATGAACACCCAGATCGGTTCCCAGATCAACGAAGACCAGATCAACAAGATCGCTTCGTACATCGAGATCGCGAAACAGGAAGGCGCTACCATCGCCACCGGCGGTGAGAGAAACACCGAAGGCGACTTGGCGAAGGGCTGCTTCTTTAAGCCGACCCTGATCACCAATGTCACCAACGACATGCGCGTGGCTCAGGAAGAGATCTTCGGGCCGGTAGCCGTCGTCATCAAGTTCAAGACCGAGGAAGAAGTCATCGACATGGCGAACGACAGCAACTACGGCCTGGGCGGCGCGGTATGGACCAGAGACATCTACAAGGCTCTCCGCGTATCCAGAGCGATCGAGACCGGACGTATGTGGGTCAACACCTATAACCAGATCCCGGCGGGCGCTCCGTTCGGCGGCTACAAGGATTCCGGTATCGGCCGTGAGACCGACCTGAGCATCCTGGAAGCTTACACCCAGCAGAAGAACATCTTCATCAACCTGGATGAAGGCACCACCGGATTCTATCCGCAGGAATAATGAACAGCGAAGACAAGAAAGAGTGGAAATGCTTCGAATATATCTGCCCCAATTACCCGAAATGCGAGCGGGCGGCAGGCAGCTGCTGTGCGGTGGATGATTTCTTCGAAGACGTCACCTTGAAAAAAGAACAATGCTTTGATCTGCCGGAGAAGCCGTTTTTCAGAGAGAAAAAGAAAAGATGGCGGCCGTAAGGTCAAGTGAAAAAAGGAAGGAAGGGTGCCCCGGCAGGCACCCTTCTTTCGTCATAAATTCGTCATAAAAAGGTAAGGAAAATGTCCTTGAATGCCTCCGGCTTCCGTTATACAATCGCAATGACAGGAAGAAATGCTTGTCAAAGGGATAAATGGGATTTCGATTGGAGGTAACCAAAATGAATCATAGAAAGAAAACGAGCACATTCAAACGGATGTTAGCCTTTGGCGTTGCCGCGGCGCTGGTCCTGGGGTCTATGATCCCGGCCTTTGCGGATTCCAGCAATACGTACGTGTCCCTGGGGGCGGACCTCACCGCTGAACAGCGGGCCACGGTGCTCCAGATCTTCGGCCTGACGGAAGCGGATCTGTCGGAGATCGAGGTGGCGCAGGTCACCAACGCCATGGAACACCAGTACCTGGACAACTACCTGCCGGCCAGTGTCATCGGCACGAAGGCTCTGTCCTGCGTGCGGGTGGACAAGACCGACAGCCGGGGGATCCGGGTCACCACCCACAACATCTCCTACTGCACGGAAGGGATGTACCAGAACGCTCTGACCACCGCCGGCATTGAAAACGCCGACGTGACCGTGGCGGCTCCCTTCAGCATCTCCGGCACCGCCGGACTGGTAGGCGCCATGCAGGCGTACCAGGGCATCACCGGCAAGAAGATCAATGAAGAGAACGCCGATGCGGCCATCCAGGAGATCGTCACCACCGGCGAACTGGGGGAAGCCCTGGGCAATGAAAACGCCGAAAACGTCATCGCGCTGGTGAAGCAGAAAGTGGCGGAATCCAAGGGCGCTTCCGATGAGGAGATCCTGCAGATGATCGACGAAGGCTGCAAGGAAATCGGCGTCTCCCTGACCGATGCGGAAAAGCAGCAGGTGCTGGCGCTGATGAAGAAAATCGCCAAGCTGGACCTGGATACCGACAAACTGATGGAACAGGCCAGCAACATTTACGACCGGCTGAAGGATATGGGCGTGGATGTCAGCGATCTGGACAAGGACACCCTCCTCAGCGGACTGAAAAAGATCTTCGAAGGATTCATGAATTTCCTGAAAGGTCTGTTCTCCTAAATAAGAGATATGGCAATAAACCGGGAACCGGGCTTCATGCCCGGTTCCCCCTATTTTTTGCCGGTTCCAATCTCCCCCTTGCTTTACACCCCCCGGAGAATGTATAATATAATGATATGAAACAAGGAGGAACGCCGTTATGGAAGAAAAGAAAACGATAGCGACCGAAATCACGGTCAACGGAAAAAAATACAGGATCTGCGGCGATTCCTCGCCGAAGGACATCCATCGGTACGCCAAGTACGTCAACGACAAGATCGACGAACTCCACAGGCAGGGAGCCACCGGCAACCAGGGGGATTTCATGACCCTGACCGCCATCAACATCGCGGAGGACCTGTTCCGGATCAAGCAGGACCGGGACGAGGCCCTGGACGTGATCCTGGCGAAGAACCGGGAACTGGAAGACTTCAGCCGCGCCCGGCAGGACGGGGTGGACCTGACCGCCGCGGAAATGTTCCGGCTGGAGGATTCGGAAGACGACCTGGCCGTTTTTGAAGCGGAGCTGGAGCGGTACCGGAACGAGGCGGACCGGCTGCGGGAAGAGAACTACTTCCTGAACCGGTACATCGAGGACCTGAAGGAAGAGATCCAAAGCCTGAAAGACATGCACCTGCAGATGCAGCTGTTTATCCCGGAGGACGAGACTGATGAATGAGCGGACACTGCGCGTTCTGGAATACAACAAGATACTGGAATTGCTGGCGGAGCAGGCGGTGAGCCGGGCGGCCAAGCGGCTGGCCCTGGACCTGCAGCCTTCCGACAGCGTATACGATATCCGGGAGATGCTGTCGGAGACCACGGAAGCGGTTTCCGTCATTGTCCAGAAGGGGGCCCTGCCCATCGGCGGGATCAACGACATCCTGCCCTACCTGAAGTTTGCCCGGAAGGGTGGCAGCCTGACCCCGAAAGAACTGCTGGAAGTCCGGCAGAACCTCTACACCGCCCGGAATATCGTCTCCCACCTGAAGACCGACGTGGAAGTGAAGGGCGCCATCGCGGACTACGCGGCGGCCATCACCGTCTGCAAGCCGGAGGAGGAAGAGATCGACCGGTGCATCCTGTCGGAGGACGCCATCGCCGACAGCGCCAGCGCGGAGCTTCGGAGCATCCGCCGGGCCATGACGAAGAAAAACGAGGAACTGCGGGCGAAGATGAGCAGCATCGTCTCCTCCCGTGACAATAAAGACGTGCTGCAGGACAGCGTCATCACCATCCGGCAGGGCCGGTACGTGATTCCGGTGAAAAAGGAACACCGGGCGGAAGTGGCCGGTATCGTCCATGACCAGTCCGCCACCGGCGCGACCCTCTTCATCGAGCCCCAGTCCATCGTGAACCTGAACAATGAACTGCGGGAACTGCAGCTGAAGGAAGAGGCGGAGATTGCCCGGATCCTGGAACAGCTGTCTGGCATGGTGGCCGACAAGGCCCCCGGCATCGAAGCCAACCAGGATATCCTGATCCGGCTGGATTTCGCTTTTGCGAAGGCGAAGCTGGCCCTGCAGATGAAGGGGATCGAAGCCCGCCTGAACGACGACGGATACCTGCGGATCAAGCAGGGGAGGCACCCCCTGATCGACCGGAAGAAAGTGGTGCCCATGAGCGTGGAACTGGGGAAGACCTACGATTCCCTGGTGATCACGGGGCCCAACACCGGCGGCAAGACCGTCACCTTAAAGACGGTGGGGCTGATGGTGCTGATGAACCAGTCGGGGCTCCACATCCCGGCGGAGATTGGGACCACCCTGCCGGTATTCAAGGAAGTCTTTGCGGACATCGGCGACGAGCAGAGCATCGAACAGAGCCTGTCCACCTTCTCCTCCCACATGAAGAACATCGTGGAGATCGTGGGAGAGGCCGGACTGGATTGTCTGGTGCTGTTGGACGAGCTGGGCGCCGGGACCGACCCCACGGAGGGGGCGGCGCTGGCCATCTCGATCCTGGATTATTTGATGGGACGGGGCGCCAAGACCATGGCCACCACCCACTATACCGAACTGAAGAAATACGCTTTGGCCACGGCCGGCGTGGAGAACGGCTCCATGGAATTCAACGTGGAGACCTTAAGCCCCACCTACCGGCTGATCATCGGCGTGGCCGGGAAGTCCAACGCCTTTGAAATCTCCGCCAAGCTGGGGCTGCCGGAGGAACTGATCGGCGAGGCCCGGGGGTTGCTGGAACAGGGCGACATCGAATTCGAGGATCTGATCGCCCAGATCAACGAGGACCGCAAGCTGGCGGAAGCGGAGCGGGCGGAAGCCGAAGCCGCTAACGAGGAGATCCAGAAGCTGAAGGACGACCTGGCGAAGCAGAAGGAAAAGATGGCCCAGCAGAAGGAAAAGGCCATGAAGCGGGCCCGGGAGGAAGCCCGGGAGAGGGTGAAGGAGATGAAGGAATTCTCCGACTCCGTCTTCAAGGAACTGCGGGAACTGGAGAAGATGCAGGACCCGAAGATGCGGAACCGCAGCCTGGAGGAAGTGCGCCGGAAAGTGAAGAGCCGCTCGGACAAATACGCCGAGGCCCTGGTCGATACTCCGGTGAACACGGAACCGGCGAAGCTCAGCGACCTGAAGCCCGGCGTCAGCGTGTACCTGGTGAACATCGACCAGAAGGGCACCGTGGTGACGGCTCCGGACGAAAACGGGAACCTGCAGGTGCAGGTGGGGCTGATGAAGGTCAATGCGAAAGCGAAGGACCTGCAGAAGCTGCAGGACGCGCCGGACGAAAAGAAGATGCGGAGCAAATACGCATCCATGTACAAGGAAAAAACGAAGAACATCAGCACCAGCTGCGACGTCCGGGGGAACGACCTGGATTCCGCTGCGGCGCTGGTGGACAAATACATCGATGACGCCTACATCGCGGGCCTGAAGCAGGTCACCATCATCCACGGCAAGGGCGAGGGGATCCTGCGGGAAGGCCTGAAGCCCCTGTTCCGGAAGAACAAACATGTGAAGAAGTTCCGGACCGGGATGCCGTCGGAAGGCGGCGCCGGCGTCACCGTATTGGAACTGAAATAGAGGAAAAAGAAGAGTGTTTTACGCGATCAGCGCCTGCCTGGCGGGCGAAAACTGCAAATACAGCGGCGGAAACAACCGGAACGAAGCAATCGTTTCCCTTTGCGAAAGCCGTCCCTGCGTGCTGATCTGCCCGGAGCGGACCGGAGGACTGAAGACCCCCCGGGCGCCGGCGGAGATCATCGGCGGCACCGGTGAAGATGTGCTGGCGGGACAGGCGAAAGTCATGGACTCAGAGGGCAGGGACCGGACGGAGGCTTTCATGAAAGGCGCACTGCTCAGCCTGGCACAGGTCTGGGAAGCCGCCGGGGACGAAACGGAGATCTGCGCCGTGCTGAAGGCGAAGAGCCCGTCCTGCGGATCGGGACTGATCTACGACGGGACCTTTTCCGGGACGAAGATCCCGGGAAACGGCGTGACGGCCGCCCTGTTCAAAAGAGAAGGAATACGGGTCCTGACGGAAGAGGAATTCGTTCCGCCCGTTGATTGAGGAGGAGAGAATATGGAGAAGAAAGAAGAGAACACCAACAGCAAAAACAAGACCATATGGCGCTGCCGGAAGAGAAACGCCATCGGCCTGCCCTGGACCTTCACGGTCTACCGGCTGGACGATACCCGGCTCTACATCAAAACCGGCATTTTCAATATCAAGGAGGACGAGGTCCGGCTCTACCGGATCACCGACGTGACCTTCATGCAGTCCCTGTGGCAGCGGATCTTCCGGATGGCCACGGTCCACTGCGATTCCGCGGACGCCACCATGAAGAACTTCGACATCAAGAATATCAAGGAAGGACGGGACGTGAAGAACATGCTGTCCGAAATGGTGGACGCCGCCCGGAAAGCCAACCGGGTCTACATGCACGAGAACGTCACCGGAACGCCCCATCTGGACGGCGACGTCTTCGGCGCCGACCTGCCGCCGGGCTCCTTCAGCGACACCGATCTGGACGGCGTGCCCGATGCATTTGATACAAACTAAGGAGAGAGGATAACAAAATGATCGACTTTAAAGAACAGGTAGCACAGGTATTGGCAAAGGAAATCGACGCCCTGGAACAGGCCGAGATCAAAAATCTGATCGAGATCCCGCCCAAAAGCGAGATGGGAGACTACTCCTTCCCTTGCTTCCGGCTGGCGAAAACCTATAAAAAAGCCCCGGTGAAGATCGCCGACGATATCGTGGCGGCCATCGACAAGGAACTCTTCGAAAAGGTGGAGAACCTCAACGGGTACATCAACTTCTTCCTGGACAAGAAGGCCGTGGTGAAGGCCGTGGCGGAAGAAGTGGAGGAGAAGAAAGACCGCTTCGGCGGCAGCGACATCGGCAAGGGCAAGAAGGTCATCGTGGAGTATTCCTCCCCGAACATCGCCAAACCCTTCCACATCGGCCACATCCGCAGCACCGTCATCGGGAACGCCATCTATAAGATCTATGATTTCCTGGGGTACGACACCGTGCGGATCAACCACCTGGGGGACTACGGCACCCAGTTCGGGAAAATGATCGTGGCCTACCGCAAATGGGGCAATGAAGAAGAAGTCCGCAAGGCCCCCATCCAGACCCTGCTGGGACTCTACGTGAAGTTCCACGAAGAGGCGGAGGAACACCCGGAACTGGAAGACGAGGCCCGGGACACCTTCAAGAAGCTGGAGGACGGCTGCGAGGAAGAATACAGACTGTGGGAGTGGTTCCGGGAAGAGAGCCTGAAGGAATTCAGCCGGGTCTATGACATGCTGGGGATCACCTTCGATTCCTACGCCGGCGAAAGCTTCTACTCCGACAAGATGGACCGGATCACAGACATGATGGAAGAAAAGGGACTGCTGCAGAAATCCGAGGGCGCGGAGATCGTGGACCTGTCGGAATACGGCATGAGCCCGGCCCTGATCCGGAAAAAGGACGGATCCACCCTGTACATCACCCGGGACATCGCGGCGGCGGTCTACCGGAAAGAGCATTACAACTTCGATAAAAACATCTACGTGGTGGCGGCCCAGCAGAACCTGCATTTCCAGCAGTGGTTCAAGATCATCGAGCTTATGGGCTTCAACTGGGCGGACCAGTGCGTCCACATCCCCTTCGGGCTGGTGAGCCTGGACGACGGCACCATGTCCACCCGGAAGGGCAAGGTCGTCTTTCTGGAAGATGTGCTGAACCGGGCGGTGGAAAAGACCCGCGAAGTCATGGAAGAGAAGAACGTTGGGAACGAGAACATCGACGAAGTCTCCAAACAGGTGGGCATCGGAGCGGTGGTATTCCAGGAGCTTTCCAACAACCGGATCAAGGACTACACCTTCTCCTGGGACAAGGTGCTGAACTTCGACGGCGAGACCGGCCCCTACGTGCAGTATACCCATGCCCGGGCCTGCAGCGTGCTGCGGAAAGCCACCGTGGGCGTGACCACCGACGTGGATTACAGCTACATCACCACAGAGACCGCCTACGAACTGGCGAAGCTGATCCTACGGTTCCCGCAGGTGGTGATCGATGCGGCGAACAAGTACGAACCTTCTGTAGTGACCCGCCACATCATCGACGTGGCCCAGGCTTTCAACAAGTTCTACCACGACGAGCACATCATCACCGAGGACCTGGAAGAACAGAAGGCCAAGCTGCTGCTGGTGGATACGGCGCGGCAGACCATCGCCAACGGGCTGTACCTGCTGGGGATGGAAGCGCCGGAGAGAATGTAAGGAGGATGCATCATGAGATATGAGGGAAACGTGTTCCGTCCCCCCAGCGAAGCCTACAGCCTGATCGTTCAGGCCACCATCGGCTGCGCCCACAATGACTGCACCTTCTGCAGCATGTACAAAGACAAGAAGTTCCGGGTGAGGGACATCGAGGAAGTTCTGGAGGACTTCGACCTGGCCCGGCGGAGATACCGTTACATTGAAAAAGTCTTCCTGGCGGACGGGGATGCGCTGGTGCTGAAAAACAGCGACCTGATGCGGATCCTGGACAAGATCCGGACCACCCTGCCGGAATGCCAGCGGGTGGGCATCTACGCCGCCCCCCACGACATTTTGAGGAAGACCCCGGAAGAGCTGAAGGAACTCAGGGAAAACGGCCTGGGCATCGCCTATATGGGCGTGGAGTCCGGCAGCGCCCAGATCCTGAAGGACATCAAAAAAGGCGTGACGCCGGAGGAAATGGTGGAAGCCTGCCAGAAGCTCAATGAGGCCGGCATCCTGTCTTCCGTCACCTTCATTTCCGGCATCGGCGGAAAGGACAACTGGCGGGAGCACGCTGTGGAGTCCGGGAAGATCATTTCGCAGATGGAGCCGGATTACGTGGGGCTCCTGACCCTGATGGTGGAGCCCATGGCGCCGCTGTACAAGGACATCCTGGAAGGGAAGTTCGAACTGCTGTCGCCGGAGGAAGTGCTGGTGGAGACGGCGGAAATGATCCGTCACATCGAGCTGACCAAGACCTGCGTCTTCCGCAGCAACCACGCTTCCAATTACCTGAACCTCCGGGGCAACCTGCCCGAGGACAAAGAACTGCTCCTGCGGACCATCGCCTACGCCCTGAACAACATCGGCGTGCTGAAGGACGAACGGTTCCGGGCGCTGTAAAGACCATGAAGATACTGTTAACCACCCTGAACTCACAATATATCCACTCCAACCTCGCCCTCAGATACCTGTACGAAAGCGCAGGTATCTATCGCGATTTTTTGGAGGTGAAGGAGTACACCATCAACAACGACGACATGTCCGTCTACGTGGACATCTGCCGGGGCGGGTATGACGCGATCTGCTTCTCCTGCTACATCTGGAACGTGGGAAAGATCGTCTCCCTGATCCGCAGCCTGAAGAAGACCGACCCTGCCGTGAAGATCATCGTGGGCGGGCCGGAGGTCAGCTACGAGCCGGAGAGCTTCCTGGAGAAGTGCCCGGAGACGGACCTGATCCTGGTGGGGGAAGGGGACACCAGCTTCCCGGCCATGCTGAAGATGCTGGTGGAAGGGCCCTGGGACCCGCCGGCGGACAAGCTGATGAAAAGCGAACTGCCGGACCCGGAGGACATTCCCTTTCCGTACGAAAACACCGACATCGACGAGACCCGGATCGTATATTACGAATCCGCCCGGGGCTGCCCCTTCAAGTGCAGCTTCTGCCTCTCTTCTGAATCGGAAGGTGTGAGGCTCCTCCCGCCGGAGCGGGTGAAGCGGGAACTGGACTTCTTCCTGGAGAAGAAGGTGAAGCAGGTGAAGTTCATCGACCGGACCTTCAACATCGACCCGGACCGGTCGGCGGAGATGATGAACTATATCATCGACCACGACAACGGAATCACGAATTTCCACTTCGAACTCTGCGGGGACCGGATGAACGAGGAGATGCTGGAAGCTTTCGAACGGGCCCGGACCGGGCTGTTCCAGGTGGAGATCGGCGTCCAGTCCACCTGCGAAGAAGCATTGGCGGCGGTGGGCCGGAAAGTGGATTCGGAGAAACTGAAGCGCAACACCCGCCGGATCGTTCGGGGGCGGAACGTCCACGTGCACCTGGATCTGATCGCCGGGCTGCCTTACGAGACCTATGAGCGGTTCGGCCGATCCTTCGACGAGGTGTACGCCATGGAGCCCGACGACCTGCAGCTGGGGTTTTTAAAACTCATCAAGGGCACCCGCCTGCGCCGGGAAGCGGACAAGTACGGCTACCGGTTCCGGGAGGAAGAACCCTACGAGATCATCGCCAACGATTTCATCTCCGCCGGGGAGATCATCCGGCTGAAGATGGCGGAGACGGTGCTGGAACTGTACTACAACAAGCCGGGGTTCCGGACTTCGCTGAGGTACCTGATCGATGCCTTCGGCGGCACCCCCTTTGAGTTCTACACGAAGCTGTCGGAATTCTATTACGATAAAGGATACCAGGAAAGCTACCACAAACGGGAGATGCTTTACGGCATTCTGGCGGAATTTGCCGGAGACGCCGGGATCGGCGATCCGGAGGAATTGAAGGAACTCCTGCTTTATGATAAAATATCCACAGCGCCCCCGTCCCGGTTCTACGACCGGCCCTTTGCGGATACGGTCTACGGATGGCTGAGGGAAAACGGGGAGACGGGCGTGCCCGTCAAAGAAGCGTTGAAAATGATCAATTACCGGTCCTTCCGGTACAACGTGGAGGAATACGCCGGGGGCGAAGGGCCCCTGAGACCGGGGGAGGAACCCCGGCTGCTGGTGTTCTTCCCGGCGGAAGCGGACGCCGGGGGAGTGTCCCGGGTCCGGCGGATCGATGTGAATGGAGGTAAATAAATTGGCGGCAGAAGTAGAAAAATATTTCAAGAAGAAAATGGACCAAATCGTGTTCGTCAATCTGAGCGATCAGTTCGTGGATAAACACGCTGCGTTGCGGTATCTGAAAGGGATCCCGATCCCGGTGATGCTGGCGGTGGTGGAAGAAGAGGCGAAGAAAGGCGGCGGAAAAGGGAGTTTTTCCCCGGCTGCGGCCGCTCAGGCCATGGTCTACGTCATCGGCGCAGATGAGAATTTCCCCTACGCGGAACAGTATAAGCATTTCCTGCAGGACAACATCCCGGGACTGCGGATGTCGATCCTCAGCCAGGGGCTGGACTGCACCAGCGGAGGGGACATGATGCGGGCAGCGATCCTGTTCCGGGCGACGGACATCTTCGAACGCTGGGAAAAGAAGATGGAAGCCGCCAAGACCCCTTACCTGATCAGCACCCAGAAGCCGGATACGCCGGACGCCCTGTTCAATTATGCCCGGGCCTGCCGGGACATCTATATGGACGAGAACGAGGAAGACGAAGCGAAAAAAGTGGCCTTCCGCGAAGAATCCGTCCGGAAAATGGAGCAATGCATCAAAGAATTCCCGGAATTCGACCCGCCTTACTATTTTCTGGGCTTTTTCTACATGAACAAGAAGCGCTATGAGGAAGCGAAGGAACTGTGGACCAAGTTCCTGAGCATCTCTGAGGATGAAGCCATGATGGAGGACGTCCGGGAACGGATGGACCAGGTGGACGACCTGATCCTCTACGAAAAGGGGACCCTGGAGGTCATGAACGACCGTCCTCAGGAAGGGCTGGACATCCTGCTGCCCCTGTATGAGAAATATAAAGAGTGGTGGAACCTGCTGTTCTTCATCGGCCTGGCCTACCGGAAACTGGGCCAATTCGAGACGGCGGTGCCCTTTTTCCAGGAAGTGCTCCGGCTGAAGCCTTCCCAGGGGGACGCCAGCAACGAACTGGGGCTCTGCTATGCTTCCCTGCAGGATTTCGACAATGCGGAGAAGTATTTCAAGAAAGCGGCGATCCAGGACGACAAGGATCCGGAGCTCCTGTGCAACCTGGCGGCGGTGTACATCAATACCGGCCGGCTGGAGGAAGCGGAGAAACTGCTGGACGAAGCGGATAAAATGGCGCCGGGAGAAACCATCACAGCCCTGTGGAGAGCGGAACTGGAGAAACTGAAGTAATGCTTGCCTCCCCCCGTCGGGGGGAGGTGTCCCCGAAGGGGACGGAGAGGGGAACTATGAGTCTTATCCTATATGATAAAAAAGACCACATCGCCACCATCACCCTGAACCGGCCGGAAGCCATGAACGCCTTTAACGAAGAACTGATGCACGGCATCGTGGAGGCCTTCGGGAAGGTGGAAGCGGACAAGGACGTGTACTGCGTGGTGCTGAACGCCAACGGGAAGCGGGCCATTTCCGTGGGCGGAGACATCCGGGTGGAGATCGCCACCACCGGCGCCGACGCCCTGGAGTTCGGGAAGCTCGGGAAGAGCTGCATCCGGGCGGTCATGGACTGTCGGGTGCCGGTCATCTGCGCAGTCCACGGGTTCTGCCTGGGCGGCGGGATGGAAGTGGTGCTGGTCAGCGATTTGACAGTGGCGTCGGACGATATGAAGATCGGCATGCCCACCATCAAGCTGGGGACCATTCCCGGCTGGGGCAGCACCAAGACCCTGGCGGACGTGGTCGGCAAGGCCCGTGCCAAGGAACTGCTGCTGACCGGGCGGATGGTGAAGGCGCCGGAAGCCCTGGAGATGGGGCTGGTGCAGTTTGTGGTGCCGAGGGAAGAACTGATGGACAAGGCCATGGAACTGGCCCGGACCATCGCGGACATGGCGCCCATCGCCGTGAAGTCCATGAAAGAGTGCATCGATTACGGCTGGGAGACGGACTACGAGGAAGCCTTTGCGAAGGAGACCGAAGTCTTCGCCGCCTGCTACGATACGGAGGACAAACTGGAGGCCATGACGGCCTTCCTGGAGAAGCGGCCCCACAAGCCGTATAAATATCGCTAATGAACTTGGCTCCCCCTTTGGGGGGAGCTGTCAGCGAAGCTGACTGAGAGGGGAACTATGAAAGTATTATTCATCGACGCCTGCATGCGCCCGGACGAGATTTCCCGGACAAAGGCATTATGCAACGTATTTTTGGACGCTTTGAAAGAAAGAGGAGACTGCGAGATCGAGACGGTTGCGCTGAAGGACATGGACCTGAAGCCCTACACCTATGACATGGTGGAAGCGCGGTATGCGCTGCTGGAAGCGAAGGCCTATGACGATCCGACCTTTGACCTTGCCCGGCAGTTTTCGGAAGCGGACCGGGTCGTGCTGGCCGCGCCTTACTGGGACCTGGCCTTCCCGGCAGTCCTGAAGATCTACATTGAGCATATCTTCGTGGCCGGCATCAATTTCAAGGGCACGGAGCACGGACTGGTAGGCCTGGCCAAGGGCGAAAAGGCCTTGTTCATCCAGTCTGCCGGCGCTCCCGTTGCGGAAGACGATCCGGAAGCGATGTACCTGAAGCACGTGATGCAGGTTCTGGGGATCCCGGAATTCCGCAGGATCGGTGCCGACGGCGTAGACGCCCAGGGTGCGGATATCGAAGGCATCCTGGCAAAGGCGAAAGCTGAGCTGAAGGAACTGGCCGCCACCTGGTAAACTCACAAAAGGCGACAATAAAAAGCTCCTGCGAGCTTCGTAACAGAGCTTGCAGGAGCGTTTTTTCTTTATCCGAAGCGATTTGTGCCCCGGCTAGCAGGAGTAACCTAAGAAACAGCCCGGGTGAGCTTAGTAACAGAGCTCCCCCGGGCGTTTCCGATTCCCTCGCTCCCGTCCAACGACCCGCCCGCCTGAACTCTGTAAAAAAGTTCAGGCGAGGCGGGTGCGGTTGACAAATACAGGAAACAGAAATACAATATATTTACATTAATATAATATATTTCTTGCTTAACTAATGAAGGTTTTCTTTAATGTACTAGATTCTTGAAATAACCGCTTGTTTTAGTACAAGGATAACCGCTGAAAGAAGGCCGATGTACTAAATCAGAGAAATAGCTAGAGAATCTGATTACTTTTAAGGAAGAGTTGAGGGGTTTTGCCGGGAAATCCTCATCAGAATGTACTTTTGTTAGGGAAAGTCCGGCTCAGAACAGCCGTAAAGGCATCAAAACAGACCAACTATTCCTTAAACTGTACTAAAGTTCGGGGAAACATGGGATAAATAGTACGATGAGAAGAATACCATTGGCAGGGATGTACTACATTGCGTCTTTTTTCAGAAAATCTAGTACATGAACAAAGGGGGAGCGATAAATGGGACTGATTGAAAAGAGCAGGGAGCAGAGAATTGCTGAATTGGGGGAGATTATTGATACGATCAAGAGGTTTTTAATGCGGGCGCCGGATGGCAATCTGCGGGTGAACCGCACCCGGACCAGAATACGGTTTTACCGTCTTCACGAGAATCGGAAGAAGAAACCAGACTATCTGGGAGTCGATAATGCATCGTTGATCCGTCAGCTGGCGCAGAAGGATTACTGGCAGGAGGTGCTCAAGCGGGCGGAAGAGGAGGCTGTTTTTCTTGGGAGAATGGGAGAGCGGTATCCCGGGCCGGCGCCGGAGGAGGTGTATGATACTCTGGACGAGATCCGCAGGTCGCTGGTCCGGCCCATCGTCGAAAGCGATGAAGAGTACGTCTGCCGCTGGCTTGCGGTACCTTATGAAAAGAAACCCATCCGGGACGGGAGCCGGGTGTTCTACACGGAAAACGGCGAGACCGTCCGGTCGAAATCAGAAGTCATCATCGCCAACACCTACAAGGCGGAAGGCATTCCTTACCGGTACGAATTCCCGATGACGCTGCAGGACGGGAGGAAGGTCCATCCGGACTTCACCGCTTTAAATGTCCGTGAACGCAAAACCATGATCCACGAACACTTTGGGATGATGGATGACCCGGATTATCTGAACTATGCAATGGAAAAGATCCGCAGGTATGCGGAGAGCGGGTTTTTCCCGGGAACCAATCTCATTCTGACCTTCGAAACCTCCGACCGGCCGCTGGATACTCAGGAACTCAGGAGAGTGATCCGGCATTATCTGATCTAAATAGAGCGGAGAATCCTGAAATAAATTTACCTCAAAGGTAAATTTTTTTCTTGACTAAAACGGAAAGGCGGCGTATAATGAGTTTACCTTAGAGGTAAACTGCGAGGTGATCTATTGGAGATAAAGTACAAGAACAAGGGCATTCAGAAGGTGTGCACGGACTATTCCGAGGCCATCAAAGCCTATGGACAAAAGCTAGCGGAAATAACCCATCGCCGAATGAAGGAATTCCGGGCAACCGAAACGGAGCAGGATCTGTCCTTCGTTGATAGATGCCACAAACTGAAAGGCAAGAGGAAAGCACAGTATGCGGTGGACCTGGGACATCCGTTCCGATTGGTTTTCGAACTGACCTCAAAGGATCCGCTGGTGATCCGGATCATTGAAATAGAAGATTATCATGGAAAACAATAGAATAGGGGAGTAACAGAAATGAAGTACAGTAAAACAACGATTGCGATACCTCCCGGCGAAACCATCCGGGAGAAACTGCAGGACAGGGGAATGAGCCAGAAGGAATTCGCGGTGCGGATGGACCTGTCCCAGAAGCACGTCAGCAAGCTCATCAACGGGGAAGTGCAGCTAACCCAGGACGTGGCCCAGCGGCTGGAAATGGTGCTGGGGGTTTCGGCGCGGTTCTGGAACAATTTAGAGGCAATTTACCGGGAAGACCTGGAGCGGGTCCGGATGGAAAACGAACTGGAAGCGGAGGCGGAGATTGCCCGGAAGTTCCCATACAATGAAATGGCGAAGAACGGGTGGGTCCCGGAGACCCGCAAGCAAAACGAGCGGGTCATCAACCTACGGAAATTCTTTGAAGTGGTCCGGCTGGACCTGGTAATGCGGACGGGCGTGGAGCAGATGGCCTGCCGGCGGCTGTCGGAAACCGAAAAGGGCGACTACGGCATGGCGGCCTGGACCCAGGCGGCGAAGCTGACCGCCCGGGAGATGGAGGCCGCCCCCATTGACATTAAGGGACTGGAAAAGGCTCTGCCGGAGATCCGGGCCCTGAACCTGCTGCCGCCTAAAGAGCAATCCATCCGGCTGCGGGAGATGCTGGCGTCCCACGGGATCGCGCTGGTCTTCCTGCCCCACACCAAGGGATCCTACCTCCACGGAGCCACCTTCGTGGACGGGAAGAAGATCGTCATGGGAATCACCCTGCGGGGGAGATATGCCGACAAGTTCTGGTTCAGCATTTTCCACGAGATCGGCCACATCCTCCTGGGGCACCTGGACCTGCCGGAAGGCACCGGCATCAATGAAGAAAAAGCGGCGGACAAGTTCGCGGCGGAGACCCTGATCCCGGACCGGGAAGTGCTGAACTTCACCCACAGCCGGGACATCAACGTGAAGAACATCCGCAGTTTTGCCGCAGACCAGGGCATCCAGCCGGGCATCGTCGTGGCCCGCCTGCAGCGGCAGAAAGTGATCGATTACAACCAATTCAATCATTTGAAGGAACAATATATATTCGTCTCCGGGGATTCCGGAGAAAACAAGGAGGAGAACTGAATGGAGAGAAGAGAAGCTATTGACCTGAACAACCTGCCGATGCCGATCCGCGAATACCAGATGACCCCCGATGACATTATGGAGATGATTTGGGACGATCTGGGGGAATATGTGGAGCGGTTGGAGGACGGCGATGTCGCTGAAATCCACATCAACATTACCCCGGCCAGCGTCATGATCGCCAAGAGGAAGAAGAATTTGGCGGAGGACGACGAGAAGCTGGGGATGAGTCTGGAGGACTGGGAGTCGTAGACCCCGGCTTCTCCGTCGCAATGAAGAGAGGAAAAAAATATGAGACTGAAAAACGTATTGATCGTTGTGAAAGATATCGAAAAGTCCAGGCAGTTCTACCATGATCTGTTTGGACTTGAACTCGTTTTGGACAACGATGGGAACATGATCCTGACGGAGGGGCTGGTCCTCCAGGAGGAAAAATACTGGCGCGAGTTCCTGGGCCGGGACATTATCCCGGAGAACAATGCCGGCGAGCTGTATTTTGAAGAGAATGACATCGAAGCCTTCGTGGAGAAACTGGAACGGCTGTACCCGGAGGTCAAATACGTGAACCGTCTGATGACCCACAGCTGGGGACAGAGAGTGGTCCGGTTTTACGATCCGGACGGAAATCTGATCGAAGTCGGAACGCCGGTGTGAGACGCCGGGGAGAAAAGAAAATGAGTGATTTTGAAATCTATCGATACGGGGATCCGAAAGCCGGAACGGTCCTGCTTCAGATGGTAGACGACCATGACATGGGATTCCTCGAGCAGGAGGCGGAGCTAATCCGGGAAGCGACCGGGAAGGATTTCCTCCTGGCAGCCGTGAAGGTGAATAACTGGAACAACGACCTGTCGCCCTGGCCGGCGCCGGCGGTTTTCGGCGAGGAAGACTTTGGAGGAGCGGCACAGGACACCCTGGCGTTTCTGCTTTCCGAGGTCATCCCGGATCTGAGAGGACCGGCTCCGGAAGAAAACAAAGAAATCTACATAGGCGGATATTCCCTGTCCGCCTTGTTTGCGTTGTGGGCAGGCTGCCAAACGGACGCCTTCGCCGGCGTCGCGGCTGCTTCCCCCTCCATCTGGTTCCCGGGATTCACCGATTACCTGCGGGCCAACCCGCCCCGCACCAAAGCGGTATACCTGAGCCTTGGGGACAAGGAAGAAAAGACCCGCAACCCGGTTATGGCCAGGGTTGGGACAGCGATCCGAGAAGCGGAGAACATCCTGAAAGAAGCCGGTATCGACAGCGTTCTGGAATGGAATCCGGGGAATCATTTTAAGGATGCGGAGAAGAGGACTGCGAAGGGGTTTGAGTGGGTGATGGGAAGGTAAACTGAAAAGATAAACAGACATCACGATATAAAGCAGGACAGTAGTAAATTTGACCACTGTCTTTTTTCACGCATATTAGTTTCAACTATTTATTAGATTTGATATAATGAAACTAATAATCCAACAGGGTATATTATAGTCGGGTTGGATTAATAAGTGGTATCAGACAATAAATTACTTTTAATAGCAGACAGAAAGGACCCACTATGACAACCCACGGCACAACCACACTCACCACCCCCCGCCTAACCCTTCGCCGCCACATCCTCTCAGACGCCCCCACCCTCCACCGGGACTTCGGCCTGGATCCGGAGATGTCCCGTTACTCGGGCTGGAATCCGTATGCGACGTCGGAGATGGCGGAGGAGACGGTGAGGGATATCATCGGCAGCTATGCCGACGGGCGTTCTTACAGCTGGGCGATCGAGCATGAGGGAAAGCTCATCGGCACGGTGGGCGCCTATGACTATGATCCGGAGGCGAACAGCGCTGAACTTGGGATCAGCATTGCCCGCGCCTGTTGGGGGCAGGGCTTTGCCGGGGAAGTGCTGACAGCAGTGGTTCGTTACCTGACCGAAAACGAAGGAATCAGCCGGGTGGCAGCCTGGTGCGCTTCAGATAATATCGGATCTGCCCGGGCGATGGAGAAGGCCGGGATGCAGCGGATCCGGATCGAAGAAGGTGCGCTGGACGTTGACGGACAGGTATTTGACAAGTGGATTTACGAATACCGTGCCAGAAAGGAACACCCCCATGAACAATAACAATAAACCCATCCAATTCCTGGCGCGGGGCGCCGTGATCGCGGCGCTTTACGTGGTGCTGACGCTGGTGTTCTCGCCGATTTCCTTCGGACCGGGACAGGTCCGGGTGGCGGAAGTGCTGACGATCCTGCCGATGTTCACGCCGGCGGCGGTGCCGGGGCTCTTTGTAGGCTGCCTGCTGGGGAACCTGCTGGCGGGCGCGGTGATCTGGGACATCATCTTCGGGAGCCTGGCAACGCTGATCGGGGCGGTGTTCAGTTATGCGCTGCGGTCCAACCGCTGGCTGGTGCCGATCCCGGCGATCCTGGCCAACGCCATTATCATCCCCTTCGTACTGAAATACGGATACGGGGTCGATATGCCGCTGATTCTCATGGGTCTCTATGTGGGGATCGGGGAAGTCATCAGCTGCTTCGTTTTAGGGGAACTCTTTGCATCCGCGCTCCTGCGGCGGCAAAAACACCAGCAAAAGGAAGAGGAATAAATATATTTGGGGCGGACCCCCTACCCAAGTGATTTTGCTTGTGGTATAATACTGTTATTCAAGTAACGCAATCAATAAAATTTATAATTATGGAAAAGGAGAACGAGTATGAATTTATTGGAAATGTTATTCAGTTCGATGAACAATCAGAATTCGGTTAATACCATGTCCCAGAAGACAGGTCTGTCCGGATCTCAGATTACAAAACTGCTGATTCTGGCGCTGCCGATCCTGCTCCGGGCGCTGACCAAGAACGCAGCATCCAGAGATGGAGCCAAATCCCTGTCGGATGCACTGACTGCGCATACCAGCACGGACAACATGGCGCTGCAGATCCAGAATGCGGATGAAGAAGACGGCAACAAGATCCTGGGCCACATCCTGGGCGGGAACGTGAACAACGTAGTTGGCGCTTTATCCCAGCAGACCGGCACCGATCAGGAACAGGTAAAAGGCCTGCTCGGCATGATCGCACCGGCTCTTCTGAGCGGTCTTTCCGCAGCTACCAACCATGCGCAGCAGCAGAACACCTATGACATGAGCGGACTTCTGAGCCTGTTCGGCGGCCAGCAGCAACAGCAGAGCGGAGGCATCCTGTCCCAGCTCTTCGGCGCACCGCAGCAGCAGCAGACGACCGGAGGACTTCTGTCCCAGCTTCTGGGCGGCGGCCAGCAGCAACAGCAGAGCGGCGGCTTCCTGTCCCAGCTCTTCGGCGCGAAGCCTCAGCAGCAGCAGAACACCATCGACGGCACCGCTTTACTTCAGGCACTGCTGTCCATGATGCAATAATCAATCAATAAGAAAACGAACAATTTGAAAAGAGACGGCCGGTTACGCGCGGATCGAAGCACGATAAAGGCCGTCTCTTTTTCTTTGTCTTTATTGTCGCCGGCGCCCGCTATTTCCGCGCCGGGATTTTTTCACGGATACTTTCCAGCCGGTTCAGGGCGTCGTACAGGGTCTCGTCTTTTTTGGCGAAGTGGAAGCGGATCAGGTGATTGACCGGTTCCCGGAAGAAGCTGGATCCGGGCACGGTGCCCACGCCTACATCCCGGGCCAGGACTTCGCAGAATTCCAGGTCGTCCTTGTAACCGAATTCCGACACGTCCATCAGCACATAATAGGCACCGTCCGGGTTGGTGCATTCCAGTCCCAATGAGTTCAGTCCGCCCACGAAGAGGTCCCGCTTGCGGGTGTAGGTTGCCAGCAGGCCGTCGTAGTAATCCTGTCCGGCCTTCAGCCCCGGAATGACCGCTTCCTGCAGAGGATGGGGAGCACCCACCGTCAGGAAGTCGTGGACCTTCATGATCCGGTCGGTGATCTCCGGACAGGCCAGGGTGTAGCCCAGCCGCCAGCCGGTAATCGAGTAGGTCTTGGACAGGGAGGAGCAGGAAATGGTCCGCTCCCACATCCCCGGCAGGGTGGCGAAGTACACGTGCTGATGAGGCGCGTAGACGATGTGCTCGTAGACCTCGTCGGTGATGACGAAGGTGTCGTATCTTTCCGCCAGGGTGGCAATGAATTCCAGTTCCGCCCGGGTGAATACCTTCCCGCAGGGGTTGGAGGGGTTGCACAGGATCAGCGCCTTCGGGTGCTGCCGGAAGGCGTCCTCCAGCACATCCGGGTCGAAGTCATAGGTGGGCGGCACCAGGGGCACGTAGATCGGCTCGGCGCCGGACAGGATGGTGTCCGCACCGTAGTTCTCGTAGAACGGGGAGAAGACGATGACCTTGTCGCCGGGATTGGCCACGGTCATCATGGCCGCCATCATGGCTTCCGTGCTGCCGCAGGTCACCACGATCTCCTTCTCGGGATCCACCGGGTGGCCCATGAAGCGGGTCTGCTTCTCCGCCAGGGCGGCCCGGAAGGGCTTCGAACCCCAGGTCAGGGAATACTGGTGGACGTTTTCCCCCGGCATTTCCGCCAGCCGTTTCAATATCATCTGGGGCGGCTCGAAGTCCGGGAATCCCTGGGACAGGTTCACCGCACCGTATTTCAGAGAGACCCGGGTCATCCGGCGGATGACGGAGTCTGTAAAGGTTTCGGTTCTTTTTGACAGTTTCGGCATATCAACACTTCCTTGTTCCAAAAGTCTTCCCTTTCAATATATCAGAATACCGGGACCGGGGAAAGCGGTTTTTCACCGGCGGAGGATGTGATATAATAGAGGAGCAGGAGGTGTGACATGCCTTTTACCATTATACAAAACGATATCACGAAAGTAGCGGCGGATGCGATCGTCAATACCGCGAATCCGGCGCCCCGGTACGGCCGGGGGACGGACGAGGCGATCTACAGCGCGGCCGGACGGGAGAAACTCCTGGCGGCCCGGGGAAAGATCGGACGGCTGAAACCCGGGGAGACCGCGGTGACGGAGGCCTTTGATCTGCCGGCGAAATACATCATCCATACAGTGGGGCCGAAATGGCAGGGCGGCGACCAATGGGAAGAGGAGACCCTGGCGTCCTGTTACCGGAAGTCCCTGCAGATGGCGAAGATCCTGGAATGCGAAAGCGTGGCGTTCCCGCTGATCTCTGCGGGGTCCTACCGGTTTCCGAAGGACCGGGCGCTCCAGATCGCCCTGGGCGAGATTAGGGAGTTCCTGAGCGACGAGGAAAACGACATGGATGTGACCCTGGTGGTCTACGACCGGGGGATCTACGAACTGTCCATGGAGATCGCCGGGGAGGTGAAGGAGTTCCTCCGCGAGCGGACCACTGAGGTCTCAGAACTTTATGAGGACCGGCGGAAGAACCTGGCCTGCGAAATGACTTACGGGGCTCCGATGATGGAAGATGCCGCTTTGGCGCCGGCGCCCGGACCGGGCGGCGGTCTGGAGGACATTTTCGATGACATCGGCGACACCTTCCAGCAGCGGCTGCTGAAGCTGATCGATGAGAGGGGGTTGACGGACCCCCAGGTCTACAAGAAGGCGAACCTGGATCGGAAGCTCTTCTCCAAGATCCGCTCCAATCCCAACTATCACCCCAGCAAGAAAACGGCCCTGGCCCTGGCAATCGCGCTGGAGCTGGACATGACCGAAACGGCGGACCTGCTGGCCCGGGGTGAGCTGGCCATGTCCCCGGGGAGCAAATTCGACCTCATCATCGAATACTGCATCCGGCAGAAAATCTACGACATCTTCGAGATCAATGCGATCCTGTTTGATTACGAACAGCCCCTCCTGGTCTGACCGGGAGGGTTTTTCATTTGTCGCCCGGCAGGCGACCACGGCGGGTCTCCTTTGCAGTATCCTTGGATCATCAAGGACAAAGGAGGTCTGCAAAATGAAGAAAGAGTATGGAAGCAGAAACAACAAGTTAACGGAACTGGTAATGATCATCGACCGGAGCGGTTCCATGAGCGGGATGGAGGAGAGCACCATCGAAGGTTACAACAAGTTATTGAAAGAGCAGAAGGCCATCGAGGGGGAAGTGCTGGTCTCCACGGTGCTGTTCGATCACGAGGTCGAGGTGCTGCATGACCGGCTGCCGATCCGGAAAGTGAATTACCTGACTCACCGGGATTACCAGACCCGGGGCTGCACGGCGCTGCTGGACGCAGTGGGCGGAGCGATCCATCACATCGCCCGGCTCCACAAGCACACGAATCCGAAGTACCGTCCCGGCCGCACCCTCTTCGTCATCATCACCGACGGAATGGAGAATGCCAGCCGCCGCTACACCTATCCGCAGGTGAAGCAGCTGATCGACAAGGAGAAAGAAAAGTACGATTGGGAGTTCCTCTTCCTGGGGGCCAACATCGACGCCGCCCGGGACGCCGGCCGGATGGGGATCGACGCGGACCATGCGGTGGATTACCACAGCGACGCAAGGGGCACGCAGCTGAATTACGAAGTCCTGTCCAGGGCCGTAGGCTCTGTCCGTATGAGCCGGGCGCCCCTGAGCAAAGGCTGGAAGAAGGACATCGATGCGGATTACAAGAGAAGAAAAAAGTAAGTTTCGGGCATTGAAAAACCCCCGCCAGGTGCGGGGGTTTTTCGTTGGAGCTCCTGGCCGGACTCGAACCGGCGACCTACGCATTACGAATGCGTTGCTCTACCAACTGAGCCACAGAAGCGAGTACCCTGTTATTTTAGCACCTGACCGGAAAACAGTCAAGAACAAAATCCCGCTATTTCCGGCGGCTGCGGACCTTTCGCATGAGCAGTCCCAGCCCGATCCAGATCAGTACGATGACCCACTCCGCAGGCTTCAACGCCGCCGGGCTGAAGGGAACGATCATGAGCAGGACGATGATGGTGCCGCAGATGCAGGCCGCCCACAGGCCGGCTTGCCCGCCGGGGACTTTGTAGGGCCGGGGGAGGTTCGGTTCCGTCCGCCGCATCCGAAGGGCGGCAAAGCTGATCATGGCACAGCCGAAGACAAAGCCCAGTGAAGAGACGATCGTCAGGGACATCAGCATGTTCTTTCCCAGGAAGGGCCCGGCCATCGTCAGCACCGCCAGCAGCATGCAGGCGGTCTTCGGCACGCCGGTCTTTTCATCCAGCTGGGCGAAGCGCTCCGGGATCTGGCCCTTCCGTCCCATGGCCAGCAGCACCCGGGTGGTGGCGGCGTAGAACGAATTCATGGGTCCCATGGTTCCCAGAGTGGCGATTGTCAGCATGGCCAGGTACAGCAGAAGATTGATCTTCTTCAGGGCAGCCAGTGCCGGCACCGGACTCTGGACCAGCTCGGTCCAGGGGATCATGGAGCCGAAAGAGTAGATACAGACCACGTAAAATGCGCCGGAGGCCAGCAGCGCAAAGCTGATGATCCGGCCGAATTTGTTCCAGTTCAGGTCCTCCACCGCTTCCTCCGCCTGCTGCGGGACCGTATCGAAGCCCGCATAGAAGAAGGGCGTGATCACCAGGACGCTGAGGATCCCGGCGAAGAATCCGCTTGCGGAGGTGAAGTTCCCGCTGCCGGCAGGAGCGTCCGTCACCTGCTGGAAGATTGGCAGGATGTTGGAAGGGCTGCCGATGAAGAGGGCGATCACCATGGCCAGGACCATCCCGCAGAGCAGGGCCTTGGTCAGGAAGGCCTGGAGCTTCGCCGTGGCGGCGGCGCCGCGGAAATTCAGGTAGATCACATAGGCTGCAAAAGCCAGCGCAATCAGCATGGGGAACAGGTACACGTCCGCCCCGAAGACCCGGTACAGCCTTACGCTGCGCAGGACCGGGAAAATATCGCTGAACATCTCCGACACCAGGGTGGAGATGGCGATGGTTTCCCATGGACAGATGATTCCGGTGCCCAGGGCCAGCAGCCAGCCCGTGATGAAGGACAGGGTGCCGCCGAAGGACCGGTCCACGTATTCGACAATGCCGCCGGCGATGGGGATGGCGGCGGTCAGTTCTCCGAACACCGCGCCGATGGGCAGGAAGAAAAGGCCGCCGATGATGAAGGCGATGATGGCGGCCGCTGGGCCTCCGCCCTTGACCATCCAGTCGCCCACCTGCAGCACCCACCCGGTACCGATGATGGCGCCGAAGCCGATGGTGAAATAGTTCCAGATCGTTAATGTTTTCTGCATGATACGCACTCCCTTATAATTAAAGGCATTATACCACAACCCGGGGCCGAAAACTATTCGGCCGTCAGAAAAAAGTCATGGAAAGAGGGTATCTTTTTCCTACAAGAAATGGTATATTTTATTTGATAAATTACGAAATAAAGGAGTGATACGAATGTTTATTACCAACGATATCAAATACATCGGCGTCAACGACCACGAACTGGATCTTTTTGAAGGGCAGTACGTCGTGGAGAACGGAATGGCGTACAATTCTTACGTGATCATGGACGAGAAAATCGCGGTCTTCGATACGGTCGACGCGAACTTTACCGAGGAGTGGCTGGGCAACCTGGCCGGGGCCCTGGCGGGCCGTCAGCCGGACTACCTGATCGTCCAGCACATGGAGCCGGACCATTCTTCGAATATCCGGGTCTTCATGGAGCAGTACGGGGGAGCGCGGATCGTTTCCTCCGCCAAGGCTTTCAAAATGATGGCGAACTTCTACGGGACGGAATTCGATGACCGGAAGGTCGTGATCAAGGAAGGCGACGTACTGAACCTGGGGAAGCATGAACTGCATTTCATCGCGGCTCCCATGGTCCACTGGCCGGAGGTCATGATGACCTACGACGCTGCGGACAAGGTGCTGTTCTCGGCGGACGGTTTCGGCAAGTTCGGCGCCCTGGACGTGGAAGAGGACGACTGGGCCTGCGAAGCCAGAAGATACTACTTCGGCATCGTGGGTAAATTCGGCGGACAGGTGCAGAAAGTGCTGGAAAAGGCGGCGGGCCTGGACATCCAGATCATCTGCCCCCTGCACGGGCCGGTGCTCAGCGAAGACCTGGGCTACTACCTGGATCTGTACAACACCTGGTCCTCCTATGGCGTGGAGAGCGAAGGCATCATGATCGCCTACACCTCCGTCTACGGCAACACGAAGAAGGCCGTGGAACTGCTGGCGGACAAACTGCGGGAGAAGGGCTGCGAAAACGTGGTCGTCAACGATCTGGCCCGGGATGATATGGCGGAAGTGGTGGAAGACGCTTTCCGGTACGGGACCATCGTCCTGGCCACCACCACCTACAACGGAGAGATCTTCCCCTTCATGCGGGAATTCATTGACCACCTGACGGAGCGGAACTTCCAGAACCGTTTCATCGGCCTCATTGAAAACGGCAGCTGGGCGCCCATGGCGGCGAAGACCATGAAGGAAAAGCTGGAAGGGTGCAGGAACCTGACCTTTGCCAATACCACAGTGCGCATCCATTCGGCGCTGAACGATGAGAGCAGACAGCAGATCGACGACCTGGCGGCGGAACTGGTCAAGGGACCGGCGGAACCCGAACCGGAAGTGAAGAGTTCCAAGGGCTTCGTCTGCACGATCTGCGGATACGTCTATGAAGGCGATGTTTTACCGGAAGGATTCACCTGCCCGCTGTGCAGACAGCCGGCGGATGTTTTCGAACCGGTCGAATAAATTAAAAAAAGGGAAGGGAATAAAATGAAGAACACGAAAATGAAACGAATCCTGGCGTGGACGCTGTGCCTGACCATGGTCATCACGGCCAGCTGTTTCTCCTTCGCAGAGCCTGCGGAGGCAGAGGATGCGGCGGCAGCAGTGACAGATGAGATCACGGCAGACCTGACAGAGGGAGAAACGGATTCCGACGTATTTGCGGCGCCGGATGATCCGGCGGACCCGGCAGCTTCGGAAGAGACCGGCTCGGAAGAAACGTCGGAGACAACGCCGGAGGAACCTGTGATCGCACCGGGACCTTCCGGATTCGATCAGTATCCGGACGCCCAGGACCACTGGGCGAAGGAGTACCTGGAGAAAGCCTATAACGACGGCCTCCTGAAGGGGTACGACGACGGGACCATGCAGCCGGACACCAAGATCACCGGGGCCCAGATGATCACCATCCTGACCCGGGTGCTGCCCACGGCCCAGTCCCAGACGGTGGCCCTGGGAGATGACGTCTGGTACAAGGAAGCCGCTTCCAAGGCCCTGGCGCTGGGGATCATCTCCGACAGCGACGTGGCGGGGCTGAACGACAAGATGCTGCGGCGGCAGGCCATTGTGATGATGGCGGACGCCTTCCAGCTGGCGGATGCGGATGCGGACCTGACCAAGGCCTCCAAATACACGGATTTCAAGACACTGAACAATGTTGAAAAGCGGATCTTCGCCACGCTGGTGAACGACGGATATATTCAGGGCTGGGAGAACATCCTGATGCTGGATTACGACATCACCCGGGCGGAATTCATCACCATCCTTTACCGGGTGGCGGAAGAGTATCTGAATAATGCAGAAATCGCGGACTACTCGCAGCTTCCCGCACCGGCTGTGGTTTCCGGCGGGGATGTAATGCTGAACAATACCACGGTCAACAAGAATGTCTGGTTCAACACCGACATTGATTCCGTGGAACTGAATAAAGCCGGCGGCCAGCATATGGTTATCCGGGGAGACAGCCTGTCGAAACTGTCGGTGAAGAACTCCCAAATCGATAAACTGGTGATCGCCGCCCGCAGCGGCAGCGTCAATCTGGACTGCACCGGGATCAAGGATACCGTGGTAGGCTCCGGCAGCGGGATCATCTGCCTGAAACCCTGCGGGAACGATGTGGGCGTCACCGGCAACGGCCGGTCGGTTACGATTGAAAACAAGGCCGGCACCGTGGCCATTTTAGGGAATAACAATACCGTGGTCCTGACCTCCGATGCGGATGTGAACGGGCTGAAGATCTACGGCCAGAACAATACCGTGATCATCGGATCGCTGGTGAATGAATTGGTAGTGGAAGGCAAGAACAACAACGTTTCCGGCGACGGGACCGTGACCAAGACCATCAAATACACGAAGACCGGCACCATCACGGTGGCTCAGGGCGAGGTCCAGGAGTTCATCGACGAGGGGATCAAGGACATGACGGCTTCGGTCAGCGTGGCGTCGAAGGTGAGCCCGGGCGCTTACATGGTGGCGAAGTTGAACCTGACCAAAGCCCCGGCAGACAAGACAGTGGAAGTGGTTTGGTACGTGAACGGTGCCAAGTCCGTGACGGAGCAGGTGAGCCTGCCGGCGTCCAAGGACATCGTCCTGAACTACTACGTACCTTATGAGCTTTCTGCGCCGGACACCTACTCCATCAGCGCGGAAGTGCACTATACCACAGCCGACGGCGATGCCCAGGTAGTGAAGGCCCCGGCGGTCTCCACCACCGTGGACAAGTCCGTCATTTACGGACAGGTGATCAACAAGGTCACCACCACGTATAAAGGCAACCGCACCACCCAGTGGGCCATCGACCACGACCTGACAAAGCAGGAAAAAGAGATTTTCGTCAATTACAAGGGTTACTCCAGCTCCTCCCAGTACCTGATCTGGGTCAACATCGGCACCCAGCACACCATGGTATTCCAGGGCAGCAAAGGGAACTGGAAGATGATCCGCAGCGGACTGGTCTCCACCGGCATCAATGACAACACCCCCAGAGGGGTCTGGCAGACCACCTATAAGCAGTCCGCCTGGGTGTTCAACACCTACACAGTGAAACCGGTCGTCCGGTTCTACGGCGGCGGCTTCGCGATGCACTCCCGTCTGTACAAGCCGGGAACCACCACGCTGCTGTCCGGCAACAGCAACGGCATCGGCTACCCGCTGAGCCACGGCTGCGTCCGGATGCAGAAGGAAGACATCGAGTGGATCTACGCCAACGTGCCCAACGGCACCACGGTCGTTGTCTACTAGATCAGAAGAAACAAAGGCATGAAAAAAGCCCCGGTTATGAGGTGACCCCAAAAAGTTAGACTTTTGCTCCAGCGAGAAATCGCTGGAGTTTTTCTATGCAGCTAACATGGTTTTTCGGTACTCGACCGGACTTCGGTATCCGAGAGATGCCTTGCTGCGTTTCTCGTTGTAATAACA
>JAFQZZ010000026.1 GCA_017405645.1 Bacillota bacterium
ATCGCGGATGACGACCTGGCGGCTATTTATTTTTCCTCGGGGACCACGGGTTTCCCCAAGGCGATCCTGCACGACCACCGGGGACTGGTGAATTCCTGCGTGGTGGAACAGAACCACCACGGCCAGCAGAAGGACGACGTGTTCCTCTGCATCCCGCCCCTGTATCATACCGGCGCCAAGATGCACTGGTTCGGCAGCCTTCTGTCCGGGGGCAAGGCCGTTCTGCTGAAAGGCGTCAAGCCCAAGTGGATCATCGAGGCGGTCTCCAATGAATGCTGCACCATCGTCTGGCTGCTGGTGCCCTGGGCCCAGGACATCATGGACGCCATCGACCGGGGCGAGATCAAACTGGAGGACTACCACCTGGATCAGTGGAGGCTGATGCACATCGGCGCCCAGCCTGTGCCGCCGAGCCTGATCCGCCGCTGGAAGACCTTCTTCCCGGATCACGAATACGATACGAACTACGGTCTGAGCGAATCCCTGGGGCCCGGATGCGTGCACCTGGGGGTGGAGAACATCCACAAAGTCGGTGCCATCGGTGTTCCCGGCTACGGATGGGAATGCAAGATCGTGGACGAAAACAACAACGATGTCAAACAGGGCGAAGTCGGGGAACTGGCGGTCAGGGGCAAGGGCGTCATGAAGGAATACTTCAATGATCCGGAAGCCACGGCCAACACCATCATCGACGGCTGGCTCCACACCGGCGACATGGCCCGCCAGGACGAGGAAGGCTTCTACTACCTGGTAGACCGGAAGAAGGACGTCATCATCTCCGGCGGCGAGAACCTGTATCCGGTGCAGATCGAGGACTTCCTCCGTTCCAACAAGCACATCAAGGATGTGGCCGTCATCGGCATTCCGGATGCCCGCCTGGGCGAGATCGCGGCGGCGATCATCGAGCTGAAACCGGAGGCCAAGTGCACGGAAGAGGACATCAACCGCTTCTGCGAAGCCCTTCCGAGATACAAGAGACCCCGGAAGATCTTCTTCGAGGACGTGCCGAGGAATCCCACCGGAAAGATCGAAAAACCGGTGCTGCGTAAGCGGCATTCCGGCGAACGTCTGGTGGAACAGCAGACATCCAAATAAAACGAGCGAAAAATCTTCTGAACGGAGCGTGAAATCACGCTTCGTTCTTTGTATATTGCGGTATTTTGTGATATAATAGATAAAATGACGAAACAGAGGGTGTTATGACCGGATATGTGATCGTGGACAAACCGGAATTGAAGGTCCGGGAATACGAGCTGTACAACAGTTATTACTGCGGGGTATGCAAGTCCATTGCCGCCCGGTACGGGCAGTTTCCCCGGATGCTGCTGAGCTACGACTCCGCTTTTCTGGCGCTGCTTCTGGCTGGGCTTTCTCCGGAAAAGGAGGAGATCCGGCAGGAGCACTGCATCGTCCACCCGGTCAAAAAGAAGTTCGTCTGCCGGGAGGATCCGGCGGTGGACCATGCGGCGGATATCCTGCTGATCCTGGCCTACGCCAAGCTGGAGGACGATATCCGGGACGAGGGAAAGCTTTCCGCCCGGGTGCTGCACGCTTTTCTGAAAGGTGCCTATCACAAACTCAGTGAAACCTATCCGGAGCTGATCCGGGAAGTCTCGGAACAGCTGGCGAAGCTGTCGGAGCTGGAACAGCAGAAGAGCGATTCCCTGGACCGGACTGCCGAGGTCTTCGGGAACGTGATGGCGGCGGCGTTTTTCGCCTACCCTCAGGCGTCGGAGCAGGACCGGACAGTGCTGAAGGCCATGGGCGGCGCCCTGGGCCGCTGGATGTACCTGATCGATGCCTGCGACGACATCGGTGAGAATATCAAAGACGGGAATTACAACCCCCTGCTGCAGCGGTACGGCTATGAGAAGGGGAAAGAGACCGAAGAGGCATTCCGGGACCGGATCCGGGAGCCGGTCAGCTTCCTGCTGTACTTCCACCTGGGGGAGATGAGCAGGGCTTACGACCTGCTGACAGTACGTAAAAACGAGGGGATCACGGACAACGTGGTGTACCTTGGATTGCATAGAAAAACCGAAGAAGTGTTAAAGAAAGGAATAAAGGAAGATGAGAGACCCTTATGAAGTCCTGGGCGTTGACCGCACGGCGACAATGGAAGAAGTGAAGGAAGCCTACAAGGAATTGGTGAAGAAATATCACCCGGACAAGTACGTGGACAATCCGCTGGCGGACCTGGCCAAGGAAAAACTACAGGAGGTCAATGAGGCCTATGACGAGATCTGCAAGAACCAGGGCACCCAGGCCGGCAGCTACACCACCGGCCAGTCCGGCAGTTATTCCGGCGCGTATGAGTACCAGACCCAGTCGGACGAACTGCAGCAGGCCCGGCGGCTGCTCTATGCAGGGAACATCTACGGTGCGGAAGCCGTCCTGAACGAGATCTCGGACCGCAGCGCGGAATGGTATTTCCTCATGGGTTCCGTATCCTACCGGAAGGGCTGGGTGGAGGATGCCGTCAACAAACTGCAGACGGCGGTCACCATGGATCCCAACAATGCGGAGTACCGGCAGACCCTGAACCGGGTCATGACCACGGGGGGGAATTACCAGAATACTTCCTACGGCAAGGGCTACAACAACGGCAGCGATATGTGCTGCCAGCTCTGCGGCATGTACATGTGCGCGGACTGCCTCTGTGACTGCTGCTAGACGGTGCCGGGGCTATGCGAAATGAAAATGTGAGAAAGTTTACGGTCAGCAGCCTGTACCTGGCCATCGCGGTGATCCTGATCGTGGGAGCCTCCGTGATACCGGGGTTTGACCTGACGCTGCTGGCGGTGGCATCGGCTGTCGGCGCCTTCACCATCGTGGAAGGCGGGATCCGTTACGGCGCGGTCCAGTATGCCGCGGCGGCGATCCTGGGCTTTCTGCTGGCGCCGGACAAGTCCGCTGCGATCCTGTACCTGATCTTTTTCGGGATCTATCCGGTGGTGAAATACTTCGCAGAAAAACCGAAGAAGCCCTGGGTGCAGTGGGCGATCAAGTGCGGGTTCTGCCTGGCCGTGTGCATTGTGGCCCTGGCGGCCTTTTCGGAGCTGGTGCTGGGGGATCTGACCCTGCCGGAATGGTTTCCTTTCTGGGGGCTGGTTCCGGCTGCGCTGGCGCTGTTTTTGATTTATGATTATGCCCTGACCATTGCGGTCAGACTGTACGATAAAAGAGTACATTCCAAAGAAACGAGGTGATCCTATGCTTGGCGCGATCACGGGCGACATCGTCGGCAGCCCGTACGAATACCGCGGCGAACTGATCGAAGCCGATGAGTTTCCGCTGTTCAGCTGGTTTTCCGAATTCACCGATGACACGGTCATGACGGTCGCCGTCGCCGAGGCATTAATGGAGGGCGGAGGTGACCGGGAAAAGACCCGGAGCCTGTTTATTACCGAGATGCGCAAATTCGGGCGGTTTTATCCCAACGCCGGCTACGGCGCGATGTTTGCGGACTGGCTGTGCCGGGAGGACGAGGAAGGATACCAGAGTTTCGGCAACGGATCGGCCATGCGGGTATCGCCGGTGGCCTGGTATTTTGACGACCTTCAGACGGTGGAGGAATTTGCGGAGCTGAGCGCTTCCGTGACCCATGACCATCCGGAAGGGATCAAGGGGGCCCAGGCAGTGGCTTCGGCGATCTTCCTGGCCCGGACCGGAAAGACCAAAGAGGAGATCAAAACCTATATCGAAGAGCGCTACGGCTATGACCTGGACCATGAAGTGGAGGAATTCCAGCGGATGGCCCGGATCACCAGCAGCTGTCAGGTCACCGTGCCGGAAGCCATCGTGGCCTTCCTGGAGGGAGAAAGCTTTGAAGGAGTGATCCGCAAAGCCGTGTCCATCGGCGGCGATACGGACACGCTGGCGGCCATGGCGGGTTCCATTGCGGAAGCTTTCTATTCCATTGATGAGGAGATCCGTCAGGAGACCCTGAGCCGGCTGTCGCCGGATCTGAGAAGCGTGGTGGAACGTTGGAACGATCTCCTCAGAGAGAAGCATTTCAGTTAAGAACCTGTAAACGGACGGGTGTATTATGAGAAAGATCGAAATCAATCTGTCAACGAGGAAATACTATTTTTATATCGAATCCGGCAGCCTGGACCGGGTGGGAGAGACCCTGATGGAAGTGGCGGATCCCGGGACTCGGGTCATGGTGGTGGCGGACGACACGGTGGATTCCCTTTACGGGAACCGGGTGGCGGGCTCTCTGAGCCGGGCCGGATTCAATTCCCTGAGCTACATTTTCCCGGCCGGTGAGGCCTCCAAAAACCTGGCCAATGTCAACGGCCTTTTGGAAAAGATGGCGGAGAACCTGATGACCCGGGACGACCTGATCATCGCCCTGGGGGGCGGCGTCTCCATGGACCTGGCGGGCTTTGCCGCTTCGGTATACTGCGGCGGCATCGACCATGTTCGGATCCCTACGACTTTCCTGGCGGCGGTGGACTGCTGTGTCAACGGCAGGTCCTGCATCAACCTGGAAGGGGGCGGCAACGCCGCCTGGACCCAGCATCACCCGGTGCTGGTGATCTGCGATCCGGAGTCTTTCGGCACGCTGGAGCCGGAATACTATGCGGAAGGTACGGCGGAAGCCATCAAATACGGACTGGTCGGGGACAAGCGGATGTTTGCCCGGCTGTCCAAGGCCACGTTCCAGAACAGCGTGGCGGACATCATTGAAGACTGCGCCCGTCTGGAAGCCAGGATCCTGGAAGAGGACGGGGACGGCCTCGGCCGGAGTCAGTACCTGGACCTGGGGCATACCTTTGCCCGGGCCATCGAGGAAGTCAGCCAGCACAAGATCCGACACGGCAGCGCCGTGGCCATGGGCATGATGATGGCGGCGAAAGCCGGCGCCTCCATGGGCTTTACCAGCAGCGATATGGTGCCGAAGATCAACGAGGCCCTGATCCGGAATGGACTGCCCACCAAGTGCAAGCTCCCGGAAGAGGAGATCGCGGCAAGAATGCGGTATGACCGGACCCGGAAGGGCGACATGATCGATATCGTGTTCCCGGTGAAGATCGGCAAATGCGAAGTCCACCGCATCCACACGGACAACCTGCCGAAGATCGTGCAGGATGCGATGGAAAATGAATTATACAAGAATATGAGCATCGGCGATATGGAACGGCTGGAGGAAGGAAAAGTGTTCACGGATGAAGACGTGGTCCAGCAGGTGCTGGTAGCGGCGGCGGTGGCCGACCGCAAGACGGTCTTCCGGATGAGCGGCGGCAGCGAGAACATCAACACCCTGACGGACTGCCTGAAAGAACTGGGGGCCGGCATTGAGATCCGCAACGAGAACATGTGGCAGATCGCCCCGATCACCGAAGAGAAGATCCGTGAAAAAGGCGATTTCCTGCCCATCATCAACTGCGGCAACAACGATACCGCGTTCCGTATCCTGGTGCCGGTGATGGCGGCCATGAACCGTGAGATGTTCGTATCCGGCACGGGAGACCTGGCCCGGACACCGTTTGAAGACGTGATCGGGGTCATGGAACCCAAGGGCAGCGTGTTCCGTTTCGATCATTTCCCCTTCGAGCTCAGCGGCAGTTTTACCGGCGGACGGTTCGAACTGCCCGCGGACACCAGCCGGAAGCTCCTTTCCGGACTGCTGATGGCGCTGCCGATGCTGAAGGAAAACAGCGAGATCGTCCTGGAAGACGGATACGAGCACTACGACGCGGCGGATGACACCCTCCGGGTCCTGGAGGAATTCGGCATCCGGATCCAGCGGAGCGGCAATATATTCATTATCAAAGGCGGACAGAAATACATCTCTCCGGCGGGATTTGACCTGTCGGATCTGGCGTAGGAAAGGAGAAGCCATGAAAATACTGGTGATCAACGGACCGAATCTCAATATGATCGGGATCCGGGAGAAGGAAATCTACGGCACCCGGACCTATCCGGAACTGGTGGGCTATGTCGAACGGTGCGCCGAGGATCTCGGCCTGGAGACGGAGGTGGTACAGTCCAATCACGAGGGCGCCATCATCGATTTCATCCAGGAAGCATACGGAAGATATGACGGCATCATCATCAACGGCGGCGGGTATACCCATACCAGCATCGCCATCATGGATGCGCTGAAGGCCGTGGAGATCCCGTCGGTGGAAGTCCACCTGTCGGATATCCTGAGCCGGGAAGATTTCCGGCATCATTCCTACCTGTCGATGGTCTGCGAGAAGACCATCTGCGGCAAGGGGTTCGAGGTATACCGGGAAGCGCTGGAATACCTGGCAAAGAAATAGGAGAGCGTATATGATCAGTAAAGAAATGAAGAAACTGGTGGAGGGCAATTCCGCCATCCGGGCCATGTTTGAAGAGGGGAACCGCCTGGCAGCGATCCACGGCCCGGAAAACGTTTTTGACTTCAGCCTGGGCAACCCCAACGTGCCGGCGCCGGAATCGGTCCGGCAGGCCATCGTGGACTTGGCCCAAAAAGAGGACCCGCTGGCGCTGCACGGGTATATGAGCAACGCCGGTTATGAACCGGTGCGCCAGACCATCGCAGAGAGCATCAACAAGCGGTTCGGTACGGACTTTTCGGCCCGGAACCTGCTGATGACCGTGGGTGCCGCTGGAGGACTGAACGTGATCCTGAAGGTGCTGCTGGATCCCGGCGATAAGGTGCTGACCTTTGCGCCGTACTTTGTGGAATACAATTCGTACGTGGCGAATGCCGGCGGCGAACTGGAGGCGGTGCCGCCCCAGACCCAGACCTTCCAGCCGAACCTGGAGGCTTTTGAGAAGATGATCGGGCCGAAGACCAAGGCGGTCATCATCAACACTCCGAACAATCCCACCGGCGTGGTGTACTCCGAGGAGACGATCTGCCGGCTGGCGCAGATCCTGGAGGAAAAACAGAAGGAGTTCGGCACGTCGATCTACCTGATCTCCGACGAACCCTACCGGGAACTGGTGTACGACGGGGCAGTGGTCCCGTACCTGACGAAATATTATAAAAATACCATCGTGGGATACTCCTATTCGAAATCCCTGTCCATGCCCGGCGACCGGATCGGCTACCTGGTGATGCCGGACGAACTGGACGATGCGGAGGATATCATCGAGGGAGCTGCGGTGGCCAACCGGATCCTGGGATTCGTGAACGCGCCGGCGCTGGCCCAGAAAGTGGCGGCCCTGTGCTGCGAAGAAAAGACCGAGATCGATTTTTACGATGAAAACCGTAAAATTCTATATAATGCGCTGCAGGAATACGGCTATACCTGCGTCAAACCGGAGGGAGCGTTTTACATGTTCCTGAAATCGCCGGCGGAGGATGAGCGGGAATTCTGCGAAGCGGCCAAAAGACACAATCTGCTGGTGGTCCAGGGACGCTCCTTCGGATGTCCGGGCTTTGTCCGGATCAGTTACTGCGTATCCAGGGACACCGTGGTGAACTCTCTCCCGGCGTTTAAAGCGCTGGCGGAGGAGTATCAGCTGATTTAACTGAGAGGAATAAGTAGAGGAGGCAAAACATGTATTACAACTATCTGGATCAGGTGGATCCGCAGATCGCCCAGGCGATTCGGGACGAGGCATCCCGTCAGCAGAACAAGATCGAAATGATCGCATCGGAAAACTTCACTTCCCGGGCGGTAATGGAAGCCTGCGGCAGTGAAATGACCAATAAATACGCGGAAGGGTATCCCGGCAAGCGCTATTACGGCGGCTGCGAATTCGTGGACGTGGCGGAACAGCTGGCCATCGACCGCGTGAAAAAACTCTTCGGCGCCGAACATGCCAACGTGCAGGCCCACTGCGGGGCCAGCGCCAACCTGGGCGTCTACCTGGCGATGCTGAAACCCGGCGACACAGTTATGGGTATGGATCTGTCCAACGGCGGACACCTGTCCCACGGTTCCCCGGTCAACATCTCAGGTCTGTATTTCAACTTCGTTTCCTACGGCATCGACCCGGAAACCGAAATGATCAACTTTGACGAGGTGAGACGGATCGCGCAGGAATGCAGGCCCAAACTGATCGTGGCGGGGGCCAGCGCTTATCCCAGGACCATCGACGCGAAGAAGTTCAAGGAGATCGCGGACGAGGTGGGCGCGCTGCTGATGGTGGACATGGCCCACATCGCCGGCCTGGTGGCCGGGGGAGACCATCCCAATCCGGTGGAACACGCGGACTTCGTGACCACGACCACTCACAAGACCCTGAGAGGCCCCAGGGGCGGCGTTATCCTCTGTAAGGAGGAATATGCCAAGGCCATCGATAAAGCCATGTTCCCGGGACTTCAGGGCGGCCCACTGATGCATGTCATCGCCGGGAAAGCCGTCTGCTTCCAGGAAGCGCTGCAGCCGGAATTCAAGGAGTATTCCCACCAGATCATCCGGAACGCCCAGGCCATGGCGGAAGCGCTGGAGAAATACGATTTCGAAATGGTTTCCGGCGGCACTGACAATCACCTGGTGCTGGTGAAGCTGGTCAACAAGGGTATCACCGGCAAGGTGGCGGAAAAGCTGCTGGACGAGGCAGGCATCACCACCAACAAGAACAGCATCCCCAACGATCCCAACGGTCCCTTCGTGACCAGCGGCCTGAGACTGGGCACGCCGGCTATGACGACCCGTGGCTTCAAGGAGGAAGATGTGCGGAAAACCGTGGAGGCCATCGCCCTGGTGCTGAACGATCCGGAGGGGAAGGAATCCGCCGAACAGGCCCGCTCTATTGTGACAGCTTTGTGTCAAAAACACCCATTATATAGATGACACAAAAAATTCACATACTAAATGAACGTTGAAAAACCAACGCTTTTCAAGGATGCCCGGTGCAAACTGGGCATTTTTTCCTTTTCTTGACTCCCTAATTATGGTACAATTTCGACAGTTGTTTTACTAGGAGTTATTATGGATTATCTGGTTTCCAAAGTATTGATTCTCCCGGGTATCATTGTCGGACTGACATTCCACGAATACGCCCACGCCAAAGTCGCCAGTCTGATGGGAGACAATACCGCTAAGAACCTGGGCAGAGTTTCCCTGAATCCATTGCGGCACATCGACATCATCGGCTTCATCTGCCTGCTGGTTGTCGGGTTCGGCTGGGGAAAGCCGGTTCCGGTGAATCCCTACAATCTGTCCGGAAAAAACAGAAAACTCAAACAAGTAGCAATTTCGGCGGCGGGCGTCGTTATGAATCTCATACTGGCGATCCTCCTGGCAGTGATCCTGACCTGGATCAATGTCCATCAGCCGGCTGCTTATGACGGAAATGGCATGTATCTGTATTACATCCTTTATTATGGGATGTACATCAACATCGTATTGATGATTTTCAATTTGATACCCATTCCACCATTGGACGGTTTCAACATCGTGGCGGAACTCACCTCATTCGATGAGACCCCGGTGTACCACAAACTGATCCAGTACGGATCCATCATTCTGATAATCTTACTTGTTACTAACGTTATCGACCTCGTCCTTACTCCTGGGATCAATGGGGTCCTCAGACTGATCAATGCAGTTCTGGGTGTTATATTTTAGGAGGTGTTACCCTTGCGAAGTACATTACGTACCAGCAGAATCATCGTTATCACCATTCTGATCTTCACGCTGACCGTGATGGGGAGTGTGACCGCCTTCGGTGACCAGACCATTGCGACGGACATCACCGTTGAACTGAACGGCCGTACCCTCAGCTTCGATCAGCCCGCGCTGGGAATCGACAACCGGACCATGGTGCCGGTCAGAGGCATCCTGGAAGCGCTGGGCGCGACGGTCACCTGGGATCAGGAGACACTGGGCATCACAGCCACGCTGAATGATACCACCATTTATATGACGGTAGGGAAGAACACGGCATACGTCAATGATGAAAAGATCATGCTCGACGTGCCGCCGATGGTCATCAACAACCGGACGCTGGTGCCGGTGAGATTCGTATCGGAATCCCTGAACGCCAAGGTCCTGTGGGATGATGCATCCCGCACGGTCTCGATCTATACGGCGGATTACGACTTCTCTGTTGTCCAGGCTGCGGAACCGGCGGCAACTCCGGCGGAACCGGTACAGGAAACGCCGGCGGTGCAGACCGATCCCAATGCGGTCCAGTGGGGCGCGGGATTCTACACATCCCAGCAGGGGATCAGCGGAGCCTGCTACCTGGCCACCCTGTCCATGCTGTCCTCGAACCTGAACAACCGTCAGATCTGGTGCAGCCAGACCTATAAACTGAACGGATCCAAGGCCTATGTGACCTGGGACCTGTACGCAAAGATCAACCTTGCCAGGATTTCCCGGGACGACCTGTCCGGCAAGTCCATCGCAGAGAAGACCAGTTACATCATCAACCTGCTGAAATCTCATCCGGAAGGCGTTGCTGCGAAATTCGTTACCAGCGCGGGCCGGACGCATTTCATCCTCATCAGAGGCTATTCGGACGGCAAGTTCCTGGTCAATGACCCGGCGGCCTCCGATCCGTACGTGACGTTGGACAAGGCATGGACCGGAAGGGGCATGTTCCCGAATTACGAAAGCGCCATGAACGGCATGGTCTTTGTGGAGACTTTCAAGAAGTATTCCAACTCCTTCGACTGGAGTTTCCTGAACTAAAATTATGATAGCAAAAGAACGGCGGGAAGCCATTAAACAGATCCTGAAATCCAGCTCACAGGCCATCAGTGCATCTGCTTTGGCTGCCCGTTTTTCGGTTAGCCGGCAGATCATTGTCGGCGACATTGCTTTATTGAGAAGCGGCGGCATGCAGATCGACGCGACCCCCCGGGGCTACCTGATCCACCGGGAGGAGAGCGGCATCCGGAAAGAAGTGGTGTGCAGCCATTCCGGCAATGAAGAACTGCAGGAGGAACTGAACACCTTCGTGGATTACGGATGCAAGGTCCTGAACGTTTCCGTGGAGCACCCGATCTACGGCAGGCTGACAGGAGAACTGAACATCGAGTCCCGTTACGACGTGGAGCTGTTCCTGGAAAAAGTCAGTGAAGCGGAAGCCCTTCCGCTGTCGGCCCTGACGGAAGGGGTCCACTCCCATACTCTTCAGTGCGATTCCCTGGAAGGATACAAGAAGGCCGTCAAACAATTGAAAAAGAAAGGCATCATCGTTTCAGCCGGATGAGGAGACTCATCCGGTTTTTTCTGCACTGATTGTGGAAATAGCTGCCGGTATTTTTTGATTTGTGTGCAAATATTGTTATTGACAAACGCATAGGAAGGCTATATATTGATACTGACGATTGGAGTATTGACAGGTGTCAAGACACCTGTCGGCATCAATAATGTGTTTTGGTTGCGTAAAGGAGAAGGAATTATGACGAAATTCAAAGCTTTTCTGAAAAGAAAGGACATCGAGGTATCGGCGAAAAGATACGGCATCGATGCGCTGAGCGCCATGGCCCAGGGGCTGTTCTGCTCCCTGCTGATCGGCACGATCATCAACACCATCGGCACACAGTTCGGCATCCCTTATCTGAACACGGTGGGCGGTTTTGCAACTGCCATGTCCGGGCCTGCGATGGCCATCGCCATCGGTTATGCCCTGAAGGCGCCCAACCTGGTCCTGTTTTCGCTGGCGGCAGTCGGCGGCGCGGCCAACTCGCTGGGCGGAGCCGGCGGCCCCCTGGCCGTACTGGTCATTGCCATTCTGGCGGCTGAAATCGGCAAAATGGTGTCCAAAGAAACCAAAGTGGACCTGCTGGTCACCCCGTTCGTAACGATCTTCTCAGGCGTGGTTCTGGCCACCCTGCTGGCTCCCGGAATCGGGAAGATTGCCAGCTCGATCGGCATCTTCATCATGTGGGCCACGGAACTGCAGCCCTTCCTGATGGGCATCCTGGTATCCGTTGTTGTCGGCATGGCCCTGACGCTGCCCATTTCCAGCGCTGCGATCTGCGCGGCCCTTTCCCTGACCGGCCTGGCCGGCGGGGCGGCGGTAGCCGGATGCTGTGCGCAGATGGTGGGATTCGCCGTCATGAGCTTCAAGGAAAACCGCTGGGGCGGCCTGGTTTCCCAGGGAATCGGAACTTCCATGCTCCAGATGGGCAATATCGTCCGCAATCCGCGGATCTGGATCCCGCCCACCATAGCGGCGGCCATCACCGGGCCGATAGCCACCTGCGTCTTCCACCTGAAGATGAACGGGCCGGCCATCTCCTCCGGCATGGGCACCTGCGGACTGGTGGGACAAATCGGCGTCTACACCGGCTGGGTCAACGACGTGGCGGAAGGCCTGAAAGCCTCCATCACGGCGATGGACTGGATCGGACTGGGTCTGATCTGCTTCATCCTGCCGGGGATCATCACATGGGTCATCGGCCAGTTCTTCCGCAAAAAAGGCTGGATCAAAGAGGGAGACCTGACGCTGGATTAAGGGCTTCGTCCTCTTGACAAACAGGGTTTCCTGGGCTACAATTACTCTGATGTTACCGGAAAGGAAGACATTGCGGAAATGCTTCCCATCCGTAATGACCGATAGATACAATTTTGGAAGGTTACTGTGTATCCGTGAAAGGAGAATGGCGGAGCGCGAAGACCGGGAGAGAAAGGGAACCGGATACCCGTTTCAGACGGGGAGTCCGTCCGTACCCCCGTACCTGCCGCGCTTGCAGAAGGCCACGGTAACGAATGTTCGAAAACCGGACCGGATGCAGCCGCATCCGGTTTCCTTTTCATCGATCCGTTTATACCATTCAGTTATATCACCGAACGAAAATTAGGGGGATATCATGACAAGAAAAGAAAAAGAACTACAGATCCGGAAGGAGGCTAAAGCGACGCTCATCCTGTTCGTCATCTGCTTCCTGTGGCACGTGGGCTTCGGCTATGGTCTTTCCGGAACAGTGACGGCAACCATCGGCGGCATTCCGCTGTGGTGGTGGCTCAGCACCCCGGGCGTCTTTGTGGTCGCGGTAGTGGGTGTGGTCATCCTGCTGAAAAAGGTCTTTGTGAACTTCGACCTGGAAGACGGGGAAGGGGGTGTGAAGGATGAGTAAAGGCTCCGGAATCCTGCTCATACTGATCCTTTATATGCTGTTCAACCTGGTACTGGGCATCTGGATGAGCAAAAAGAGCGCGAAGCAGAACGCGGAAGGCGGCTTCCTGCAGAACTACTTCATGGGCGGACGGTCCATGGGCGGCGTGGTCCTGGCAATGACCCTGATCGCCACCTATACCAGTGCCAGTTCCTTCCTGGGAGGGCCCGGCCTGGCTTCTTCCTGGGGACTGACCCAATCCTGGGTCGCCGCGATCCAGATCGGCACCGCATTCCTGACCCTTGGTGTGGTCGGCAAGAAACTGGGACTGATCTCCCGCCGGATCAAGGCGGTAACGGTTTCCGATTATCTCAGGGCCAGATATAAATCCCCGTTGGTGGTCGTTCTGTGCAGCTTGGCACTGGTGATCTTCTTCATCACCCAGATGGTGGCCCAGTTCATCGGCGGCGCCACCCTGATCCAGACCGTAACGGGCCTGCCGTACGCGGGCGGGCTGGCAATCTTCGCCGCGGTCGTCATCATTTATACCGCCATCGGAGGTTTCCGGGCGGTGGTTATCACCGACACCATACAGGGCTTCATCATGGCCATCGGCACCTTCCTGCTGATTTTCTTCATCGCGAAAGCGGGCGGCGGGATGGCAAACCTGATCACCGACACGGCGGCCATGAATCCCGGCTGGGATCTGATGGGCAAGGGCCCCTTCGGCGAAGGCGTCGCGGCCCTGAGACCCGGTTATCTGATTTCCTTCTGGGTGCTGGTAGGCATCGGCGTTCTGGGGCTTCCCCAGACCACGGTCCGCAGCATGGGCTTCAAGGACACCCAGTCCCTGCACAAAGCCATGATCTACGGCACGGTAGTGGTCGGCATCCTGATGATCGGCATGCACTTTGCCGGCGCGCTGACCCAGCCTCTGCTGCCGGACGGCGGACTGGATTCCACCGATAAAGTTATTCCGTACGTAGTGCTTCATTATATGCCCACCTGGGCGGCCGGTCTGTTCCTGGCGGCGCCGCTGGCAGCGGTCATGTCCACCGTGGACTCCCTGCTGATCCTGGCATCCGCCACGCTGATCAAGGACGTTTACGTGAACTACATCCGTAAAGGTAAGAAGAATGCGGCGGAAAAGGATATGGGCAAAAAGGCGGCATCGAGAGTGCCGGCGGCCAGCATGGCCATCACCGTGATCCTGGGTCTGATCGTCTTCGTCATGGCCCTGAATCCGCCGGACATCATCGTCTGGATCAACCTGTTCGCCCTGGGCGGACTGGAAGCGACCTTCTTCTGGCCGCTGATCGGCGGGCTGTACTGGAAGAAAGCCCACAGCGGCTGCTGCGTAGCCTCCGTCATCGTGGGCCTGGCCGTCTTCATCTTCTTCAACCAGGTGAAGATCGCACCCTTCGGCATCCACGAGATCGTGCTGGGGCTTCTGGCGGGCGGCATCGCTTACTTCCTTGCCGGCGTCCTGATCAAACGGGAGCCGGATCCGGAGGTGCTGGAAAAATGCTTCTAGATCCACAGGTCTATGCATTTTATGAAAAGAGTATCGAGAGCCGGGGCTTTATGCCTCCGGCTCTTGATTTCAGTGAAATGCGCAAAGCGGCGGATGCCGCGTTCAACGATAAGACTCAGATCCTGCCCGTTTACAGATGGGAGGATGTTAAAACGGAAGAGGGCCTCCGGCTGAGGGTCTACACGCCCCACAGGGGGCTGGATCCGGAGAAGGGCAGGAAACTCCCGGGCGGGAACCCCGTTCTGATGTATTTCCACGGCGGCGGCTTCATCATGCACAACGTGGAGAGCCACGACGCCCTGTGCCGGAAACTAGCGGTGACGCTGGGGGCCTGCGTGGTTTCCGTGGACTACCGGCTGGCGCCGGAGCATCCTTATCCGGCGGCGGTGGAGGATGCGGAAAAGGCCTGGCGGTGGATCCGGGAGTCGGCGGCCGCACGGGACTGGGATCCGCAGCGGATCTATGCCGGCGGCGACAGCGCCGGGGCTACCATCAGCGCCGCCCTGGCCCTGAAGCTGCGGGACCGGGGAGAGGAGAACCTGAAGGGGCTCCTGCTGCTGTACGGTTCCTACCACGCGGCGGAGGTCATGGAGACGGAGTCGGGGAGAGCCTTTACCGGCGGGGACTACGTCCTGCCCCGGGAGATGCTGGAATACTGCGAAAAGCTGCATGAAGGGGAGGATACGGATCCCATGGACCCGTACTACGCGCCGGGCAGAGAAACCCGGTGGGAAGGTTTCCCGCCCTGTGTCATGGTTCATGCGGGCTGCGACCCCCTCAGGGACGACGGAAAAGCCTTTGGGAAGCTGCTCCGGGATGCAGGCGTACCCGTGCAGGAGATCACGGCGGAAGGCATGATGCACGGATTCGCTCTGTATTGGTGGCGCTTCAGGCGGGCGGAGGAGATCCTGCTCGAGGCCTGCCGGGCCTTGATTTCACTGGGCTGAAGCTGTATTTTGATAAACTTTTAAACCCGGGTTCAGATTGTGGACCCGGGTGTTTTTGTAACCTTAAACCTTATTCTGAAATATCGGAAGGTGTTTCCGGGATGCCCGGATGAATAACAACCGATTTAAGCGGTTTTTTATGAGGATCCAATGGGATGATACCCCAAAATAGGAGAAAAAAATCCTTGAAAACCACAAAAAACTTTGTTATAATGGTGTTGACATTGAAGAATAAGGTTGAGAGTTTATAATCAATAATAAGAAAAACTCTAAACATTAGAAGAGGCTGAACGCAAAGCGTGGCAAAGGCTTTTGATGTTTAGCCGAATCTAACAAAACAGGAGGTTACACAAATGAATTCTTATGATGTAATTGTAATCGGCGGCGGTATGATGGGTACAGCTTGCTGCTACTTCCTCACACAGGAAGGCTTAAAAGTAGCTCTGGTTGAAAGAGGCGACATCGCCGGCGGTACCGTATCCCACACAGACGGATACATCGGCGCTTCCGAAAAGGAACCGGGCGTTGACTCCATTCAGGGTGCTGAATCCATGAAGTTATACGACATGATGCACAAGACATTTGACTATGACTTCGAATATTCCACCAGCATGACAGACCCGAACGAACCCTGCGGCTTCGTTTATTTCTGCGAATCCGAGTTCGAAATGGAAATGGCTCAGAAGCAGGTAACAGAAAACCAGGCGATCGGTATCGAACAGTACATGATTTCCCAGCAGGAAGTTAAAGAACTGGAACCGAATTCCGCTACACACATCTTAGGCGGCATGTGGGTACCGAAAGACGGCGCTGTTGCTCCGTACAGAGTAGCATTTGGTTTCGTTTACGAAGCTCAGAAGACCGGTCTGCTGGATGTATTCACCAGAACCGAAGTTATCGCTATCAAGCAGAACCCGGCTACAAAGGCTGTTGAAGGCGTTGTTACCACAAAGGGCGACTTCATGGCACCGAAAGTAGTTAACGCTTGCGGCGTTTGGGGTCCGTTCATCGGCGCGATGGTAGGTCTGGATGTTCCGATCGAACCGCGTTGGGGCCAGCTGACAGTAACAGAAAAGACAGGCCCGATCACACAGAACAGACTGTGCATGGAATACGGCTACTTCCTGACCAAGTTCTTCAAGGACGGCCAGGGCGAAAGACCGATCAGCCCGCTGGTAAAAGCGTTCAACGTATGTCTGAACATCACATCCGACCTGACCGGTAATACCGTATTAGGCGGCTGCAGACTGTTCAAGGGTTATTCCATCAAGAACGACTACAGAGTAATGCAGGCTGTTGCACAGAGAGGTATCAACTTCTTCCCGTGCATCAAGAACTACAATTGTATCCGTGCATTCGCCGGCGTTCGTCCGTTCTGCTTAGACCAGCTGCCGATCGTATCCGACGTTGAAGAAGTTCCTGGCTTCTACATGGCTTGCGGTCACGAAGGTGACGGTATCACATTAGGGCCGATCACCGGTAAGCTGATCTCCCAGTATGTAACAGGCAAACCGTTACAGTTCGAACTGGCTCCTGAACTGGCTTGGGCTAGATTCAAGGATAAGGACATCGATGCGATCAGAAGACATGAAGCTGCGAACACCACAGCTCTGCTGGCCATCGAAAGACAGGTTATGGAATCTGCTGGCAAACACTAACCGAAGCGTTTGCACCACAAAAAAATCAGTCAATGATTTCTTTGCCGGAAATGCTGAAAAGCATTTCCGGCTTTTTTTCGAAATGTAGGGGCCGATGCCCACATCGGCCCGTTTTGCCCCAAAGGGACGGAGGTTGAAAATGTCTTACAGTATCGGAGAATTTGCAAAGATGTGCGGTGTGGCCACCTCCACCCTGCGTTTTTGGGAAAAAGAAGGGCTGATCGCGCCGGATCACGTGAACGAAGATAACGGCTACCGGCAGTACAGCGCCGAGCAGATCGACACGGTATACACCCTGAAGGCCTTTCGGGATATGGGATTCGCCATCTACGATATCCGGGACCTGATGGACAAGGGCATCAAACGGGAACGGTTCGTCCGGAAAAAGTCCAAGTACGAACGGGACCTGGTCCAGGCCCAGTCCCACCTGAACAATCTTCAGTACATGCTGGACGATTTCAATCGGAAAGTTATCGTGGACAAGGAAATCCCGGAGGACTATTTCTATACCCGGACATTTTCCATCAGCAGTTATGAAGACATACTCCGGACCCTGTACATGATCGTCAGCGAGGCGGAAGAGCGGGGGATCGAATACGATAGGGATTACGGTTTCCGGATCCTGACGGACACCCGGTATTTTTCCAACAAGAAATTCGATATCCGTGTCTGCCTCAGGGTCCCGAAGCGGAAGAACCCCGGCCATAATTTTATGCTGCTGCCTTCCCGCAAGGTCATGGCCACCCTGTGCAAGGACGATCCGGAATACATTTTCTACGCCTACCGGAACGCCATGGTGTGGTTCAGCATGAACGGGGTCCAGGTGCCGGGAAACGGCTTTGAACTGTATTTTTTCTCGGCGGACCTGGAGAAAAAGACGGTGGATAAAACCATCGAATTCCCCATGGAAATGTGCTTCCGTATTTAAAAGAAATCAGGGAAGGATCAGACGGCTTTCGCCGTCTTTTTTTATGAAAATATGAAAAAAACAGTTGATTTTCTGCGAAAAAGGTGTACAATATAATTAAGGTCAAAGAAAGTCAAATTTTATATAGATGAGAGAGTGAAACCACAAGGGGGTGGACGATTTTATGGAATATAAAGATTATTATAAGATCCTGGGCGTGGAGAAGACAGCTACGCAGGACGAGATCAAAAAAGCATACCGGAAAATGGCCAAGCAGTACCACCCGGACAAGACGAAGGGGGACAAAGCTGCGGAGGAGAAATTCAAAGAGGCCAACGAGGCCTTCGAAGTCCTGGGAGACGCCGAAAAGAGAAAGAAGTACGACCAGTTCGGACAGTACGGCAATTTCCAGGGTGGCATGAATTTTGACCCGAACGACTTTGCGGATATGTTCGGCGGATTTTCCGGTTTTTCCGGCGGCGGGTTTTCTTCCGGCGGCAGCGGCGGTTTTTCCGACTTTTTCAGCGCCATGTTCGGCGGCATGAACGGCGGAAGCAGCGGCGGAAGCCGGTACCAGACCTATACTTACGGGGATCCCTACGGCGGCTTCTCCGGCATGAACGGCGCTTCCGGAATGGGGTCGGATCCCTATTACGGCGCAGCCGGGCACGGCTGCGGTTCCGGCGGATGCGGCGCCGGGACCTGCGGGGAAAAACCCAGCTACGACCTGGAAACCAAAATGAAGATCAAACTGAAGGACGCTTTTGAGGGCAAGACCGCGAAGGTTTCCTTCAATGCCGGCGAAGGCAAAAAAACCGTCAGCGTGAAGATCCCGGCGGGGATCGAATCCGGCAAGAAGATCAAGCTGAAGGACCAGGGCCGGAAAGCACCGGACGGCAGCTACGGCAACCTGATGATCGAGATCGATATCCAGACGGAAAAAGGGCAGGAACTGAAGGGGAAGGACCTGTACGAAACCATCGAAGTGGCACCCTGGGAGGCTTATCTGGGGGCGGAAAAGATCGTTTCAACCCTGGACGGCAAGATCAAGGTCAAGATCCCGGCGGGCATCAAAAACGGCCAGAAGATCAAACTGGCCGGCAAGGGCTACCGCAACATGAAGGGCACCCGCGGGGACTTATACATCGAAACCATCATCAACAATCCGAAACACCTTCCGGAAGAGATTTTAGAAGCATATAAAAAAGTGAAAGAGAAATAAAAGGGGAGATTTGATATGAAGATAGATAAATTTACACAGAAGGCCCAGGAAGCCATCGGCGCTTCCCAGGAACTGGCCATCAAACTGGGCAACCCCCAGGTAGACGCGGAACATCTGCACGCCGCCCTGCTGCAGCAGAGCGACGGACTGATCCCGAAGATCCTGAAATACATGGAGGTCGATCCGAACGCCGTCATGAGAGACCTGTCGGAGGAAATCGACAAACTGCCGAAGGTCAGCGGCGGGGACAACCTGTACCCGACCAACCGGTATACGAAGGTCCTGCTGGACGCGGAATCCAAGGCGGAGCAGTTCAAGGACGAATACATCAGCGTAGAGCACCTGTACCTGGCCCTGATCCAGGACGGAGGCGGGAAAAACGGTTCCATCTTCCGCAAGTACGGGATCCGGGAGCAGGGTTTTCTGCAGGCGCTGACCCAGGTAAGGGGCAACCAGAAAGTGACCTCCCAGAATCCGGAGGAAAACTATGAGGCTCTGGAGAAATACGGCAGGGACCTGGTGGAGGACGCCCGGAAGGGCAAACTGGATCCGGTCATCGGCCGTGATTCGGAGATCCGCCACACGATCCAGATCCTGTCCCGCCGGACCAAAAACAATCCGGTGTTGATCGGGGAACCGGGCGTGGGTAAGACCGCCATCGCGGAAGGCCTGGCCCAGAGGATCCTGAACGGGGACGTGCCGGAAGGGCTGAAGGACAAGACCATTTACGCGCTGGATATGGGTTCCCTGATTGCGGGGGCGAAGTTCCGGGGCGAATTCGAGGAACGGCTGAAGGCCGTCCTGAACGAGATCGAAAAGTCGGAGGGAAGGATCATCCTCTTTATCGACGAGATCCACAACATCGTCGGCGCCGGACGGACGGAAGGGTCCATGGATGCCGGCAATATCCTGAAACCGAAACTGGCCAGGGGGGAACTGCACTGCATCGGCGCCACCACCCTGGATGAATACCGGAAATACATCGAAAAGGACGCGGCCCTGGAACGCCGGTTCCAGAAGGTCATGGTGGACCAGCCCTCCGTGGAGGATACTATCTCCATCCTGAGAGGACTCAAGGAACGGTTCGAGATCCATCACGGCGTCAGGATCACCGACGCGGCCCTGGTGGCCTGCGCGGTGCTGTCCGACCGCTACATCAGCGACCGGTTCCTGCCGGACAAGGCCATCGACCTGAAGGACGAGGCGGCGGCCCTGATCCGTACGGAGATCGACTCCATGCCGGCGGAACTGGATGAAGTGCGGCGGAAGATCATGCAGCTGGAGATCGAAAAACAGGCCCTGGGCAAGGAAGACGACCCCGGCTCGAAGACCCGGCTGGAGAACATTGAAAAAGAGCTTTCCGAACTGAAGGAAAAGGACGCAGTGATGCGGACCCAGTGGGAAAACGAAAAGAAAGCCATCGGCGGACAGAAGGAGATTAAACAGAAGATCGAAGCGGTCCGGCTGGAGATCGAGAACGCCGAGCGGGATTACGACCTGGAAAAACTGGCAAAACTGAAATACGGCGACCTGCCGCAGCTGGAAAAACAACTGGAGGAAGCCAAGGAACTTCAGGAACAGGTGCAGGAAGAACGTCTGCTGAAGGAAGAAGTGGACGAGGAAGAGATCGCGGAAGTGGTTTCCAAATGGACCGGGATCCCGGTGGCCAAACTGGTGGAAAGCGAAAAGGATAAACTGCTGAAACTGGGGGACATCCTGCACGAGCGGGTCATCGGCCAGGATGAAGCCGTCACTACCGTGGCGGAAGCGGTTCTGAGAGCCCGGGCGGGGCTGAAGGACATGAGCAAGCCCATCGGTTCCTTCATCTTCCTGGGGCCCACCGGCGTCGGGAAGACCGAACTGGCCAAGGCCCTGTCGGAAGCCCTGTTTGATAGCGAAAAGAACATGATCCGGATCGATATGTCCGAATACATGGAGAAACACTCAGTATCCAGACTGGTGGGAGCGCCTCCGGGATACGTGGGCTACGAGGAGGGTGGCCAGCTGACCAAGGCCGTCCGCCAGCGTCCGTACTCCGTGATCCTGTTCGACGAGATCGAGAAGGCGCATCCCGATGTCTTCAA
>JAFQZZ010000027.1 GCA_017405645.1 Bacillota bacterium
ACGAGGGCGGCCCGCGTACCGAGGCCGTGCGGCGCAAGCGCTCCCGCGTGGTGCTCTTCGATGAGATCGAAAAGGCCCACCCGGATGTGTTCAACATCCTGCTGCAGCTGCTGGACGACGGCCGGCTGACGGATAACCAGGGTCGGACGGTGGACTTCAAGAATACCATCATCATTATGACTTCACATCTGGGCAGCCAGTACCTGATCGACGGGATCACCCCGAACGGGGACATCCACGAGGATGCGAAGGATATGGTACTGAACGAAATGAAGGCCCATTTCCGGCCGGAGTTCCTGAACCGTATCGATGATACCGTAATCTTCACGCCGCTGAACAGAGAGCAGATCGGGTCCATCATCGAACTGCAGATGAAAGACATCCAGAGACTGCTGGCGGAGAAGAACATCACCATCGAAATGACGGCCGCTGCCCGGGAGCACATCGCGGACGAAAGTTATTCCGTGGTCTACGGAGCGAGACCGGTCAAACGGTACCTGCAGAAGCACGTGGAGACCGCCCTGGCGGGCAAACTCATCAAGGGAGACATCGTGGAAGGCGATCACGTTGTCATGGATCACAACGGCGCAGAGCTGACATTCAATGTCCGGTAAACGCAAAAGTTCCCGGGGACATCGTTCCCCGGGATTTTTTGATTGAGTTTTCCCTCTGCCGGTAGTACAATCGGGGTAACCAATATAATCAATGACAGAAAATAATGAGAGGTGGAATTATGACAAATCGTGAAAGAGTCCTGAAAGCCCTGCGCTGCGAACCCGTGGACCGGGTGCCGGTGGCTTTCTTTCATCATTTTACCGAATTTGAAGACTGGAACAACGGACTGGACAACCCGGATGCGATCCGACGGAACATCGAGGGCCACAAGCCGGCCCTGGAGGTTTTCGTTCCGGACGTCATCAAGGTCATGAACGACACGCTGATGATGATGCCCCTGGATGTGAAGAACGTGGAAAAGGTGTCGGACCTGTATCACGTGAGAGACCCGAAAATCGTGGAGCAGTATGCAGAGGCCCAGATCGACCTGACAAAGAAGGTCATCGACATTTACAAAGGCGTAGATGCGCCGATCTACGTGACGAGCTTTTCCGCCACCTGGGTGCTGCGGAACGCCTTCACGACGGGACTACCGGTCTACGGCGCCCAGGAGCCGCTGATGCATCGCTTCCTGAAGGAAGACCCGGAGACCGTCAGCGAAGTGCTGGAGATCCTGACCGACGACATCGTGGAGCTGAATCGCATCCTGATGACGGAATGCGGCGCTGACGGTATTTACTTCTCCGTCAACAACCAGGGCGGATTCTTCCCGGAGGAGATCCACCGGAAGTACATCGCCCCCAGCGAAAAACGGGTGCTGGAGGAGGCCAACAAGATCCGGGACGTGAACATCCTGCACATCTGCGGCTACCACGGACACGGCAACGACCTGAAACTGTACACGGATTACGATGCGGCGGCCTACAGCGTGGCAGTCAATGCGGAAGGCACCACCATGGGCGAGGCCAGAAAACTGTTCGGCGGCAAATGCGTCATCGGCGGGTTTGCCCAGGACGGCGTGATCTACAAAGGCAGCAAGGAAGAGTTGAAGAAGAAGACCCGGGAGATCCTGGACGAATGCGGACAGGTGGGTGTCATCATCGGGGACGACTGTACGGTGCCCAACGACATCGACGACGACCGTTTCAACTGGGTACGGGAAGCCTGCGAGGAATACGCGGCGAAATAACGGCAAAACGAAAGGGCCGGTGCAGTAACGCACCGGCCCTGTTTTTTTATCTCCCTAAAGTCCTAACTCTTTCTGTTCTCTCCCCGGAATATCACGTATGCTCCAAGGATGATCAGCGCGACGCCGAAGATCGTGAAGATGCCCGGCACCTCGCCCCAGACGATCAGCCCCAGCAGGGCGGAAAAGATGAGGGTCGTGTAGCTGTAGATGGAAACCTCCGTGGCCGGAGCGAATTTGTAGGCGTGGGACAGCAGAAGCTGGTAGACCGTGCCCATGATCCCCAGAAGCAGCAGCCGCAGCAGCTGGAAAGCCGTCGGCAGAACGAATCCCTGGAAGAGCATCGCCGGGATGCACATCAGGGAGATGATGGCGGAGTACCACAGGACGATGACCTGGGTGTCGTCAGTCTGCCGTGCCTTCCTCAGGAAGGTATAGGTCACCGCCATGGCGGCTGCCGACAGGACGGCCACGATATAATAGATATTGACATCCGCAAAGCCCGGGCGGATGATCACCACGGCGCCGATGAAGCTCAGGACCAGCGCTGCGATGTGGAATCCCCGGATCTTTTCCCCCAGGAAGATCCAGCACAGGATCGCCAGGAGGAAGGGGTAGGTATTGGAAAGGGTCATGGCCTCCGCGATGGGCGCGTAGGACAGGGCGGCATAGAACAAAAAGGTGCTGATGAAACCGGTCACGCCCCGGCCAATCAGCGCAAAACGGCAGTTTCCCCGGACGTCGATCTTTTCCCGCCAGACGATGACGGTCACCATGACAAGGCCGAACAGGTTACGGAAGAACATCTTTTCCGATACCGGGATCCCGTCCAGACCTTTTACCAATGCGGATATGATGGCATAAACCAGAGCCGCGATCACCATCAGGAGGGCGGCTTTATTCGTATCTTTCAAAACACACCTCTCTGGGCCGGTGTATGCACCGGTCCTTACAAATAGAAATTCTATCACTGAATGGCTTTCCATGCAAATGATTATCATTTTGTGGTATAATAGGTATCATGGAATGGGAGGAACACTATGGAATACAAGGATCTTGTCTGCAAGTCCTGCGGCGCAAACATGGAGATCGACTACAAGAATCATATTCTCCTCTGTCCCTACTGCGGCGCCCGGGAGATGATGGTGGAGGACGGCAAGGCGTCCGAACCGAAGAAAAAACGGTCTTCCGCAAAGAATAAGAAAAAGAGGAATCCCGTGCTGAAAGCCCTGGGGATCATCGGAGCAGCGATCGCCGTCATGATCATCGCACTCCTCATCTTCGGCGGCGTGACGAAGCATGTGGAGACCCACTCCGAATACGACTGGCCCGAGACCGGCCTGGCGGCCATGCTGCCTGAGCCTTCTTCCGATTACGGGAAGATCCATTCGGATTACAACGATACGTTCAGCATGGACGTTTACGGATACAAGGCCGACGGGTTCCGGGCCTATGTCAAAGACTGCAAGGAACGGGGCTTTACCGTGGATGAAAGACTGGAAAGCCAGTCCTTCGAAGCCTACAATGAGGACGGATACCATCTGGAATTGTACCTGTATTCCTATGACGACGACCTGTACATCCGGCTGGATGCGCCTGTGCCCATGTCCACCATTGACTGGTCGGGGATCGGCGCGTTCAAGGCGCTGCCGGCACCGAAGTCCGATCAGGGATATATCGAATGGGAGTATTCGGACTCGGCCAGGGTGAAGGTCGGCAATACGACGAAAGAAGAGTTTGCCGAGTATGTTAAAGCCTGCAAGGCGGCCGGATTCACTGAAGATCTGTCCAGTTATGACGATTACTACTATGCGGATCAGAAGGGCGGCAAACAGCATATATCAGTCTCTTATGACGGGTTTAACACTATGACCGTTTCCCTGTCGACCTATGATTAAAACGGGATTTCGATAACGGATTATTCAATGGCGTTCGCGGTTATTCGCGGACGCTGTTTTTTTGACACCGAATTGATTTCCGAAGGAATTTATATTATAATGAATTATTAGCTTAATAAATCAGGTTAAACGGAAAAGGAGAGAAGTAAATGGGCAAATCATTAGCGTATAAGATCCTGGGAAACCACCTGGTGGAAGGGGAACTGAAAGCCGGGAACGAGATCACGATCAAGATCGATCAGACACTGACACAGGACTCCACCGGCACCATGGTGTACCTCCAGCTGGAGGCCATGGAAGTGGACAGCATCAAAACGGAACTGTCCGTTGCATACATCGACCATAACACCCTGCAGACGGGGTTTGAAAATGCGGACGACCACGCATTCATCAAGAGCGTGGCGAAACGGCACGGCGTGGTGTTCTCCAAGCCGGGCAACGGCATCTGCCACCAGCTGCAGCTGGAAAACTTCGGCGTGCCGGGGAAGACCCTCCTGGGTTCGGACAGCCATACGCCTACCGGCGGCGGGATCGGCATGATCGCCATCGGCGCCGGCGGACTGGACGTGGCCGTAGCCATGGCAAAAGGGACCTACAGCCTGACGGTGCCGAAGGTCATCAACGTGCACCTGACGGGGCAACTGAGGCCCTGGGTCAGCGCCAAGGACGTGATCCTGTATGTGCTGCAGCAGCTCACCGTCAAGGGCGGCGTGGGCCGGATCGTGGAATACACCGGTGAAGGGGTAAAGAACCTGACGGTGCCGGACCGGGCCACCATCACCAACATGGGGGCGGAACTGGGGGCCACCACCTCCGTCTTCCCCAGCGACGAGAATACGAGAAAATTCCTGGCATCCCAGGGACGCGAAAAGGATTTCGTGCCCATGGAAGCGGACAAGGATGCCGTTTACGACGAAGTGCTGGAAGTGAACCTTTCCGAACTGGTTCCCTTTGCGGCCAAACCCCACAGCCCGGACAACGTGGACTCCGTGGAGAGTATTGGTCAGATTAAGATCGACCAGGTGGCCATCGGCAGCTGCACCAACTCGTCCTATACGGATCTGATGAAGGTGGCGGCCATCCTGAAGGGAAAGAAAGTCCATGAGGACGTCAGCTTGGTGATCTCGCCGGGTTCCAGCAAGATCCTGAGCAAATTATCCAAAAATGGCGCGTTGGCGGACATCATCGACGCCGGCGCCCGGGTCATTGAAAACGCCTGCGGCCCCTGCATCGGCATGGGCCAGTCCCCGAAATCCGGCGCTGTGTCCCTGAGGACCTTCAACCGGAATTTCAAGGGCAGAAGCGGAACGAAGGATGCCCAGGTCTACCTGGTGAGCCCGGAGACCGCGGCGATCTCCGCCATCAACGGCTACCTGACCGACGGACGGACCTCCGGCGAGAGCCTGCCGGTGATCGATCCCTACGAAGATTTCCAGTTCAATGACAGTTTCTTCGTTTATCCGGGGGATGCCAACAAGTCCAACACAGAAGTGGAGATGGGACCGAACATCAAGCCTTTCCCGAGAAACATCGCCCTGCCGGATGAGGTAAAGGGGAAAGTCGTGCTGAAGGCCGGCAACAACATTACCACGGACGACATCATGCCTTCCGATTCCAGGCTGCTGCCGTACCGGTCCAATATCCCGCATCTGTCGAACTACTGTTTCGAACTGATCGACAGCGAATTCCCCGCCCGGTGCCGGGAAAACGGCGGCGGCATCATCGTCGGCGGCGAGAATTACGGGCAGGGTTCCAGTCGGGAACATGCGGCGCTGGTGCCCCTGTATCTGGGAATCAAGTTCGTGCTGGCCAAATCCTTCGCCCGGATCCACCGTTCCAACCTGATCAACAGCGGGATCATCCCCATGGTCTTCAAAGACCCGGCGGATTACGACAAGATCAGCCTGCTGGATGAACTGGTCATCGAGAACGCGCAGGAGCAGGTGAAGAACGAGGTGGTCATCGTGAAGAACCGGACCACCGGTGAAGAATACGAAGTGCTGCCGAACTTGCAGGATCTGGAGACCTCCATGATCGAGGCCGGCGGGAAGATCAATATGATGAAAGGGAATTAGCATGGAAAAATATCTGGAACAATTCGAGGCCATCGTCAAGCAGCAGATGGCGAGAGTGGAGAAAATGAAAAGCGACAAGGACTTTGTGGATTACAAAGCCCTGGATAAGATCATCATCGGCGTGGTCGGGGGCGACGGGATCGGCCCCGCCATCACCGCCCAGGCCAAGCGGGTGCTGGAATACCTGCTGGCGGACGAAGTGAAAAACGGCCGTGTGGAATTCAAGGTCATCGACGGCTGCACCATCGAAAACCGGGCGGCGGCCGGCAAGGCCATTCCGGACGACGTTCTGGCCGAACTGAAAAAATGCCACGTGATCTTAAAGGGCCCCACCACCACTCCCCGGAAGGGCGATAAGTGGCAGAACGTGGAGAGCGCCAACGTGGCTATGAGAAAAGAACTGGACCTGTTTGCCAACGTGCGGCCGGTGAAAGTACCGGAGAAGGGCATCGACTGGACCTTCTTCCGTGAAAACACGGAATGCATGTACGCGCTGGGCAGCCAGGGCGTGAACATCGGGGACGACATCGCCTTCGATTTCCGGGTCTGCACCTCTCCCGGGGCGGAACGGATCGCCCGCCTGGCTTTCGAATATGCCAGGGCCAACGGCAAAAAGAGAGTCACTATCGTCACCAAGGCCAACGTGGTCAAGACCACCGACGGCAAATTCCTGGAAGAATGCAAAAAAGTGGCGCAGGACTATCCGGAGATCGAAGTGGATGACTGGTACATCGATATCATGACGGCGAAACTGATCGACGAAAAGAGAAGGACCCAGTTTGAAGTGCTGATCCTGCCGAACCTCTACGGCGACATCCTGACGGATGAAGCGGCGGAATTCCAGGGCGGCGTCGGAACCGCCGGAAGCGCGAACCTCGGAAAGCGCTACTGCATGTTCGAAGCCATTCACGGCAGCGCGCCGAGAATGGTGGAAGAAGGCCGTGACATCTACGCGGATCCCTGCAGCGTGATCCGGGCCGGCGCCATGCTGCTGTCCCATATCGGCTACCAGGAACAGGCCGACCGGCTGTACAAAGCCATTGACGAATGTGCGGCGGAAGGGCGGTATGTGATGACCGGCCGGAGCGACGGCGCAACGGGCGAACAGTATGCGGATTATATCATGGAAAAACTGTAAGGCTTAGAATAAAAAGAGAAAGAAGATGCGGCAGCATCTTCTTTCAGGAATAAGAGAGTGTATAGAAGTTGATAATTGCAATGTCAGCGGTAAATATCTTACCGTGACCTTATTATACACAAAGGATTTGAATAAATCAACAAATATTTCAAAAGAATATTACTTTTTTTGTTCGTGTTTTAAAAATGCAAAACAAAAGAGATCCATGGCGGGGTATTGAGATGAAACTGGAAAACTGGCTGGAAAAACTGGAAATGGAAAGTCTGGAGGACATGGCGTATCTGGACGCCTTCTGTTACGTGATGGAAGCGGACGAAGCGCTACCGGAGGAGATCTTCCATCAGCTGTTTTCCGGCGTGACGGAAGAGGAGATCCGGGAAATGATGGATCAGTACCTGGAGGAAGTCATGAGCGGCATCAGCGAAGACTGCATCGACTTTTATTCCTTCCTGTCTTCCTACCGGCGGAGTTTCAAAGGGATGGTGAATTACCTGATCCGGGAAGACCGCCGGGAACGGGTAGTGGGGGAACTGTTCCGCTTCCGGGAATGGTACCGGGATCCGGAGGCTGTTTTATGCACGGACCTGGACGATGAACGGGAGTTCGCAGCCAGCGTCTGCGAATCCCTGATCCTGGGCCGGATGGAAAAACTGGCGGAGGGGAATTTCCGGTTCGATTTTTCCGGCGCAATGGACATGGAATTTGATGAGTATGAAGAATACATCGATGAGGAGGAAGAGGATTACCTGGATATGGCCGACGACGATCCGCGGCTGACGCTGATCGATCCGGAGGACCCCGTCATCGATGGGGAGGATTATGAGAGAGGGGAGAGTTACCTGCAATGACAGAGAAAAAATTGAAGCAGATCCTGCAGATCGGCGACTGGGCGGAAGTCCGGAAGCCGGAGCAGTTTCTGACCTTGATGAACTATTATTACGACTTGTCGCCCGGGGTCCGGGAGAGGGTCATCGGGAAGATCCCGGACATCCTGACGCTGACGGAAGAGTTCAAGGATTACTGTGCCAACGGCATCGTGGAATACGAACCCTCCATCGTGCTGGTGCTGACCCGGCTGGTGGAGGACATCCGCCGGGTGCTGGGGGACGGCGAACGGCTGCAGAGTCCGAAAAAACGACGGGAGGCGTCGATCCTGTTCGAGGTCTTTTCGGAGTGGTTCGGCGATTACGGGGAGGTCCAGTGCACCCTGGGCCATACCGGCTTCGTCTGCAACATCGCGGAGGCGGTGGAGATCGCCGTGACCAATGAAAAGGCCCGGAATAAAAAGGATCTGATGATGATGATGCTGACCCGGGAGAGATTGGAGATCATGGCCCGGCAGGAAGCCAGGGCCCACAGCGAAACAAAGCTGGATATGGACACCCTCCGGGAAATGGTGGACGACGATTTTGACCCGGAAATGCTGAAAAACAATAAGAAATACCTGCAATAAAAGAACCGGCCTTTGCGGCCGGTTTTTTCTATAACTCCAGGTTTTTGAACGCGACTTTGAACCGGGACCCCTCCAGGATCGTGTTGGTCATGTTGAGGAAGTTCTCCGACAGGTCGCTGGCGTAGAAGGTGTTCTCAAACTCCGAACCCTTCGCCAACATGTCCTTTTCCCTCAGGACGGTCTCGATGGCGCTGATGACTTCCATGGAAGGATTGATGATCTGCAGCCCCGGATACAGCCGTTCGATCTCATCCTGGATCATGGGATAATGGGTGCATCCCAGGACCAGGGTGTCGATGTGGTTGCTGTAGATGAAACGATCCAGGTAGTACTTGATCGCCAGGGTGGTGATCTCATTGCCCAGGATCCCTTCCTCGATCAGCGGCACGAAGATCGGGCAGGCCTCGGAATAGATGCTGAGGCCCTCTTTATGGCGGGCGATGGCGTCTTCATAGGCGCCGCCGGAGATGGTGGCCTTGGTGCCGATGATCCCGATGTTGTTGGAATCATCGCAGATCCGGGCAACGGTCCGGGCAGCGGGTTCGATCACGCCGATGATGGGGATGTCCGGGTATTTCTCCCGCAGAAGATCCAGACAGGTAGCGCTGACGGTGTTGCAGGCGGTGACGATCATTTTCACGTCATGGGTCCGGAGAAAGTCCGCAATCTCCATGGCGAACTGCCGGATCGTGCTGACAGCCTTGGAACCGTAGGGAGTCCGGGCGGTGTCTCCGAAGTAGACGATCTTCTCCTCCGGCAGCTGTTCCGCCAGGTAGGGGATCGTGGTCAGGCCGCCTAAACCGGAATCAAAAAAACCGATCGGTCTGTTACCCATAAAAATACCTCCAAATATCTGCAAAATCCACTTTACTAAGCGGATGATTTTCTATACAATAATAATAATGATTATCATTTCATCTGTAAAGACATTTCATGAAGATTTTGCGGGGAGGATGAATGAATGACGGAAAAAACGGTCAAACAGCGAAGCGAGATCGATCCGAAATATAAATGGAACATCGAATCCATGTACAACATGGATTTTGTCTGGGAAAGAGATTATATCGAAGTGAAAGACGCCGCGGCGGAACTGGCGGGATACAAGGGCCGCCTGTCCGAAAGCGCCGGCGTTTTGCTGGAGTTTCTGAACAAGCGCAGCGAAGCCTGGCGGACCCTGGAACACCTGTTCGTTTTCGCCCGGATGAAGCGGGACGAGGACAACCGGGAGACCAAATACCAGGCCCTGTGCGAGCGGGCCCGGAAACTGGCGGTAATGCTGTCGGAAGCGACGGCCTATTTCGCGCCGGAAGTGATGGAGATCCCCTGGGAGACCCTGAAGGGATTCCTGACGGAGGAGACCGGCCTTCACGTGTACGTCCATCTGCTGAAGTGCATCCGCCGGGAGAAGGACCATATCCTGACGCCGGAGATCGAAAGCATTTTGGCCCAGTTCGGCGAGGTGACCTCGGCACCTTCCGAGATCTTCAAGATGATCAACAACGCGGACATGAAGTTCGGGAAGATCAACGACGAAGACGGTGAAGAGGTGGAACTGACCCACGGGAATTACATCCGCTTCATGGAATCCCGGGACCGGAGGGTCCGCAGTGAAGCCTATCATGCGATGTACGCCGCCTATTTGAAGCAGAAGAACACCATCGCGGCGACCTATAACTACAATGTGAAAACCACGAACCTTTCCGCCCGGGTGCGGGGATACGAATCGGCCCTGTCGGCGGAACTGTTCGGCGACGATATCCCGGCGGAGGTCTACACGAACCTGGTTGATGCGGTCAACGAGCATCTGCCGCTGATGCACCGCTACGTGGCGCTGCGGAAGAAGCTGCTGGGGCTGGACGACCTGAAAATGTACGATCTGTACGTGCCTTTGATGGAGCAGCCGGACGAGGAAGCCACCTATGAGGAATGCGTTGCATTGGTGAAGGAAGGCCTGAAGCCCCTCGGGGAGGAATACGCCGGCATCCTGGAAAGGGGATTCGGCGATCAATGGCGCTGGCTGGACGTCTATGAAAACGAAGGAAAGTCCAGCGGGGCCTATTCCTTCGGGAGCTATGACAGCCATCCTTTCGTGATGCTGAATTTCAACGGGAAGAAGAAATACGCGTTCACCATCGCCCATGAAATGGGGCATTCCGTGAATTCCTTCTACACCCGCATGAACCAGCCCTTCATCTACGGAGGACATTCCATTTTCACGGCGGAAGTGGCGTCCACGGTGAACGAGGTGCTGCTGCAGAAATACCTGATCTCCAAAGCGGAAACCGCGGAGGAGAAGAAGATCCTGATCAATCTCCAGCTGGAGGATATCCGGGCCACGATCTTCCGTCAGACCATGTTTGCGGAATTTGAAAAAGCGGCCCACGAAGCCTCCGATAAAGGGACATCGCTGACCCATGAATGGCTGTGCGATACCTACCTGGAATTGAATAAAAAGTACTACGGCCCCGAAGTGGAGTATGATGAAGAGATCTCCATCGAATGGGCCCGGATCCCACACTTCTACAGCGATTATTACGTGTACAAATACGCCACCGGCTATTCCGCCGCCCTGAAGATCGCAGAGCGCATCGAAAAGGAAGGCGAACCGGCGGTGCAGGATTACATCGAATTCCTGAAGAGCGGGGACTCGGATTTCCCCATCGAACTCCTGAAGATCGCGGGCGTGGACATGAGCCGGAAGGAACCGGTGGTCAATGCCATGAAGGTCTTTGGAAATCTGTTGGACGAACTGGAGGCGCTGCTGCAGGAAACTGCGGAATAAGGACATGAATAAGATTATCAACATCACGGCAAACCAGAATGCGGTGTCCCAGGAAATCAAAGGGATACTGACGGATAAACTCACCAAAGCGGGATACCGGGTATCGGCGGATTTTGATCCGGAAGCGGAACTGATCGTCTGCGTCGGCGGCGACGGTGCGCTGCTGAGGACCCTGCGGTACTATCACTTCCCGCAGATCCCCATCATCGGTGTGAACACCGGCCACCTGGGATTCTTCCAGGAACTGATGCCGGACCAACTGGATGATTTTATCCGGGACTATGAAAAAAACGACTTTGTCGTCCAGACAATGAAAGTGGCCCAGGCGGACGTCCAGACCCGGAACGAGCACGTGAAGCTCCTGGGTCTCAACGAGATCATCATCAAGGCGGACAAATCCAGGTCTATTCACCTGAACATGAGCCTGGGAAACAATTTCGTCGAGAAGTTCAGCGGCGACGGCATCCTGGTGTCGACGCCTGCCGGCAGCACGGCGTACAACTACGCACTGGGCGGCTGCATCGTGGACCCGCGGGTGGATCTGCTGCAGATCACGCCTTTGGCGCCCATGAACACCACAGCGTTCCGTTCCTTTACATCCAGCGTTGTGGTACCGCCGGACATCACCATCAACATCGTGCCGGAATTTACCTACGAGAATTCCCTGCTGGTGGTGGCGGACGGGAAGGAATACAACTTTGAAGACATCACCGGCATCTCGGTTTCCTTCTCGGACAAGACGGTGCAGCTCCTGCGGCTGAACGGCTATGATTTCTGGGACAAGGTCAAGACGAAGTTTTTATGAGATACGTAATACAGCCGAAAGACGAGGGGCTGAAGATCCGGGACATCCTGAAGCGGCGGCTGGATCTTTCCACCCGGCTGATCCGGAAACTGAAGGAGGAAGGCGGCGTTTCCCTGGACGGGAAAGAGCGCTGGCTGAACGAACCGGTCCGGAAGGGCCAGGTGCTGGAAGTTCGTTTTCCGGAGGAGACCAGCTGGTTCGAACCCCAGGAGATCCCCCTGGACATCCGGCTGGAGGATGAGGACCTGCTGATCCTCAACAAACAGCCGGGCATTGTGGTACATCCCACCAAAGGCCATCCCGCCGGCACCATCGCCAACGGTCTGGCCTGTTACATGCGGCAGAAGGGAGAATCCTGGAAGATCCGGTTCGTGAACCGGCTGGACATGGACACCTCCGGCCTGCTGATCGTATCCAAGAACGCATTCTCCCAGGAACGGCTGCAGAAGCAGATGAAGGCCGGCACCGTGGTCAAGAAGTACCGGGCGGTGGTGGACGGCATTCTGGAAGAAGAGGAGGGCGTTATCGACCTGCCCATCGGCCTGATCGGTGAAAACGAAGTCGGGCGGTGCGTCCGGCCGGACGGATACCCTTCCGTCACGAAATATAAAAAGATCCTGGAGATCGGGACAGAGCGGACCCTGGCGGAACTGACGCTGGAGACCGGCCGGACCCATCAGATCCGGGTCCATATGGCCCACATCGGGCATCCGGTGACCGGGGATTCCCTCTACGGGAAACCGCAGCCGGAACTGATCGGACGGCAGGCCCTGCATGCCTGGTCACTGAGCTTTGACCATCCGACGACCAATAAGAGAATCGAAATCACCGCGGAGATTCCGGAAGACATGGAAAAACTCTGCGTTAAGAAATAAAGGAGTCAGAAATGAGACAGAGATATGAAGAATTGAGAAAATGGTATTTCAGAAATCAGTGGGTGCTCTACGTGGAAGCGCTGGTGGTGGTGGCGTTGTCGGCACTGCAGGTCTTCGTGGTCCTGCCGAGGCCGCTGAAGATCATTCTCGCCGTCATCGTCTTCCTGGCTTACATCCTGCTGGGCGCCAGCCTGCTGATCCGGGAGACCGGACTGCGGCACAAGGACCGGGAGTTCTACAAGATCGCCGCGAAAGAAAAGTCCTCCAAGACCGTGGAGGACATCATGACCATCGCCTACGCGGGGGTCGTGACCATCGGTACCTTTGTCAATTCCATCCTGATCATCGTGATCGGCATCGTCCTCTTTGTCGCCCATACGCTGCTGTCCTTCCTGATGTACCGGTATTACGAACGGAAGTACGGCGCGGCCAATGCGCGGCGGGTGGAAAACCAGTATGTTGACAAGGAACAGAGGGACCAGTATAATTAACGGTAATTATTTGAATACCTGTTTTTGAAAGGAGAGTACAATGGATTCAGATGCGGGAGGAAGTCGAACTTCCCACAGTATATTCGGAAAATGGTTTGGGGGAAAGAAAGAGAATTCCTCCAAGGAAGATGAAATCAAGAACATCATGGATGAAGACGAAGAGGATTCGCTGGACCAGACCCAGAAGGAGATGATCGACAACGTCTTCGAATTTGACGACCGGACGGTTTCGGAAATCATGACCCACCGGACGGACTGCGTGGTCCTGAACATTGAGGACACCCTGCAGGAAGTTTTGGAGGAAGTGCTGGAGACCGGGTATTCCCGGCTGCCGGTCTATGAAGAGGATATCGACGACATCGTGGGCGTCCTGTACGTGAAGGATCTGCTGGTGCTGCTGACCAAGGACGAGGAGGCCCGGAATCACTTTAAGATCTCGGATTATATGCGCAAACCCTTCTTCGTGCCCTTCTCGAGAAAATGCAGCGATCTTTTTGCGGACCTGACGGAGCAGAAGATCCAGATGGCTATCGTGGTGGATGAATACGGAGGAACCTTCGGCATCGTCACCATGGAGGACCTGCTGGAATCCATCGTGGGCAACATGCAGGACGAGTTCGATAACGAAGAGACCGAAGTCAGCCGGATCAGCGACGACGAGTACGACCTGGCGGGCTGGGTGTCCATGGATGAACTGGAACGGCTCTTCGACATCGAGATCCCGGAAGACGAGTACGAGTCCGATACCGTCGGCGGCGTGATCATCGAGATCCTGGGACGGATCCCCGGCATGGGGGAATCGCCGGCCGTGGAACTGGAAGGGCTGGAACTGAAGGTGCTGGAATCCAACGAGAAACGGATCGACAAGGTCAAATGCAGAAGGATCCCGAAGGCCGAGAAAGCGGAACCGGAAGAGAATCCATTATAGAAAATACGGAATCAGCAGGCGCTTCGTCTGCTGATTTTTTATTGTAGAAAAAGGCCAAATATGATACCATAGTCCAAAAGAGACAAAGAGGTGAAACCATGTTATTTGAAGATATCTGCATCCTGGATGAGGACTTTTCCGTCCGGGAGCATCAATACGTGGCTGTGGAAGGGGAGACGGTGACCTATATCGGCAGCGAAAAGCCCGAGGCCTTTCAGGGAGAAGTGATCCCAGGCCGGGGAAGGCTGCTGATGCCGGCCTTCTACAACGCTCATGCCCACACCCCCATGACCCTTCTGAGAGGCTACGGCGGGGGGCTGAACCTGAACGACTGGCTGACCACGAAGATCTTTCCCTTTGAAGCGCACCTGAGGCCGGAGGATGTCTATTACTCCATGAAATCCGGCATCGCGGAAATGCTCCGCTTCGGGATCGTGTCCACCACGGACATGTACATGCAGGGGGAGAGCATCGTGAAGGCGGTGCTGGATACCGGCGTCAAGACCAATCTCGGCCTGGGGCTGGTCTGTTTTGACCCCACCAAAAAACCGGAGGAGGTTCCGGACTTCATCAACTCCAAATATTTGTTTGAAAACTACCATGGGGCCGGGGACGGCCGGGTGAAGATTGACATGGCGGTCCATGCCGAGTACACCTCCAATCCCGCTGTGGTACAGGCGTTCGCGGAGTACAGCAAAAGCATCGGCGCCAATATGCACGTCCATCTTTCCGAAACGAAGAAAGAACACGAGGAGTGCAAGGGCCGGCACGGAAAGACCCCGGCGAAGTACTTCCTGGATCTGGGGATGTTCGATTGTCCCACTACGGCGGCCCACTGCGTATGGCTGGAAGAAGAGGACTTCGAGATCTTTGCGGAAAAAGGCGTGACGGCGGCTTCCTGTCCCGTCAGCAACCTGAAGCTGGCCAGCGGCATCTGCAACGTGACGAAGATGCTGGATATGGGAATCAACGTGGCGGTGGCCACCGACGGGGTCTCCAGCAACAACAACACCAATATGATCGAGGAAATGAAGATTTTCGCGCTGCTTCAGAAGGCGAAGCATTATGACCCAACGCTGGTGACGCCCCAGCAGGCCCTGTACGCCGCTACAAGGGCCGGAGCTCTGTCCCAGAGCCGTCCGGACTGCGGACTGCTGAAAGAGGGCTGCAGGGCGGATCTGATCGTCCTGGACATCGACCAGCCCCATATGAAGCCGGTCCATTCCATGACGGACAACCTTGTCTATTCGGCGGACGGCGCGGATGTGGAAATGACCATCTGCGACGGAAAGATCCTGTACAACAACGGCGAATACACCACCATCGACATCGAGGAAGTGGAATACGAAACGGAACGATCCCGCCTGCGGATCCTGTCCGAATTATAGAAACGGAGGAAGAGACAATGGCAAAACCTGATCAATTTCTTGGGGAAGGCCCCCTGACGCTTCTTGGAAGCATGATCGGAAGACTGGGGCTGGAAATGCCGGACTTTGATACGAAGGAAGAATGGGAAGAATGGTTCGACCGCCTGTGCGACGAACACATCGTGCAGTCCGGGAAATACGGCTGGGAGATCGTGGAGGACAAGGAGAAGTTCATGAAGAATATGGGCTACGTCGTCGACGAGGAAGAGGATGACCCGGATGCGGAGAATCCTTACGAACAGTATTTTATGAGTTTACTGTAAAAGGTGAAAATGATGAATAAAGAGTATGAAAAGCTGAAAAAGGCGTATGAATGCATCCGGGAGAAAACGGATTTTGTGCCGGAGGTGGCGCTGATCCTGGGCTCCGGCCTGGGGGCCCTGGCGGACGAGATCGAGGCGGAAGCCATCGTGGACTATAAAGAAATCGAAGGGTTTCCCCAATCCACCGTGCCGGGCCACAAAGGCCGGTTCGTTTTCGGAAGAATCGGCGATGTGAAAACCGTGATCATGCAGGGACGGGTCCATTATTACGAAGGATACGCGATGAGCGACGTGGTGCTGCCCACCCGGCTGATGGGAATGATGGGGGCAAAGGTGCTCTTCCTGACCAACGCTGCCGGCGGCTGCAATCCGGACTATGATGCCGGGGATTTCATGCTGATCCGGGATCAGATCATGGCCTTTGTGCCGAATCCGCTGATCGGGCCGAATATGGAGGAACTGGGGACCCGGTTCCCGGATATGTCGGACCTGTACAGCGAATCGCTGAGGGAACTCATCAAAAAGACCGCCGGGAGGCTGGGGACCGGACTGAAAGAGGGCGTCTACGTCCAGTTCACCGGGCCCAGTTTCGAGACGCCGGCGGAGATCCGGATGGCGTCCATGCTGGGCGGAGACGCGGTGGGGATGTCCACCGCCGTGGAAGCCGTGGCAGGGCATCACATGGGCATGCAGGTCTGCGGCATTTCCTGTATTTCCAATAAGGCGGCCGGGCTTTCGGAAACCCCGCTGACTCATGAAGAGGTCCAGGAAACGGCGGACCGTGTAGCGCCGTATTTCCGGGAACTGGTGAAAGAATCCATCCGGGAGATCGGGAAGACCCTGTAAGAGGTCGGCGGTTGAATCCGGATGCCGTTTATGGTAAAATATTCTTTACGGACAATAATAAACAATGATATAGAGCGAAGGGAGAATTATTATGAGAATCGTTATTATGGGGCCGGCGGGCAAGATGGGCAGACTCATCGTCCGGGAGGCTCTGAAGAGAAGACTGGATTTCCTGATCGTCGGCGGCGTGGTGCCGGAAGGCCGGGACTATGTACGGCTGGATATCGGCAAGGCCACGGGAGAAGGTTTTGTCGGCGCCATGTGTTACGATCACCTTGAATATTGCATCCCGGTATCGGAAGGCGTTATCGATTTCACCAAACCGGAGGTCACGATGCAGACCATCAAGGAGTGCATCGACCATAACAAGCCGCTGGTCATCGGCACCACCGGCTTCAGCGAGCTGGATCTGAAACGGATCGCCCATGCTGCCACGAGGATTCCGATCCTGCTGGCTGCCACCACCTCCGCAACGGACAACCTGATGTACGAATTCGTGAAACGGGCGGCCGAAGTGCTGGACGATGCGGATGTAGAGATCATCGAAATGCATGACCGGGACAAGAAGGACGCTCCTTCCGGTACATCCAGAGAAATGGGCAAGCTCATCGCGGAAGCGCGGGGACAGGATTTCCTGGAAGTGGCGGACTACGGCCGGGAAGGAAAACGGGAAGAAGGACACATCGGCTTCCATTCCGTGCGGGCCGGCGATGTCACCAGCACCCATACGGTCATTTTCGGCCGGGACGGCGAACAGCTGGAGATCACTCACAGAGCTTATAATTACGAAGTATACGCACAGGGCGCCCTGGACGCCATGCTGTTCCTGAAAGGAAAACCGCCGGGACTGTATACCTTTAAGGATGTGCTGGATGAGAAGGCCAGAAAACAGAAAGAGACGGAAGAATAGAAATGGTAATCGTAGATACTGAAAAATGCATCGGCTGCGGCGCCTGTGAAAAAGACTGCCTGCTGAGCGAGATCCACGTGATCGAAGGGAAAGCGGTTCCTGTTAACAAGACCTGCTTCAACTGCGGACACTGCGTGGCCATCTGCCCGGTAGGCGCTGTGCGGCCTCAGACCGGGGAGGAGGAAGTCGTTCCGATGACGGCGGAGGACTGCAGGGTGGATTCGGAAAACCTGCTGAATTCTTTTCGGTTTCGGCGAACGATTCGTACCTTCCAGAACAAAAAGATCGATCGCAAAGACCTGGAGAAAATCCTTGAAGCGGGGCGGATCTCACCCACGGGAATGAACTCACAGGAGATCCGGTTCGTGGTATTCGACCGGGACCTGAAGGAACTGACGGAGAGGACTCTGAGGGCCCTCAGCGACCTGGCGGAAGATTACTTTGCGGATCCGGAGGCTCCCAAAGGCATGGTGGCCTATTCCCATATGTGGAAACGGATGAACAAGCAGTATTTTGAAGAGGGCGTGGACCGGCTGTTTTATGATCCGGCTGCCGTCGTAGTGGTCCTGGCCAACACGAAATACAACAAACTGACGCCGCCTATCGACGGTGCCATCGCCTGCGCCAACATGGAGATACTGGCCCGGAGCATGGGGATGGGGACCTGTTACATCGGCTTCCTGCTGAGGGCGGTCCTGAAGGACCCGACCCTGAAGGAATACCTGGGCGTGAAGGAACATGAAGAGATGATCACAGCCTTCAGCATCGGCTATCCCGGCGTGAAGTATTACCGTACCGTACCCAGAAAGAAGGACAAAGTCGAATGGCGTTAGCATACAGACCGGAAAAAGAAGAGATCATACAGAGCATCATCAACGGCGTGAAAGACGGGGAGGCCGTCACGGACGACGGTTCTTTCTTCTGCCTGGACTTCACCTCCTTCTGCAGCGGCAACTGCTATTACTGCGCCAAGAGCCGGGACAACTGGGACCTGAAGCGCAGCCGGATGACGGCGGAGGAGATCCTGGAAGACCTGAAGGCGGCTTATGAGAGCGGAACAAGGAACTTCCTTCTGTACGGCGGAATGGACCTGTATTTTGACCGGGAAAAGATTTCGGATATCGTCCGGAAGATCAAAACGGCTTACCCGGACTGCCTCCTGTACCTGGCGGTGGGGGAGAAAGTGACGGAAGACTACCTTGCTTATAAAGAGGCCGGGGCGGACGGATTCGCTCTGTTTCACAAAACGGCGAATGATAATCATTTTGCCCGGCTCCACAGCATGGAATACTATCCGGACTTCCGGAAGAAGATGCTTCCCTTCCTGAGGGATATGGGCTTTCGGATCGGCACGGGCATCACCGTGGGATGGCTCTACCAGACCGCGGAGATCCTGGCGGAAGACGTAGCATTCCTGATGGAACTGGAACCGGACCTGGTGGTCATCGATGCTTTTGTCCCGGAGAAGGGGACGGAGTTCGAAGGCTTCCGGAAAGGGGACCGGAAACAGCAGGAAAATCTGGTGAAACTGGTTCGGAAGATCTTCCCGGACATTCAGATCCTGACTCATTTATAGCGTAGAAATGCCCCTTGTTTTGAAGGCGAAACGAGCGGAAAATAATACGTCATTTTGCTCAAAAAGCCTTGACAAAGAAGGGGCTCATGCGTATAATTACTATTGTTGCTGATTTAATAGTCGGCGTTGTGGCGGTGTAGCTTAGTTGGTTAGAGCGTTCGGTTCATACCCGAAAGGTCGGTGGTTCGACTCCACTCGCCGCTACCATATGGGGGCATAGCTCAGCTGGGAGAGCACCTGCCTTACAAGCAGGGGGTCATAGGTTCGATCCCTGTTGCCCCTACCAAATTTGCGGCCCGGTAGTTCAGCTGGTTAGAATGCCAGCCTGTCACGCTGGAGGTCGACGGTTCGAGCCCGTTCCGGGTCGCCAATTTTTTCGATATGGTGGGTGTCGTCAAGTGGTTAAGACCCAGGGTTGTGGCTCCTGTATGCGTGGGTTCGAATCCCACCACCCACCCCATATAATTTCATAACGTTGGGGCGTCGCCAAGCGGTAAGGCAACGGATTCTGATTCCGTCTTGCGAAGGTTCGAATCCTTATACCCCCGCCAATTTAATACAGTTTCTCGTCATCTGACGGGAAACTGTAATTTTAAAAATTAATATGGCGACATAGCC
>JAFQZZ010000028.1 GCA_017405645.1 Bacillota bacterium
AAGTCCGCGGAGGAAAGGCCTTTGAGGATGCTATAGCCGCCCGCGAGAACCAGCATCGCCAGGCAGGTCACCCACCGGGTGGTATAATAGGCAGAGAAGGGATATTCCTCCCGGAGGTCGGAAACCTGGAATTCCCGAATGCTGTACCCGCCAACAGCGCTTAGGGTCTGGGCCACTGTGAAATAAATCATGAAACGTCCGGCGTCCTCTGTACCGCCAGCCCGGGTGACGACGAGGAGGAAGAGGGCGCTCTGGAGGCTGAAGATGAGGCTGGAAACCATGTTCCAGACATACGCGCGCCTGGAAGCGTTCTCCTCCCTGCCAAACAACAGTTTCTTCAGCATCATAAGACCTTTCTCCTTGACCCTATTCCGCCGCTATGGAACGGAGGATTGTGAGAGCGCCAGGACATTGCCCCCAGCCTCTATTGACCTGCTGCGCAAACAGACAGATTTCCCTCGGACGGGAATCGTTAATACCTTAGCTTTCCCTCGGCCACCGCTTTCAAATGGGCCCCGTAGGGGCTTTTGCCGTAGCGTTCCGCGGATTTCATCAATGTATCTTTGTCAATCCACTTGTGCAGGTAGGCGATTTCCTCCGGGGCGGAAATCACGATGGACTGCCGCTTCTGAACCATCTGCACGAAGTCCGCAGCCTCCACCAGACTGTCCATAGTGCCGGTGTCCAGCCAGGCGAAGCCCCGGCCCAGGCACTGCACGTCCAGTTTCTCCTGCTTCAGATACAGGTCGTTCAACGTGGTGATTTCCAGCTCATTCCGGGCGGAAGGCTTCACCTGGTGCGCCATGGCGCTGACGCCCTTAGGATAGAAATACAGGCCGGTGATGCAGTAATTGCTCTTGGGGTGCGCCGGCTTCTCCTCCACGCTCAGCACCTTGCCGTTCTCGTCGAACTCCACGATACCGAAGCGCTCCGGGTCCCGCACGGCATAACCGAAGATCGTGGCCCGGCCGGCCTCCGCGTTTTCACGCGCGGCAGTCAGCACCTTCCGGAAACCGTTGCCATAAAAGATGTTGTCTCCCAGCACCATGGCGCAGGCCTCATCCCCGATGAACTCTTCGCCCAGCAGGAAGGCCTGGGCCAGCCCATCCGGGGAGGGCTGAACCTTGTACTGCAGGCGGATGCCGAACTCGCTGCCGTCCCCGAGCAGGGACTCGAACCGCGGCGTGTCCGTCGGCGTGGAGATGATCAGGATGTCCCGGATCCCCGCCAGCATCAGGGTGCTCAGAGGATAATAGATCATCGGCTTGTCATACACCGGAAGCAGCTGCTTCGAGGTGACCCTTGTCAGGGGATACAGGCGGGTGCCGGCGCCGCCGGCCAGGATAATGCCTTTCATGGGGTTTACCTCCTACAATATTTCTCTCCGCTTTGGCTGGAATAAACCATCCTTTGCGTTCACCCCGGAAATCGTTACTGCCGTTTTCCGCGCAGGCGCATGGCCAATTGCTTCATATATAAAAACTCCTCTTTCCGGTGAAACAGCAAAAGCAGAAACCCGTTTATGGCCAGGAAGGCCAGGGCGCTTTCCAGAACCAGCATGGGCCAGGACGGGGTGAACCCGACGGCAGTCTTCAGAAAGTGAATCCCGGCGGCCGCCAGCACTGCAACTCCCGTGAAGCTTCCGTACATTTTCCAGTATTCCGACACATTTCTGTTGAAGGAATACCGGTACAGGATCAGAGGTTCCCGCCAGACAATGGTCAGGAGTGAAGAAATAATCGTTCCCAGGAAAACGCCGACAATCCCGAGCCATTTGGTGAGCCCGATCGAAATACCCAGGTTCAGCGCCGCCTCGATCAGGGGGCGGATCCGGTCCTTCACGAAAAGCCCGTCCGCGTTGGTAAAGGCGTTGTTCGTGATCCGGGCAATCGTCAGATAAAAGGAAACGCAGAGCGCTACGGTCACCCCTCCGCCGAAGACGAACCGCGGACCAAGCCATACGGCGATCAGGTCGTCGAGGGCAGTATAAAAGCAGACGGAAACCACGCAGGAGACCCACAGGCCCAGAAAGGCCATCTTCCGGAAAAGGGCATAATACTCTTCCGGGGACATCTGTTGCCGCGCGTTGCCGACGCTTGGGGTGAAGTTGCCCAGCAGCTGGGAAATCAATGTCTGGGCATAGAGGATAATCATCGAGTAGTTGGAATACAGGCCCGTAGCCGCCAGGGAAACCATCCGTGTCAGCACCGCGTTATCC
>JAFQZZ010000029.1 GCA_017405645.1 Bacillota bacterium
GGCTGTAAAGGCCGCCGCCGGCATGCACATGGCGAAGGTCACTGTGCAGAAGACCATCGGATCCACCGGAACCCACCGCAGGAACAGGAAGGTAGCGGCCGGAACTGCAGCCAGCCGAATCGCCGTGACGATGGCCAGCCGGTGATTGTGGATGATCCGGGACACGCTGCTCTGGCAGAGCTGGATGCCGACGATCAGCATAGACAGCGGTGCCGTCATGCTTCCCAGCATGGACATGGTATCCGACAGCAAGGCCGGGAAACGGACATTTGCAAAGAAAATGACCAGGCCCAACACACAGGAAATCAGCGGGATCGAGATGATCTTCTTCATCAGTTCCCGGAAAGAAAACTTCACTTCCTGGTCGTAGATCATCAGGAACGACCCGACCGAAAACAGAACGATGCAGAAGGACAGGTTGGCGATGATCATCAGAAACAGCCCTTCTTCACCGAACACCGCCTCCGCCAGCGGATAGCCCATGAATCCGCAGTTGGAATACGGGATCAGCATCCGGTAGATGCACCGGTCTTCCCTGGGCGCTTTCAGCAGCTTGACGATAAAAACGGCAAGCACGGAAAACAGCACCAGCACCGCCACCATGAACCAGATGGTCTGCACCGCTTTTCCCATCATCAACGGATTCCGGTCCTGCCCCGCCATGGCGGAAAACACCAGGCAGGGCGCGGAGATATTGACCATCAGCGTGGTCAGGTGCTTCTCCGTTTCCTTGTTGAACCATTTCAGTTTGTAAGCAAAAAAACCGACGAAGATGATGAGAAACATCGACAGGATCTTTTGCAATACCAATAATACTTCCATACTACACTCTCTTCATAAACACTCTCTTCAAAACAGCCCTGCACGAATGCAGGGCTGTCCGCTTACCGTTTTTTCTTTTTAGACTTGGATTTCTTCCTGGCAGGCGCTTCAGCAGCCGCTTCCTCATAGTAATCGTCGTCTTCGATTTCGTTCTTTGCCCGGATCACGCCCCGGATCATTCCGAGGATCCCGGTGAACGCAAAGACGAAACCGCCGTAGATCAGGCAGAAGATGATGCCCATGAAAAAGCTGCTGTAAAAGTCCTGTCCGAAGATATACCGGTTCAGGTCCAGGCCCGCCACTGTCAGCGGATGATACCATAATCCGACGACTGCCCCCACGCTCAGCAGGACCCAGAAGAAATAACAGATCCCCACAAAACGGTTCTTGATGAGCAGTATGAACGTGCAGATGATGGCAACGACTGCGCAGTACAGCATGCCGGTCTCAGGCCCGTATGAAAAGGAGTAATGCACTCCGTATATACCGACCACAGTGATCACAACCAGGAAAAAGATCCTGATCACAGATGATATAAACGCTTTCATTGTTTCCCCTATCCAACCGATTCCCGGAAAAAAGGATCAGTCGATGTATTCAATCTCGATATTGTCCAGCTGTTTTTTGAAATTGGCCCGGAATGCGGCCAGGTACTCCTTCCGGAGGATATCCCTTTCCTCCAGTTCTTCGGGAGTCAGCGGACGTTCCTTTGCAATATGCGCCAGTTCGTTGATCCTGGCCAATCGCTTCGTCTCGATCATGATTATTCCTTCGCTCTTCCCAGGTATTCGCCGCTTCTGGTATCGATCTGGATCTTTTCGCCTTCGTTGATGAAGATCGGAACCTGAACGACTGCGCCGGTTTCCACCGTAGCCGCCTTCGTAACGTTGGTGGCGGTATCGCCCTTCACGCCCGGTTCGGTCTCGATAACGGTCAGGTTGACAAAGTTCGGAGCTTCCACCAGGAACGCATTGCCTTTGTAGAATTTAATGGTAGCCACGTCGTTTTCTCTCAGATACTTGATGGCGTCTTCCACCTGTTCCTCCGCCAGCGGGATCTGGTCGTAGTTGTCCTGATCCATGAAGTAATAGAGTTCGCCGTCGCTGTACAGATACTGCATCTGCTTGGTCTCGATGTGGGCCTTCGGGAATTTATCGTTTGGGTTGAAGGCTTCTTCGCGGGTCGCGCCGGTCAGGATGTTCCGGTACTTGGTCCGTACGAAAGCCGCGCCTTTCCCCGGCTTTACATGCTGGAAGTCCAGCACTACATGGGGTTCTCCATTGATTTCAAACGTGATGCCTTTTCTGAAATCGCCTGCATAGATCATAGTTCATTCCTCCGTTTATATGATAATCAAATCTTTATCCGAATGGGACAGGACCTCATAGCCGGTCTCCGTGACCAAAGCCAGGTCCTCGATACGGACGCCGAATCGTCCCGGCAGATAGATGCCCGGTTCCACCGTCACCGACATGCCGGGTTTCAGCACGGTTTCCCCCGTGGGGTTTGCGGTGGGCGCTTCGTGGATCTCCAGTCCGACGCCATGTCCAGTTCCGTGGCCGAAACAATTCCCATATCCCTCATATTTTATAATATCACGGGCGGTTTTGTCAATGTCGGAAGCCTTTTTCCCGGGATTTATCGCTTCCAGAGCGGTCTGCTGCGCCCGTTGGACGATGCCGTAGACCTTTTTCATTTCATCGGTTACCTTGCCGATGGCGACGGTCCGGGTCATGTCGGAACAATATCCCAGGTATTTGCAGCCGAAGTCCATCGTCAGGAAATCCCCCGCCTCGATCTTTTTGTCCGACGGTTCCCCGTGGGGCAGGCTGCTCCGCACGCCGGAAACCGCGATCGTGTCGAAGGACAGGCATTCCGCACCGTTTCTGCGCATGAAGAACTCCAGTTCCAGCGCCACTTCCGTCTCGCTCATCCCTTCCTTCAGGAATCCGCAGATATGGGTAAAGGCCAGGTCTCCGATGGCCTCCGCCCTTCTCAGGCACTCCATTTCGTAATCGTCTTTGACGATCCTCAGGTCCTCCACCAGATGGGCCGCCGAACTGATCTTTCCCTTGAACTTGCCGCTGAGTTCCCGGAAGAAATCATAGGTGATGGCTTCTTCCTCCACCGCCAGTGAAGAGAAACCCAGGGAGTTGATCACGTCGAAAAGGGTCTTGCTCTGATCCGTCATAACAGGCTTCAGACCGGCCTTGTTGTTTCCGGCCGCCTCGATGTACCGGAAATCCGTCACGATGTACCCGTCTTCCGGCGTCAGGATCAGATGGCAGTTGGATGATTTGATGCCGGAAAGATACACGACGTTTTCCGGCTTGGAAACCAGGACCGCATCGGCGTTCAATGCGCCGATCCCGGCTTTCGCCGCCGCGACCCGGCCCGGTAAATACTGTGCTGCACTAATCAATTTTCATCGCATCCTCTAAGATTTTATAGACGTCGGAGATCATGGTAGCAAAGGTCATTTCCGCCTGCAGGTACTCGGCCGCTTTCGGGTCCGAGGTCAGGATCTGCAGGGACTGCTGGAAATTGTTCATCAGTTCCGGATCCAGTTCCTGGCCGGAAAGCTGGGCCGCCTGGATCTGGAACTGCTTCTGCTGGAAGTCCACCAGCATGTCATTCAGTTCCGGCACCGCGGTCACTTCGTCCTTGATCGCCTTGTAATTCTTGAATTCGTCGCTGTTTCTAATCGCTCTCGCCAGATTGTGCGCGATATCGTAAATGTTCATATTACCCTCCTGTTATACTTCAATAAAGATCGGCAGGATCACCGGGCTCCGCTTGGTTTCGTGGAAGATGAACTTTCTCAATTCATCCCGCACGCCGTTTTTCAGGATGCCCCAGTCCTTGATGCCTTCGCGCTGGTACCGTTCCAGGCACTCCCTCGCTGCCGTACGGGCCGCCTTGATCAGGTCTTCGTTTTCCCGGACGTAGACAAATCCCCTGGAAATGATCTCCGGATCCGTCAGAACCCGCCCGTTTTCCTTGGAGATGGCCGCCACCACGATGATCAGTCCGCCTTCCGACAGTAGTTTCCGGTCCCGCAGAACGATGTTCCCCACGTCGCCGACACCGAGGCCGTCCACCAGGATGTCCCCGCTGCTCACCGCTTTTTCGGTAACGAATGCGCCTTTCGAACTGATCTCCAGCACATCTCCGGTCTCCATCTTGAAGATGTTCTCTTCCTTCATCCCCAGGTTTTCCGCCAGCTTGCCGTGAGCGTACAGGTGCCGGTATTCGCCGTGGACCGGCATGAAATACTTCGGCTTGATCAGGGAATGAATCAGTTTCAGTTCTTCCTCACAGGCGTGGCCGGAAGCGTGGATGTCCGCCACTTCCGAGTTGATGACCCGGGCGCCCTTTTCATAGAGCTTGTTGACAATGGAAGACACGGGCTTCTCGTTCCCCGGGATCGGGTTGGACGAGAAGATGATGGTGTCGCCACGCTTCACCTGAATCATTTTATGTTCTGAATTGGCCATCCGGGTCAGGGCCGACATCGGTTCCCCCTGGCTCCCGGTGGTGATGATGACGACCTTGTCGTCGTCCATGGTCCGGATCTTTCCGATATCCACCAGTGCGCCTTTCGGGATCTTCATATATCCCAGCTCACTGGCGGTGTTGACCACGTTGACCATGCTGCGGCCCGAAAGCGCCACTTTCCGGCCGTTTTTCACCGCTGCATCGATGATCTTCTGGACCCGGTACACATTGGATGCGAAGGTCGCGATGATGATCCGGGATTCCGTCTCTTCAAAAATGCTGTCCAGGGCCTCGCCGACTCTCTGCTCCGAGGGAGTGAAACCCTTCCGCATGACGTTGGTGCTGTCCGCCATCATCAGCAGCACTCCTTCCCCGCCCAGGGTCGCCAGGCGCTGGAAGTTGATGGTGTCGCCGTCCAGCGGCGTGTAGTCCACCTTGAAGTCCCCGGTATGGAAAATAGTGCCCAGGGGCGTCCGGATGGCGAAGGCCGCCGTACCCGGGATCGAGTGGGTCATCCGGATGACTTCCACCCGGAAGTTGCCGGTGGTGACGATGTCCCCGTTGGTGACATCGTTCAGGTCCGCCCGGATCCCGTGCTCCCTCAGTTTATTCTCGATCAGCCCCAGGGTCAGCCGGGAGGCGTAGATCGGCACTTCGCTGAAGGATTTCAGGAAGTACGGGATGGCGCCTATATGGTCTTCATGTCCGTGGGTCACGAACATGGCTTTGATTTTCTTTCTGTTTTTCTGCAGGTAGGAGAAATCCGGGATGACGATGTCGATTCCCAGCATTTCGTCCTCCGGGAAAGATAATCCACAATCGACAATGATTATTTCATCTTTATATTCGAACACAGTCATGTTCTTACCGATTTCATTCAGTCCGCCCAACGGTATGACTTTGACTGTGCCCAGATTCGGATTTTTTCTCAAAATACTCTCCTTTCCGAACAATGAATGCTATTTCACAACGATGTTGACCAGTTTGCCCGGAACGCTGACGACTTTGACCACGTTTTTATCTCCGATCAGTTCACGTGTCTTGTCTCTATCCATTACGACCTTTTCCTGTTCCTCTCTGGAAAGTCCGTTGGAAACCATCATCTTATCCTTTAATTTTCCGTTCACCTGGATGACGATTTCCACTTCGTCCTTCACCAGCGCCGCTTCCTCGAACTTCGGCCATCTCTCGGAATAGACCGGCTGGTCGTGTCCCAGGATCTCCCACATTTCTTCGCAGATGTGCGGTGTGAAGGGAGACAGCACCTTGACGAGGTTCTCCACGGCCGCTTTCAGCAGGCCATCGTTGATGTTCTCATAATCTTTATATTTGTAAATCTCGTTGACCAGTTCCATGATGGAGCTGATCGCCGTGTTGAAGTTGAATCTGCCGCCGGCGTCTTCGGTCACCTTCTTAATGGTGGCGTTCATGGCGTAATTCAGATCTTTGTCTTCGGATGTTGCGGCAGCAAAGCTGTCAGGCGCAGCCTGAATGGTGTCCTTGAGTTCCAGGACGAGGTTGTACACACGATTCAGGAAACGGAAGCTTCCCGCTACCCCGGCGTCGGACCAGTCCAGTTCCCTGTCCGGCGGTGCCGCAAAGAGGATGAACAGCCGGGCTGTATCCGCCCCGTACTTTTCGATGATCTCATCCGGGGAAACCACGTTGCCGATGGATTTGCTCATCTTTTTCCCGTCTTTGATGACCATGCCCTGGGTCAGCAGATTCTTGAAAGGTTCTTCGGTGGTGACCAGTCCCAGGTCATATAAAGCCATCTGGAAGAAACGGGCGTACATCAGGTGCAGGATCGCATGCTCTACCCCGCCGATGTACTGGTCTACATTCATCCAGTATTTTACTTTTTCATATTCCCAAGCCTTTTCTGTATTCCGGGCATCGCAGTACCGCAAGAAGTACCAGGAGGAATCCAGGAAGGTATCCATTGTATCGATTTCGCGTTTCGCCGGCTTGCCGCAGCAGGGGCAGGCCGTGTCCACGAAGGTCTTGCTGGTGGCGATCGGGGATTCGCCCTTTCCGGTGAATTCCACGTCCGTCGGCAGGATCACCGGCAGGTTTTCTTCCTTCTCCGGCACCCAGCCGCAGTCGTCGCACCAGATCATCGGGATCGGGGTCCCCCAGTAACGCTGACGGGAGATCAGCCAGTCTCTCAGCCGGTAGTTGATGGACTTTTTGCCGATGCCCTTCTGATCCACGACTTCCGTCATTTTGGCGATGGCGTCCCGGTTGTTCATGCCGTTGTATTCGCCGGAATTGATCATGATCCCTTCCGCCGCTGCCGCTGCCTGAAGGTTGTTCACGTCGATGTCAGGATCCTGGGGATCGACCACCGGAATGATGTCCAGGCCGAACTTTTTCGCAAAATCAAAGTCTCTCTGGTCATGGCCCGGTACGCCCATGACGATACCGGTCCCGTAACCCATGAGGACATAGTCCGTCACATAAATCGGGATCTCTTTCCCGTTGAAGGGGTTGATGGCATACCGCCCGGTGAAGACGCCGGTCTTCTCCGTTACGGTGGAGGTCCGTTCAATGTCGTTCTTGTAGGAGGTCTCCTCGATGTAAGCCCGGACCGCCTCTTCCTGTTCCATGCCGGCGATCAGGTTTTCCACTTCCGGATGCTCCGGCGCGATGACCATGAAGGTGGTCCCGTAGATCGTGTCGATTCTCGTGGTGAACACGGTGAATGTCTTGTCCAGGTCCTTGACCTTGAAGTCCACTTCCGCGCCTACGGACCGGCCGATCCAGTTCCGCTGCATGACCTTGACCTTGTTGGGCCAGCCTTCCAGCGTATCCAGGTTGTCCAGGAGACGGTCGGCGTAATCCGTGATCTTCAGGTACCACTGGGACAGGTTTTTCTTGCCGACCACGCTGCCGCAGCGTTCGCAGCAGCCGTCCACTACCTGCTCGTTGGCCAGGACGGTCTGGCAGCTGGGGCACCAGTTGACCGGATTCTCTTTCTTGTATGCCAGTCCTTTTTTGTAGAACTGGATGAAGATCCACTGCATCCAGCGGTAATATTCTTCATGACAGGTCGCCACCGCCCGGTCCCAGTCATAGGACAGGCCCATTCGCTTCAGCTGCGTGGTCATTTCCGCCATGTTGGACCAGGTCCATTTTGCGGGTTCCACGCCGTTCTTGATGGCCGCGTTCTCTGCCGGCAGGCCGAAGGCGTCATAGCCCATCGGATGGAGTACGTTGTAGCCGGCCATGTGCTTGAACCGGGCCACCACGTCGCCGATGGAGTAATTCCGGACATGCCCCATATGAAGCTTGCCGGAAGGATACGGGAACATTTCCAGTACGTAATACTTTTCCTTGCTGTCATCTTCCGTGGTCTTGAACAGATTTGCTTCTTCCCATTTCTTCTGCCACTTGGACTCGATCGTTTTGAAATCGTAATAAGCCATTTTCTTACCTCTCTTATTCGTTCTTTTCCTCATGCTCGTACCGGATGATCTCGCAATCACCCCAGATTTTTTCAAGATTGTAGCGTTCCCTCTGTTCGCCCGTGAACACGTTGACGATCACGTCGCCGAAGTCCATCAGGATCCAGCCGGAACCGTTTTTGCCTTCGCTGTGCTTCATGAAGACGCCCAGCTCCGCCAGTTTATCTTCCACCTCATCCGCGATCGTCTTCATCAGCCGTTCTGACGGTGCATGAGTGATGACAAAGTAGTCCGCAAAACCGGAAGTGCCGGAAATATCGATCAGTGTGATATCCTGTCCCTTCTTGCTGTCGATGACCTCCGCAGCCTTCCATGCAATTGCTTTGTTATCCATTTTCTCTCCTTTCGCTATGACGTACCGGATGCTTCGGTCCCGCAGTTCGGAACAGGCCCGGTCGATATCCTCCATGGCCAGCTGCCGCAGTTCCTCCACTCCGGTATAGGAGCGACCCTCCTCCACCGCGTCCGCCGTGTAGATGATCTTCTCCAGCAGGCTCATCCCGATGTCCCCCACCGTATGGTTCCGGATGGCATCCAGGATCTCCCGGTCCGTCAAATGATATTCATTTTTCAGCACTGCCGCCGCCGTCTGGCTGTGGGCCAGCGCTGTATTGTTCATGTATTGTTCGCCTAGGCCGTACTTTTCCACCAGGGCATTCGACTCTTCCACGCTGAGATTCTTGCAGAAATCGTGCAGAAGGGCCGCTGTTTCCGTCTTTTCCAAATCACATCCGTAGATCCGGGCCAGCTTCAGCGCCATGTCCCGCACCCCCAGGGTGTGCCGCATCCGGCTGGGCTTCAGCCGTTTTTCCAGCAGCTCCGTGATCTCTTTCCTGTCCATCTCACGTCACCTCCGGGCGGTACAGCCCGTTCTCCCGGATGTAGGCCAGCACTCTCTCCGAAATCATTCCGGCGGCGTCCTCCCCCTTCATCAGGGCTTCCCGCACCTGTGTGGAGGACACGTCCGGCGCCGGCAGGTCCACCAGCATGATCTTGGCGCTGTGCTCCTCTTCCATGACCCGGACTTTTTCCATGATCCGGTCCTTTTCAAAATGGGGCCGGACCCCGACGATCAGGCCGAATTCCTGAACGATTTTGTCGGCGCAGTACCACTTTTCCAGGGTCATCAGTTCGTCCGTTCCGACGATAAAGTGGATCGGCGTCTCTTCCCCGTAGATCTCCCGCAGTTCCGTCAGGGTGACGTAAGTGTAGGAAGGTTCTTCTTTTTTGATCTCGATGTCCGACGCTTCCACTCCGGGGATCCCTTCAATGGCCAGTTCGATCATGTTCAGCCGGTGAATGCCGGGCGGAACGTTTTTTCTCTTCGTAGAGAAAGGATGGACCCCGGTGGGGATCATCAGCACCCTTTCCAGTCTGCAGGTCTCCCGGACATATTCCGCCAGGAACACGTGCCCGTTGTGGACCGGGTTGAAGGACCCGCCCAGTACGCCGATTCCCCGGTAATCACTCAATGTCTTTCTTCTCCTCCAAATCCACCCGGATCGCCAGTTCCTCCAGCTGGATCTCCTCGATCTCGCCGGGGGCGCCGCTCATCATGCAGACGGCGTTCTGGTTCTTCGGGAAGGCAATGACTTCGCGGATGCTGTCACTGCCGGATAAAAGCATCACCAGGCGGTCCAGGCCGTAAGCCAGCCCGCCGTGAGGCGGTGTGCCGTATTTCAGCGCTTCCAGGAAGAAACCGAATTTTCTCTCCCGGTCTTCCTCCTGAATGCCCAGCGCATTGAACATTCTCTCCTGCAGGACCTGGTCGTGGATACGGATGCTGCCGCCGCCCAGTTCGACGCCGTTCAACACGATATCGTAAGCCAGGGCCTTGACCCTGCCCGGATCGGATTCGAGGTATTGCAGATCCTCCGGATTCGGCATGGTGAAGGGGTGGTGCATGGCATAGTACCGGCCGTCCTCTTCATTGTATTCCAGCAGCGGGAAATCCGTGACCCACAGGAAATTGTACTGATTCTTATCCAGCATTCCCATCCGGTCCGCCAGTTCTCTTCTCAAAAATCCGAGGGAATCAAACACGACTTTCGGCTTGTCCGCGACGATCAGAAGCAGGTCTCCCTCTTCCGCTTCCATCCGTTCGAAAATGGCGTTCATCTCCTCTTCGGTCATAAACTTGGCAAAAGACGACGTCATCTTTTCGCCCATCTTGACCCAGGCCAGGCCCTTGGCGCCAAAGGTCCGGATCAGATCCACTAATTTATCCACTTCCTTCCGGCTGAACTTGTCGTTGCAGCCCTTCAGGTTGATGCCCCGGACATCCTTTCCGTCCGCCACGGCGCCCGCAAAGACACCGAAGCCGCAGTCTTTCACCAGGTCGTTGAGGTATTTCAGTTCGAATCCCACCCGGGTGTCGGGCTTGTCCGAGCCGAAGCGCTCCATGGCTTCCTGATAGGTCAGCCGCGGGAAAGGCGTGGAGATGTCGATCCCCATGACCTCCTTCATCAGCCGGGTCAGGAACCGCTCCTGAACGGCGATGATGTCTTCCTGGTCCACGAAGGACATTTCGATGTCGATCTGGGTGAATTCCGGCTGACGGTCCGCTCTCAGGTCCTCGTCACGGAAACACTTGGCGATCTGATAGTATTTGTCGGTGCCGGCCACCATCAGGATCTGCTTGAACATCTGCGGGGACTGGGGCAGCGCATAGAAATGGCCCTGGTTCACCCGGCTGGGGATCACATAGTCCCGGGCGCCTTCCGGCGTGGGTTTGATCAGCATCGGTGTCTCCACATCCGTGAACCCTTCCTCGTCAAAGAAGTTCCGGGCGCATTTCGTCACCTTGTGCCGGAATGCCAGGTTCTGCTGCATGCGAGGTTTTCTCAGATCGAGAAAACGGTATTTCAGCCGCAGGTTTTCACCCACGTCGTCGTCATCCTTGATGTAGATCGGCGGTGTCTGGGCTTCGGAATAAATGGTCAGCCCTTCGCAGAACAGTTCCACTTCGCCGGTGGGAAGGTCCTTGTTTTTGGATTCCCGTTCCCGGACGATCCCCGTCACGCCGATCACGTATTCGCTCCGAAGCCGGTCCGCTTCTTCAAAGGCCTTTTCATCGATATCCTTATCGAAGACCACCTGCATGATCCCGGTCTTGTCCCTCAGATCGCAGAAGATCAGGCCGCCCAGGTTTCTTCTCTTCTGGACCCAGCCGTTCAGGGTCGCCCGTTTCCCGGCATCGCCGATCCGGAGTTCCCCGCACATATCGGTCCGTTTCATTACACTGCTCATCTTACGTTTTTCCTCCTATAGCTGTTCTGTATCCTCAGCGGAAACGGTGATCTGTTCCCCCGTCTCCATGTCTTTCACGCTGAACGCCCCGGCGGCCACTTCGTCATCGCCGATGATGATGGCTTTTTTCGCGCCGATCCGGTTGGCGTATTTGAACTGGTTCTTGAAGTTCCGGCCCATCATGTCCATCTGGACGCTGCGGCCCTTCTTCCTGAGTTTCCTCGCCAGTGCAATGCCGAAGCTCCGGGCCTTATCCCCCATGGTGATGACCATGTAGTCCACCGAAGCTTCCTCCGGCACTTCGATTCCCTCTTCCGAGAGCATCAGCATCAGCCGTTCGATGCCCATGCCGAAACCGACGCCCGGGGGTTCCGGTCCGCCGATCTGCTCCACCAGGTGGTCGTACCGGCCGCCGCCGCAGACCGTGCCCTGGGCCATGCCCTTCGTGGACACGAATTCAAAGGCGGTCTTGGTATAGTAATCCAGCCCCCGGACGATGCCCGGATCCACGATGAAGGGAATGTCCATATCCTTCAGGATGGACTGGAATTCCTCGAAATGAGAGCTGCATTCCTCGCAGAGGTAATCGATCATCATCGGCGCGCCTTCCACGATCTTCTGGCAGTCCTTGCAGTCCAGGATCCGCATGGGGTTCTTGTTGAACCGTCCCTGGCAGGTGCTGCAGAGCTGGCCGTATTTCGGCTCCAGGAAGGCTTTCAGGGCCTCCCGGTGCTTCGCCCGGCAGACCGGACAGCCGACGCTGTTGATCCTCAGCTCCACTTCCTTCATCCCAACCGCTTCCAGCATATCCGCGGCGACGCTGACGATCTCCGCATCCGCCACCGGGCTTTCGGTGCCGAAGATCTCGGTGCCGAACTGGTGGAACTGGCGGTAGCGCCCCTTCTGCATCTTTTCATAGCGGAAACAAGGGGTGATGTAATACATTTTTGTGGGCTGCATTTCCTTGAACAATCCGTTCTGTACGAAGGCCCTGGCCGCCGGTGATGTGCCCTCCGGCTTCAGGGTCAGGTTCCGCCCGCCCAGGTCATCGAAAGAGTACATCTGCTTTTCGACAACGTCCGTGGTGTCGCCGACGCCCCGGACAAAAAGCTCGGTGTGTTCAAACATCGGCGTACGGATCTCCTTCATTCCGTAACGGCCGCATATATCCCGAAAAAGGCCCTCCAGGTACTGCCATTTCCCCGACTGGGAAGGCAGGATATCGCTGGTGCCCTTAGGTGCCTGTGTCAACATGGTCTTTTCTCCTCTATCTGTACTGCGGGGATAAAGTCCCCGATATTATATTATACTTTTTTTTAGCCCGCTATGCAAATAATAATTGATATTTCCGGTTCAGCATCTCATCGATCCGGTCGATATAGATCTCGAAATTGGAAACGTTGGCGGAACGCTCGATCCGGGTCTCGGCGGAAAAGTACCGTTTGCTGATGCCGCCGGCCCCAAGGGCGATCATGGTCTGCTGCTCGTCCATGGTCCGGATGTTGTACAGGCACTCCTTTCCCGGCAGGCAGTAGCCCACATTTTCATAATTCCCGGCCATATATTTCTGCCGGTAGAGATAATACGGCTCGTAACCGGCCTGCTTCATATATGCCTGGGATTTGGCCACCATATCCGTCAGCACGTCCCCGTGCTTCAGGTGGTATTCTTCGTCCTCCATTTTCAGCCGGGACGCCCGCTTCAGCGCCAGGGTGTGGATGGTGATGTTCTCCGGCCCCAGGGCCGTCACCTGTTCCAGCGTATCCATCAGGTCCTCCGGGCTTTCCTCCGGAAGCCCTGCGATCAGGTCCATGTTGATGGTGCCGATGCCGGCTTTCCGGGCGGTCTCAAAGGCGGTCAGGATCTCCTCCGGAGTGTGGGACCGGCCGATCAGGTCCAGGGTCCGCTGTTTCATGGACTGGGGATTGATGCTGATCCGGTCGATGCCGAAGCTTTTGATCACCTGCATTTTTTCGAGCGTAATGGTGTCCGGCCTGCCGGCTTCCACCGTGAATTCCCTGCACCCGGACAGGTCGAATTCCCGGAAGATCGCTGTCAGCAGATCCTCCAGCTGATCCTCCTCCAGGGTGGTGGGAGTCCCGCCGCCGATGTAGAAGGAATCCGCTTTCCAGCCGGTCCTTTGCATTTCGGATCCCACGTATTCGATCTCCCTGTACAGGGCCGCCAGATACCGTTCCACGTCGTCTTTTCTGGGGATATTGGACGTGAAGGAACAGTACACGCAGCGGGTAGGACAGAAAGGAATGCCCAGATAGATCCCGGCGCTCTTCTCCCCTTCCGGTTTCGCGAAGGGATACTGGTTGTGAAGGATCTCCATCAGCAGCTCCGTTTTCTCCGGAGAAAGGTAATAGTACTCCTTCATATGGGTGCGGATCTCCGCTTCCTTCCATCCCCTGTCCTTCAGATCCCGGACGATTTTGCCGGGCTTGACGCCGGTCAGGGTCCCCCAGGGCAGGGTCTTTCCCGTGTGGGTACTCAGCGCCGTATAGATCCCCCGTTTCACTGCGTTTTTCAGTTCTTTTTTCTCTTCAAAAAGACGTTCCGGCGGATCATAATCACTCACAGGGCGGGAAATCCGCTCTCCGTCAAAAACAACGGAAAAGCTTTGAGCATTTGCCAAAGCTTCCTCCACATTCAGCTCATATTCACCCTTCGGAACAAACATCTTGATCAGTTCCTCGATCTCGTTGGCAGGGAACTGATTCGTTATCGTTATTGTATACATTTTCTCAGCCTGTAGCTTGAAGCTTGAAGCTCGAAGCTATTAGCTTATAGCTTCCTGCTCCCAGCTCCCTTAAAAAAACGGATTATACATCTGCTCCATTCCAATCGTTGTGAACCCTTCATGACCCGGAAAGACCTCGATCTCCGGATCCAGCACGAACAGTTTGCTCCGAATGGAATTAAATAAGTCCGCCGTACTGCACAGAGGGAAATCCGTCCGGCCGATGGAACCCCGGAACAGGGTATCACCGGAGAACAGCCACTTGTTCTGCGGCAGCAGGATACAGATGCCGCCAGGGGAATGGCCCGGCGTATGGATGATCTTCAGCGTTTCCCCGCAGAAGGGGATCTCATCCCCGTCGTTGAGCCACTTGTCCGCCTCCAGGGAGATGGGCTGGGGGAACATGTACCGGGAAGAATTGTAGTCCGGGCTGGCCAGCAGCTCCTTCTCTTTGAAATGCGCCAGCAGCGGAGCCCCGTACTTTTTGCGGTACTCCTCCACGCCGCCGATATGGTCCCCATGGCCGTGGGTCAGGATGATGAACTTCACCGCGAGTCCCTTGGACCCGATGAAATCCTCCATCTGGGTATTCTTTCCGCCGGGATCCACGATGAATGCTTCCTTCTGCTCCTCATCATACACCACATAAGTATTCACCATAAAGGGTCCTGTATAAAAATGCTTCATCATCAACATTGTCTTCACCTCATCAAAACATCTTCGTGCTGTCCAGCATCAGCGTTACCGGTCCGTCGTTTTGGATATCCACCAGCATTTCCGCCTGGAAGATTCCCTCTTCCACGTGGACCCCGTTGGCTTTCAGTTTTTCGTTGAAATACTGGTACAGCCGGTTGGCGGTCTCCGGATCGCCGGCTTCCGTGAATCCCGGCCGCCGTCCCTTCCGGCAATCCCCGAACAAAGTGAACTGGGATACCGAAAGCACTTCGCCCCCCACGTCCGCCAGGGACAGGTTCATCTTTCCGTTTTCATCCTCAAAAACCCGGAGGTTCGTCACTTTGTCCGCGATATAATCCGCGTCCTTTTCGGTATCGGCCTTGCCGACGCCCAGCAATACCACAAATCCTTTTCCGATCTGCCCGGTGATCTTTTCCTCCACCGTCACGGATCCGGACTTTACTCTCTGCACGACTGCTCTCATTTTCCTCTCCTCTGTCTGTTGTCTCTCTATGTCGTCGCCCGGTAAGCCTCCTGCACGCCGGGCACATTTTTCAGCTTGGTCAGCACCCGGTTCATCTGTCCTTTCTCGGTGATGCTGACGGTGGCGTCGAAGATGGCCTTCCCATCCTTCGTGGTCTTGATGCTCAGGTTCTTGACGTCCACATCGCATTCCTGTAGGGCGATGGACACGTCCATCAGCAGCTTCCGGCGGTCTTCCGCCACGATATTGATCTCCGCCTCGAAGGTGTGGCCCTCCAGGGCGTCGTCTTCCCATTCCACCTCGATGAACCGTTCCTGCTCCTCTTTCGGCAGGGAGCGGATATTGGCGCAGTCCCTCCGGTGGACCGAGATCCCCCGTCCTTTGGTGATGTATCCGACGATATCGTCTCCCGGCACCGGGGTGCAGCACCGTGCGAACTTGATCATCAGGCCTTCGATGCCCTTGACCCGGACGCCGGTAGCGTCCTTCTTCACCAGTTTTTCCCGGGGACTGGGTGCTTCTTCTTTCGGGTTCAGCAGTTCGTATTCCGCCGCCGAGATCTCCTGCTGCTGTCTCTTCAGCTCCTCGTTCTCTTCCTCCCGGTACATGTCCACCAGAAGGTTGGCCACTTTCGTTCCCGGGATCCCGCCGTAGCCCACGGCGATGTACAGGTCGTCCACTCCCGGAAGCTTGAACTGCTTCGCGATCCGGGCCAGCCACTGCTGCCGCAGCAGCTGCCTGGAATCATATGCTTTTCTCTTGACGGCCTTCTCGATCATGATCCGGCCTTTTTCCAGGTTTTCCGTCCGGTTTTCCCGGCGGAACCACTGTTTGATCTTATTCTTGGCCTGGGTGGTCTTGACGATGCTCAGCCAGTCCGACCCGGGGCCCTTGCTGTTGGGGTTGGTGATGATCTCCACCACGTTGCCGTTCTCCAGCACGTGGTCCAGGGGCACCATCTTGCCGTTGACCTTGGCTCCGGTGCACTTGATCCCGACCTCCGTATGGATCTTGAAGGCGAAGTCCAGGGGCGTGCTGCCGGTGGGCAGCTCCACGACCTTGCCTTTCGGCGAAAAGACGAATACCTGGTCCGAGAACATGTCCACCTTCAGGGATTCCATGAATTCCGTCGGGTCGTTCACTTCCTTCTGGAGCTCGATGGCCTGTCTCAGCCAGGCCAGCTTCTTCTCCGAGTCTTCGTGATAGCTGTTGACGCCGGCCTTGTATTTCCAGTGGGCCGCGATGCCGTATTCCGCCACCTCGTGCATTTCCCGGGTCCGGATCTGGACCTCGAAAGGCGCCTTGTATTTCCCGATCAGCGTGGTATGGATGGACTGGTACATGTTGGGCTTCGGGATGGCGATGTAGTCCTTGAACCGGTCGTAGATCGGCACCCACATGGTATGGACCAGCCCCAGGATGGCGTAGCAGTCCCCGATGGTGTCCACGATGATGCGGATGGCCGCCAGGTCGAAGATCTCGTCCAGGGTCTTCCCCGTCTGCATCTTTTTGTAGATGCTGTAATAGTGTTTATACCGCCCGTAGATCTCATACTCGATATTCATCTCGTCCAGCTTCGGCCGGAGTTCCTCGATGACCTTCTCGATGTAATCGTCCTGGGTGAATTTCTTCATTCTCAGCCCGGTCACCAGACTGTAATAGACTTCCGGTTCCAGGGCTTTCAGCGCCAGGTCTTCCAGTTCGAATTTGATTTTGGAAATACCCAGCCGGTCCGCCAGCGGCGCGTAGATGTCCAGCGTCTCCTGGCATTTTTCAATGATTTTGGCGTCCGTCATGTAGTTGATGGTCCGCATGTTATGCAGCCGGTCCGCCAGTTTGATGATCAGAACGCGGATGTCCTTGGTCATGGCCAGGAACATCTTTCTCAGGTTCTCAGCCTGCCGTTCTTCCTTATTGGTGGATTTGATGATCCCCAGTTTGGTCACCCCGTCCACCAGGGCGGCGATGTCCTCCCCGAAGTACTGTTCGATGTCTTCGTAGGTGTAATCTGTATCTTCCACCACGTCGTGCATCAGGGCGGCGGCAATGGTCTGGGAATCCATGCCCAGCTCCGCCAGGATCTTGGCCACTTCGATCGGGTGAATGAAATAGTCTTCGCCGGAACGGCGCTTCTGGCCTTCATGCGCCTTCTGCGCCAGGTCAAACGCTCTGCCGATCAAGTAGAAATCATAATCCGGATTGTATTCTTTTAAATAGTCTAAAAACTCATCTCTGGTCATCATACTTCTCACCTGACTTCCCTGCTGCAGCGTACAGAAAGGTGCGCATGTATACGCATACGCACCCCTATTGTTTATACTTTATACACTTGGTTCTTTTTTGGATTTTTCCTTGCCTTTATATGCTTTCTTGCTGCTCTTTCTCTTGCTCTTGCCCTGATAGCCTTTTTTGCTCCGTACAAACCGGCTGATGTCATACCAGATGGAACCGGATACGAAGATGGAGGAATAGGTACCGGCGATCAGACCCATCATAACCGGAAGCACGTAGCTTCTCAGGCTCGGTGTACCCATGACCAGCAGGGCCGCTACCGCCAGGATGGTGGTGACGGAGGTACTGATGGTTCTGGACAAGGTCTGCCGTACGGACAGATTGACCCGCTCATCGCCGTGGACTTTGCCATACTTCATATTCTCACGGATACGGTCGAATACTACGATGGTGTTGTTGATCGAGTAACCCAGGATGATCAGCACCGCTGCGATGAACGGGGAGTTGATCTCGATATGGAACAATCCGTAAAGGGAGATCATGGTCAGCACGTCCACCACCAGTGCCAGGATCGCTGCGATACCGAAGTTCAGCTCGAACCGTATCGCGATGTATATCAGCATCAGGATACAAGCCAGGAATACCGCCTGCAATGCGCTCTTCTTGATTTCAGCGCCCACGGAGGGACCGAATTGGTCTGCCGCCAGCAATGCGCTGCTGTCCAGATCGTATTTCTCGTAGATCTGATCCAGGATCTCTTCTCTGGCTTCGTTGTCCAGGGAAGTCGCCGTACGGATGATGATCTCGTCGCTGTCGTCGCCGGCATAGACGATGGATGCCTTGATATCGGAATCATCCAGGATCTGTTCCACCGCCGTCAGGTCCGCGTGGGACTGGCCCATGTCGATCTGCATCATGGTACCGCCGGTGAAGTCAATACCGGTATTGAATCCTCTGGCAACGCCCAGGCCAAAGCCCAGGAGGATGACGCACAGGGAAATCGCATACCAGAACTTCCGCTTGCCGATGACCGGCAGCTTGATGTCGGAGAGTTCCTTGCCTCTGCTCTTCCAGAGGAAGAAGCTTTCCTTGCCGAAGGTCTTGGATTCCGCCAGCACGATGATGAAGAGTCTGGTGACCAGCAGAGCCGTCAGCATGGAGATAATGATACCAACCATCAGCGTCCAGGCGAATCCCTTGACGGAACCGGTGCCGAACTGGTACAGAACGATGCCGGCGATCAGGGTCGTGATGTTGGAGTCGATGATGGTGGAGGTCGCTCTTGAGAAGCCGGAGCGGACCGCTACACGGACGCTCTTGCCGTTCTTGATTTCCTCCCGTATACGGGCGAATATGATGACGTTGGCGTCGACGGCCATACCGATGGATAACAGGATACCGAAGATCCCCGGCAGGGTGATGACCGCGCCAAAGAACTGGAAGATCGCCAGGTAAATGACCGTGTACAGCAGCAGCGCGATACTGGCTGCCACGCCCATGATCTTATAGACCACGATCATGAAGATCATGATCAGCAGGATGCCGATGAGACCGGCTTTCAGCGCTTTTTCAAAGGACTCATAGCCCAGGGTCGCGCCCACGATGGAGGTGTTGATCTCTTCCAGTTCCACCGGCAGTGAACCGCCTCGGATCAGGGCTGCGTCCGCTGCCGCCGTTTCCTTCGTGTAGGAACCGGAAATGAAGCAGGAGCCGCCTGCGATCTCGGACTGTACCATCGGCGCGGAGATCACTTCATCGTCCAGGACGATCAGGATCTGCCCGCAGTCGAATTCGCCGTATTTATTGGTGGCCTTCTGGCCCTTGTTTTCCATGGCCTTGACAGTAGCCTGGTAGAAAGCGTCCCCGCCCTTGCTGTCAAACTGGACGGAAATGCCCGGCTCCTGAACGGTGCCGTTGGTGTTATATGCAAAGACCGCATCCTTGATCTGGGAACCGTCTACCACGACATTGCCCCAGGCGTCAATGAACTGCAGCTGCGCCGTACGGCCGATGGCCGCCAGAGCGTCCTGGGCGTCCTCCGCCCCCGGCAGTTCCACACGGATCCGGTTGCCGGATTCCACGGTGACCGTCGGCTCGGAAAGGCCCATTTCATTGACACGGTTTTCAATGACCGCCTGCGTCTGTTCCATGAGCTTGTCCAGATCGTCGCCGGTGGCATCGGTCTGGGCTTCCATGACGACGTAGGCGCCGCCGGCCAGATCCAGACCCAACGTCACGTTGTCTTTGGCGTTTTTGATGTCCAGATCACCGATCTTCACACCGTTCAGCGTCACCACCAGACCCAGCGCGATCACCAGGATCAGTAATAACGAAACTAACTTTTTCCACATTGCAAAAAATCCTCCCAAGTCTTGTATTGATTAATATAGTCATAATAGATTATTTTATACTGAATAAGTGAAAATTTCAAGGATTCTTTCTTGACATTTTGGTAACAAAAAACACGGCTGTGCTCTTCACACAGCCGTTTCGCGTTTCGGATTATTCAGCAAGCGCGGCGTCAGCGGATTCTTCCACTTTTTCCACTGTCTCTTCAATAAGTTCTTCCGCGTCTTCCTTCAGCCCTTCCAGGATCGGTTTTTCCTCCGGCTTCGGATTCTTCACGCTGCCTTTGGCTTCCTCCAGCACCTGGGAGACCGCCCATCTCATCACTTCCATCCGGACATTCGGACCGGCTTCGATGATCAGGCTTTCTTCCTTGGCCTTCAGGACCTTGGCCTTGGTGCCGCCGATGGTGACGATCTTATCGCCGGCTTTGATGGCGCTTCTCATGGCGTTGACCTGCTTTTCCCGCTTCTTCTGGGGACGGATCAGGATCAGCCAGAAAATGAGAATAATGAAGATCATCATTACAAACGTATATGTCGTACTGCTCATTGATTCATTCACTCCTTTTTTCTTAAGATGGTGCCGGCGATCGGGGTCGAACCGATACGGTGTTGCCACCACGGGATTTTGAGTCCCGCACGTCTGCCAATTCCATCACGCCGGCGTTTCAGTAACATTAAAATTTTATCATATCGGGCCCTGTTTCGCAAGGGATATTATTCATAATACTCGAATTCGAAGTTTTTGATCCGGACGATATCCTCATCCTGAATGCCCATCTCCCGGAGCCGGTCCATGGCCCCTTTTTCCTCGATGTAACGGTAGAGATACCGCAGGGATTCCATGTCGTTGAAATTAGTGGAATCGAAGATCTTTTCCAGCTGTCCGCCGGAGAGCACATAGACGTCGTTGTCCTTCGTGATCCTGATTTCCCGGTAGTCCGGGTCCTCGTCCGCCGCATCCATGTCGAAGTAGATATAATCGTCCTCCTCCGGCAGCTCCCTCAGCTCCGTGACTTTCTTCATGACAGCGTTCAGCAGTTCCTCCAGTCCCTGCCGCCCCGCCGCGGAGATGGGATAGACTTCATAGCCTTTCTCCTTCACGTAAGCCAGGAATTCCTCATACTTCTCCGGGTACAGGATATTGTCGATCTTGTTGGCAGCCACGATCTGGGGCCGCTGCGCCAGTTTGGGGGAATACTCCCGGATCTCCGCGTTGATCTTCTCGAAATCCTCGATGAAATCCCGGCCCTCGGCGCCGGACACGTCCACCACGTGGACCAGCATCTTGGTCCGCTCGATATGCCTGAGGAAATCCAGTCCCAGGCCCTGTCCCTCATGGGCGCCTTCGATGATGCCCGGGATATCCGCCATGATGAAACTGTCATCGTACATCTGCACCACGCCCAGGTTCGGGGTCAGGGTGGTGAAATGATAATTGGCGATTTTCGGCCGGGCTCCGGTCACCGCCGCCAGAAGCGTGGATTTACCCACGTTCGGGAAACCCATGAGCCCCACGTCCGCGATCATTTTGAGTTCCAAGATCACCGTGCGGGAAATGGCTTTTCCGCCCGCCTCCGCAAAGTTCGGGGCCTGCCGGACGGAATTCTTGAAATGGACGTTCCCCTTGCCGCCCTTGCCTCCCTTGGCGGCGGTGCAGCGGTCTCCGTGGGCCTTCAGGTCCTTGATGAGATGGCCGGTCTCCTGATCGAAGACCATGGTCCCCGGCGGGACCTTCAGCACCAGGTCCTTGCCGCTCTTGCCGTACTTCTTCCGCCTCATGCCGTCCTCACCGTTTTCCGCCTGGTACTTGACCCGGTAATGGAAATCCATCAATGTATGAAAGTTTTCATCCGCTTCGAAAATCACGCTGCCGCCCCGGCCGCCGTCGCCGCCGTCCGGACCGCCGTCCGGCACGAAGGGTTCCCGGCGGAAAGAAACGCAGCCGTTGCCGCCCTTTCCGGAAATCACCGTGATCTTTGCCTTGTCGATAAACATGTCGTCCTCTTTCCTTCTGCCTGTTCAAAAAAACACCCCTCACAACTGTGAGGGGCTGGTTTTTTTAGGATTCTCTTGCGTATACGCTAACCTGTTTTCTGTGCTTGTCTTTTCTTTCGAATTTGACAACGCCTTCGATCATAGCAAACAAAGTATCGTCTCCGCCCTTGCCGACGTTGTTGCCCGGGTGGATCTTGGTCCCTCTCTGTCTGACTAAGATGCTGCCGGCTGTTACAGTCTGGCCATCCGCTCTCTTGACTCCCAGTCTCTTGCTTTCGCTGTCGCGACCGTTCTTGGAACTACCTACTCCCTTTTTACTTGCCATGTGTCTTCACCTCCATTCTTGGGGCATTACTGCTCTTTCTTATAAAGAAATGCTTTCGATTACTACTTTTGTGAACGGCTGTCTGTGACCCTTTTTCTTTCTGTAGTCTTTCTTCGCCTTGTACTTGTAGATCACGACTTTTTTGCCTTTGCCGTTTTCAACGACCTTTGCATTGACAGCAGCGCCTTCGATCACCGGTGTTCCCACCTTGATGTCTGCGCCTTCGCCGGCTGCTAAAACCTGGTCGAATACAACAGCGTCGCCTTCTGCGGCTTCCAGCTTTTCGATGACGATCTCGTCGCCTTCCTGTACTCTGTACTGCTTTCCGCCGGTTGCGATGATTGCATACATTAGAACATTTACCTCCTCTATCCATATTCGCCATGAAGGCTGCCCGACGGGCATTTAAAGCCTTTTCTGCGCGTTTCAACTCAAATATCATACCATGGGTAACGGAGGGTGTCAAGCAAAATATTCACTTTTACGGATCGCATCTTTGACAGGGTCTGTAACCCGCATTGATTGCGTCTTCCCTGGAATCAAACGGCACCTTGTTATGCTCCGCCATGTCCTCTACGGAAGAGCACCAGGAATGATGGAACTTCAGTGAATTGGCGTTTCCGATGTAGGGTGCTTCCGAAGGTGTCTCCCCGGCGCTCACAGCCGCTGCTGCCTCTTCCGCGACTTCCGAAACTGCACCGGTTTCCTCCGACGGTATTGCCGCCCGAGTCGGGCCGGCGAATTCAAAATCGATGTTCTTCCCGTCGGTCTTCAGGATGATGGTGCCTTTATCGATCGTACTGTATGGTTCTGCGCCGATCTCGGCGATCCGCTGCAGGGTGTATTCCGACGGATGGCCGTAATCATTGTCTTTCCCGGCGGAAAGAATCACATACTTCGGTTTGGTTTTTTTCAGGAAGTCCCTTCCGGTGGACCAGGCGGAGCCGTGGTGTCCGGCCTTGAGAACATCCACCTCAGGGAACTTCGAAAGGTTCTCTTCCTCCGTTCCGATCCCCATATCCCCGGTCAGCAGCACCAGTATTTCGCCATACCGGAACAGGCAGACCACGCTGTCATCGTTGACATCCTCGTGTCCGTCCCCGGTCTCGATGATCCTCAGCCAAGCCCCCGTTCCGAGTTTGAAGGCCGTATCCGAGTCCTCTATGAACAGGATCTCCGGGTGTTTCGCAACTTCTTCTTTATAATTCAAAAAACTGTAAGTGTCCTTTTCCGCGCCGCTGTCGATGACGGTCCCCACCGGGAAGGTCCGCAGAACGTTCGCGATCCCGCCGATGTGGTCCGAATCCGGATGGGTGGCCACCAGATAATCCAGTTCGCCGTCCACGATACCCGACAGATAATCCAGTACAAAGGCCGAGTGATCCCGGTCCCCACAGTCCACCAGCACTTCCACTTCCCCCACATCGATCAGGGTGCAGTCTCCCTGGCCCACATCGATGAAGTGGACCGCCGCTTCGCCGGAGGGTATTTCCACGACCGTCTCAGCAGGTTCCTGGGCGGATTCTTCCGCGGATCCGCTGGCCGGGGTCCCGCTGTCCGGGAGGTCTTCCTCCGAGTGCGGCAGGAAGCCGATGCCGGCAGCCAGCACAAGGACTAAGATCAGTACGGTGTACAGCAGTTTTTTCATTCGTCCTCCTCCCGGAAGCCGTTACCTCTTCCGGTATTTTGCAATATCCAAAAACGATCCGAAATACTCCTCCAAAAGCCCCGGGTCCGCGACCAAACGCTCCTTCTGCTCTTTCGTCAGGTTCTTTTTGATCCGGGCCTCCAGCTTCAGCGCATCGCTCTTCTCTTCCGTTTCCCAGCATGCTTCCAGCCTTTCGGCTCCCCGGGAACGGACATACTTGGAGGCCTTCGGTCCGCCGGAAAAATGCTCCTCCATCCGGGCTTCCAGGTCCGGCGTATATCCGGTATATATGGAATTGTCTTTACACCTCAGCATATAAACGTAATACATGGTTTAATTATATCATAACAAGCCCGGATTTGCAAACATTTGTTCTATGCCAAGGGTGCAGAAAACCGGCCCGAAAAAAACGCTTCGAGCCGGTTCTCCCTATATCCTCAGGAGCGGGTCAGGAACCGCATCCTGTTATCCGACAACTATTTGCTGAGGAATTCGTCGATGCCCGCCGCGGCGACCTTGCCGGCCCCCATGGCTTTGATGACGGTGGCAGCGCCGGTAACGGCATCGCCGCCGGCGAAGATGCCCGGGCGGTTGGTGGCGGCTTTGCCGTCCACGCCGATTCCTCCCCGGTCGTTGGCTTCGAGGTTTTCCGTTGTCTCAAGGATCAGTTTGTTGAGTTTCGTGCCGATGGACATGATCACGGTATCCACTTCCAGAATGAAGTTGGAATCCTTGATCTCGATCGGGCGTCTTCTGCCGGAAGCATCCGGTTCGCCCAGTTCCATCTTCACGCATTCGATGCCGGTGACGTAGCCGTTTTCATCGCCCACTACCTGCACCGGATTGGTCAGGTATCTGAAATCGATGCCCTCCTCCACGGCGTGGTGGATCTCCTCGGCTCTGGCCGGGATCTCTTCCGCGGAACGGCGGTAGATGATGTACACGTCCTCCGCACCCATTCTCTTGGCACAGCGGGCCGCATCCATGGCCACGTTGCCGCCGCCCACCACGGCGATCTTGTTGCCGTGCATGATGGGGGTATCGTATTCCGGAAGGTACGCCTTCATCAGGTTGATCCGGCTCAGGTACTCATTGGCGGAACAAACGCCCAGCAGGTTTTCCCCGGGGATCTTCATGAAGGACGGCAGCCCCGCGCCGGTGCCGATAAAGACGGATTCAAACCCGTCTTCCATCAGTTCATCGACGGTGACGGACCGTCCCACGACGGCGTCCGTCACGAATTTTACGCCCTTGGCTTCCAGGGCCTTCACCTCGGCCGCCACGATGGCTTTCGGGAGCCGGAATTCCGGGATCCCGTAAACCAGCACGCCGCCGGTTTTGTGGAGGCTTTCAAAGACCGTTACTTCATATCCCTTGTTGACCAGGTCGCCCGCGCAGGACAGCCCCGCCGGTCCGGCGCCGATCACGGCTACCTTGTGACCGTTGGACTGGGCCGGTTCGATCTCTTCATCGCCGAAGTTGGCCGCATGCCAGTCCGCCGCGAAGCGTTCCAGACGGCCGATCCCCACGGGTTCGCCCTTGACGCCCCGGACGCACTTTCCTTCGCACTGGTTTTCCTGGGGGCAGACTCTGCCGCATACCGCCGGCAGGGAATTGGTGGTCTTGATGATCTGGTAGGCTTCTTCAAACTCGCCTTCCGCGATCTTGCTGACGAATTCCGGGATCCGCACGCTGACCGGACAGCCGCTGGTGCAGGGGTGTTTCCGGCACTGCAGGCACCGCAGCGCTTCCCGGACCGCCATGTCTTCCGTATAGCCTTCCGCTACTTCCAGAAAGTTTTTATTCCGCACATCCGGTTTCTGTTCCGGCATGGGATTCTTTTCATTGACCAGATTAATCATAGTATCTTACACCCCCCGTCAGGCGACAGACATGTTCTCTGTCATGGGCTTCCTGTTCCCGGTAATAGCTGTTCCGCTGGATCAGTTCATCCCAATCCACCAGGGTCCCGTCGAATTCCGGTCCGTCCACGCAGACGAATTTGTCTTCGCCGCCGATGGATGCCCGGCATCCGCCGCACATTCCGGTCCCGTCGATCATGTATGCAGTGAGGGATGCCACGCAGGGGATCCCCGCCTCCTGGGCGATCTGACAGATCAGTTTCATCATGATGGGCGGGCCCACCGCGATGATCTCGTCGTATTCGTTGCCCTCCGCCAGCAGGCTCTTCAGCTTGTCGGTGGTGAAGGCTTTTTCCTTATAAGACCCGTCGTCGGTCACCACGAAGGTCCGGTCGGTGTTGGCGGTGAACTCCTCTTCCAGGATCACCAGATCCTTGTTTTTGAATCCGGAGATCATGTCCACCTGGATGCCGTGGTTGTGCATGCCGGCTGCGATGGGGTACGCCAGCGCGTTCCCAGTGCCGCCGCCCACGACGCAGACTCTCTTCAGTCCTTCCATGTGGGTGGGTTTGCCGAGCGGCCCCACGATGCTGAAGAAGGTGTCTCCCTCTCCCATCTGGTCCATCAGCATGGTGGTCCTTCCCACAGTCGCGTAGATCAGGTCAATGGTGCCTTCTTCGCTGTTGTGGCCAGCCATGGTCAGCGGGATCCGTTCGCCGTATTCATCGGTCAGGAGGATGATGAACTGGCCAGGCTTTGCCTTGCGGGCGACCATGGGTGCATAGATCACCAGCCAGGTGATATCGTGATTGAGCTTTCTCTTGCTCAAGATCTCATACATTTTCATCACAGATCCCCCTTCGAAACGTTCTTTAAGTTCTTTTCCTCGAATTTGAGTTTCTCATACCGCTCTTTTGCCAGGATCTCGGCCTTGTTGAAGAGGGCGTCCGCTCTTTCCGGGAAATTGATCTGCAGCGAGTTGTACCGGACTTCGCCCATAATGAAGTCGTAGTAGCTTTCCCGCGGTTCTCCGCTGTCCACGGACAACGGGTTCTTGCCTTCCATACCCAGTCTGGGGTCGAACCGCAGCAGGTTCCAGTAACCGGCCTGTACGGCTTTCTTCATCTCCAGCATGGACTTGTTCATCCCGGCTTTCACGCCGTGGTTGATACAGGGCGCATAAGCGATGATGATGGAAGGTCCGTTGTAGCTTTCCGCTTCCCGGAAGGCCCGCAGGGTCTGCTCCGGATTGGCGCCCATGGCCACCTGGGCTACATATACGTAGCCGTAGGTCATGGCGATCTGCGCCAGGTCTTTCTTCCGGACCATCTTGCCGGAGGCGGCGAATTTCGCCACCGCGCCCAGCGGCGTTGCCTTGGAGGACTGACCGCCGGTGTTGGAATAGACTTCGGTGTCGAAGACCAGGATATTGACATTCTCGCCGGAGGCCAGCACGTGGTCCAGTCCGCCGTAGCCGATATCGTAGGCCCAGCCGTCACCGCCGAAGATCCAGATGGAGGGCTTGACCAGTATATTCTTGTTGTCTACCACGAACCGGGCGTCATCGCTGACTTCCACATAGTCCTGGCAGGCTTCCACCAGAAGCTCGCCCGTATCCCGGGAAGCTTTGGGGTCGTCCATGCAGGCCAGCCAGGCTCTGGCCGGCATACCGATGAGAGGCAGCAGGTTCTTGACCGCAGACTTCATCTCGTTCCGTCTTGCGCTCATGGACATGGCCATCCCCAGCCCGAACTCCGCATTGTCTTCAAACAGAGAGTTGGCCCAGGCCGGACCTTTGCCCTCTTTGTTCATGGTATAAGGCGTGCTGGGTGCGCTGCATCCCCAGATGGAGGAACAGCCCGTAGCATTGGCCACGATCATCCGGTCGCCGAAGAGCTGGGTCGCCAGCTTGGCGTAGGGCGATTCGCCGCAGCCCGGACAGGCTCCGGAGAATTCCATCAGCGGCTGCAGGAACTGGGATCCCTTGACGGTCTTTTCCTTGAAGGGAACCTCCTTCTGCGAAACCTCTTCGAAGAGGTAATCGAAGGTTTCCTGGAGTTCTTCTACCGGTACGTTTTCCACCGGTACCATTTCCAGGGCTTTCTTTCTGGAGGGGCAAACGTTGGCGCAGCTGCCGCAGCCGGTGCAGTCCAGCGCAGACACGCCGATGGAGAACTTGTGGTCCTTCATGCCCTTCATGTCGATGCAGCGGTCCGCTACCCGTTCATCCGAGGCTTCCTTTTCATCCAGCACGAAGGGACGGATAACGCCGTGTGGGCATACATAGGAGCACCAGTTGCACTGCATGCAGTTCTTTTTGTCCCAGATGGGGATATCCGTTGCGATGCCCCGCTTTTCGAAGGCCGCGGTGCCCGCCGGCAGTTTGCCGTCCGCCGTTTCCAGGAACTTGGATACCGGGATGCTGTCCCCGTCCATGCTGTTGGTCGGTACCAGGATATCATTGAGGTATTCGGTCTGGAAGGGGGTCTTCCCTTTCAGGGCCGGTTGTTTTTCTTCGTCTACGGCATCCGCCCAGGAGGCCGGGACCTGTACTTCATGGACGCCTTCCACGCCGGCGTCCACCGCCGCGATGTTCATGTTGACGACCTTTTCCCCTTTCCGTCCGTAGGTCACACGGATGGCTTCCTTCATGTACTCGGAAGCTTCTTCGATGGGGATGATCTGCGCCAGCAGGAAGAAGGCGGACTGCAGTACCGTATTGGTCCGGCGGGACCCCAGCCCGATCTGACGGGCGGCCGATACCGCGTCGCAGGTGTACAGCTTGATATTGTTCCGGGCAATGTACCGTTTATCCCTTGCGGGGATATGCTTTTCCAATTCCTCGTCGTTCCAGGTGCAGTTCAGCAGGAAGAACCCGCCGGGTTTCACATCTTCCACCATGCTGTACTTCTTCAGGTAATTGGAATTGTGGCAGGCCACGAAATCCGCCTGTTTGACGTAGTAAGTGGAACGGATGGGTTTGTCGCCGAACCGCAGGTGGGAGATCGTCACGCCGCCGGACTTCTTGGAGTCGTACTGGAAATAGGCCTGTACGTACTTGTCCGTATGGTCGCCGATGATCTTGACGCTGTTCTTGTTGGCGCCGACGGTGCCGTCCGCGCCCAGTCCCCAGAACTTGCAGGCCACGGTGCCTTCCGGCGCCACGTCCGGGTTCTCCGTTACCGGCAGGGACAGGTTCGTTACATCGTCGATGATGGAAATGGTGAATTCCTTCTTCGGGTTATCGGACCAGAGATTCTCAAAGACTGCCAGGATATCCCCGGGCTGTACGTCCTTGGAACCCAGTCCGTAGCGGCCGCCGGCCACGAAGGCCGAATCCGGGTCGCTGCCCCGGAGGGCCGACACCACGTCCAGGTACAGGGGTTCGCCCATGCCGCCGGGTTCCTTGGTCCGGTCTAAGACCGCGATGCTCTTGACGGTGGGCGGGATAGCGGCGATCAGGTGTTTCGCCGAGAAAGGCCGGTACAGGTGGACTTCCACAATCCCGACTTTCCTCCCCTTCTTTTCATTAACGTAATCCACGACTTCTTCCGCCGCTTCGCAGATGGAGCCCATGGCGATCATGACCTCTTCCGCATCCGGTGCGCCGTAGTAAGTGAACAGTTTGTAATTGCTGCCGATCCGCTCGTTGACCATATCCATGTATTTTTCAACGATGTCGATGGTTTCGGTATAAATGGTGTTGCAGGCTTCACGGTGCTGGAAAAAGGTTTCCGGCTGTTCCGCGCTGCCCATGCTGTGGGGATTCTCCGGATGCAGGGCCCGCTGACGGAAACGCCGTACAGCGTCCCAGTCCACCATTTCCCTCAGTTCACCGTAATCCCAGACTTCGATCTTCTGGTTTTCATGGGAAGTCCGGAAACCGTCGAAGAAATGCACAAAGGGCAATCTGCCTCCGATGGCGGATAAATGCGCCACTGCCGCCAGGTCCATGCACTGTTGGATGCTGTTGGAGCACAGGATCGCCACGCCGGTCTGCCGGGTGCCCATGACGTCGGAATGGTCGCCGAAGATGTTCAGCGCATGGGTGGACAGCGCTCTCGCCGCCACATGGAACACCGCCGGGGACTGCTCCGCCGCTACCTTGTACATGTTGGGGATCATCAGCAGGAGTCCCTGGGAAGCGGTGAAAGTGGAGGTGTAAGCCCCGGTGATCACGGAGCCGTGCACCGCGCCGGCCGCGCCGCCTTCGGATTCCATTTCGATGATCTTGACGCTTTCACCGAAAATATTGGTCCGTCCGTCGGCAGCCCATTCATCCATGCTTTCCGCCATCGGCGAAGACGGAGTGATCGGGTAGATCGCAGCTACTTCGGAAAAGGCGTATGCCACATGGGCCGCAGCGGTATTGCCGTCCATGGTCTTGCGTTTTCTCATATCACTCACTCTCCTTTCCGATCTTCAGCGCATCTCTTTGCAGGTAGTTGCTCTCCGGAACCGCCCGCTCGGCGATAACGCCCTTGAAGCAGACGTACTGGCAGATGTTGCAGTTCTCGCACAGTTCGGTATCGATCACCGCATGGTTGTCCTCGAAGTAGATCGCTCCGTTCGGACAGTTGTTCATGCAGTCCTGGCAGCCTTCGCAGCATACCGCGCAGACTTTGTTCTTTTCATCGTAATCGTTGGTGGTGGAACAGGGCACCATCTTGACCCCTTTGTAGGGCACGATGGAAATCAGGCCCTTCGGGCAGGCGTAGGTGCAGTCCCGGCACCCGACGCATTTGTCCACATCCACAAAGGCCGTCCCGTATTCCACATGGATCGCGTCGTAACGGCAGACCAGGGTGCAGTCTCCCAGCCCGACACATCCGGTGGTACAGAGGTTCAGCTCTTTCGGATCCCTATTCTTGACCGCCTCTGCGCATTTGTCAAAGCCTTTGGACTTGTAGATCTCTCCGGCTATGAACCCGCCGTTGCAGGCAACAAAGGCGACTTTTTCCTTTAGTTTCGTGATGTCATGGTACTCATCGATGATGATCTTCTTCCGGCATTTCACCGCGCAGGCCTCACAGCCTTCGCACTTGTCGTAATCGATGACCGCATGATTGTTGATGATGGAGATCGCGCCTACCGGGCATGCCCGTTCGCATTCCCCGCAGGAAATGCATCCGTAACCGCAGGTCTGGCGCACGATTTCCTCGTCCTCTTCCGTGGAAGAACAGGGGATGAAGTTCGTTGCATCCGCCGGAACCATGTAGATGATCTTCTGGATGCAGGCCGATGCATGGGCGCAGGCGCCGCAGCCGGTGCATTTCTCCCGATCTATCTTGATGGCATGATCCTCCAGCGTCATGGCTTCGAAGGTGCACACATTCACGCAGTCGCCGATTCCCAGGCAGCCGGCTTTGCATTCGCCGCGGACGAAACCGTATGCTTTCGCCGCTTCACAGCTGCCGCAGATCGAATGCCGTTCCAGGCCGGTGGCGGAACCGCTGCACGCGATAAATGCGACCTTCTTTTGAACAGGTACCGGATCTCTTCCGGTCACCTCCGCGATCATGTCTGCCTGCTCCTGACTGCAGGCGGGACACAGGGTGATACTCTCCCCCTCGGCAATGGCTGCCGCGCATTCCCGACAGGTACTCTTTCCGCATCCTCCGAGGCCGCAGCAGTTGGTCCCCGGCAGAATGGAAAGAATTTGTTCAGAAAGTTTATCCAGCATCTCGCTCATCATAAACTTCCCCCTTTCTCTCATTCTAAAAAAAAGCAATCCACGCTGAAAACAAGAGAATTTTCTCAGTGGATCTGCATTATTTCATTGTTCATGAAATACACTTTGCCGCTTCTGTTTATTATATAATTTATCCATAAGGAAGTCAATAATTGTCATCAAAAACTCTGAAGGTGTTTCCTTCTGTTTCGGGTTGGTTTCATCCTGTTAGGGCAAAAAAAGAAAACTGCCGGCAGGATCGTCCCGGCCGGCAGTAAATGCTTCTTTTATCTTACTTGAAATCCTTGATTTTGCCCAGAAGCTCATGTGCCTTTGCAATGGCTTTGTCATCGATATCGGTCTTGTCCAGCAGGCCTTCCACTTCTTTTTTCAGGTCCTTTGCCTTCGCGATGGCTTTTTCGTCGATGTCGGTCTTGTCCAGCATCTTTTCCACTTCCGCTTTGGCATCGTTCAGTTTCTGCATAACTTCTTCTTTGTTTTTCGGTAAAGCTTCGCCCACTTTTTCCATTTCTTTTTTGATATCCATTGTTCTTCCTCTCTTTACACCAGGTAATAGATGCAACTATTTATGCTATTTTACCACAGCGTTTTTTCAATGTAAAGTATCAGCCGTTCAGCTTCCTCGCCACCACGACCATCCGTCCGTCCTTTCTGCTGTACTCGCAGGTGGAAAGGGTGATCAGCTTATCGCCGAAGTTCGCACGGACCCCGGTATCGTAAAGCTGCAGGGAACGGCAGGTGTCGATGTACTTGTTGAAGACCTCCGGCGACTCGAAGGTGATGTAGTCAAAGTAGTTGAAGGCTGCGTCCGAATAAGCCACGGTCTTGAACACCACCACGATCTCGTACTCCCCGTATTCTTCCAGGGTGTCCAGATGAACGGTTTTGTGTTCCTCATAAAAGTTGATGTCCTGGTACTTGCACAGGTCCGAGAACATGGATCCGTTCTTCATGTGATGGCCGTAGATCGTGCAGTTGTCGGAGACCCCCAGGGTGCACTCCTCCTTGAGATACGGGACGCCGTAGCTGCTGTCCTTCTTTTCAAAGTTCCTTTTCAGGTAATAATCCACCTCCGACGGATGGTGCATCACCGGGTAGTCAATGGCGGTGCCGTCGATGCGGATCCAGCCGACGAAATCATTGTTCTGCTCGTAAAGGGGATAATACCGGTCATGGGCGGAAATCTCCTCCCCGGCCTCCTCCTGTTCATTCACTATCTGCGCCAGTTCTTCAAAGTCCTCCGCACTCTGCTTTTTGTCCATGTACTCGCTGAAGAACATGTATCCCGACAACAGGAACAGGACGACGAAGAATATCAGCCCCGCCGTGTAAAGGTTCTTCTTCTTTTTTTTGGTCTTCTCGCTTCTCATAATGTCTGTTAGTCCCTCAGTCCCGCTTCTTCCATGATCCGGAACGGCCCCTCCGGCGCGCCGGTGGCCAGTTTCCAGGTCCGGTCAATGGTTTCCGCATCCGCCACTTCCTCTTCCTGCAGCTTTTTCGCCGCCTCCAGGAAGGGCATCAGCAGGGAATTCAGGATGTAGCCCGGGTGCTCTTTTTTCAGGCACAGGGGCTCCATGCCGATGCTTTTTGCAAAAGCCGTGACCTGGTCGTAGGCCTTCTGGTCCGTGCCGTGGTGCCCCATGATCTCCGTGATGTTCTTGGCCCAGATCTCCCCGGCAAAGTTGACGGCCAGGAATTTGTCCGGCCGGCCGGTATCCTCCGCAAAAGTGCCGGGCAGCATCGTGGAGGAACTGGTTACCAGGACGGTCTTGGCAGGCAGCACTTCGCTGATCCGGCGGAAGAACTCCATCTTCTGCTCCTCGTTTTCCGGCAGGCATTCGATCACCAGGTCCGTCTCTTCCATGGCTTCGTTCAGGTCCACCGCCATGCGGATGTTTATATAGGCCCTTTCCGCCCGGGCGGTCAGCTCGTCCACTTTTGAAGGGGTCAGGGAGGAAAAGTCCTCCACCAGCCCTTTCGGATAGTCCGCGGAAAGGCTCCCGATCTTGTATTTCAGCGCCTTCAGTTCTTTGATATAGATGGCATGGATCCGGTCCAGCTTCGGCTGGCTCCTGCCGATGGAAGAATAACTCCTGTGCCAAATGGTCACATCGTATCCCTTGTAGGCAGCCTGATAGGCGATTTGGCACCCGAGGACGCCGCCGCCTGCCACCACGATCTTCTTGAAACTCATATACTCTATTCACGGGACCGGGGTCCCGTTCTCCTTCTATTCATACTTCCATCCTATTATGCCACAAGATGGAGTATTTCTCAAGAGTGTTTTATACAAGTTCCAGTTCCACCAGGTCCGCCAGCGGTACCCCGGTCCCGTCTTCAAACACCAGTTTCCGTTCCACCGTATCGATTTTCCGGACCCGGCCGGACACCGTTTGAAACGACCCGCCGTCCTTCAGCGGGTCCCGGACGAAATACACCGCTTCCGCTTCCGGCCGCCGGTCCTCCAGGCTTGCCAGCCGGCGGAGGGTCTCTTCCATATATTCTTTTTCATCCTCATACAGGTCCTGCCATCCGGTAGTCTCCCGGGCCGTTTCCTGAATCGCGTCGCCGTAGCCGGTCAGGGCCGCAAAAGGCGCGAACTGGGCCGCCCGGTCCTTCAGGGGCATCCGTTTCCGCGTGGGCGACACGTGATGCGGCAGACCGATGATGTCCTTATAAGAGTTCTTTCCGTCGTTATTCATGATGACCTCCGATCTGCCGGTTCCGGTCCAGGCCGGTGGCGCCTTCCAGCAGGTCCGTCCCCTTGAACACGGCATTCTTGCCGAATTGTTTTTTGATCTTGATCATGGCTTCCTGGATGCTCCTCTCCTGCTCCAGCTTCCGGTCCTCTTCCTCCTGCTCCTTCCGCACCGCTTCCGGGTCCGTGAACATATCCAGCTGCCGGGGTTCCCGGCTGCCGGCCGCTTCCTCTTCCGGCACCACCCGGCAGGCGACGATGGTGATGCGGCGGATCAGAAGATTTGGATCCGTGATTCTTTCATAAAGCTCCATCACAGCATCCGTCAGCATTTTCGTGGAAGAGGTCTGCCGGCTCAGATTGGCGGTGCCGTGGGCGTGTTTCGGCACTTTCCGTCCGTAATGGTCTTCCTTGGTCTCGCCCCTGTACCGGACGACGCCCTCACCTTCTTCCAGGTTGATCCGGTCGTAGTTGATGGTCAGGGTCATCTGGTCCGTCACCAGACCCTTTGCCACCAGTTCCAGGCTCATCTGCTCCGTCATTTCCCGGACGATCACGGCCGCGTGTTCGAAATCATAGGGAACGGACAGGACCTGGCCGGAACTGAGGCTGCTGGTGGAAGGACGGTATTCCTTGATGTCTTTGATCGTGCAGGGCTCCCAGCCCCAGGCATGATCGATCAGCAGTTCCGCGTTGATGCCGAAAAATTTGTACAGCAGCCCTTCGTTATAGTAGTCCATGGGGCCGCCCAGGGAGCACCGGGCGATATCCCCCATGGTGTACAGTCCCTGCTCCTCCAGCCGGCGGGCATATCCGTGGCCGATCCGCCAGAAATCCGTCAGGGGCCGGTGGCTCCAGAGTTTCTCCCGGTAAAGCCGCTCATCCAGGAAAGCGATCCGCACGCCGTCCTCATCCGGCTGCCGGTGCTTGGCTTCGATGTCCATGGCGATCTTGGCCAGGTACATATTCGTTCCGATGCCGGCGGTGGCGGTGATCCCGGTGGTCCTGAGCACATCCCGGATCATGGTCATGGCGAAATCATGGGGCGACAGACCGTAAGTCTGAAGGTAGTCTGTCGCATCGATGAAGACCTCGTCGATGGAATAAACGTGAATATCCTCCGCCGAAACGTATTTCAGGTAAATGTCATAGATCCGGGTGCTGTATTCGATGTAATATGCCATCCGGGGCTTGGCAACGATATAGTCCAGCGCCACAGCCGGATTCCGCCGCACTTCCTCGTCCATATAGGAGGACCCGGTGAGTTTCCTGCCGGGAGCCGCCCGGCGGCGCTCTTCGTTGACTTCCTTCACCCGCTGCACAACTTCAAAAAGCCTGGCGCGCCCGGAGATCCCGTAGGATTTCAGGGACGGCGACACCGCCAGGCAAATCGTTTTTTCGGTCCGGGATTCGTCCGCCACCACCAGGTTCGTCTTCAGCGGATCCAGCCGCCGTTCCATGCACTCCACCGAGGCATAGAACGACTTCAGGTCGATGGCGATATACACTCTGTTTTCCGCTACTCCCATCTTCAATCTCCAGTCTCAACAAGAACATTTGTTTGTTCCATTGTACCACACCCCCTGCCAAAAGGCAAGAAAAAGACCGGCTGTCCGCCGGTCTTCATGATCATTCTTATAACATCGTGGCTACGATCTTCGGTTTGTATCCGCCCTTTTCCAGTGCGTCGAGGATCTGCTGCTTGTGCTCGGTGCCGAAGGCTTCCATGGTGATTTTCAGTTCCACTTCCTTCATCCGGTTGGTGGTAACGAACTGGTTGTGATCCAGTTTAATGACGTTGCCCTGGTTTTCCGCGATGAGGATCGCCACCTCCGCCAGTTCGCCCGGCTTGTCCGGCAGCAGTGTGGATACGGTAAAGATCCGGTCCTGGAAAATGAGTCCCTGCTGTACCACGGAGGACATGGTGATCATGTCCATGTTCCCGCCGCTGATGATGCAGGCCACGTTCTTTCCTTCCGCCGGCAGATGGGCCGCCGCCGCTACGGTCAGGAGCCCCGCGTTCTCCACGATCATCTTATGGTTCTCCACCATGTCCAGGAAGGCTCCTATGATCTCGTCGTCTTTCACCGTGATCACACCGTCCAGGTTCTCCTGCAGGTACGGGAAGATGGTCTCTCCCGGCGCCCGGACCGCCGCACCGTCGGCGATGGTATTGACCTCCGGCAAAGTGACCACTTCGCCCGCCTCCAGGGAACGCTGCAGGCAGTTGGCGCCCTCCGGTTCCACGCCGATGACTTTGATATTCGGGTTGATGATCTTGGCCATGGTGGAAACGCCGGTTGCCAGTCCGCCGCCGCCCACCGGGACTAAAATGGTATCCACCAGGGGCAGTTCCTTAATGATTTCCATCCCCACCGTGCCCTGGCCGGTAGCCACCGTCAGGTCGTCAAAGGGATGGATGAAGGTATAATCGTGTTCCTGTATCAGCCTCTTGGCGCATTCATAGGCCTCGTTGTAATCGTCTCCGTAGAGGACCACTTCCGCCCCGTAGCTCTTGGTGCGGTTCACCTTGATCAGCGGCGTGGTCTTGGGCATCACTATGATGACCCTGGCGCCGAATTCCTTCGCCGCGAAGGCAACGCCCTGGGCATGGTTGCCGGCCGATGCGGTGATCAGGCCCCGCTTGCGCTCCTCTTCCGTCAGGGTGCTGATCTTGTAGTAAGCGCCCCGGATCTTGAAAGCGCCTGTGACCTGCATGTTCTCGGGCTTCAGGAAGACCCGGTTGCCGGTGCGTTCGCTGAGGTATTTGCTTTCGATGAGTTTGGTCTGCTGGGTGACCTGTTCCACGACCCGGCAGGCTTTATCAAAATCATTGCGGTTCATAGTTTCCTCCTTCTTGTATCTCTAAATACTCCGGATATTCCATCGGCTCCGCATGCTGATATTCCAGCAGCACCCGGTCGCCGTCTTCTTCAATCTCTTCAAAACCGGACAGTTTATAGGTGATGTACATGATCCGGTTATAGTCGGTCTCCAGGAATTCGGCCCGCAGGGGTTTCCCGGTTTCGGCCGCCTGCTTTGTGGCGAAGCACAGCAAAGCCGTCCCGATCCCCCGGGTCATGACCCGGCAGGAAACGATCAGTAGCTTGATCGTCAGCGCTTCCTCGCTCTCCTCCATCAGCAGCAGCCCCACCTTTCCGCTGGTTCCGTAATCGTCCGTCAGTTCACAGATGTAAAACCGGTGCCGGGGCGATCGGATCAGTTTCAGCAGTTCTTCGTAGGAATACGTGTATCCGGTGGAATTGAGCTGGTGGGTGCGGATGGTCAGTTCCTCCACCCGCTGCAGGGCGGGTTCCGTCACCGGCTCGATGGCCAGCTTCATGTGCAGTGTGGACAGGAAGTCCTCGTTGCTGCCGGCAAAGGCTTCCTCGGCACTCTGGCGCTCCAAGTCCGCCCGGTACATCTCCCGGCGCCGGGCCGCATCTTCCGTGACGAACCGGACCTGAAATTCCGGAAATTCCGGAATGCTCCCGGCCAGGGCCGCATCGTAGGCCCGGATCTTCGGCAGCACAAACCGCACTTCATCCCTCTCAAAGGCGGAATCGTCCACGAAGGCCGCGGCTTCTTCCTTGATATTCAACAGCTCCAGGATGGTCCGGATCCCCTCGGATTTACTGTTCCAGGAGATCTGGGGACAGAGAAAATAGTCCCACAGGCCCTTCTCCTCCAACTGTTTTCTGGCATTGTCAAAATCGTTCTTGCTGGACACCGACTGGACGATCCCCCGCCGGTCCAGTTCCCGGATGGTCTCCGCCACCCCCGGCAGCAAAGCGCCGGCGCCGCCTTCCGACAGTACGCCTTCCCAGACGGTATTGTCCAGATCCCAGATCACGCACTTGATCTGTTGTTCATTGTTACTCATTACACTCCCCTATTTCCCGGCAACGTGCTGTTCCACCAGGTCGGCGATGGCGTTGATGGAATGGAAGTTCTTTTCGGAGATCTCCTTGCGCTTCAGTTTGATCCCGAACTCCTTCTCCACAAAGGCCACCATCTGCAGGGCAAACAGCGAGTTGACGTGCTTGCTCTTCAACAGTTCCGTATCGTAGGTCAGTCCCTCGTCTTTTTTCTCTTCCACAAAGAACCGGAAGATCCGTTCCCTGATTTCTTTCTTGTCCATGCTCTTTTCCTTTCCCCTTACATGCGCAAAATCGCCATAAACTCTTCCGCGCTCATGTCGTTGCTGACGTTGTACCGCTTCAGGCGGATCAGGCTCTGGGGCAGGCCCTTCACCACTTCGTTGACGCCCCTGCGCAGGGTGACGGTGACCTTGACGCCCTGGCTCCTGAGGATCACATCCGATTTCAGGTCGCAGAAACCGTAGGGGTAGGTCACTACCTCACAGCTCACCGGAAGTTCGTCCTCAATAGCCTTTTTGGAGCTCTGGAAGTCTTCTGTCAGCGCACTCACATAGGCTTTTTCGGACTCGCCATCCATCTGCAGAACCCCCTGCCGGCATCCCTTTCCGTCCAGTTCCTCCACCTGGTGCATATCATAGGTGTGAGACTGGATGTCGATGGTCCCGGCATTCACGTACGGATAGGCTTCCTTCAGTTCGAAATGCGGGGTCATGATCTCGCCGGTGTCCTTGTAGGTTTCCTTCCCCACCGACACGCCCACCACGGAGATCGTCGCCTTGAAACCGTATTTCTTTAAGATCGGCGCCGCGATCTCCAGGTTGTCCCGGTACCCGTCATCGAAACTGATCAGCACCGGTTTTTCCGGAAGCGGCAGCCCGTGATAAACATAATTGATCAGGTCGTAGTAATTGACGGTATGATAGCCGTTGTCCTTCAGCAGCTGCATCTGCCCGTCGAATTTTTCTGCCTTCACCACCGTGTTGACGTCCACCTTCGGGTCATGGGTGAAGGAATGGTACAGCAGGATCGGCACCCGGGCCGTGTAATTCTTCGGCACCGAAGCCGGGTCCGTGCCGTAGATCTCCTGGAGCCGCTGCTCCAGGGTCTGGGCGGTGGTCACGTGACCGAAGCCTTCCGGCACGTAAATGTTGTCGTCGTTGAAAATATAAGCCAGCACCATCTTCCCCACCGCATTGCGGAAGTGGTTCGTGTCGTAGTAATACCGCATGTCGCAGTTGATCTGGTTGTATCCCCAGAAATCATAATAATCTACCGTGGCCGTCAGGTCCCGGATAAACTGCTGCATTTGGTCCTGGTTGTACTTATAGAACTCGTCCTGATGGATCGGCGGGCCGATCACAATCAGCTTCACGCCGTGCTCCTCACAGGTCTTCTTGATGTTGCCGATGGAGATGATGGCCTCGCTGAGATGCGGCAGCTCCGTGTATTCCTGATAGAACACGTTATCCTCCGCCTTCAGGTACTCCTCCAGTTCCCCGATGGGGGTGGAGTCCCGCTTCTGCTTGTTGTAGCAGCCGGTCTCGGCCACGTAAACGTCCTTCACCGTCACCAGGTAACCCCGTTCCCTCTTGCTTCGGATCTTGTCGATCCCGTAGGCCGGGTTGGCGAACAGGTACCGGGCGTAGAACTTCATTTTGGAGGAACCGTCCACCTTGCAGTGCATGTTCCCCTTGATCTTGTCCTGCTCGTAATCATAGCTGACCGCGTCCTGGGGGTCCACCAGCAGCACCAGGTTCTTCACGTTGTAATGCTCGGTGATGTATTCCGCCAGCAGTTCCTCGTCCTTCAGGTCGCCGCCGTACCAGGTCATGTTATAGAAACTGGCATCCATATACTTGTTCAGGTCTTCCACCGGGATCGACGAAGCCTTCGAACTCCCGAGGATATAGGAGTCGTACTCTCCGTAATGCCGGTCCAGGTAACCGATTTTCGCCACCCGGGGATTCATGGTCATATTGTAGTCATACCACTTCATGACCGGGTCGCCGAACACCCCGAAGGGGTCCGTGCAGACGTTGAAGCCCACCAGCGCGCCGATCACCACTATGAATACCGTGAAAAAGACTGTCAGATACTTTTTAAGACTCATCGTCCACCTCTAAAAGTTGAAATACAAAAATGCCGAGACTTTCGTCATATACATTATGCTCACCGCCAGCAGCGCCCCCGCCGCCGCGGCATGCCGGAATTTGAATACGCGGATACGGGAAATCCCATTGGAATTCGGCAGGAGGAAACAAATCGCCGCCGAAAGGGCCAAAAGCCCCAGGGTCGTCAGGTTTTCTCCCGCAAAGGCCGATGCGGACGCGAAGAAATCGCTCCACCCGGTGAAGGCCGTTACGTCGAACATGTTCCGGTACACCTGCCCCGCCTGGACCAGGTCCCTGCAGTCAAAGAGCACCCGGATCACCGCCCCCACGAAGAAGGTCAGGAAGATGGCCAGCCCCTTCGGCAGGCCCTTCCGCCGTTTGATGGTGCGGATGCCGGCTAAATACACCAATACGCCGTTGACCGCGCCCCAGGCGATGAAATGCCAGCCGGCGCCGTGCCACAGGCCGGACACCAGGAAGGTTGCCATGATGGCGATCCCCAGCTTGATGTATCCGTCGCCGAAACGGAAGATGTTATCGTAGATCGTTTCGTAGAAGAACCGGGAAATGGTGATATTCCACTTTCTCCAGAAATCCCCGAAATCCCGGGCCTTGTAGGGCGAATCGAAGTTGAACGGCAATTCGATGCCGAACAGGTGCCCCAGTCCCCGGGTCATATCAATGTAGCCGGAAAAATCAAAGTAATAAGCGAAGACGAAACACATGACGCCGCACCAGGTCTCCAGCGTGGTGGCGCCGGCCACGTTCCCGCCGTAAAAGGCTGTGGCGTAATCGATCAGGGGGTTCGCGATCAGGATCTTTTTGGCGCAGCCCACCGAGAACAAAAGCGTACCCCGGCAGATATTCTCCGGCCGGAGGACCATGAACCGGTTCTCTTCGATCTGGGGCATCAGCTCTTCGTGCTTCACCACCGGCCCCACGATCAGCTGCGGGAAAAAGGTCACGTACATCATATAATCCAGCAGCGTCGGCATTTCACACTCTTTCCGGAACAGGCTGATGGTAAAGGCCAGGATCTGGAACGTGAAGAAGGAAATGCCGATGGGCAGGATAATGTCCATCATCGGGAAGGCCGTGCGGAAAGCCGCATTGATGTTTTCCAGGAAGAAGTTCGTGTACTTGAAATAACCCAGAAGGCCGATGTTCCACACCACCGCCAGCAGCAGGAAGATCCCGCGGCCGAAACGGTTTTTCAGATGATTTAGCACCTTCAAAAGCAGGAAGTTGATGACGATGGATGCCAGGAACACTCCCAGGAAATCCGGCTGCCCGATCCCGTAAAAGATCAGGGAAGCCGCCACCAGCCACACTTTTGAAAGATTGTGCTTCTTCAGCCCACGAAACAGGGAGAACCCCGCAAACACGATGGGGAAGAAAGCAAAAATAAACACGTACGATGAAAAGATCATCCGCTTCCTCCCAAAGCCTTCTAATGTGTATCTTTATTATTTTACCACACCTTGTCAAATCATTCAAATTTTAAGCATAAACGAAGAGCATGCCGCTATCGGCATGCTCCTTGCTGTTTCCTTTATTCCGGAATCATTCCTGCCCCATTTTTTCTTTCACGACCTGATAGGCGGCTTCGATGCTCTCCTCCAGGTTCAGGTCCGAAGTATCCACCACCACTGCATCTTCCGCCTGGCGCAGGGGCGCGATCTCACGGTTCATATCCGCGTGATCCCGCTGGATGATCTGTTCCTTCACCGTTTCAAAAGGCGTGTTGTCGCCCTTTTCCTGCAGTTCCTTCCACCGGCGTTTCGCCCGCTCTTCCACGGAAGCCGTCAGGTAGATCTTCACATTCGCATTGGGCAGTACGACCGTTCCGATATCCCGGCCGTCCATGATCACATTGTGCTGCCGGGCCAGTTCCCGCTGCATATCCAGCAGGTATTCCCGGACCGCAGGAATGGCCGAAACGGTGGACGCAAATGCGGACACTTCATTTTTCCGGATCGCCTCCGTTACGTCCTCCCCGTTGAGGAACATGTGCTGAAGACCGTCCTCTCCGTGTTCCAGCCCGATTTCTATTTCCGGAAGGCATTTCTCCACCAGCTGAACGTCATCACAGCTGCCCCGCCTGGAAACGTACAGGCCCACCGTCCGGTAGATCGCTCCCGTGTCGACGTAATGATAGCCCATCCGTTCCGCCAAGGCCTTGGCAACCGTCGTTTTTCCGGCCCCGGAAGGCCCGTCAATCGCTATACTTCTCATAGAATATACCTCACAATACAGGCTGTGCCCCGTTCGGGACACAGCCTGTGAATCGCTTTTACAATGATTCTTTATTTCTTTTCCTTGATGGCAGCCTGAGCCGCAGCCAGCCGTGCGATCGGTACTCTGAAGGGCGAGCAGGATACATAATCCAGGCCGATCTTGTGGCAGAATTCCACGGAGGTCGGGTCGCCGCCGTGTTCGCCGCAGATACCGGTATGCAGTGCCGGATTCACCGGTTTGCCGGTCTTCAGGGCGTAATCCATGAGCTTGCCCACGCCGATCTGGTCCAGTCTGGCAAACGGATCGTTTTCCAGGATCTTCGCATCGTAGTAAGCATCCAGGAACTTGCCGGCGTCGTCACGGCTGAAGCCGTAGGTCATCTGCGTCAGGTCGTTGGTGCCAAAGCAGAAGAAGTCCGCCTCTTTTGCGATCTCGTCCGCTGTCAGACAAGCCCGCGGGATCTCCATCATGGTACCGACTTCATATTCGATGCCGGCTCCTGCCGCAGCGATTTCTTCATCTGCTGTCGCGACGACGAAATCCTTGACGTACTTATATTCCTTCAGTTCGCTGGTCAGCGGGATCATGATCTCCGGACGGATGGTCCATTCCGGATGAGCCTTCTGAACGTTGATGGCTGCGCGGATGACCGCACGGGTCTGCATCACGGCGATTTCCGGATAAGTGACCGCCAAACGGCAGCCTCTGTGACCCATCATCGGGTTTACTTCATGCAGGCTGCTGACCAGGTTCTTCACGTATTCCACGCTTCTGCCCTGTGCTTTCGCCAGCAGTTCGATTTCTTCGTCCGTGGTCGGAACGAATTCGTGGAGCGGCGGATCCAGGAAACGGATGTTGACCTGGTTGCCTTCCAGCGCTTCGTAGAGTTTTTCGAAGTCGCTCTGCTGATACGGCATGATCTTGGCCAGAGCCGCTTCTCTTTCTTCCTTGGTTTCTGCGCAGATCATTTCACGGAAGGCCGCGATACGGTCCGCTTCGAAGAACATGTGCTCGGTCCGGCACAGGCCGATGCCTTCCGCACCCAGTTCTCTCGCTTTCTTCGCATCCTGCGGCGTGTCGGCGTTGGTCCGTACCTGGAGCCGGCGATACTTGTCCGCCCAGCCCATGATCCGTCCGAAGTAACCGGAGATGGATGCATCCACGGTGTCGATGACGCCGTCATAGATATTACCGGTGGTGCCGTCCAGGGAGATGTAATCCCCTTCCTTGAAGACTTTGCCGCCCAGTTCAAACTGCTTGTTGGCTTCGTCCATCTTGATGGCGCCGCAGCCGGATACGCAGCATTCGCCCATGCCTCTGGCAACTACCGCCGCGTGGGAGGTCATGCCACCCCGAACGGTCAGGATGCCTTCCGCAGCCTTCATGCCGCTGATGTCTTCCGGAGAAGTTTCCAGCCGCACTAAGATGACTTTTTCTTTTCTGTCTGCCCATTCCACTGCATCATCTGCCGTGAAGACAGCTTTACCGCAGGCAGCGCCCGGGGAAGCGCCCAGGCCTTTGCCGATCGGAGTGGCTTTCTTCAGCGCCTCTGCGTCGAACTGCGGGTGCAGCAGGGTATCCAGGTTTCTCGGATCGATCATGGCGACCGCATCTTCTTCCGAGATCATTCCCTCATCCACCAGGTCGCAGGCGATCTTCAGGGCCGCCTGGGCGGTCCGCTTGCCGTTCCGGCACTGGAGCATGTAGAGTTTCTTGTTCTCAACGGTGAATTCCATGTCCTGCATGTCGCGGTAGTGGTCTTCCAGCAGGCCGCAGACCTTGACGAAGTCCGCATAGGCTTCCGGGAATTTCTCTTCCATTTCCGCGATGGGCATCGGGGTTCGCACACCGGCTACCACGTCTTCGCCCTGGGCGTTGGTCAGGAATTCGCCCATCAGTTTCTTTTCGCCGGTGGCCGGGTCACGGGTGAACGCAACGCCGGTACCGGAATTGTCGTTCAGGTTGCCGAATACCATCGGCATGACGGAAACCGCGGTACCCCAGGAATACGGGATATCGTTGTCCCGGCGGTAAACGTTGGCTCTGGGGTTGTCCCAGGAACGGAATACCGCCTGGATCGCTTCTTTCAACTGAACGATCGGGTCGGTCGGGAAGTCTTCTCCTAACTGTTTCTTGTATTCAGCCTTGAACTGTTCCGCCAGTTCCTTTAAGTCCATTGCGGTCAGTTCCACGTCATAGGTGACGCCTTTTTCTTCCTTCATCTTGTCGATGAGCTGTTCAAAGTACTTTTTGCCCACGCCCATGACAACGTCGGAGAACATCTGGATGAACCGTCTGTATGAGTCATAAACGAAACGTTCGAACTTGGGGTCCGGGTTGCCCTTGATCATGGCAGCCACAACGTCTTCGTTCAGGCCCAGGTTCAGTACCGTGTCCATCATGCCCGGCATGGATGCCCGTGCGCCGGAACGAACGGAAACCAGAAGCGGATTCTCCAGGTCGCCGAACTTCTTGCCGTTGAGCTCCTGGATGACGTCGACGTAGTGCATGATCTCCGCCATGATCTCGTCGTTGATCTTTCTGCCGTCATTGTAGTACTGCGTGCAGGCTTCTGTGGTAACGGTGAAACCCTGGGGCACCGGCAGACCGATGTTGGTCATTTCCGCCAGGTTAGCGCCTTTGCCGCCCAGAAGGTTTCTCATGTCCTTGTTGCCTTCCGTAAACAAATACACGAATTTAGCCATTAGTAAATTCCTCCCGATTATTGTTTTTCATAGTTCGGAAGAGGCAAAAGCCTCTTCCGTCTTTTTCACTATCTTTTATTATATAACTAATCCTTGTGCTTTGCCACAGGTAAATACACAATTTTTAGTTAAAAAGCGATTTTTTCTTCGATGTACGCCTTGACGTCCGCGATGGGTACCCGGACCTGCTCCATGGAATCCCGCTCACGGATGGTGACGCAGCCGTCTTCCTGGGTCTCGAAGTCCACGGTGATGCAGAACGGCGTGCCGATCTCATCCTGTCTTCTGTAGCGCTTGCCGATGCTGCCGGAAGTGTCGTAGTCCACCATGAAGTACTTGGAGAGTTCTTCATGGAGGGCTTCCGCCTGGGCTCCCAGTTTGTTCTTCTGCAGCGGCAGCACGGCTGCCTTGAAGGGCGCCAGGGCCGGATGGAAGCGCATCACCACACGGGTGTCTTCCTTGCCCTTGTCATCCACCAGTTTTTCTTCATCGTAGGCTTCCACCAGGAAGGCCAGGGTCACCCGGTCGGCTCCCAGGGAAGGTTCGATGCAGTACGGGATGTATTTTTCGCCGGTCTCGGAATCCACGTAAACCATGGCTTCGCCGGAGTATTCCGTATGCTGGGTCAGGTCGAAGTCCGTCCGGTCCGCAATGCCCCATAGTTCACCCCATCCGAAGGGGAACATGAACTCGATGTCCGTGGTGCCGTTGCTGTAATGGGACAGTTCTTCCGGAGAATGGTCTCTGAGCCGGATGTTCTCTTCCTTGATGTTCAGGGAAAGCAGCCAGTCCCGGCAGAAGGAACGCCAGTATTCGAACCACTCCACATCCTTGCCGGGCTGGCAGAAGAACTCCAGTTCCATCTGCTCGAATTCCCGGGTACGGAAGGTAAAGTTCCCCGGTGTGATCTCGTTACGGAAGGATTTCCCGATCTGTCCGATGCCGAAAGGCAGCTTTTTGCGGGTGGTCCTCTGCACGTTCTTGAAGTTTACAAAGATACCCTGGGCGGTTTCCGGCCGGAGGTAGATCTCGTTCTTGGAATCCTCGGTCACGCCCTGGAAAGTCTTGAACATCAGGTTGAACTGACGGATGCCGGTGAAATCGGATTTCCCGCAGTCCGGGCAGGGAACCTTATTCTCAGCGATGTAGCTTTCCAGTTTTTCATTGGACCAGCCGTCCACAGCGATCCCTTCGATGTTGTTTTCCTTCAGGTAATCCTCGATCAGCTTGTCCGCCCGGAACCTGGATTTGCAGCTCTTGCAGTCGATGAGGGGGTCGTTGAACCCGCCCACGTGGCCGGAGGCCACCCATGTCATGGGATTCATCAGGATCGCCGCATCCAGCCCCACGTTATACTTGGATTCCTGGATGAATTTCTTCCACCAGGCTTTTTTCACGTTGTTTTTCAGTTCCACACCCAGAGGACCGTAGTCCCAGGTGTTGGCCAGGCCGCCGTAGATTTCGGAACCCGGGAAGATGAATCCTCTCCCCTTCGCCAGCGCTACGATCCTGTCCATTGTAAACTCTCTTGCCATTTTGATCTCCTTGTCCGTGTCTTATTATTCTTTCAGGTCTTCCGCCGCGTCTTTCAGCGTTTCGCCGGCTTCCTTCAGCTCGTCCACGAATTCTTCTGCCGCTTCCTTCGCTTCCTCCGCTGCCTCCGCCGCCGCTTCCTTGGCTTCTTCTGCGGCTTCTTTCATGCCGTCTCTGTAATCGCAGTCCATGTCGCAGGTATTGCAGTCATCGGCATATTCACAGTCATCCGGATTGCCGAATTTCAGGCCTTCGCCTTCCTGGGCTTTCTTTTCCCTGCGTTCCGCTGCTTTGTACTTGGCGTTTTCCACTGCGTCTTCCGCACGGATCCGGATGTCTTCAAAGGTGTCCGCCGCTTTTTCGCTGACGGTGTTGAAGGCGTCCTCCGCCATGTCGCGGTACTTGTTGATCCGGCCGCCGGATTTTTCATTCAGGTCGATGACTTCCCCGTCGTCCTTGACGATCTCGATGGTGCATTTCGCTGCCAGAGCCGCCACGGAGCCCACGATCGCCGGGATCGGGAATACGGCCGTGCCGATGGCGCCGGCGGTCACCGGAATGTTCAGGATGACTTTGCCGTCTCTCTTCAGCTGGATCTTGGTGACGTTGCCTTTTTTGATGATATCCTTGATCTTCTGAATGATTTCCGATTTTTCCGGGGTGCTGCGGGTGCTGTATTCCTCGCCGCCTGCTTCCAGTTCTTCAATGAGGATGATCGCATCCACTACGTTGCCGTCTGTTTTTTCCAGCGCTTCTTTCGCTTCCTTGTAGCTGACGCCGGTCCGGTCCTTGACCAGTTCGATTTTTTCTAATGTGATTTCCATACCCATATCCTTTCTTTTATTTTTCAGATAATAACGTTTCACTTTTCAGATCCGAGATGTCCAGATGGTACCTCGTGTATCTGCGAATGAGATCGTTCATCTCATCCAATGCCTGTTTTTCGAGATAAAGTTTTTCCAGTTCTTTGATGCTGCTTCGGGAAATGAACTTTATCTTATCAATTATATCAGAATCCGACCGATAAATCAATCCGTTATCCCCCGCGCATTCTCTGCAGACGGCGCCGCCGGATTCCACGTGGAATAGGAAGTCCTCCCCTTTCTTCCCGCAGTGGACGCACTCGTTCAGGCGGGGGCTGTATCCCAGGATATTCACGGCCTTGATCTGGTAGACGGTGGTCAGGAAGGACATCTCCTTTGTCCGCCGTTCCAGGGCGTCGAAATAGTCCGTCAGCAGCTGGAAAATGGCCGGGGCCGGCGCATTCTCCTCCAGGATCTTATCGGTGAATTCCAGCACAAAAGAGGCTTCCATATACCGATCGATGTCCTCTCCGATGCCGAAGAAGCTCCGGAGCGTCTCGCTCCGCCCCATCCGGTATCCGTCCCGGTTTTTGTACAGTTCGTACCGTCCCAGGGTAAAGGGCCGGATGGCCAGGGACGACTTCAGTTTTCCCCGGAAATTGTCATTTTTCGCCGCAGCGGAGATCTTCCCGTACTGTTCCGAAAACAGCGTCAGCATCCTCATGTCATTGACGGTTTTCGTCTGCCGCAGGATGATCCCTCTGGTACTGACCTGCATGTTGCATCACCACACTTATTCATCCTTATATCCAAAATTCGACAACATTATATCGCTGTCCCGCCAGTTTTCCTTCACCTTGACCCACAGCTCCAGGAACACTTTCACGCCCAGCAGCGCCTCGATGTCCTGCCGGGCGCTCTTGCCGATCCCCTTGAGCTTGCGGCCCTGTTTGCCGATGATCATGCCCTTGTGAGACTTTTTTTCGCAGTAGATCACCGCGCCGATCTTCACCAGCGTGCCTTCGTCTTCGAACCGCTCGATCTCCACCGCCACTCCGTGGGGCAGTTCGTCGTTCAGGTACATCAGCATCTTTTCCCGAATGATCTCGGAAACGATGAAACGCTCCGGATGATCCGTCACCATGTCCTCCGGGAAGAAAAACGGCCCTTCCGGAAGCAGTTCTTCCAGGGTCCGGACCAGGGTGTCCACGTTGTGGTTTTCCTTCGCGGAAATGCCGATGATCTCCCGGAAGATGCCCAGTTCTTCGTACTCGTCGTAGATGGCCTTGTACTCGTCGGGGGTCATCTTGTCGATCTTGTTAATCACCAGAATCTTCGGGGTCTTCACGTCCTTCAGGATGTCCACGATGTACTTGTCCCCGGGTCCCTTGCTGAGCCGGTCGTCCACAATATAGACGATGGCTTCCGTATCGTTAAAGGTGTTGACCGCCGCGTTCACCATGTAATTCCCCAGTTTGTTCCGGGGTTTGTGGATCCCCGGCGTGTCCAGGAAGACCATCTGAAGGTCTTCTTTCGTATAGATGCCCCGGATGGTGTTCCGGGTGGTCTGGGGTTTGTCGGAGACGATGGCGATCTTTTCGCCTAATATGGCATTGAGCAGGGTGGATTTGCCTACGTTGGGCCGCCCTACTATTGCAATAAAGCCTGATTTCATTGTGTCTCGCTTTCTAATGAGTAATCTAATATATACCTCGGAAATCCTGTGGCTCCGTGTGTATTTACCGAAGGGGATCCTCAATTCCCCTTCGGTAAATCACACTTCGCTTTTGGGATTTCCTTATTTATAGCCGATCCCCCTCGGCAAATCATACTGCGCTTTTTGGATTTCCTTATTTATAACCGAAAGCCCTCCGGCAACAGGTCCGCGATCGTCATTGATTGTAAGTGATCACGGTCGGGGCCGAAGGTGATCTCGATGTCGTCGCCGAATTCGAAGATGAACTGGCGGCAGATGCCGCAGGGGGCGGCGGGCTGTTCGCCCTCTTCGTTGCGGGCGGCCACGACGATCTTTTTGAATTTTCGGTGCCCTTCGGACAGGGCCTTGGCCATGGCGGTCCTCTCCGCGCAGATTCCCGCCGGATAGGAGGCGTTTTCGATATTGCACCCGGTATAGACGGACCCGTCCTCCGTCAGCACCGCCGCACCCACGTGAAAACCAGAATACGGCGCATAAGAATGTTCCGCCGCCGTCAGCGCCCGGTCATAGAGTTCTTTTTTATCCATATCGGCCTCCTTATCTCAAAATGCCCATCTCGTTCATGACGGCCTCTTCCCGGGCTCTCATGACCGCTTTCTCTTCCTCTTCCATATGATCGTATCCCAGCAAATGCAGCATACTGTGCACCATGAGATATACCATTTCCCGGGTGTAGGAATGACCGTATTCCTCCGCCTGCTCCCGGGCCCTCCCCGGACAGATAATCACATCTCCCAGGCAGACGTAAGGCTCCTGCAGGATCTCCTCCCGGCTGTTGTACTGGGGAAAGGAAAGCACGTCCGTGACGGCATCCTTCTCCCGGTAGTCCCGGTTGATCTGCCGGATCTCCTCCGGCGTCACGAAGGAAAGGCTCACTTCCGTGGACTCGTCGTCAAAGTCCAGTCCTTCGTTCTTCAGGCACAGTTCCCCGGCCTGTTTCATATACGCCAGCAGTTGTTCCTCCTGCTGTAATTCGTCGTTCAGTTCAATGATCATTCTTCGTCTTCCTCATCCAGCCCCTGTGCATGTGCCCGTTCGTAGGCCTCGATGATCCGCCGCACCAGATCGTGCCGGACCACGTCCTGAGCCTTCAGGTAACAAAAACGGATGCCCCGGACCCCCTGCAGGATCTGCATGGCCTGCTTCAGCCCGGACTTCTTGCCCCGCGGCAGGTCCGTCTGGGTGATGTCCCCGGTGACTACTACCTTGGAGCCGAACCCCAGCCGCGTCAGGAACATCTTCATCTGTTCCTTCGTGGTGTTCTGAGCCTCGTCCAGTATGATGAAGGCGTTGTCGAAGGTCCGCCCTCTCATGTACGCCAGAGGGATCACTTCAATGATCTCCTTTTCCCGGAGCCGGCCGGCGTTGTCCCGGCCCAGGATATCGTAAAGCGCATCGTACAGCGGTCTTAAATAGGGATCCACCTTTTCCTGCAGGTCTCCCGGCAGGAACCCCAGCTTTTCGCCGGCTTCCACCGCCGGACGGGTCAGGATGATCTTTTCCACCTGCTTGCTCTTGAAGGCGGAGGCCGCCAGGGCCACCGCGATGTAGGTTTTCCCGGTACCCGCCGGCCCGATCCCGAAGACGATGTCGTATTTCCGGATCGCCTCAGCATAGGCTGCCTGCCCCAGGGTCTTGGGCTTGATGGGCTTGCCTTTGTGGGTATAGCAGATGATTCCCTTGTCCAGCCGCGCTTCTTTATAGGATTTTCCCTCTTCCTGCAGCGAGATGATGTAGTGGACTTTCTGGGCGTCCACCGTCTCCCCCGCCCGGACGATCTCGATGAGTTCCGACAGGGTGCCGCCGGCTTCGCTGCACTGGTCCCCGGACACGACGATCTCGTTACCCCGTTCCCGGATCTCCACGCCGTAGCTCTCCTCCAGGATCCGGATGTTGGCGTCCTCGCTGCCGAAGATCCGCTTCATCAGTTCCGCGTCATCGATGCTGATTCTCCATTCGTTCATGTGTTTTCTCTCCTATAAATCCATTATATAAAATTTACGGAAGGTTTTCCACTCCTATTGTTTGCCGGTGCTGCCGAAACCGCCCCGGTCCCTTTCCTCTTCCAGGTCGCTTTCGGTGAAGTGCACGGGAGGCTGGTTTTCCATGATCCGGAACTGGCAGATCCGGTCGTTGAAATGCACCACCGTGTCCCGGGTAGCGTAGACCGCCATGAACCACTGGTCATTCGGCCCGCAGTAGGTATTGTCGATAATGCCCATGCTGTTGGTCATGATCAGCCCGTAGTTTTTGAAAGTGGAGCTGCGGGGCACCACATGGGCTTCATAGCCTTCCGGCAGCTTCATGGCCACCCCCAGGGGGATCATGCGGGATTCCCCTGCTTTGATCTCCATCGTCTGAGCCGCCCGTAGGTCGATCCAGTCGGATTTCCCCTCGATGGGACGGAGACGCTCCAGTTCGTCGCTAAAATACTTGATTTGTATTTCCATTATAACCACCTCTATTAAAAACAGACGGAAATACCTAGTGTATCGCTTTTCAATTGCGTATGTTTTTTGCGTAGTCAGAATTCGTTGATATAAGGCGTTTGAGGGAGGCGATGTGGTGCATCGTCTGCCGAAAACAACGCAATAGCAACGGATTATGGCACGCAAAAAACGTACAGTTAATTGGAAAGTGATGCACTAAGACTCCCGTCTGATCCTCTCAAGCCTGTATGACCTTTTTCAGGTCGATGACATTCCTTCCGGTAGCCGAAGCCGAATAACGCTCCAGGTCCGTGATCTCCTCGATCGCCTGCACGATCTCCTCCATCGTGACGGCGGAGATCTGGTCCAGCGTTTCCTCCGGCGTGTAGATCCGTCCCAGCAGAAGGTAGGTCTTTCCGTTTGAAGCCATCCGTCCGCTGACGCTTTCCAGGCCGAAGATCGTGCTGCTCTTCAGTTGCTCCTTGGACGCAAAGAACTCTTCTTCCGTGATGCCTTCCTTCTTCAGAAACGCCAGTTCTTCCCGGATGCAGCCGATGGTTTCCTCCAGTCTGTCCTGGCCCACGCCGGCATAAATGGAGAAAAACCCGTCCCTGGTGTAGGAACTGATGTAGGAATAGACCGAATAGGCCATCCCCTTTTCTTCCCGGATGTGCTGGAACAGCCGGGAGGACATGCTGCCGCCCAGGATGCCGTTCACCACGTGCCGGGCATAGTACAGGTCGTCTTCCAGCCGCATGCCCGGTACGCCCATGCAGATATGGGCCTGCTCGATGTCCCGTTCCTTGAAGATGAATCCCGGTTCATAGGTTTCCGGATAGGTCACGGGCTGCTGTTTTACCGTGCTGAGTTCCCGGAAATACCGTTCAAACAGTTCCAGGATCCTTTCCTCGTCGAAACTGCCCGCCACGGACACCAGGACATTGTCCACGGTATAGTTTTTCCGGACGTATTTCCTCGGGTCCTCCGGGGTCAGGGTCGCCAGGATCTCCTTGGTGCCCAGGATCTCCGTGCCCAGGGGATGATCTTTGAAGACCGCCTCGTAAAAGGTGTCGCTGACGTCGTCTTCCGGGGAATCGTCGTGCATGTTGATCTCTTCGTATACGACCTGTTTCTCCCGTTCCATCTCGACGGGGTCATAGCTGGAATGAAAAAAGATATCGAACAGGACTTCCACTGCCGGCTCGATATTGCTGTCCAGCGTCTTGACGTAGTAACAAGTGGCTTCCTTCCCGGTAAAAGCATTGATCTGCCCGCCGATGCGGTCGATTTCCTCAGCGATCTGCCGGGCGCTCCGGGTCGGCGTGCCCTTAAAAGTCATATGCTCAATAAAATGGGAAATACCGTAGTTTTTCCCATTCTCATTGACTGAACCGGCCTTGACCCAAATGCCGACGCAGGTCGACTTGACGGAGGGGATGTGCTCCATGACCACATCCGCCCCGCAGTTCAGTTTCCTTATATTAACCATCCAGTGATTTCTCCTGTTTTAGTTCTCTTTTTTGGAGTTCTCCTGCTTGGAGTTCTCCTGCTTTCTCTTCGGGATCAGGTCCTTGTGAGAAAGATTGATCCGGTTCTGGCTGTCGATCTCCATAACCTTGACCTGGATGTGGTCGCCCACCTTCAGGGCGTCTTCCACCTTGGCCACTCTCTCGTGGGAGATCTTGGAGATGTGCAGCAGACCTTCCTTGTTCGGCAGGATCTGTACGAAAGCGCCGAAGGCCATCAGCCGTGTGACCACGCCGTCGTAGACTTCGCCCACTTCCGGTTCCTTCACGATCATGTTGATCTCGCTCAGGCCGGCTTCGATGGTGGCCTTGTCCTTGCCGGAAACGTAAACGGTGCCGTCGTCTTCGATGTCGATCTTGACGCCGGTCTTGTCGATGATGCCGTTGATGACTTTGCCGCCCGGCCCGATGATCTCACGGATCTTGTCGGGATGCACCTTGATGATCTCGATCCGCGGAGCATTCGGATTGACTTCCGGACGCGGCCGTTCGAGGACGTCAAGCATCTTGTCCATGATGAACATCCGGCCTTCCCTGGCCTGCGCGATGGCGGTCTTCAGGATCTCCCGGTCGATGCCGTGGATCTTGATATCCATCTGGATCGCCGTGATACCCTTCGCCGTGCCGGCTACCTTGAAGTCCATGTCGCCCAGGAAGTCTTCCATGCCCTGGATATCGGACAGGATGGCTACCTTGTCCTCGGACTTGATCAGGCCCATGGCGATACCGGCTACCGGTGCCTTGATGGGCACGCCCGCATCCATCAGCGCCAGAGTGCTGCCGCAGACGGAAGCCTGGGAGGTACTGCCGTTGGAGGACAGCACTTCGGAAACCAGACGGATCGTATAGGGGAATTCATCCTTGTCCGGGATCACCGGCAGCAGCGCTCTTTCCGCCAGGGCGCCGTGGCCGATCTCTCTTCTGCCCGGTCCTCTCATCGGACGGGTCTCGCCGACGCTGTAGCCCGGGAAGTTGTAGTGGTGGATGTATCTCTTTTCGGTTGCTTCGGTAATGCCGTCCAGGGTCTGGGATTCGCTGAGCATGCCCAGTGTGGCGACGGTCAGTACCTGGGTCTGTCCTCTGGTAAAGAGGCCCGTGCCGTGTGCTTTCGGCAGCACACTGGTCTCGCACCAGATCGGACGGATCTCGGTGGTCTTCCGATTGTCCGGACGAACGCCTTCGTTCAGGATCCGGCTCCGGACCATTTCCTTCTTCAGTTTATACAGGACGGAATCCACGTCTTTCAGGTCGTCCGGATACTTCTCGCCGAAGTATTCCATGGTTTCCTTTTCGACCTTGTCCATGTTTTCCTGACGCTCCACTTTGTCTTCGGTGTAGATGGCATCCTTCATCTTGTCGGTAGCGTAAGCCAGTACTTCCGCTTCCAGTTCTTCGGAGACCACGTGCAGGTTGGGTTCCTTCTTTTCCTTGCCGACCTTGGCCTGGATGTCTTCGATGAAAGCGATGATCTTCTTGATCTCTTCATGAGCCCGCATGATGGCTTCCAGCATGTCGTCTTCGGAGATTTCATTGGCGCCGGCTTCCACCATCATGATGGCTTCCTTCGTGCCTGATACCACCAGGTGCAGGTCGCTCTGTTCTCTCTGTTCCAGGGTGGGGTTCACGATGAATTCGTCCCCGATCTTACCCATCAGAACGGTGCCGGTGGGGCCTTCGAAGGGGATGTCGGATATGCTCAGGGCGACGGAAGAACCGATCATTGCCACGATCTCGGAGGGACAGTCAAAATCCGCGCTCATGATGGTCGCCACCACGTGAACGTCATTGAAATAGCCCTTCGGGAACAGGGGGCGGATCGGACGGTCCATCAGCCGTGCGCTGAGGGTCGCCTTTTCGGACGCTTTCCCTTCTCTCTTGATAAAGCCGCCGGGGATCTTTCCGGCCGCATACATTTTTTCTTCATAGTCGCAGGTCAGCGGGAAGAAGTCCTGCCCTTCCTTTGCTTCTGCGGACGCGGTCGCCGTTGTCAGAACGACGGTATCGCCGTAGCGGATCATGGCGGAACCGTTGCACAGCTGCGCTACTTTGCCGGTTTCCACTCTCAGGGTTCTCCCGGCGATTTCCATTTCGAATACGTTGAAATTATCCATTTTTTACCTCCATTTCTTCTGATCCGGCAGGATCCTGGCTTGACAATCCGATCCGTTTTCCGCAAAACAGACCCGATTCTCAAGCCCGATTACCCTGCCCATTTATGCTCTAAAAGCGGGGTCGACAAAACCCCGCTTTTTTAAAGCCGCAATTACTTTCTCAGACCCAGACGCGCGATGAGGCTTCTGTATCTTTCGATGTCCTTTTCCTTCAGGTAAGCCAGCAGGTTTCTTCTCTGGCCGACCATTTTCAGCAGTCCTCTTCTGGAGTGGTGGTCCTTCTTGTGCACGCTGAGGTGCTCATTCAGGTGGTTGATCCGGTTGGTCAGGATAGCAACCTGCACTTCCGGGGACCCGGTGTCGCCTTCGTGTGTCTTGAATTCGTCGATGATCAATGCTTTCTGTGTCTTGTCCATGATTTTTCTCCTTTTCTTAAATTACCGTGATGCCGGGTAATACGTTGGAGACTCGTAAAACGCAGCATACGGCTGACCTATAGATTCTATCACATTGTCGGACCGGTGTAAAGTGATTTTATTACTCTTCTTCGTGATAATCCCGGGCCGTCTGGCAGTCCCGCTGGATCTGCTCCGCCAGCTCGTCCACGCTGGGGAATTTCATTTCGTCCCGGATCTTTTTGATGAATTCCACTTTGATTTCCCGTCCGTAAATGTCCTTGTCAAAATCAAAAATATGGGTCTCGATGACTCTCTTGTTGTCGCCGATGGTGGGCTTGATTCCCACGTTGGTGACTCCCTCGTACTGTTTGAAGTTGTAGTCGCAGAGAGTGATGTATACGCCGTTGGAAGGCGTCACCATACTCTCGTCGATGAGGATGTTGGAGGTGGGGAAGCCGATGGTCCGTCCGATCATGTTCCCCCGCACCACTTCGCCGCCGATAGTGTAGTTTCTGCCCAGCATCAGCCGGCATTCGTCCACCTTGCCCTCGGCGATGAGCTGACGGATCAGGGTGCTGCTGACAACTTGGCCCTTGACCTTGATGGGGTCGATGACGTGCAGGCTGAAGCCCTTTCTCCGGCCCATCTTCATCAGCAGGTCCGTGGTCCCCTTGGCCTGGTAGCCGAAGCGGTAGTTGAAGCCGCAGAAGGCCTCCTTCATCTTCAGCTTGTTCATCAGGATCTCGGTGACGAAGTCCTCGGGCGAGGTGTGGCTGATGTTGTAATCGAAATCGATGGAGAACAGGTAATCGATCCCCATTTTTTTCATCATCTCCACCTTTTCGTCGTAGTACATGATGTTCTTGATGACCCTCTTCCCGGCCACCACGTTCTTCGGATGGTTGTTGAAGGTGAACACGGCGCTCTTCATCCCGGTGATCCTGGCGCTCTTGACAGCCCGCCGGATCAGTTCCTGGTGGCCCACATGGATACCGTCAAAGTTTCCCAGCGCCACCACGGTTTCCTTAATGTTCTGGATATCATCCAGGGATCTGAATACTTTCATGGGTTCTCTCCTTCGTTAACGATCCCGGTAAAACACCTTGTGCGGGATCAGTTTTTTCATTCTTTCGTCTACCGTGGCCATGGCGATGAATTCATCCCCCCGGTACACCCGGTAGTATTTCTCTTCTTCGGATAAGTCGATGTCGGCCTGCGTCAGCCTGATGTGACCGCCGTTGATGAAGGTCTTCGCAACCGCCTCCCCCAGCACCGCCTTCCGGTAATTCCCCAGGGGGAAATCCACCGGCAGGAGGAGCTCCTCCTTCGGCAGACCCCGGTCCAGGAGTTCCTGGATCTCCTCGAAGGTCCGCGCGTTTTCCATGGTGAAGGCGCCGCTGGCGGTCCGGGCCAGAAAACTCATGGCGCCGCCGCAGCCCAGCCGTTCCCCGATCTCGGTGCAGATTGTGCGGACATAAGTCCCCTTGGAGCATTCCACGTCGAAGAGTATCCGGTCCTTTTCAAACCGCAGGATCTTCATTTCCCGTATTGTGACCTTCCGGGCCTTTACCGCCACCTCTTCCCCGCTTCGGGCATATTCGTAAAGCCGTCTGCCGGCCACCCGAACGGCGGAATACATAGGCGGGACCTGTTCGATCTCTCCCCGGAAAACCTGTTCGATCTCCCGGAGTTCTTCCCCGCTGATGTCCGGCACTTCCTGCCGTTTCAGATCTTTGCCCCAGATATCCCCGGTTTCGGATCGGATCCCGAGGATCATCTCGCAGCGATATTTTTTATAGTCGTTATCCAGGTATTCCGTGATCCTTGTGGCGGATCCGATGCCGGCCGGCAGAACGCCAGCCGCCATGGGGTCCAGCGTGCCGGTATGTCCGATCTTCTTCTCCCCCAGCATCCGCCGCAGGACCTGCACCACGTCGTGGGAGGTCATACCGGTGGGCTTGAGCACGTTGAGAAACCCGTTCATTACCGGCCGTCCTTTTCCCGGAATACCGCTTCGATCTTCGGATACAGGCAGGCCTTCACCTCATCGATGCTGCCCAGCATGGAGCCGCCGGCTGCTTTCCGGTGGCCGCCGCCGCCGAATTCCGCGGCCAGGGCGGAAACGTCAACGTCGTATTTCGACCGGAAGCCCAGCTTCCACTCATCCGGCGCGATCTCCTTCGCAAAGCATGCCACTTCCACGGTATCGATGCCCCGGATGGCTTCGATGACCCCGTCGCTGTCGGCGATCACCGCGCCTCTTTTTGCAAAAAGTTCCTTCGGCGCATGGGCCATCACGAACCGGTCTTCGCAGAGGAATTCCATGTTCTGCAGGATGTCGCTGTGAACCTGCAGTTTCACCTTCCGTTCATTCTGGTAGATGGCCACGCTGATCTCGTTGATGTCGATGCCGAGGTCAAACAGGTCCGCCGCGATCCGGTGGGTCTTGGCCGTGGTGGAGGAATACTCGAATTCGCCGGTGTCCGTCACGATGGCGGCATAGATCGCCTCGGCGGCCTTGACGTCGATGTCCCAGCCCGCCCGGCGGATCATCTCGTACAGGATTTCTCCCGCCGCCGCCGCGTCCGGATCCACGTAATTGTATTCCGCATAGTACGGATTGGTCCGGTGATGGTCGATGTTGACATGGAGCGCCGCCCGGCCGTACAGGTCCGCCCGCTTTTCGAATCGGGTGGGGTCGGAACAATCCACCGCCACTGCCAGATCATAGTTGTCCAGCAGGTCCTCCCGGTCCCGGACAAAACAGTCCGCATCCAGCAGGGTCAGATTGGGAGGCAGTTCCTCTCCCGTAAAGATATGAACGGTTTTTCCCCGGGCGCGAAGCACCCGGCAGAGGGCCGCTGCCGTTCCCGCCGCATCGCCGTCGATGATGACGTGCGTCAGGATCAGGACGGTATCCGCCCGGTCCATCACTCCGGTGATTTCTTCAAAAGTGTTGTTCTTCATCACTGTTCTTCCGGCTCCTTGTGGAGTTCGTCAATGATCTTTTCGATGTGCATGCCGTATTCCAGCGCGGTGTCGGTCTTGAATCTCAGCTCCGGCACGTGCTTGATCTTGATGGCCTTGCCCAGTTGATTGTGGATATAGCCGGAAGCCCGCTGAAGGGCCGCCCGCCCCGCTTCTTTTTCTTCTTCGCTTCCCAGGATGGAGAGATAGACCGTGGCATAGCTGCCGTCGGAGGTCACCTCCACGCCTGTGATGCTGGTGAGGGGATTGATGTCCGGGTCCTTCAGGTCACCCCGAAGGATCATGTTGCTGATGATCTTCCGGATCTCCTCACCCAGTCTTCCGCTTCGATAATTCTTCTGCATCCCCTACGCCTGTTTCCTTTCGATTTCTTCCATCGTGTAGGCTTCAATGATGTCGCCTTCCTTGATGTCGTTGTAGTTTTCGATGCCGATACCGCATTCAAAGCCCTGCAGGACTTCCTTCGCATCATCCTTGAACCGCTTCAGGGAAGAGATTTTCCCTTCGTGGATCACGATGCCGTCACGCACCAGACGGATCGATGCGTTCCGCACCACCTTGCCGTCCTGAACGTAGGCGCCGCCGACGGTACCAACGCCGGGCACCTTGAAGGTCGTCCGGATCTCGACTCTGCCCAGGACCACTTCCCGGAATTCCGGATCCAGCATGCCTTCCATCGCCGCCTTGATATCGTTGATGGCGTCGTAGATGACACGATAAGTGTGGATCTCGATGTTCTCTCTCTCCGCCATGCTGATGATGTTCGCGGAGGGACGGATGTTGAACCCGATGATGATGGCGTTGGAAGCGCTGGCCAGCAGAATGTCGGATTCGTTGACTGTGCCGACGCCGGAGTACACCACCTTGACGGTGACTTCATCGTTGGACAGCTTGGTCAGGGACTCTGTAACGGCTCCCACGGAACCCATTACGTCCGCCTTGACCAGGATATTCAGTTCCTTGGTATTGCCTTCCTGGATCTGGCTGAACAGATCTTCCAGGGAGACTCTGGTCTTTTCCTTGATGGTTTCTTCTCTGAGCTTGGTCTGGCGGTTGGCCGCGATGGTCTTGGCCGAACGCTCATCCCGTACCGCATCCACTTCGTCACCGGCTTCCGGCACGTCCGCGAGACCCAAAATCTCTACGGCGGTGGCCGGTCCGGCCTTCTTCAGCGGATTGCCCTTCCAGTCGGTCATGGCCCGGACACGTCCGCTGCAGACCCCTGCCACGATGGGCTGTCCCACCTGGAGGGTCCCCTTCATGACCAGCACGGTGGCTACCGGGCCCTTGGCCTTATCCAGCCGGGCTTCCACCACGGTGCCCTTGGCTGCCCGGTGCGGGTTCGCCTTCAGTTCCAGCATATCCGCCTGGAGCAGTACCATTTCCAGCAGGTTGTCGATGCCTTCGCCGGTCTTGGCGGATACCGGCACGCAGATGGTCTCGCCGCCGAATTCTTCCACCAGTACGCCGTACTGCATCAGGTCCTGCTTGACTCTGGCCGGATTGGCATCCGGCTTGTCGATCTTGTTGATGGCCACGATAATGGGCACGCCGGCCGCCTTCGCGTGGCTGATGGCTTCAATGGTCTGGGGCATGACGCTGTCGTCCGCCGCCACCACCAGGATCGCGATATCCGTGACCTGGGCGCCTCTGGCTCTCATGGCCGTGAAAGCTTCGTGGCCCGGCGTATCCAGGCAGACGATCTTCTGTCCGTTGGAGTAGACTTCGGATGCGCCGATGTGCTGGGTGATCCCGCCGGATTCCGTCGCAGTGATGTTGGTGCTCCGGATCGCATCCAGCAGGGAGGTCTTGCCGTGGTCGACATGGCCCATGACGGTAATGATCGGGGGCCGGGGCAGGAGTTCGTCCTCCCGGTCTTCCCGGGTATCGATGCCCTCTTCCACGATTTCCTCTTCGATCTTGCCGATCACCACGTCCACGCCCAGTTCGTCCGCCAGGAGCAGCACCGCGTCCTCGTCGATGTTCTGGTTGATGGTGGCCATGATGCCCATGCCCATCAGTTTCATGATGATCTCGGAGGAAGGTCTTCCGACTTCTTCCGCAAAACCGCTGACGGTGATCGGTACGTTGATCAGGATCTGGGAAGGATCCAGGACGACTTCCTCGACTTTTTCCTTCTTTTCCTTTTTCTGCGGTTTTTTGTGCTGGGGCTGAGACAGGTCCCTCAGGCCCTTCTTATTGTTGTTCTGGTTGACGGGCTTCTTCTGACGGTTCCGGTTATCCCGTTCCCGTTCTTTTTCCCGTTCCTTTTCCTTATCCCGGTCACGGTCCTTCGCCCGGTCGGAACCCGGCTTTTTCATCATGGGTTCTTCCACGTTCTTCGGACGGGACTGCTGGGGACGGGGACGTCTGGGCTGCTGGCCCTCTTCCCCTTCAAACTTTCTCGGCCGTCTTTCGCCTTCCGGACGGGGTCTTCTTTCCCCTTCCGGTCTCGGTCTCCTCTCGCCTTCCGGACGAGGACGTCTTTCCCCTTCCGGTCTCGGCCGTCTCTCGCCTTCCGGACGGGGGCGTCTTTCACCTTCCGGTCTCGGCCGTCTTTCGCCTTCCGGA
>JAFQZZ010000030.1 GCA_017405645.1 Bacillota bacterium
GTATGTCCCGAAAAGGGAATTGTTATGACAACTCCCCTATGGAGAACTTTTTCGGGATCATGAAACAGGAAATGTATTACGGGCAAGTCTACAGTAGTTTCGATGAGCTCAAAGCTGCGATCGAAAAATACATATGTTATTGCAGCAAGGCATCTCTCGGATACCGAAGTCCGGTCGAGTACCGAAAAACCATGTTAGCTGCATAGAAAAACTCCAGCGATTTCTCGCTGGAGCAAAAGTCTAACTTTTTGGGGTCACCTCAGCAGTTGCAGGGGGTGTTTTTTTATTCTTTCAACAGCCAGTCCCGGATGCCCCGGTACATGCCTTCCGCCAGGGTCTCCCGGTATTCATCCGTGGCCATCTTCGCGTCTTCCTCATCGTTGGAGAGGAAACCCATCTCCACCAGTATCACCGGCACTTCGGACCAGTTGAAGCCCGTCATATCCGTCCGCGCCACGATACCGTGGTCTTCCGCTCCCGTGGCGTCGATCAGGGCGTCGTGGACCGCTTCCGCCGCCGCCCGGCTGGGCTCTATGATGGAGGGCGTACCCAGAAGACTGCCCTCCGGCACCAGCACGGAGATCCCGTGGGTGCTCTTGTTCTCCGAGCCGTCGGCGTGGATCCTGACGCACAGGTCCGCCCCGGCTTCATTGGCGATCTCCGCCCGCTCGATATTGGAGACCGTGGCTTCGTGGGTGGTCCGGGTCATGATCACCGTGGCGCCGTCCGCCTCCAGTTTTTCCTTCAGTATTTCCGCCACCGCCAGGTTCAGCTCCTCCTCGGTCTGGGCGTTTCCGGCGGCGCCGCTGACGTAGGCCGGCTTGGTCTCCGATGATTTGGGCGACACCGGTTCCTGTTTGCTGGCTCCGGCAATGCCGTGGCCCGGGTCCAGGCAGACGATGAAGCCTTCCATGGAAGCCTTTTTGTCATCTTCCCCGGAGGGGGCGGCCGTGTTTTCCTCATCTGCGGCTTCGTTTTCGATCCCGGCGGTATCGCCGCCCTCCGGCGCCGGCTCCGCGTCCTCCAGCAAAAATGGATTGTGGCAGGCGCAGCAAAGCAGCACCGCCGCCAGCAAAGCTAAAATCAGGGCCGCTTTCCGCCCCGTTATTCTCTTCTGAAAGGAGCCCCGGGAAGTTTCCCCGGGGCTTGTGATATTTGTCTGTTTCACTGTTCCTTTTCTCCTGCTCTATTTCCATCCCATATCCTGTTCGTACTTGACGATGGTGTCCACATTGGCCCGTTCAATCTTGTTCATCCGCGACAAGGCCACGGACTGGGTACAGGAATTATCCCGCACGTACCAGCTCTTGCTTCCGAAATAGTTCTTCCACCGCTGGGTCTGGAAAGCATATCCATGGCGGGCGTAGATCTCGTTCCGGATCGCCGCTACCGTATCGCTGTCATAGCCGCTCAGGTCCGCCCGGGTGATATACTGGGTGTCCGTAGGCCAGAGATAGCCGCTGGATTTCACGCTGGAGTAATAGGACCCGGAGGCATAGCCGGTGCCGTAATAATAGTAGTTGTTCACGGTCTGGGGCTGGGATGCCTGCGCCTGCTGCTGAGCCGCCGCATTAGCCTGCTCCTGAGCCACCTGGTCCTGGATCTGCTGTTCCTGGGCCGTCTGCTGCTCCGCTTTCGCCTTTTCGGCTTCCTGCTTGGCTTTTTCCGCCTCCGCTTCCGCCTGGGCCACCTGGGCCTCCATCTGGGCGATCTGGGCCTGCTGCTTGCTGTGGGTCAGGGACGTGAACGCCAGGATCCCCGCCAGCAGCACCAATGCCGCTGCCGCGATGATGGCGATGATGACGCCGGTGCTCAGGCCTTTCCTGACCGCCACCGCCGGTTCATCGTATTCTTCATATTCATATTCTTCCGGTTCCGCCTGGGCCAGCGGAACTCCGCAATGGGGACAGAACGCCGCTCCGTCCCGGACTTCTTTTCCGCATTTGCTGCAATACATGTGTTTTTCCTCCTTCGCCGCCCTGTCTTTGGGGTTTTCTTCTACTCTGTTATTATCTCATATTTTTTCTCTTTCTTCCATAAAAAAAAAGAAAAAATACTTCCGCGGCGAAGGAATTGGCCAGCCTTGAAAACCGCCGCCCCGACTTGTATAATATAAAAAAATGATAATACCCGACCTTTTTCAGGAGGTGCCTTATGAGAACCATTCCCAAACCATTCCGGTTATTCTTTGTACTGCTGTTGTCTGTGTTGATGGTGGCGGCGGCGATTCCGCCCCTGACGGTCTTCGCCGATCCCGCCGAATACACTATCCCGGCCGGGCAGACGATAAATCTCAGCAGTATACCGGACACTGCGGATGTCAAACTCGCCGGCAGCGCCACCATCCGGATCGACTGCACTAAGACCCTGAACAGCATCGAATATGCCGGCAGCAATTATAAAACGGATACCCTGACCATCGACCAGATGGGGCCTTCCCGTACGATGCGCGTTTCCGGGGATGTGGTAGTACCCAACCTCACCGTCGATGCAGTCGCCACCTCGATCTACTTCGAGCATGACCTCTATGTCCAAAGAAACATCAACGACCATGGCGAAAGCGGTACAGCCCTCTTCAAAAACGGCGAACTCCATATCTGGGGCGGCGTGTACTTCGGTAAGACAATGAAAGTCACGGCCCCTGTCTACGTCACCGTCGGCGAGGGCATAAACACCTGGTCTACTTCCATCGGCGCCAGTTATACGCAGACCGGCGGCACCATGCTGATCTACAGGGGCCTGTACGGCGGACATACCGTCGATGTGTCCGGCGGGATCCTTCGGACCGGCAGGAGCAACCCGGTCAAGGGCAGTTACGGCATCAAGGCCCTCTATTTCCGGATGTCCGGCGGCGAAGTGGAAGCAAAGGGCAGGCAAGTCGGTCTGGATGCCGAGTATGACGCGGAAATCACCGGCGGTACGATTACAGCCACCGGGACCGACAACGGCTCTCTCGGTTTTTATGCCCAAAACTACCTGAAACTGAACGGAGGCGATTTCACAGCCACCGGAACAGCCGCGGGCTGCACCGTTTCCCGTTACACCGACAGCGCCGGGGAAGCGTTTCAAATCGAAGCTCCCTCGACAGTCGTCGAACCGATCGGGACTCAGGTGAAAAAACTGAGTATCGATACCTATTTTGCCTCCGTAACCGATTTCTGGACCTTCACCAATGCGGCGGGCACGGCCCCGGCAAAGACCGTGACCTTTGGCGAGGGTTACACCGTGACCTTTGACCTCAACGGCCATGGGTCTGCTACGCCGGCAGCCCAGACCGTGAAACCGGGGGATCATGCGGAAGCCGTAGCCGACCCCAGTGAAGAGGGCTGGCTCTTCGGCGGCTGGTATTACAACGCCGACTGCACCGGCCACCAGTTCGTGTTCTCCTCCGATACCATTACCGGAAACACCACCCTGTACGCCAAGTGGACGAAACAGGCCAGCGCCATCTATACGGTAAGCTATAACACCCAGGGCCACGGCGTCACGCCGGGCAGCTCCGTGGTGGGAGCCGGGGGCACGGTAACGGAACCGACCCCGCCGACTGCCGGCGGATGGATCTTCGGAGGCTGGTACAAGGATGCTTCCTGCATCGGAACGCCCTACGATTTCAGCACTCCGGTAAATTCCAGCTTTACCCTGTACGCCAAGTGGAGCCACGACTGTCCTTCCAAGAACTTCACCGACGTTTCGGAAAGCGACTGGTTCCACACCTATGTGGATTTTGCTGTGACTTCAAATATCACCAGCGGCACCTCCGCCACCACCTTCAGCCCCAACGACACCTGCACCCGGGCCCAGACGGTCATGTTCTTGTGGAATTCCCAGGGCAAACCGGAGCCTTCCGCCATATCGTGTCCTTTCAAGGATGTCAAGAAAGGCGACTGGTTCTACAAGGCAGTGATGTGGGCGGTGGAAAACGGTATCACCAACGGCACCTCCGCCACCACCTTCAGCCCCAATGACACGGTGACCCGGGGCCAGGTGGTCACCTTCCTGTACGCCATGAAGGGCAGACCGGCGGTTACCGCCACCAACCCCTTTACGGACGTGAAGCCCGCCGACTGGTTCTATACCCCGGTGCTCTTCGCCGTGAAGAACGACATCACCACAGGGGTCACGGCCACCACCTTCTGTCCTTATGACGGATGCACCCGGGCCCAGATCGTCACCTTCATCTACCGGTACATCACCGGGTTCGCAGCCGGGTGATATCCGGATCCGATCTCAATGATGCAAAGATAAAACCCCGGCGAGGTTTCTCCCCGCCGGGGTTCTTGATTATCGTCTGTTGATCCCAGGCATCTTCTAATACAGCTTCGCTCCTGCCGGGATGGAATCGTCCACCATCAGCAGGTTCAGGCCTGCCTCGCCGTCGTATTCGTGGATGGCGGAAATCAGCATGCCCCGGGACTCGATGCCCATCATGACCCTGGGTTCCAGGTTGGTGATGGCCACGCAGGTCTTGCCGATAAGTTCTTCCGGCTCATAGTATTCGTGGATGCCGGACAGGATCACCCGGTCTTCGCCGGAGCCGTCGTCCAGCACGAACTTCAGCAGCTTCTTGCTCTTCTTCACCGCTTCGCAGTCCTTGACCTTCACGATCCGGAAATCGGACTTTTCAAAGGTCTCGAAATCGATCATATCTTCAAACAGCGGTTCGATCTTCAGCTTGGAAAAGTCCAGGTTCACCTTTGCCGCTTCCGCCGCCTGGGCCGCCTTCATTCTGGCGTTGGCCGCCGCGTTGACGCCGCCCTTGTCCAGGGGCTTCATGGTCGGGAAGAGGATGATGTCACGGATGGAGGGCTGGTTGGTCAGCAGCATGATGACTCTGTCCACGCCCACGCCCAGGCCGCCGGTGGGCGGCAGGCCGACTTCGATGGCGTTGACGAAGTCTTCGTCCATCATGTGGGCTTCTTCGTCCCCGGCTTCTCTTTCCTTCAGCTGATCCAGGAAGCGCTGCTTCTGGTCGATGGGGTCATTGAGTTCGGAGAAAGCGTTGGCGATCTCCCAGCCGTTGGCAAAGGCCTCGAACCGGTTGGTCATGGCCGGGTCCTTCGGGTTTCTCTTGGCCAGCGGGGAAATCTCCACCGGATGCTGGGTGATGAAGATCGGCTGTTCCAGGTGGTCTTCGCAGTATTCTTCGAAGAAGGCGGCGATGGCCTTGCCCCGGTTCATCTTTTCCGCGTCTTCAATGCCCCGCTCCTTGCAGACCGCGATGGCTTCTTCGTCCGTCAGGATCTTGTCGAAATCCACGCCGGCATAATCCCGGACCATTTCCACCATGGTGGCTCTCTTCCAGGGAGTCTTGAAGTCGATGTCCGTGCCCTGGTAGTTGATCTTCGTGGTGCCGTTGACCTTGACGCACAGGTATTCCACCAGGCTCTCCGTCAGTTCCATCATGTCATGGTAGTCCGCGTAAGCCTGATACATTTCAATAGCGGTGTATTCCGGATTGTGCTTGGGGTCCATGCCTTCGTTTCTGAACATGTGGCCCATTTCATAGACCCGGTCGAATCCGCCGACGATCAGTCTCTTCAGGAAGAGCTCGTTGGCGATTCTCATGTACATATCGATGTCCAGCGTATTGTGGTGGGTGATGAAGGGTCTGGCCGCCGCGCCGCCGGCGATGGTGTCCAGGATCGGTGTCTCCACTTCCAGGAAGCCCCGGCCGTCCATGAATTCCCGGATGCCCTTGATGATCTGGGTCCGCTTCAGGAATACTTCCTTCACTTCCGGATTCACGATGGTGTCCACGTACCGCTGGCGGTAGCGGATCTCCGTATCCGTCAGGCCGTGGAACTTCTCCGGCAGCACCTGCAGGGACTTGCTCATCAGCAGCACGCTGTGGGCCTTGATGGATACTTCGCCGGTCTTGGACTTGAAAACGTCTCCCTTGACGCCCACGATATCGCCGATATCATAGGTGATGAACCAGCTGTATTCTTCGTCGCCGACCTCATCCTTCCGGACGTAGACCTGGATCCGGCCGTCCCGGTCCTGGATGTCGATGAAGGAGGCCTTGCCCATTCTTCTCTTGGCCATGATCCGGCCGGCGATGGACACTTCCTTGCCTTCATAGGCTTCGTAGTCTTCCTTGATACCTGCGCTGTAGGCCGTGACGTCGTACTTTTCGATCTCAAAGGGGTTCCGGCCCGCTTCCTGCAGCTTGGCCAGCTTCTCTCTCCGTACCTTCAATACTTCCGACAGATTTTCTTCCATTACATTATTCTTTTCTTCAGACATTGTTACTCTCCTGCTTTCTTTGTACAATATTCACTCGTATTCAACTCTATGATAATTCCCGTTTAAAGATTCCGAGGATCTCATACTTGATCGTGATCCCGTCCGGGATATCGATCTGGGCCACGTCGCCCACGCGTTTGCCCACCAGCTGTTTGCCGATGGGGGATTCGCTGGAAATGTAGTTCTTCTCCGGATCGATCTCGGAAGAACCCACGATAGCGTATTCTTCCTCTTCATCGAATTCCAGGTCTTTGACCCTGACGGTCAGTCCTACGCCCACGAATTCCGTGTCGATGTCCTCGTCTTCAATAACGATGGCGTCGTTCAACAGTTCTTCCAGCCGGCTGATCTTTTCATCCAGTTCCGCCTTTTCATCCTGGGCCGCATCGTATTCCGCGTTCTCGGAAATATCTCCGTAAGAACGGGCTTCTTTGATCCGTTCCTGGACCTCCGTCCTTCTCGTACCTTTTAAGTATTCCAGTTCCGCTTCACGCTTGGTGTATTCGGATCTGGTCATCTGTCTTCCTTCCACCATCATTAACACTCCTTTACGAATTATTTTATAATGTTTCTATTATAAATTAGGCAGGGTTGCCTGTCAAGAAACCGCCAGCGCTTCCTTCCAGGCCTCTGCGAGTTTTTTCAGGCTCCAGGCCGCATTGGCGGGGCTGGAGGAGGGCAGTTTGATGATTTCGGGCACCGGGATCCCCCGGGCTAAGCACCAGGCCTCTACCTCCGGCAGGGCGTGCTTCACGAACAGATCGTAGGAAGCCGCGCCGTTGCAGGCGATCTTCCGGATCGGGGCCGCCTCCAGAATGACGGCCATGTCATTCACCTGCACGTCCCGGATCGAGGCATCGGAAGAACCGGTGATCAGGCAGCTTTCGATGGTATCCCACAGGGCAAAATGCAGCCGCCGGGCCAGGGCCGCCCGGTCTTCGGTGGAGAGATCCGAAATGTCCACCGGCCTCCCCGCCCGGACATCTTCCATCACCGCCGGGTCGTCCAATGCCCGGAGGATCCGCCAGAAGCGGTTTTGGGGGTGACCGTAATAAAACTTCGCTTCCCGGGATTTCACGGACGGGAAGCTCCCGAGGATCAGCACTCTCGACTGTCCGTCATAAAGCGGTCCGAAATCCCGGTGGTCCAGCCTCTTTGTTTCCGCCATTGTCTTTCCTTTCTCATTCTCCGATCGAGTCGGTCAGGAACCGCCGCAGTTCGTCGATATCGGCGATCCGGTTCACCTCCGCCCGGATATGGGCCGCGCCGGGAATGCCCCGGATGTACCAGCCCACATGCTTGCGCATCTCCAGGACCGCCACCCGGTTCCCCTTGAGCTCCGCCATCATCTCCAGCTGCCGCAGCATCATGGCCCGCACTTCTTCCATATCGGGCCGGGGCAGGGTCTCACCTGTTTTCCAAAGATGCACCAGTTCCCGGAAGAGCCAGGGATTTCCCAAAGCGCCCCGGGCGATCATCACCATTTCGCAGCCGGTATAGTCCATCATCCGGAGTCCGTCTTCGGCCGTGAAGATGTCCCCGTTGCCGATGACCGGGATGGAGAGATTCTGCCGCACCTCCCGGATCGCGTCCCAGTCGGCCTTGCCGCTGTAGTACTGGTCCCGGGTCCGGCCGTGGACCGCCACCGCCGCCGCGCCGCCGGCTTCCGCCTCCCCGGCGCATTTCACTACATTGACGTGGTCCCCGTCCCAGCCGATCCGCATTTTCACCGTCACCGGCTTGCCGGCGTATTTCACCGCCTGCTCCACCAGCCTCCGGATCTTCCAGGGCTCCTTCATCAGGGCCGAACCCTCGCCGTTCTTCACGACCTTCGGCACCGGGCAGCCCATGTTGATATCCAGTATGCAGTTTTTCCGGTCCTTCAGCCTGTCCGCCGCAAAGGCCATCATCTCCGGTTCCGACCCGAAGATCTGATAAGCCACCGGCAATTCTTCCTCCGTCACCGCCAGCAGCCGTTCCGTCTTCTTGTCTTTATAATACAGCGCCTTTGCGCTGACCATCTCCGAATACGACAGGGCGCAGCCCATCTCCCGGCAGATCTGCCGGAACGGACTGTCCGTGATCCCCGCCATCGGCCCCAGCAGGAAGGGGTTTTCGAGTTGTACGTTTCCAATGTTCATAGTATACTCCAGAAACAAAAACCGCCCTTCGGCGGTTTTGTGTTTATCGATTCTTTTTGTAGATCAGCCGCAGCCCGTCCAGCGTCAGATCCCGTTCGATGTGGTCGATCACCGAAGTGCTGTCACTGATCATCCCGGCCATGCCGCCCGTCGCCACCACTGTGACGGGGCCGCCGTCCGGCGCCAGCTCCTTCTTCATCCGGGCCACCACATTCTCCACCATGCCCACGTGTCCGTAGACCAGTCCGGCCTGGATGGATTCGATGGTGTTCTTGCAGATGACCTTGCCCGGCTCCTCGATCTCGACCTTCGGCAGTTTGGAGGTCTTCTCCGTCAGCGCCTCGCTGGAGATCTTCAGTCCCGGCGCGATGGTGCCGCCCAGGTATTCGCCCTTTTCATTCACGGCGCAGAAAGTGGTCGCCGTGCCCAGATCGATGATGATCAGCGGGCCGCCGTATTTGTGATAGGCTGCCACGGCATTGACGATACGGTCGGACCCCAGGGCTTTGGGGTTGTCGTATTTAATGACCATCCCGGTCTTGACCCCCGGGCCCACAACGATGGCCTTGGTGTGGAAGTATTTCCGGGACAGGTGCTGCAGGGTGTAGAGCACCGGCGGCACTACCGTGGATATGATCACGTCCGTGATGCTTTTAAAGTCGATCTTGTCGTATTCAAAGAGCTGGTGGATCAGCATTCCGTATTCGTCCACGCTCTTGTTGCGGTCGGTCTTCATTCTCCAGGACCGGATGAGTTTTTCTCCGTCAAACACGCCCAGTACGATGTTCGTATTGCCCACATCGAATGCTAATAACATAGTTTATAAATCCTCCTGATCCTGGGGCTGCGCTCCCCCGTATTTCTGCTGCAGGATCTTTCTCTGTTCCTCCTGCCGGGCCCGTGCTTCAGCCTGGCGGCGGACTTCCTCCTGCTTCTTTTCCTTTTCGGTCTGTTTCGCGTCGGCCTCTTCTTTCAGGCTTTCCAGCGGTTCGCCGTTAAACAGCCGTTCGAACTGTTCCGCATCCAGGGTCTCCAGTTCGATCAGGCCTTCCGCCACCGCATGGAGCTTGTCCATATTGGCTTCCAGCAGCTCCACGGTCTTGCTGTAGGCGTCCTCGATGATTCGGCGGATCTCGTGGTCGATCTCGCTGGTGACCGCTTCCGAAATATTCTTCTTGGTGGAGAAGTCTCTCCCCAGGAAGACCTCTTCTTCCGAAGAGTAGTTCACCGGTCCGATGGCGTCGCTCATCCCGTAGCGGGTGACCATGTTCCGGGCGATGTTGGTGGCCCGTTCGATGTCGTTGCTGGCGCCGGTGCTGATGTCCTCCAGTACCAGCTGTTCCGCCACGCGGCCGCCCAGCAGGTGGATGATGGAATCGAACATCTCGTTCCGGGTGATGTAGCTCTTGTCCTCTTCCGGCAGGGTCATGGTGAATCCGCCGGCTCTGCCTCTCGGGATGATGGTGACCTGATGCACCTTGTCGGTTCCCGGCAGCAGGGTGGCCACCACGGCGTGACCGGCTTCGTGATAAGCCGTCAGGCGCTTTTCCTTGTCGCTGATGATCCGGCTCTTCTTTTCCGGACCGGCGATGACCTTGGTGATGGCGGTCTCGATGGTATCCATATCAATGGTGGGCAGGTTGTGTCTCGCAGTGAGGATCGCTGCCTCGTTGAGCATGTTTTCAATGTCCGCCGGGGTGAAGCCCGGAGTTCTCTTGGCCAGGGTGGTGACGTTGACGTCTTTCCCCAGCGGTTTGTTGCGGGAGTGGACCTTGATGATGGCTTCCCTTCCCTTCAGGTCCGGTACGTCGATGACCACCTGGCGGTCAAACCGGCCCGGTCTCAGGAGCGCCGGGTCCAGAACGTCCGGCCGGTTGGTGGCCGCGATGACGATAATGCCTTCGTTCTCGCCGAAGCCGTCCATTTCCACCAGCAGCTGGTTCAGGGTCTGCTCTCTTTCATCATGGCCGCCGCCGAGGCCCGCGCCTCTCTTACGGCCCACTGCGTCGATCTCGTCGATGAAGACGATGCAGGGCTTGTTCTTCTTGGCTTCCGTGAACATGTCACGGACACGGGACGCGCCGACGCCCACGAACATTTCCACGAAGTCGGAACCGCTGATGCTGTAGAAGGGCACGCCCGCTTCGCCGGCGGTCGCCTTGGAAATGTAGGTCTTGCCGGTGCCCGGAGGGCCTACCAGCAGGACGCCTTTGGGGATCCTGGCCCCCATGCGCATGTATTTCTGCGGATCCCGCAGGAAGTCCACGATCTCCGCCAGTTCTTCTTTTTCTTCTTCCAGTCCGGCCACGTCCTTGAAGGTGACCTTCTTCAGGTCTTCCTGTTTATGGAGCTGGGCACGGCTCTTGCCGAAGCCCATGACCTTGCCTCCGCCGCCCTGGGTCTGGTTCATGAAGAAGATCCAGACGCCGACAAAGACCAGGAGTATCAGGAAGGTGGGCAGCATGGACAGCCACCAGGAAACCTCCTTGGGTTCATCCGAGGTGACTTCCAGTTTTCCCTCCTCCGCCTGAGGCATGATGTATTTCTGGAACACCGCATCCGCCTCCAGCGTCGTGGAGGAATAGGAGACCACCGAGGTTTCGCCGTCCTTCAGAACGGCCTGGAATTTGGTCTGGTCCATATGGATGCTCTTGACGTTTCCGCTGGCCAGTTCCGTGATCATCTGGGAGAAGGGGATCTCCTTCACGGTCTCTTCCGGTTTGTCGTAAAAGAAGAAGACCGCTGTCATAATGATCAGGAAAATGACAAAGTAGAGGCCGAGCCCCCGTGCTGTTTTTCTGTTCACTACTCTATATAACCTCCGTAAAGAAATATCAATTCAATGGTAAGCCAAATTATTCTACCACATTACTTCCTTTATTTCAATCCTAAGTTATGTTAAGAAACAAAGTTGAAGAATCGCTTTGGTCGCTGCAGGCATTTCCCCCTCGGACGCTCTCGCTCACTGCCCTCACGCAGCGGTACTAAGCTCTGTCTTCGCCTTTGGCTCGCCACTCGCTAAGGACCGGCGTTCGGGACTGCCTCGGGTGGAAATCCTGCAGCTCTTAGTGCGATTCTTCCAATTCTACCAACAGGATTCTTTTACTGCTGGCTGCCGCCCGGAATTTTTCGTTGATCTCGTATCCGGGAATCCAAAGAACCTGTTGTCCGAGGCAGAGGAGCGGGAGTTTGTCCCGCAGGTCCCGGTCGATCTTCCGGTCCACGAAGTAGTTCTGGAGTTTTTTCGTACCGGAAAAGCCCTTCGGGGAGATCACGTCGCCGGGCTGACGGGTGCGCAGGACCAGATTGTCCTCACCGCCGGCGGCCCGGATCTTGTCCAAATCAAATCCGGCCTTCCCCCCGGGGGGAAGGTGGCCGAGCGCAGCGAGGTCGGATGAGGGGTTCTCCAAAACGCTCATGGTAAACCCGGGCATTTTCAGATCTCCGCCTTCTTCCGCGGCCTTTTCAAAAACCACGTTCTCATACCGGCACTTCATCACGAAACCGTGGGGGAACGCTGTCTCCCCGGTGGTGCTGCCGGACTGCAGCAGCTTCACCGCCTGCTCCAGATGAACGGAAGTGATGTCCTGGGGCAGCCCCGCCTTTTCAAAGCAGCGCACGATGGCCCGCTTCATCACCGCAGGGTGCGTGCCTGCCAGCTGCTTCCTGGGAAGGGAAACGCGGCATTCTCCCGGTAAAGTCCCGGCCTTCCCCCTGGGGGGAAGGTGCCCCGAAGGGGCGGATGAGGGGATTGATTCACATTGGATTTCCTCCAGAATCTTTTCCACGAATCCGTCGATAAAATCCCGGTCCTCCCGGGCGATCTCCGACAGCCGGGCCAGGGACGCCGTCAGGTCGCCCCCCATCTTTTCATTGATATAGGGGATCACCTGAAGCCGCACCACGTTCCGGTTGTACACCGGCTCCAAATTGGTGTGATCGATGCAGGGCGTGAGCCCCTCCTCTTCCAGAAAGGCTTCGATGTCTTTCCGGGAACAGTCCAGCAGGGGACGGATGACTCCGTCCTCCCGTTTATAGTCCATGCCGCAGAGCCCCGCCGTGCCGGTGCCCCGGACGATCCGCAAAAACAGCGTTTCCCCCTGGTCCTCCCGGTTGTGGGCCACGGCGATCTTTGCGCCGCCCAGTTCTTCCGCCATCCGGGCAAAGGCCTCGTAACGGACCTGCCGGCCGGCTTCTTCCGAACTCATCTTCCATTCCTTCGCCAGGGCTTCTACGTCGGAGCGCTCCGCCCGGAACGGGATCCCCCGCTCCCCGCAGTACGCCCGGCAGAATTCCTCGTCCCGGTCCGCCGCTTCGCCCCGGTACAGATGGTTCACGTGGACTGCCGTCAGGGTGCGGATCCCCAGCTCTTCTTTCAATATATATAGTCCGTGAAGCAGGCACAGGGAATCCGGGCCGCCGGAAAATCCCGCGACCACGTTTTCTCCCTTTTCGATAAGCCCCTGCTCCCGGATGGTTTTCTTCATTTTATTCAGGATATCGTTCATTTTCTCATTCTCCTGCTTCCTACTATAGCGAGTCGCCGGACCACTGTCAAATAGGGAGAAATAAAAAAACCGCCCCGGCATTTGCCGGAGCGGCAGTAACTCCTGTTACAGATTCAGGCTCTCCCAGGTCTCGGGGCTGAGGTTCTGCAGCGAATCGATCACTACGACGCAGTCCGTCTGCACGTTCTGCATCACCTTGATCATCTGATCCTTCGGGAGCGCGACGCATCCCCCGGTATAGGGCTTGAAGGGCCCCATGCAGTGCAGGAAGATGGCGGAACCCAGTCCCGGCGTACCTTCCTCATTGTAGCTGATGTTCAGGCAATACTGATATTCCCTGTCATAGTCCACGATGTGCTCACTGTTTTCCGTATCCAGGTCCGGGTAATCGTTGATGTTCACCATCTCATTGTAGTGATACCCTTCCCGCTGGTCGCCGGACCAGTAATCGTCTTCGTTCACCTGGTAGTAGTCAATGGAGCATACCGGGTCATCCGCGATGCCGAAGGCCTGGGTAAAGTGGAACGTCCCCACCGGGGTCATGGCGTCCCCTTCCTTGGTCTTTCCAAGGCCCTTCTTTCCGATGAAGGCCGGGGTGGTCATGATCTGCTTCCAGTTCCCGTCGCTGTCCTTCTGGTGCATGGACACCGTGGCCGTGGTCGGACCGATGCCGGCGATCACGAAGAGCTGCTCCGCGTCCGCCGCCTGTTCCAGTTCACCGATCCATTCCGGGGAATCCTCCGCAGTCGCCGGATCAAAAAGATCTACCGCAATGGTTCCTTCCGTATTTTCCTGTATTTCTTCCTGGGAGCCGCAGCCCGCCAGCGGCAGGCATAAAAGCGCCGCCATCGTCAATATCATCACAACTGCTTTCCAGTGTTTCATGTTCCGCCTCCTTGTTACTGTCCCACTGAATCTCTGCTCACCGGGAATGTAAAGTAAGTATCCGGATAGGGCTCATCCGCCAGGGTGAAATGCCACCACTCGGTATCGATGGGCTTGAACCCGTGGGCCAGCATGGCTTCCCGCAGGATCATCCGGTTCTGGTACTGCTCTTCCGTAATTCCTTTATAGTCCGGGTGGGATTCGATGCCGAACCAGTCGAAGGTCCCGCCCATGTCCACTTCTTTTTCCGTCCTCATGTCGAAGAGGGTCAGGTCCACGGTGCTGCCCCGGCTGTGGCCGGACTTCTCCGCAATGTAACCCTGGTCGAAGAGGACCGACTTGTCCAGGTCGGGATAGAAGTATTCCTTCATCCGGGTGTCGTCCAGGGCTTCGGCCCAGCGGACGAAATGCGCTACCGCCATCTGCGGCCGGTAGGCGTCGTAGATCTTCAGCCGGTAGCCCTTCTGGATCAGGTCGTCGCTGACTTCCTTCAGCGCCTGGGCGCCTTCCTTTGTCATCAGGGCGATGGGCTCCTCATATCCGTCGATCCGGTCTCCCACGAAATTGTACGTGGAATAATAGCGGATCTCCAGGATCACATCCGGCACCGCTTCGCTCAGGACCACGAAATCCGACGCGTCTTCTTCCGGCAGCATCTCGCTGTCTGCCGCGGCAGACGGTTCTTCCGAATCCGCCGCATCAGCCGTCTGCGATCCGCAGCCCGTCAGGCCCGTGAAGGCCAGCAGCATGATCATGCAAAAGATGATGATAAGATTTGTCTTCTTCATTTTAGTCCCCCTGTATCCTGAAGTACCGTCTGGCATTCTCGTTGGTGGCATCGATAACGGCCTGCCGGTCCATCTGCAGCACTTCCGCCACCATCTGGGCGGTGTACTTCACGTAGGCCGGCTCGTTCCGGCGGCCCCGGAAGGGCACCGGCGTCAGGTACGGCGCGTCCGTCTCCACCATCAGGCATTCCAGCGGCACCGCCTTCACCACTTCCTTCTGCTTGCGGTTGTTCTTGAAGGTGATGGTGCCGGGAATCGACAGCATCGCCCCCAGCTTCACGTATTCCTTTGCCATCTCCGCGCTGCCGGAATAGCAGTGCATCAGCACGCCGTTCGGGAAAGCGTCTTCTTCCTTTAATATCTGCATGCATTCCTCATGGGCGTCCCGGTCGTGGATGATGATGGGCAGGCCCACCTCTTTTGCCAGCCGGATCTGCCGGCGGAACCACTCCCGCTGCACGTCCCGGGGGGAATTGTCGTAGTAATAATCCAGCCCGATCTCCCCGATGGCCTTCACCTTCGGGTCCGCAGCCAGTTCCCGGAACTTTTCCAGGGTCTCTTCGTCCATGGTCTTCGCATCGTGGGGATGACAGCCTACCGCCGCATAGCACCACTCATAAGTATGGGCCTGCTCCAGGGCGGTCAGGGAACTCTCCAGGTCGTAGCCCACGTTCATCACGCATTCCACGCCGGCTTCCAGCAGCCGCTCCACCACCCCGTCGATGTCTTCCATCAGGTCCGGGTTGTTCAGGTGGGTGTGGGAATCAAACAATCCTGCCATGGCTCCCCCTATTGAATGACGCAGCCGTCCGCCGCGTCGGCCGTCACGAATTTCAGCGTGCCGTCCTCGTCCTCGGCAAAGAGGATCATCCCTTCGGATTTCTCGCCCCTCAGTTTCGCCGGCTTCAGGTTGGTCACCACCACCACGGTCTGTCCCACCATATCGTCCGGGGAATAGTACTCTGCCACGCCGGAGACGATCTGCCGGGTCTCCTGCCCGATCTCCACCTTGGAGACCAGGAGCTTGTCCGCCTTCGGGTGCTTTTTGCATTCCACGATCTTGCCGGTCTTCAGTTCCACTTTGGCGAAGTCCTCAATGGTGATCGCCGGCTTTTCTTCTTTCGGTTCTTCCTTCGGCTCTTCCTGCTTGGCGTTGCCGGTGCCGTCCATGTTCATCAGCACCGCCAGTTCCTTCTCGATGTCGATCCGCGGGAAGAGGGCCGGACCCTTTGCCACCTTCGTCCCCACCGGGATCAGGCCGAACTTGAAGGTGTCGTCCCAACCGGTGCACTGTCCTTCCGGAATGCCCAGCTGCTTCCAGATCTCCTTGGAAGTGTGGTGCATGAAGGGCAGGATCAGGATGGAGATGATCCGGATGGCTTCCGCCAGGTTGTACATCACCGTATCCAGCCGGCCCTGGTTCTCTTCATTCTTTGCCAGGATCCACGGCGTGGTCTCGTCGATGTATTTGTTGGTTCTCCGCACGATGGCCCAGATCTCGTCCAGGGCGCCGGAGAAGTTCATCTTTTCCATATAGGCGTCCACCTTCGCTGCCGCGCCGGTGGCTACCGCCATCAGTTCGTCGTCGTGTTCGCCGGGCACGTCATGGGCCGGGATCACGCCGCCGTCGTATTTCTCGATCATGGATACCGTCCGGCTTACCAGGTTCCCCAGATCGTTGGCCAGGTCGGAATTCAGCCGGTTCAGCAATACTTCATTGGTGAAGACGCCGTCGTTGCCGAAGGTATACTCCCGCAGCAGGAAGTATTTCAGGGCGTCCACCCCGTATTTCTCGATCAGCACCACCGGGTCCACCACGTTGCCCCTGGATTTGGACATCTTGCCCCCCTCCAGCAGGATCCAGCCGTGGCCGAAGACCTTCTTCGGCAGGGGTTCGTCGATGGCCATGAGCATCGCCGGCCAGATGATGGTGTGGAACCGGACGATCTCCTTCCCTACCAGGTGGATGTCCGCCGGCCAGTATTTCCGGTATTTTTCGTCGTCATCCGGGAAGCCCAGGGCGGTGATGTAGTTGGTCAGCGCGTCCAGCCAGACGTAGATGACGTGCTTTTCGTCGATGGGCACCGGGATGCCCCAGTCGAAGGTGGACCGGGAGATGCACAGGTCATCCAGCCCCTGCTTCACGAAATTGATCATCTCGTTCCGGCGGGATTCCGGCTCCAGGAATTCCGGGTGGTTTTCAAACAGATCCAGGAGTCTGTCCTGGTATTTGGAAAGCTTGAAGAAATAGGCTTCTTCCTTCATCTTTTCCACGGGCCGGCCGCAGTCCGGGCAGTTCCCGTCCACCAGCTGCGTTTCCGTCCAGAAGGATTCGCAGGGGGTGCAGTACCAGCCTTCGTAGGCGCTCTTGTAGATGTCGCCTTTATCATAGATCTTCATGAAGATGTCCTGGACCCGCTTCACGTGCCGGTCCTCGGTGGTCCGGATGAAGTCGTCGTAGGAGATCTCCATGGTCTTCCACAGGTCTTTGACGCCGTCCACGATCTTGTCGATGTACTCGATGGGCTTCATGCCGTTTTCCTCCGCGATCCGCTGGAGCTTCTGGCCGTGCTCATCGGTCCCCGTCAGGAACATGACGTCGTACCCCTGCAGCCGCTTGAACCGGGCCATGGCGTCCGCCGCCACGGTGCAGTAGGTGTGCCCGATGTGCAGGTTGGAGCTGGGGTAGTAGATCGGGGTGGTGATATAGAATGTTTCTTTGTTTTTCATGATTGTCTTTCCTCCTTCGCAAGAGAGGCGAATGGAACCCTCTCCGAAAATGTGCCTCATATTATATCATAGATTTCCAAAAAAGTGTATAGGCGAACCGTCTTTTCGGTTCGCCTTCTATTTAGGATAATGTGCCGCTGTTCATCATGGATGCGAGGGAAAAGCCCGCGATCGCCGTCAGGACGATGCCGAGGGCGATGAAGACCGCCATGATGACGAATTGAGCGATGGCCCAGTTCCGCCTGGCGGGGAACTTCGGGGAGCCGCCCACGGCCCAGACGATCAGCATGATGAAGCCCGCGATGGGGATGCAGGTGATCAGCAGGGTCACGATCCAGTTACCCACGGTCATCTCCCTGCCGGTTTCGGGCGCATAATACACCGGCGGGTCTCCGGCGCTCCGGAAAGCGTCCCAGTCCTTCTGTCCGCCGGCGGACTGGTAGCCGGTCTTCTTTTCGCCGGCGGCCGCGGCTCCTCCGGAGGGCCGGGTCTCGCCCGATGCCACCGGTCTCCCGCAGCCGGGACAGAATTGGTCAGTCATATGCAGCGGTGTGCCGCAGTGTTCGCAGAATTGTGCCATGTTTCTCTTCCTTTCCGCCGGGTTTCAAACCACTGCGAAACGGCTCGTTTTTGTCCGTTTTTTCCCGTTGGATTTTCGCATGATTTTGTTCCCGGATTTTTCGCTCATTTTTTTTAATTATTTTTTCAATATTTTTATTAAATATTTAATTTTTTTAATTTCCCACGGGTTTTCCACCTTTTTTTCACACTATTTTTTTAATTTATTATTCCATAAAAAAGCGGATTTCTCAACCGATACTTTGTTTTTTGGCCGGATTTTCGATGATTTTTTTCCACAATTCGTTGTCACAAAACTGCCACAAAGAGTTCAGAAAACCGTCAGAGGCCTGAAAAGGGCCAAATTCTTGCATTTTTCTGACTTTTGAGGTATAATAAGAGGGACCTGACAGCCGGAACCCCGGGTGTTCAGGGGAGGTATTTTTTATGAGAAAAACTATTTTACCGTTATTTTTTACGTTCCTGATGTTATTGACTCTGCTTCCTGTAAATGTATTAGCGGAAGAACTTTCAGAAGATAATTTTGACGATATTTCATCAGATGAAGAGGTCCTCATTATCGAAGGAGAACTGACGGAAGAAGATCTGTCCGACAACGAATATCTCCTCCCGGATGAAGAATTCGAGGAGATCGTGGTTCTCGAAGGTACAGAGGAAGGAATCGTGTATGCCCTCGCAGCCAAAACCGCGGAAGCTCAGCCGAAAAAGGTCTGGGATTTCTTCGTGGCCAAGCTGGGTAATGAATACGGCGCCGCCGGCGTCATGGGGAATCTGAAAGCGGAAAGCGGCTTCCTGGCCACCAACGTACAGAATTCCTTCGAATCCAAACTCGGTTACAACGACAATACTTATACAGATGCTGTAGACAACGGCAGCTACTCCAATTTCGTACACGACAGCGCCGGATACGGCCTGGCCCAGTGGACCTACTGGAGCCGGAAGCAGGGGCTTCTGAACTATGCGAAGTCCGTCAACGCTTCCATCGGCAACATCGACATGCAGCTGGAATACCTCTGGAAGGAACTCCAGGGCTACCCCAGCCTGATCAGCACCCTGAAGAGCTCCACTTCGGTGGCCCAGGCAGCCAGTGCGTTCATGATCCAGTTTGAACGGCCGGCCGACCAGAGTGCAGCCGCACAGGCCAAGCGGGCGTCTTTCGGTCAGACCTACTATGATATGTACGCCGGAAAGACCGCAACGACCACCACTTATGTAGCCGCTCCTGCGACGAACTCCTCGGATACTTCCGTGAAGTTCCCGAAGCAGCTGACCTATAAGCAGGGAATGTTCAAGGATGTTCCGTCCAACGAATGGTACACGAAGTACGTGGCCAGCGCTTACGAAATGTCCCTGATGAAGGGCAAGCTGGAAAACCTGTACGAACCTTATGAAGAAGTCAACGTGGCTCAGGCCATCACCATGGCGGCCCGGATCCACAGCATTTATACCACCGGCAAAGAAAACTTCAAGCAGACCGGCAACAGCTGGTTCCGGGTCTACCTGGACTACGCTTACCAGAACGGCATCATCGATTACGCTATGTACTGGGGCAACGTGGAACGGACCGCGACCCGCGGAGAGTTCGCTCAGATCTTCTCCAAGGCCATGCCGGACGGCGGACTGAAAGCCATCAACAGCAAATCGGTAGGCTCCATCAAGGACGTTCCGAAGAGCAACAAATACGCCACCGCGATTTATAAGCTTTATAACGCCGGCGTGCTCTGTGGGAAAGAAGACGGCAAGTTCTACCCCAACGCGAAGGTGACCCGTGCGGAAGCCGCTGCGATCCTCACCCGGATGGCCGATTCCAGCCAGCGGATCAAACAGTAAAAAATAACACGAACACAACGCCCGGAGCGAATGCTCCGGGCTTTTTCTTTGTCTTCCTATTCTATTGCTCCGCCTCTTCCAGGCGGCGGATGCACCGGTCCCGGATCTCCCCCAGGTCCAGGAAGTCCCCGTGGATCCAGCTGAAGGCCTTCAGCAGATATTCCGACGCTTCCAGCAGAGTCCGATATTCCTTTTTCTGCTCCAGGTCATCCAGGTAATCCTCCAGAAAACCGGAGAATCCGTAGTTCCATTCCGTTTCGTCCTCCAGGTCTTCCAGGGTCGTCTTCCCCTTCTTCTCCTTTTCCAGGGTCCGGCAGAAGATCCCGAAGGCTTCGTTCCACAGTTCCGGGGGCCGTTCCCCCTGCTCCAGTTTCTCGTAGCAGGCTTCCGCCGCCTGATCGAACCGGTCCCAGACGTTCGCCATATCCTTGTTCCTTTCCGGAGGGGTCCTCCCCTACCTGTTCTTCTCTTCCAGACGCTTCGCCCGCTTGTTGGTGTCCAAACTCTTCCCGAAGACGAAAAAGCGGTCGTACAGGAATTCCGTCACGAAATTGCAGGCCATGTTCAGCCCCGTCACCAGGTAATCGTTCCAACCCAGCACCTCCGCCAGGTAGTTGCCCCCGATGGTGGTGACCGGCGTGAAGACGCAGTAGAAGGCTGCCACTTTCAGCATGGCGATGGGCACGTTGTTTGCCGACTGGAAGGTGAAATGCCGGTTCAGGGTGAAGTTCCACACCACCGAGCAGATCAGGGCCACCAGGTAGCAGGGCCAGTAAGGCAGGTCCGTCAGCTGCTCCATCAGGGTGAACACGATAATCTCGATGATCCCCGCGGACACGGAGAACAGCCCGAATTTGATGGCGCGGACCGCCTCTTTTTTCTTTTTGATACTCGGATTGTCAGCCATGTTCCGTCATTCCCCCCTGATGTTCGCAAAATTCTTTCGGTTGCTGGCGTGGAGGCTCTTGAACACCTCGTAGTTCCGCCGGTAAGCGGCCCGGGGCTCTTCCCGGGGTTCGAAGCGCTGCTTCGCCGGAATCAGCCGGGCGATCTCCTCCATGCCGGCGATGCCGCCCAGTCCCACGGCCGCCGTCAGCGCGGCGCCCACGGAGCCCACGTTCTGGGGACTGTCCGGCACCTCCACCGTCCGCTCGGTGATGTCCGCCAGGATCTGGGCCGTCACCGGGCTCAATGCCCCGCCGCCGCAGAAGCGGATCACCGGGGACGTCCGGACCTTCTTTTCCTGGCACTCCAGCATCCATTTCAGGTGATAGCAGATCCCCTCCACCACGGCCCGAATCATTTCGGTCTTTCCGGTTTCCAGGGTCAGGCCGAAAAACATCCCCGCCGCCTTCGGGTCTTCAAAGGGGCAGCGGTTTCCGTGGAGCCAGGGCGTGAAGACCACCCCGCCGGCACCGGGTTCCGCCCGGCGGATGACTTCCGACAGGTATTCGTACAGGCTGGTATAGACGTGCTCCGGGCCGCCGGTGATCTCCTTCTTTTCCAGATAGATGCCGATCTCATCCAGCGCCAGGTGATCCTTCACCCATTCCAGGCACTTCCCCGCCGTTTCCATTTCCGCAAAATAGTTGTATTTCCCGCTCTGGGCTCCCACGATGGAGGCAATCATGGAACCGGTGTCCACCGTCTGCTTCTCCACGATGGTGGAGACCCAGCCGGAGGTCCCGCAGTAGATGTGGGTGTCCCCGGCGTTCACGCAGCCGGCGCCGATCCCGATCAGGGAAGCGTCCCCGCCTCCGCCGAAGACCGGCGTTCCGGGAACCAATCCCAGTTCCGCCGCCTGCTCCTCCCGGAGTTCCCCGGCGACGTCCGTGGTCTTGATGATGGGGGGCAGATGCCGCTCCTCCACGCCGAAGAGGCGGCACAGTTCCCCGCTCCAGCTCCGCTTTCCGTTCCGGGTGTCGCAGAGCATGGTGGCAAAAGCGCTGTCCTCCGTCATGATGAATTTTCCCGTCAGCCGGCCGATCAGGTATTCCTTCACGTCCAGCCACCAGCGGGCCCGGGCGAAGTTTTCCGGTTCGTGATTCTTCACCCATAGGAACTTCCACATGGGGTCCTTGACGCTGCCGGACACCGCCCCCGTGATCCGCAGGGACTTCAGCAGCCGGCGGGCGTTCATTCCGGCGACTTTGAATCCGCCGGCGATGCCTTCCCGCATCTCCGCTTCCGCCCGCTGGTCCATGTAGCTCATGGGATGGCGGACGGCCTCCCCGGTCTCATCCGCCAGGACCAGCCCCTGCATCTGGGAGCAGAAGGAGATACCCCGGATCTCCTCCGGGCGGACCTTCGCCGTCTCCAGCATTTCCCGGGTGCTGCTTTTCATGGCTTCCCACCATTCCTCCGCATGCTGCTCCGCGCCGCCGTCCGGGAAGGTGTACAGTCCATACCCCGCTGAAGCGCCGCCAATCATTTCGAGGGTCTCCCCCACCTCGAAGAGGCAGGTCTTGACGCCGGTGGTGCCGATATCATAAGCCAGGATCTTCATTCCTTGTCCTCTTTACCGTGTCTCAGTTTGGCGTATTTCTTCAGGTAAAAACTCCGCTCCGTCCGGGCGCTGAGGGCCGGCACGGAAGGCTGCGCCTTCTTCAGGGCCAGGTTGGCCACCCGGCAGTTTTTCTCCAGCACCAGGGCCACTGCTTCCGCTTCTTCCTGATCCGCGGCGTAGCACAGGGCGCCGTCCCCTCGGATCAGCACCGCATTCCGGTCTTTCAGAGCCTTTCGGACTTCCTTCCCGGAAGGCAACGATCCCACGCAGGGGATGGAAAGCCCGCCAATCTGGGCCATATCGTCCAAGTAGGGCTGCAGGGTCTTCCCCCGCCGGCTCATTTCCATCACGTAGGGGGTACGGGTGTGGATCAGCCAGCCGTCCTGCCATTCCCGGCCGAAGGAAATTCCCTCCTCCGTCAGGATCTTCTCGCCGCAGCGCTTTTCATAGAGCCGTTCACAGACCGCCTCCAGGGCCTTGGCCACCGCCATGGCCTCCTGCTCGTCCGCTCCCATGCACACTGCGCCGTGGAAACGCATCAGGATCGCCCGGCATTCCGGGTACAGTTTCGCCTGATAGGCCACGGCCTTGGCCAGTTTTACCGTAGAAGCCATCGCGTATACGGCGCAGGGAACGATGTCTCCCAGCAGTTTCCGCTCCTCTTCCGTTACCAGGCTGTCCGACATCTCGGAAAGCTTCAGGTCCTCCCGGAAAATGCTCAGGGCCGACGCATTGGTCTGGTGGGTATGGATGATGAAGCCGCACTCGGGCTTTCTCTTATAAAGCCGGGCGTGCATCCCCTTCTCGCTGGAGGGCTTCAGGTCCCCTTCCCATTTTTCGTCCCGGATCCGGACCTTCACCAGGTCGTCGCCGGTCATTTCGTTATAATCCTTCCCGCTGGGGGTGATCAGGAACTCCTTGTCCGACAGCCGGGCGCTGACGTTCCCCCAGGTCCGGGCGATGAGATTCGCCCGCTGCATCTCGTGACAGGCTTCCAGTATCTTTTCCTTCGCCTCTTCGATTTCGTATATCATTCTTCCAGCCTCCCGCATTTTTCAAATACCCGGTCGAAACGGGCAATCACGTCGTCGATCATGGCCTCGTCATAGGCCGCACTGGTGTAGAGCCGGGACCCTGCCAGGGTCACGATTCCCTCCGCCATGTAGGCTGCGCCCATATGCTCCATCTCCTTCTGCCTGCGGCCGGTCTCCTTCATGATGGTGGGCAGGGTCCAGGGCTTCGACCAGTCGATGGCGAAGTGCATGGTCCCCACCGTGTCCACGTGGCAGATGGATCCCTGGTTGAAGATCACGAAGGGCAGTCCGTATTTCGCCGCGGACGCCTGCAGCCCCGCCACCAGGCGGTCCGCCATCCGGCCGGCCTTTTCGCAGGCCCCGGTCCGTTCGATCTCTTCCAGGGTATAATATCCCGCGCAGCAGGAGATGGGCGTCGCCGCCATGGTCCCGCCGCAGAGGGCCTTTTTCACTTTCTTGCCGGAGGAATCGATCCCCGCTCCCAGGTATTGCATGCAGTCCGCGTGGCCGCCGATGCCGCCGGCGCCGGGATAGCCTCCGGCGATGACCTTGCCGAAAATCGTCAGGTCCGGGTCCACGCCGAAATAGCTCTGGGCGCCGCCGGTCCCGATCCGGAAGCCCGTCACCACCTCATCGAAGATCAGCAGCGCGCCGTACCGGTGGGCCAGTTCCTCCGTGCCCCGGATGAATTCCCGGGTCACCGGCCGGGTGCCGCTCTCCGGTCCCACCGGTTCGATGTACACCGCTGCGGTGCCGCCACGGGTCCGGTTCCTCTTCAGCTTCTTCTCCAGGTCTTCCAGGTCCCCCGGGAAGAATTCATCGGTGTGGCTGAAAACGTATTTCGGGATGCCCCGGGACTGGAGCCCCTTGGTCCCCGGGATCCGGATCCCGTAGGCCAGCTGGTCCGACCAGCCGTGGTAGGCGCCTCCCATCTTCAGCAGGTTCTTCTTTCCGGTCTTCAGCCGGGCCACCCGGGCGGCGCACATGGCCGCTTCCGTGCCGGAACCCAGCATCCGGAACATCTCCACCGAGGGCACCAGTTCCGAGATCTTCTTCGCCAGCTTGTATTCGTACTCGTGGAACAGCCCCGTGGAGGGACCGCAGGTCTCCAGCAGTTCGATGACCTTTTCCCGCACCGCCGGGGGGTTGCTCCCCAGCACCGTGGGGCCGCCGGCCTGCAGCAGGTCGTAGTACTCGTTCCCGTCGATGTCCCATAGCTTCGCGCCTTCCGCCTTCGTCATCACGATGGGAAAGGGGTAGTTGAAGGCCAGGTTGTGCTGCACCCCGCCGGGGATGATGGTCTTCGCCTCGCTGATCCGTTCCTTCGAACCCCGGCATTTCGCCTCAAAGTATTCCCGTTCGTATTTTTCCAGCTCCTCCGGCCGGATGCCCCAGACGGGCTGTCTGATCAGCTCGTCCAGCTGTTTTGTGACCGCGTCCGCATCCACGTAGCGGTCAATCGCAAATCCGTTATATGCCATAAACGCTCCTCCCGTTTCTTTCGTTTCTTCCTCTTTATTCTACTCCTCCGCCGGTTTTTCGTCCACCATAAAAAGGGCCCGATGCGAACATCGGCCCCCTTCAATTCTATTTCTTCCGGAACTTCTTCACCTGTTCCGACATCTCCTCCAGTTCCTCCCGGTTCATCTCCGGCAGATGCTCCAGCCGGTCCATGAATGACGCCAGGGTCTCCTTGTTCCTCAGGTCGGTCACCTCGTTGTAGAACTTGACCACGACGCCGGTCACGATGGCGATCACCAGGACCGCATAGACCGACAGCACGATCGACAGGGCCCTCGACAGCGGGGTAGTCACCAGCACGTCGCCGAAACCGATGGTGGTTATGACCGAATAACAGTACCACAGGGCCCCCCGGTAGGTGTCAATGCCCGGCTCCCGGATCCAGATGATGAGTCCGCAGATCAGGATGAAGCCCAGAAAACCCCAGAGGAGCCTGTCCGCCCGGGTCTCTTTCAGGATCCGGCCCAGAATCTTCAATCTTCGCATAACTCCTCCTAGAAACTGACCATCCCGTACAGGTCGTCGTACATTTTATCCAGCGCCGCCTTCGTTGCGCCGCTGACCATGGAAACGCTCCAGCTGTACTCGTCCTCGTACCAGGTGATCATGCCCTGGCCGTCATCGGTCATGTACAGGTAATACTCGGGCTCTTCCACGGCTTCTTCGGTCTCCGTCTCCGCCGGCTCTTCTTCTTCGGCTTTCGTTTCCTCCGCCGCTTCCTCTTCATCGCCGGTCTCTTCGTCCGAAGCCTCCGCTTCCTCCGGCTCCGAACCGGACTCCGTGACGGCTTCCTCCGCCGCCTCCGGCTCGTTGGTGTAGGTCCAGTCGTAATTCATGCCGGAGATCTCCACCAGATTGTCCGTCTTCGCCAGCCGCACATCGTATTCCAGTCCGTTTTCATCCGTGATCTTCAGCCCGTAGATCACCGGGTCCGTGTTGATCTTGTACACATCCCCCAGCTCGTACCCTTCGTAAAGGTCCACGTCAAATCCCGTGTCCGCCTGGAACTGGGACAGGGAGATCTGGGCCAGGGGGTTGGGGACCCCCGCGCTGCCGGAGGAAGAGGAACTTCCGCCGCAGCCCGCCACCCAGGGAACCATCAGGCTCACCGCCAATATCAGAATAAGGAATCGTTTCATGTCCGTCACGCCTTTCTGTTTCTTCTTGTTGTTGTCATTATACCACAGTGAGCGGTTCTTTCAAGTCGCGGAGGCTGTCATTCCCTCCGGCAGGAATCCTCTTGATATTTTTGCTCAATTATGGTATATTATTGTATATCTCCGACTCACGGGTCGGAGGGATCACTTTGAGAATTCGAGGAAATACATGAATACTTTATTTGTCAAACTGATCGGCACGCTGGCGGTCATTCTGGTAGTGGCCTCCATCATCGGCGGCAGCAATCTCCTGCACCGGTTTTTCGGCAACAGGAGAAGCTGGAAATACGTCCTCATCGCCGGGCTTTTGGGCGGCATCTTCGGGATCTACGGCAACATTTCCGGCATCGATTACAACGGTGCCGTGATTTCCGTCCGGGACATCGGTCCCATGCTGGCCGGATTCATCGGCGGCCCCTGGGGCGGCCTGCTGGGCGGTCTTATCGCCGGCGCCCACCGGTATACCATGGGAGGCATCACGGCGGAGGCCTGCATCATCGCCACCTGCTGCATCGGCACCATGTGCGGCCTGTTGTCGGACCGCTACCATGAACGGATGATCAAGCCCTGGATGGCACTGCTCATCGGCGCCGCGATGGAAGTTTTCCATCTGTGCATCGTGCTGCTCATGGTCAGGCCTTTTGAAACAGCCCTGGACATCGTCCAAAGCATTGCGTTGCCTTTCATCATCGTCAACGCCGTGGGCTTCACCCTGATGATGGCCGTCATGGCCTACATCGAAAACCAGCGGACCATGACCATGGAACGAAGCCGCCTGCAGTCGGAACTGGAAGTGGCCACCATTATCCAGCAATCCCTGCTCCCGCCCATCTCGGACACATACCCGGGGCGTCCGGAATTCGATATCCGCGGGTATATGAGACCGGCCAAGCAGGTCGGCGGGGACTTTTACGACGTCTTCTTCCTGACCCCGGATAAGATCGCTTTCCTGATCGCCGACGTTTCCGGGAAAGGGATCCCGGCAGCGCTGTTTATGGCATCCGCCAAGATCACCCTGCAGAACTGCGTCCGGGACTTTATCGATCTGTCCGAGTCGATCCGGCTGGCCAACGACAGCCTCTGCAATAACAACGAGGCGGAAATGTTTGTCACCGCCTGGATCGGCATCCTGGACATTCCGACAGGCGAAGTGGATTTCGTCTGCGCGGGGCACAACCCTCCGGTCCTGATCACCGGACAGGGCCCGGAATACATCCGCCACCGGGGCGGGTTCGTTCTGGGAGGAATGGAAGGGCTGACGTTCCGTCCGCAGCACCTGGACCTGAAACAGGGGGATGTCCTGTTCCTGTATACCGACGGGGTGACGGAAGCGGAAAACGCTGCCAATGACCTGTACGGCGAGGAACGTCTGGAAAACCTCCTCTCCTCGCTGAAAACCCCGGACGCCGATTCCGTGATCGAAACTGTCCGGAAAGACGTGGCGGATTTTGTGGGCGGAGTCGATCCGTCCGACGACATGACGATGCTGTGCATCCGGATGAACTGATCAAATGCAACGCCAAAGGCCGGTTTGCCTTTGGCGTTTTTTTTAAGAAAGGATGATACTATGAAGAAATACCTGTTCGTTTTGGGCCTGATCCTCACGGCAGTGCTTTTCATGACCGCCGCCGTTTACGCGGAGGAAAGCGATGAAGTCCGGGTGGACAACGGCATCCCTGTGGTGTACATCAATATCGATGAAAAACAGGGCTCCATTCAGGATATGCTCGACAGTCCCGACCACAGTGTCTACTGCTACGGCACGGTCACCATTGATGTGCCGGAAGGATTCCACTACGCGGATTTTCCGGACCTGGATTGCAAAAGCTTCGAGAACCTTTCCATGAGCATCCGGGGCCGGGGCAATTCTTCCTGGCATAAACCGAAAAGGCCATTCAAGATCAAGCTGGACAAGAAGACGGATGTTTTCGGCCTGGGATCCAACAAACACTGGGCGCTGCTGGCCAACGAAGCGGACCCCTCCCTGCTCAAGGACCGGATCACCGCCTGGCTGGGGGATGAGATGGGCTTTGATTTCACTCCCCGGGGCGTGCCCGTGGACCTGGTCATGACCGGCAGTGAATACGGGTCCAAATACCTGGGCAGCTATTACCTCAGCGAGGTCGTCCGGGTGGACGACAACCGCCTGGAGATCCGGGAACTGAAAGAAAGCGATACGGATCCCGCCGTCATCACCGGCGGCTACTTGCTGCAGAACGCCCTGCAGGTCCGGGACGGTTCTCCCGACCGGTTCTATACCCACCGGGGCGTGGACTGGGCTACCCACACGCCTTCCTTTGACACGGAGGACGACGGCTACGTGAATCCCGCCCAGCAGCAATACATCCAGGAATACATCCGGCAGGCGGAGGACGTGCTGTACTCCGGAGGCACCGCCTACCGGGAGGTCATGGACGTGGAATCCGCCGCCAAGTACTGGCTGGCGCAGATGATACCCCTGAACGGCGACGCCTTTGCCACCGGCAGCACCTATATCTACAAAGACCGGGATCCGGAAGACGGCGTTGCCAAGATCTTCTGGGGGCCCGTCTGGGATTTCGACTATGCCTGGGGGTTCAATTACGGGACCGAAGGGTTCAGCTACGGCCACGACTGGCTGAAGCCCCTGTTTTACGACAAGTCGGAAGGCGGTTTCCTGCAGGAACTGCATAAGCAGTGGCCGGTGATGCGGGCCGGCCTCGTCGAACTGGTGAGAGAGGGCGGCCTCCTGGATCAGTATTATGAAGAAACGAAAGCTTCCGCCGAGCAGGACCATCTGGCCCTCCATCCGGATGCTGAATTCGATTACAAAGCCGAAGTGGAAAAGCTGAGGACCTGGATCAACACCCGGCTCGCCTGGGTGGATGCGAACTTCGACACCCTGGACGATATGGTCCATCAGGTCACCTTCATGGCCGACGGCAAGGTGTTCGCCTATGACTACAAAACGGCGGACGAGGAACTGAAGGGCAGCGAACCCTTCCCCGAAATCGACGGCTTCACCTTCATGGGCTGGGCCGATGAAGACGGAAACATCATCAAGACCGCGACGCCGGTCACCGAGGACCGGACCCTGACGGCGGTCTACGCGCCGGACAGTTCACTGACCCACGCCGCAGACATAGCCCTCAGCAAGGACTGCGATATCGTGAAACACAACAACTTCTTCTGGACCTACCAGATTCCCTACACCGTGATTCCCACCGACGCGGAAGACCAGCGGGTCACCTGGACTTCTTCCGATGAAAGCTTTGCCACCATCGATGAAAAAGGATTCGTCACCTACCACGGGACCGGAACGGCCACTTTCACCGGCAAGCTGAAGATGGGCGAGACCCGGACCTTTACCCTGACAGTGACCAGCGACCCGCTCCCGGTGGTGAAGTCCATTTCCCCGGTACAGGATACGATCCGGATGCTGACGGGCGGACAGGCGGCCCTGCCAATCCGCACGGACCCCTCTCCCGCCAAGATCACTAACTATGAGTATGAATCGGAAGACGAAAGCATTGTCGCCGTGGGCGAAAACGGCGTGCTGACCGCTGTGGGACCGGGGACTGCCAAAGTGACCGTGAAGGCCACGGTCCAGGACGAGGAAGGAAATGACGTGGTTATGGAGACTTCCGCCACCGTGATCGTCTCGAAGAAGTTCTTTGAGGACGTGGTGGCCGGCGCCTGGTATGATGAGGCGGTGAACTACGCGGTGGAACACGAGCTCATGAACGGCGTCAGCGATACCCGATTCGAGCCGCAGGGAACCACCTCCAGGGCCATGATCGTCACCATCCTCTGGCGCCTGGCAGGCAAACCGGAGGCGAAGGCTTCCGCCTTCACCGATCTGACGCAGGACTGGTATACCCCGGCGGTGAACTGGGCAAGCGAAAACGATATCGTCAACGGGATGTCCGAAACATCCTTTGCGCCGGACCTGCCTATTACAAGGGAACAGTTCGCGACGATACTGTATCGATATTCAAATAAGGAAACCCCCTCTCAGTCTGCTTCGCAGACAGCTCTCCCCCAAGGGGAGAGCCAGGACGTCTCTGCCTCGACCGGGGGAAGTATCGACAAGTACACCGACGCGGACCGGATCAGCCCCTGGGCAAAGGACGCCATGGAATGGGCCATCGGCGAAGGCCTGATCAACGGCATGAGCGAAACGAAGCTGGATCCCGCCGGCAGCGCCACCCGGGCCCAGGCCGCCGCCATCTTCATGCGGTTCTGTGAACGCGGGACGGAATAAGAACTTTTACAGATAATAAAAAACCCTGCAGAAATGCAGGGTTTTTGTTTTGCCTTTGGGTTCTTTCTAGTTGATGGATGCGCCGATCTGCCGCGCCTCCTCCTCTTTCCCGGCACCGAGAACCGTGCCCCAGTCCTTCCAGTTCAGTGCGTTGGTAAAGATGCCGTAGAAATTCAGCGCCTGGCCGTAGTAGTTTCCCCGCGCTGTCATGAGGAAGGCCGTTTCCTTCTTGAAGCCGCTCCATTTCAGCCTGTTGCACATCGCATACAGGCGGTCCACCACGATCTTCAGCTGTCCGGTAACCGTGCCCCAGTACATCGGGGATGCAAAGACGATCACATCGCTCCACTCCACGGCTTCATTGACCCGTTCCATGTCATCCTTCTGGACGCAGCTGCCGCCGTTCCCGCTGCAGGCCTCACAGGCAAGGCATCCGCCGATGCTCATTCCGGGGAGATACAGTTCCTTCACTTCATTGCCGGCGCTTTCCGCCCCTTCCGTAAAAGCTTTGATCAGGGAAGCCGTCGTTCCTTTTTTTCTCGGCGATCCGTTTAAGATCAGTATTTTTTTCATATCCGTCCTCCTTCTCATGCGCAGGATTTACGCGTTTCAAATCTGTTTAAAAGGATTTTCATGAATCCTTTTTCCGTTCCGCTTCCAGCAATACGTCCGTCAGTGTCTTCATCATCGCATTGATATCCACCGGCTTGGCGATGTGAGCCTGCATGCCGGCTTCCTTTGCTGCCTCCTCGTCTTCCTTGAAGGCGTTGGCCGTCATGGCCAGGATGGGGACCTGCGAAAGGGTGCTGTCCGGCAGTGCCCGGATGATCCGGGTGGCTTCGTATCCGTCCATCACCGGCATTTGGATATCCATTAGGACCGCGTCGTAATAACCCGGTTCGGACCCGGTCATCATATCCACAGCAATCTTCCCGTTCTCCGCCGTCTCCACCGTGAAACCGGCCTGGGTGAGGATCATGGAGGCGATCTCCATGTTGACCATGTTGTCTTCCACCAGCAGCAGCCGTTTCGTGGAGAAATCGATCGCCGGTTCCCCGGTTTCTTCGCCGGTCCCCCCGCTCTTGCCGGCTTCCGGCACATCCTTTTCTTCCGCCAGCTGGAGTTTCAGCCGGATCAGGATCTCCGTGCCGCTGCCGGGAGCGGTGATCACTTCGATGGTGCCTCCCATCAGGTCCACGATGCTCTTGGTGATGGTCAGCCCGAGGCCCGTTCCCTCAATGCCGCTGACGGTGGAAGTCCGCTCCCGCTCAAAGGCGTAAAACATCTTCTCGACGAATTCCACGGACATGCCGATGCCCGTATCCTTCACCCGGATCTCGTAATTCCCGTAGCCGGTTTCCGTTACGCCGGCATCCCACAGGGAGGCGGTAACGGTCCCGCCCTCCGGAGTGAACTTGTAGGCATTGCTCAGTATATTCAACAACACCCGGTTCAGGTTCTTCCGGTCGCACCAGACGTACGGGTTCCTGACCTGTTCCGTGTGCACCTGATAATCCAGGTTCTTCTGCTTCATCTGCTCGGCGAACAAGTCCCGCATACCCTCGAAAACAGCGCGCAGGTCCACCGGAACGAATTCCAGTTCGATCCGGCCGCTCTCGATCCGGCTCATTTCCAGGATATCATTGATCAGTGCCAGCAGGTGCTGGCTGGAATCCTCGATTTTTCCCAGGTATCCGTGGACTTCCTCCGAAGCCTCTCCCTTTTGGGCAAGGCTGGTGTAGCCGATGATGGCATTCATCGGCGTTCGGATATCGTGGGACATATTGAACAGGAACTGGCTCTTGGCCAGACTGCTTTCCACAGCGTGGATCTTTTCACGCTCTGCCGCCTCATGCTTCTCGCGGACCACTTTCTGCACATAGAGCATGACCGCCAGGCCCACGAAGATGATTATCAGAAGCAGGAAGCCGTTGCCCGTCAGGATATGCTTCATCTGCTCCTCACTGCCCGCTGCCATCAACCGCTTGGCCAGCCACATCAGGGCTGAGTAAAGCAGCAGCGCAAACAGCACGATGCCGGAGGTGGACAGACCGCTGTATTCCGCCAGGCTGCTTTTTTTCACAGTTCGCCAGTAGAACAAGAATCCCAGCAGGCACCACAGGGACAACAGCAGGAATGCTTCGCTGCCCATGGCCTCCATCACGGTCAGATGGGGAACCAGCTGCACGATCATGAAGCTCACCGAAATCACCGTTCCAATGATCCCGCAGGCCATGATGCCTTTCCGGCCTTCCGTCCGGGCGATCTTCCAGGCGGCCGCCGACGTATAGCCGAAGCCGGCGATAGCGCCGAAGCAGGTCAGGTCCACAAACCAGTACAGAGTGTTGCGCCCGAACAGGGACATGATGATTGCCAGTGCCATGATGAACAGGATGCTGACGGTAGTCTTGGAAAATTTCTCCGAAAGGATCTTATCTTCCGCCATGGTGGACAGGACCCGGGTGGTGGCACGGTAACCGCCAATGATGCCGGTGATGATGGCCGCCACGGCCGTCATGGTCATGATGAACAGCCCGGCGGTCCCCATGATGGATCTCGCTGCGTAGAAGGTGGGAACCGACGCCACGCCCTTCATTCCGTCCAGTCCGGCGATGTACTCCTGCCAGGAGGTGCAGCCGTCCGGCACGCAGGAAACGCTGATCAGCGCCATAGCGCTATAGGCAAACGCCGCCATGATGATGGAGACGATGATGATCTTTTTGGACCGCCCGACGGGGAACTTGAAGTGGGCCGTGTCGAAGGAGGTCACTTCAAAACCCACGAAAGCCCAGGGAGCCAGGATGACGATGCTGAAGATGGCATAGCCCTTGCTCACACCGCTGATCCCGAAGGAATGCAGTACCCCGGCGGACAAGGCGTGGGGAACGCAAAATACCGCCGTCAGGACGACTCCGGCCATCAGGATAATAGCCAGGACGGTCAGCAGCTTCTGCAGCGCCGCCTTAGCCGCAATAAAGAACAGACCCACTGCTGCCAGCACCAACACGGAAATAAAGGTCTCACTGAGGTAGACCGTGTTTCCGGCCACGGTGTAGTGCATCCCCTTGTGCACCGCATCTCCCAGCAGCGTCCGCACTACGAAAAACAGGGCGGTGCCGTTCAGGAAGACGATGGTCAGGTAAGAAAGGCACAGGAACCAGGAACTCAGGAACGCATGGTCCCGGCCGAAAGCTTCTTTTGTATAAGTATAAACGCCGCCGGTCATGGGGGTACGCTGCATCAGGTAGGAAAAATTTTTCCCGATGACGAGCATGATCGCCATACCGATCAGCATCGCGATAACGGTCCCCGCCGGTCCCGCTATCGGAAGGAAGGTGGTCCCGGGCATGGCAAACACGCCCCAGCCCACCATGCAGCCGAAGGCAATGGCCCACACATCCACCGGCGACAGATACCGGTCCAGCGGTTTGGTCAAATCTCTTTTCCTAATATCCATTCTATGTTACTCCTTCTGTTCAGGACTGTTCTTCTTCGTCGGCCGGGATCAGGCTCTCCAGCGTTTCAAACAGCGCTTCCGGCTGCACCGGCTTGGAAAGATGCGCATTCAGGCCTGCCTGCAGGCTGCGCTGAACGTCTTCGTCGAAAGCATTGGCGGTCAGGGCGATGATTGGGATCTCCTTCGCGTCTTTCCGGTCCATGGTCCGAATCCGGCGGGTGGCCTCCAGACCGTCCATTTCCGGCATCCTCATATCCATGAGGATCGCATCGTAATAGCCTTCTCCGCGGGACGCGAACATCTCCACGGCGATCCTGCCGTTGGCAGCCAGTTCCGCCTCCATCTGACGGGAATGGAGCACCATCATCATAATCTCTGCGTTGATCTCCACATCCTCCGCCAGAAGGATATGGCGGCCGGTCAGATCCGCCTTTTTCTTCGTCTTGTCCGAGCTGACTCCCTTGCGCCTGGTCGCACTTCGGAATTCCTCCATCACGCTGCTTGCGAACAGCGGTTTCGGAAGGAAACTGTCTACGCCGGAAGCAAGAGCCTCCTCCAGTACATCATCCCATCGGTAAGCCGTCAGGATGATGATGGCGGACTCATGGCCGATGATCTCACGCATCTTCCGGGTAGTCTCCACGCCGTCCATCTCCGGCATTTTCCAATCTACCAGAATCAGATTGTAGGGATCCCGTCTGGCGTGGCGGAGGGTCACTTTTTCGATAGCTTCCGGACCGGATCCGGCGATCTCCGACGGAATGCCGGCCTTTTCCAGTACCAGCTTCGCGTGTTCGCAGGCCACGGGGTCGTCGTCCACGATCAGCACGGTCATTTCATCCGGACGGAGCGCCCGCTCTTCGCCTTCTTCGTGTTCCGTGCCGTTGATGAGGGTGACGGTCACATTAAAGGTACTGCCCTTGCCCTTTTCGCTTTCCACCTGGATGTTGCCGTTCATCATCTCGATGATGTTCTTGGTGATGGCCATCCCCAGGCCGGAACTGCCATACTTGCTGGTAGTGGAGGAGTCTTCCTGAGCGAAGACTTCAAACAGCTTCGGCAGGAATTCCTTGTTCATGCCAATACCGTTATCCTGGACGGTAAATCGCAGGGTCGATTGGTTTTCAAACTGAGCCGTCCGCTGCACGGTGAATTCCACTTTTCCGCCCTCCGGCGTAAACTTCACGGCATTGCTCAGGATGTTGATCAGCACCTGGCGCAGCTTCATGCTGTCTCCCACGTAATAGTTGTCCACTTCCCCGAGGATATGGCATTGGTAATCCAGACCCTTGTCCGCACACTGGCCGCTGAACATGGTGTTGAGCGTCTCCAGCAGTTCCGGGAAGGAGAATTCTTCGTTTTTTATGGTCATGCGTCCGGATTCGATCCGGGACATATCCAGGATATCGTTGATGAGTGTCAGGAGGTGTTCAGCGGAATTGCCGATTTTCTCCAGATAACTCCTGGTCTTCTCCGGGGTTTCCGGATCGTTGAGGGCAATGTTGTCCAATCCGATGATGGCGTTCATCGGGGTCCGGATCTCATGGCTCATGTTGGAGAGGAATGCAGTCTTGGCCCGGTTGGCCTGCTCTGCCGTCTCCAGCGCATCCTTCAGGGTCTCTTTCTGTTCCATATCGTTCCGGGTCTCTTCATCCACGTCCACAAAGCAGGCGCCGACGGTGTGGACCATATGGTCTTCCCGCTCGTCCGGATGGCGGACGCCGGCAAATTTCACGGCCTCCCAGGATTCTTTTCCATCCACGCTGATCATATATCGATAGGAAATGACCAGATGATTTTCCAGTCCCTTCCGGATGGCATCCGGCTCAATGAAGGCCAGGAAATCCTCCCGGTAGGGTTCCATAACGTAGTGGTTGCAGTATTCCGTGACGGCTTCAACATAGGGGAATCTTTCCCCGACCTTGAACCCGGGCATATCCGTTCTCGCCTGATAGCAGACCCCGGAGTTTTTATCCAGTTCCAGATAGTAGACGCTCCGATAGTCGGAGGACAGTGCCTTGATCATCCGGTTCTGCTGCTCACCCTGGGCCCGCTGGGCCAGGAGCTCTTCCTGCAGAGCCAGCCGCTGTTCCATTTCCTCCTGCTTGGCCCGGGCTTCTGCTTCCGCAGTTTCCTTTTCCATCAGCGCCATGGCATTTCTCCGGTTCTGGCGGATGATGAAGAAGAACATGGCCAACAGTGCCAGCACCGTCAGCAGCGACTGCAGCGTGCTCCGGGTCAGAGTCCTGCTGGTAATGGAACTGATCTTGTCGCTGATCAGGGATTCCCGGATCAGGTAGGTCAGCAGCCAGTCGGTCCCTTCGATCGGCATATAGGACAGGGTCTCTTTCCGTTCGTTGTACAGGAAGGATATTCGTCCCTGTCTGCCTTCGCTGAAATCCTCCTTCACCTGCTCCAGGGAATAGCCTTTGTCCATCTCCGCGTGTTCCAGTGCCTCCAGCAGATTGCCTTCAGTCGCATACCCTCCCAATACATCTTCGGACAGGGGATTTCCTTCCCGGGTATAGAGGTTGCAGAAAGTCGCATTCTTCTCGTCGGACTTCATGGATATGCCCTGAAGCATCTGTGCTATATCCATTTCCATGAAGCAGACCTTCAGCGTGTCGCCCTGAAAATCCCGCGGAGCAATGGGGACGGCGATCACGATTTTTTTATCTCCGTCTTCCGTAGTCCGGATCGAGATGTCCGGTTCGGCCATGGACTGATAATTAAAAGTATAGCTGCCGATATCATCGGAGATTCCGGTGGAGATGTAAATCGTGCCGCTTTCCCCTACGAAGGCGAAGCGGTCCAGTTTATACAGCGTTTTCATCCGCTTCTGATAAGCCTGCCGGTGGGCATCATCGCTCAGGTCCTCTTCCGTCATCAGATCCACTGCGACCCCGATCGTGTCGATTTTGTTCTGGAGCTCAGTCTCCACTACCTGCTGTCGCCGGCTTGCCAGCTCATCCAGATACATTTCGCTGACCATCCGCACGGCGTCGTCCGTGTCCTGCCTGGCCGCCTGACCGATCCAGACGGTCCCTGCTACCAGGATAACCAGGACGATGACAGCGCCGATCCAGGCGGCGGTCCTTATACTGCTTCTCTTTGTATCCATCCTTACCTTCCTCCTATCCGGTTCCGAATATTTCAAGAAGCGCTTCCCAAACGGAAGCACCTGCCTTCCAGTCGTAAATATATCTATCTTTATAATATAAGAAAATTCTCCTCCCCGCAACAAACTTTCATTCGATGCGGCAGGGTTTTGCAGCCGGGTTCCCGCCCACGGCAGCATTTTTTTGCTATAAAGAATTGCAGGATGTTTCCGGAGGAGGCGGTCTTGCCGGGGGTCTTGCCGGGGGTCTTGCCGACGAATCCCGTCTCGCAGCAGATAAGCTGGCCGGCGAAAAAGGCCTTGCACCATTAGCCGAAGAACTGATCAAAAAGGACAACCTGGCTGGTGGACTTGTCGATAAAACATTAGCCTCGGACGATGATGGCCGGATCAACCCCAGATAACTGCGTTACAAACAATACTTTTCAATCAGCTTCTTTACCAGCCGCACATCCAGCGGCTGGTTTTTCGTTTCCATCGTAATGATCAGATCTTCCCCCGGATAGTATCCGGCTGCCTGGTACGCATTGATTTTCCGGACCGCTTTCTCCGAATATTCCGGGTCATCCACTTCTGGACGAACTGCTCATCGGTTTCATGAAATGGCTCCAGGAGGACTCTTTTCGCCTCCGGAAGAGCATCGTACACATCTTCCACCAACAGTTCCGGATAAAGAGACAGGGCTTTCGCCTTTAGTTTGGCGTTTTTACTTTTTTACAGAGTAAAAACGTCCTTGAAGTGGCGAAAGGGGGAGGGGCTTTCTTCGTGGAATCTGGTAATCTGATCAGTTTCTCTGAAAAATGGAAATGGGGCAAAAAAGCAACGGTGCCCGTCGCCATTGAAAATGGCGGCGGGCATCGCTTCTGCTGTTATCAGAAGGGGATTCTGTGAATTACTCGTATTCTACCGTAGCCGGGGGCTTCGGTGTGTAGTCGTACAGCACGCGGTTGATCCCGGGGACTTCGGTGGTGATCCGCTGCACCAGACGGTCGATCAGTTCCGGAGCCAGATGCTCCACGGTGACTTCCATGACGTCGGTGGTGTTGATGGCGCGGATGATGCAGGGCCAGTTGAAGGTCCGCTTTCCGTCAGTGATACCGGTGGATTTGAAATCCGGCACCACGGTGAAGTACTGCCATACCTTGCCTGCCAGGCCCGCGGCTGCGAATTCCTCCCGAAGGATCGCGTCGCATTCCCGGACGGCTTCCAGACGGTCGCGGGTGATGGCGCCGGGGCACCGTACGCCCAGTCCCGGCCCCGGGAAGGGCTGACGATAGACCATGTTGTCCGGCAGACCCAGTTCCTTGCCGACTATCCGGACTTCGTCCTTGAACAGGATCCGTACCGGTTCCACCAGTTCAAACTGCAGGTCTTCCGGCAGGCCGCCGGCATTGTGATGGGCTTTGATTCCGGCTTCGCTTTCCAGGATGTCCGGCCAGATCGTGCCCTGGCCCAGGAATTCGATCCCTTCCTGCTTTTTGGCTTCTTCCGCAAACACATCGATGAATTCCTTGCCGATGATCATTCTCTTCTGTTCCGGATCCGTAACGCCCGCCAGCTTGTCCAGGAAGCGGTCCACCGCATCCACGTAGATCAGGTTCGCGTCCAGTTCGTCCCGGAAGACTTTGATTACCTGTTCCGGTTCGCCTTTTCTCAGGAGGCCGTGGTTCACGTGCACACAGACCAGCTGCTTGCCGATCGCCTTGATCAGCAGGGCCGCGCAGACGGAGGAATCCACCCCGCCGGACAGGGCCAGCAGGACTTTCTTGTCGCCGACCTGGGCCTGAATATCTGCGATCTGTTCCTCAATATAGGCTTTTGCCTGTTCCGGAGTGGCGATCCGCTCCATATTGTCAGGTCTTCTCTCTAACATCTTTTTCTCCTTATTTCATCGTATAGTTGTCAAAGTAACCCTGTACCAGGACCACCGGGGTTCCCTTGTCGCCGGAACCGCTGGTCAGGTCGCACAGCGAACCGATCAGGTCGGTCAGCTGACGGGGGGTGGTCCCCTGGGAGGCCATATTGCCCACCAGGTTGCTTTCCTTCTGCTTGATGCTGTCTTCGATGGCTTTTTTCAGTTCTTCGCCGGAAAGATCCGCAAAATCGTTGTCCGCCAGATACTTCAGCTTCAGCTCATTCGGCGTGCCGACGAGGCCGTCGGTGAAGGCCGGGGAAACTACCGGGTCCGCCAGTTCCCAGATCTTGCCCTGGGGATCCTTGAAGGCGCCGTCGCCGTAAACCATGACTTCCACGTGCTTGCCGGTAGCCTTTAAGATCCGGCCCTGGATATCCAGCACCAGGTCCTTGCATTCCTGCGGGAAGAGCTTGATCTTGTCTTCCGTGGACTTGTTGGAGCCTAACAGGCCGTACTTTTCATTGAAGCCGCTGCCGTTGACGGGAGCCGTCATGATATCGTCCAGGCTGCAAACCACCGCCGCGCCGTTTTCCTTCAGGATCCGCTTGGTGCGCTTCCGGGAGTGGATGTCGCAGTTGAGGACCTTGTCGGTGTAGTTCAGGATGGTCTTGGCCTGGTTGGCGAAGATCACTTCCACGTCGCATCCGCAGGAGCGGATCAGGTCGCAGTAGTAATCCACGTAATCCACGCCGGTGAATTCATGCTTGTTCTCGCCGAACAATGCTCTGTATTTCTGTAAGGTCAGGACGTCGCTATATGGATTGACGCCGGCCGCATCGATCTTGTCGAGGCTCACCAGTTCATTCCCCACTTCGTCGGAAGGATAGCTCAGCATCAGCACGATTTTTTTAGCGCCTTTGGCGATGCCTCTGAGGCAGATCGCGAAGCGGTTTCTGGACAGGATCGGGAAGATCACGCCGATGGTCTCGCCCCCCAGTTTGGCCTTCACGTCCGCGGCAATGTCATCCACGGAAACGTAGTTGCCCTGGGAACGGGCCACGATGGACTCCGTCACACAGACCACGTCTCTGTCTCTCAGTTCGAACCCTTCGTACTCTGCTGCCTCCAGTACGCTGGTGGTTACGATAGTAGCCAGATCGTCGCCTTCACGAATGATGGGGCACCGGATCCCTCTGGAAACGGTCCCGACTCTTCTTTCATGCTTTTCCATATACTTATTCCTCTTTTCCTGAAAATTTCTGTTCGTTATTATAACGCCCAACAAGATTATATTACTGCAAATAATCGTAAAAATCAATGTTTTCTCGAGGAAAAATCCGATTATTTTGCAAAAAAACCTTGAATCTACGAACTAAAAATCATTGTTTGAAAATAATGTTCGTGTTTTTCTTTTATTTCCCCTCATCCGCCCCTTCGGGGCACCTTCCCCCCGGGGGGAAGGCAAGGGTTCATATGGAAGGTCTTGCCGGATACCTCCCTCCTCCCGCTACTCCAGTGCTCTTTCGTAAGCCGCCAGGGTCCCCGAATCGAACAGCACCCAGACCACTTCATCGATGGCGCCGGGATTTTCATCGAGAAACTCCTTCACCGCCGCAACCGCCACCCGGCTGGCTTCCTCCAGCGGGTAGGAATAGATGCCGGTGGACACCGAGGGGAAAGCGATGGTGCGGACGCCGTTTTCCTTTGCTACCTTCAGGGAGTTCCGGTAGCAGTTTCCCAGCAGGTTCTCTTCATTGTAACCGCCGCCGCGCCAGATGGGGCCCACGGTGTGGATCACGTATTTGCAGGGCAGCCGGTAGGCGCCGGTGATCTTAGCCCCGCCGGTCTCGCAGCCGTTCAGGGTCCGGCATTCCTTCAGCAGGTCCGGGCCCGCCGCCCGGTGGATGGCGCCGTCCACGCCCCCGCCGCCCAGCAGGGAGCGGTTGGCCGCGTTGACGATGGCTTCCACGTCGGTGATCTTCGTAATGTCCCCCAGGACCGTATCGATGGTCGTGTTTCCGTAAATCATGTTCATTCTCCTTTCAGTTCCGCCAGCAGCAGCAGGCTGGAAATATGGACCGCCCGAAGCCCCTCCGCCTGGTACTTTTCCAGGTGGTCCAAGGTGTCGTCGATGCACAGGTGCTTCGCGGAAAGGCCGCCGAAGCGCTCCTGAAGCACCTGCCGGGCGATGTCCGTCTTGGCCGTTCCCCGCACGAATAGGATATTCTCCGGCGGGATCTGCGGGTACTCCCGCCGGATGAACCGGATCTTCTGGTCATCCTCCACGTCGGTGTAGGACCGGGAGATCACGAAGGACTTCGCCGGGTCGCAGCACGCTTCCACGTAGGCCTTCATGAATTCCGGCGCCCGGGCGGTTTCGTACACGTCGTGGGTCTTCAGGTATTCGTCGTAGTCCCGGTCGTCCTTCACCACGTAGACCCCGTCGTCGCCGAACCCGTACACCGCCAGGACTCCGTCCACGTCGAAAAACCGGATCACGTCCCGGTCTTTCAGCAGATCCTCGTCATGGCCCAATATATACATAGTGGTTTTCTCCTTTCGCCTTTTCTGATATAATTATAAAAAAATCGGAGGAGGACTGCAAGGTGAAAAGAGTACTGATGATCGGAACCGGAGGCACCATCGCATCGGAAATGACGGAGGAAGGCTACGCTCCGGAGCTGACCGCGGAGAAACTCCTGGGCTACGTACCGGACATCTCTGGACTCTGCCGCGTGGACTGCCGGCAGCTGTTCAACCTGGACAGCACGAACATCACCCCGTCCCACTGGGTGGAGATCGCCCGCTGCGTCCGGGAAAACTACGACGATTACGACGGCTTTGTCATCTCCCACGGCACCGACACCATGGCCTACACCGCTGCAGCTTTGAGCTACCTGATCCAGGACTCCCCCAAACCCATCATCCTCACCGGTTCCCAGAAACCTATCGGCAGCGAGACCACCGACTCCAAGACCAACCTGAGGGACAGCTTCATCTGCGCCTCCTCGGACCGGCTGGCGGGGGTGATGATCGTCTTCAACGGGAAGGTGATCATGGGGACCCGGGCCCGGAAGACCCACTCGAAAAGCTTCCAGGCCTTCTCCAGCATCAACTACCCCTTCATTGCCGTGCTCCAGGACGGGATCCTGATGCAGTACATCGACACGAAGCCCGAAGGAGGCCCGGTCTTCTACGACCGGCTGGACACGAAGGTGGGGCTGGTGAAAATGATCCCCGGCACCAACGCGGACCTGATTTCCTACATGCTGGAGCGCAATGATGCGCTGATCATTGAGAGCTTTGGCGTGGGAGGCCTGCCCGGCTACGAAGGCGCGGACTTTTACTCCGCCATTGAAGACGCCGTGGAAAAGGGCAAGACCGTGCTGGTGACCACCCAAGTCCAGCACGAAGGCAGCGACCTGACGGTGTACCACGTAGGGCACCGGCTGAAAAAGGGCCTGAGCATCCTGGAAGCCTACGACATGACCACGGAAGCCGCCGTGGCAAAGCTGATGTGGGTGCTGGGCCAGTCGAAGGACCCGAAGAAGATCCGGGAGCTGTTCTACCGCCCGGTGGCCCACGACATCCTCAGCACGATAAAATAAAAAATCGCCGGCAATGCCGGCGATTCCGTTCTTTTTGCTATCGGTTGATCAGGAAATGCATGTGCGGGCGGATGGCCCGGTAGATCAGCGTTCCCTTCTCGTCCCCGTATTCTTTTACCAGGTCCCGGTGCAGTTTGGCCCGTTCGTCCCGTTTGCGGAACTTCACCGCAGTCTCCATGATCTTGTCGGGGTCCACCCGCATATCCGTCAGGATCGGCTCGACCTTATCGTAGAAGTCCTGGAAGGACTGGCCGTACACGCCCTGCCGGCGGATGACCGCCCATCGGTTCCGGGAAAACCCCGCAATGAAATCCTCATAACCCTTGTCATTGGAAACGATGACGTACTCCCGCTTCACGAAATGCCGGGCGGATTTCCGGGCCACGAAACCGGCGATATAGATGTCCATGTCGTTCTTTCCCATCCCGATGCATTCCACGAATTCCACCTGCTTTTTCGGGAAGGGGATCGAATTCTTCAGCTTCCGCATCAGCTCCGCGTTGCTGACGAACACATAGACCATATCCTTGGGTGCCAGGGGAGAAATCTGCCGGATCCAGGCAGTCCCCACGTTTTCTGTGTCGATAAAAAACTCTCTTTTCAAACTATGCTCCTGTCTGCTGTCCTCTAAATCACGGCATCGCCGATGACAGGCATTTTGATGCGTTTCTTGTGCAGGTCGTCCAGCATTCCGCCTTTCAGCTGGGAGTCGAACCAGCCTTCACTGCGCAGAAGATCGATGGCTTCCTGCAGCGGCTTCGCCACCAGTTCCCGGTCGTATCCCGGAGTGTCCACGCCGATGACCTTCTTGTAGGCATCGATGTTTTCGTGGTGGAAGCCCACGTCCAGGAAAAAGGCTCTCTTGAATATTTCATTGGCAACGTCCGCCTCGTAGGGGTCGTTCTGATTGTTTTCCAGGTAATCCACCAGTTCCTCGGTGGCCACGCTGTCCCAGGTCAGGTAGTAGCCCCGGCGGGTGGTGTTGGCGATGGAACAAAAGGCCATGATCCAGTCCGCCGAGATCTTCCGGATCTCGATCTCCTGGCCTTCCACGGTCTTGGTGACGATTTCCGCCAGTACCGCGGATTCCGGCACCAGCCCCTCTTCCTGACGGGCATATTCGTCCGCCTTGCGCTTCGCGTCCCGTTCGGTCCGCCCCTTGACCAGCGCGTGCCGGCGGTTTCTCTTTCCTTCTTCTTCCCAGCTCACTTCGTAAACTCTCATTATATATACTCCTCCGTTCTTCTGTACTATACAAAAACAAGGCCGGAATTGCAAGTATTTTTGAAAAAAGATTGCCCGATTTCCCGGGTTTTCTGTTATGATGTAAGAAATAAGGAGAGAGGGGGAATCTATTATGAAACGAACTCTGAAAAAGATCCTCTGCGTAGCCATGGCCATCGGCCTGCTGGCGGGGATGATGACCGTTACCGCGTCGGCGGAATCCTCCGACGTGAAGGTCGATATCTATACCAAATACGACGTGAACCAGGTGCAGTTCAACGACTACATGGGACGGCCCTTCATCAACGACGACGGCCGGACCCTGTGTCCCTTCCGGGTCATCGCCAACTTCATGGGCGTCCAGGTGTTCTGGGACAACCTGGCCCGGGAAGCCTGCTTCTCCCGGACCGGCTATGAGATCCAGTTCGGCCCGGACTCGAAAGGTACTTTGGACTTTACGGTCCGCTTCACCATCGGGTCCAATGAGATTTGGACCTCCCACACCCTTCGGGACGAAAACGACAATGTGGTCATTGCCTTCGACGAAAGAAGCCTGATGGACACCCTGCCCATCATCCGGGACGGCCGGACCTATGCCCCGATCCGCTTTCTGGCGGAAGCCTTCAAATACACCGTAGGCTGGGACAACAACAGCCGGACTGTGCAAATCTTCTCGCCGGACACCGAGGACTGGGGACAGATGATGTTCACGGAATACTGGGCCAAGCCCTACCGGGAAGTCAACAGTGCCAAAGAAGCGGAGTACTGGGTGGAGGAATACATCAAGCGGATGTACGGAATGGCCAACGGCCGGTATCAGCTGCAGGGCAATCTCCTGCCTCCCGGCGAGGACCTGACCGGCGCAGCGTCCGGGGTCAACGCCAAACTGAGGCTGGCTAACGGGGTGGAGACCCTCGGCTGGATGTTCACCATTGAACCCACCTACGACAACGGAACGCCCATGGGCACCCGCTATGACGTCTTCATCGGCGAAGGCGGCGAGACCCTGGTCTGGAGCGCGGATGACGGCAAATACATCCAGATCCTCGGCACCACCAGCGCCGAAAACTAAACCGGGCATAAAGAAACCCTCCCGTTTGGGAGGGTTTTTTACGTTCTAATCTTTTTTCATCAATAGCGCCGCCGCCTTGCCGCTGACCGCCGCCGCCACGAACATCCACAGCAGCAGCCTTGCCGGGAAGCACAACAGCATCAGCATCGCCACGGCAAAGGGCTTCCGAATCTGCGCGCCCAGCGCCGCTCCCGTGACCACCCCGGCCGCAAAGACCATGTGGTCCGCCGGGTTCGGAAAGACCAGCATCGCTGCGCCGAAGCCGATGCAGATGCAGGCGAAGATCAGCGGGAAGAAATGCCCGCCTTTGAAACCGAATTTGATGCAGAAGGCCGTCAGCAGGATCTTGACCAGGCCGACTATGATCAGAAACCCGGCCGCGTAGCCGCCGAAACCTTCCGTGAACTTCCGGATCTCCTCCTCGCCGGAGAAGAGTACCATGGGCAGCAGGATCGCCGCCAGGCCGATCACGACGCCGCAGATCACTTCCCGCCAGACGGGCGGGATCTTTTCCGCCAGCAGCCCCGTCCCCTTTTCCGACAGCCGGAACAGCAGGAAGGCTGCAAAACCGGCGGGGATGTAGACCAGGGCCATCGCATAATCCGCTCCGTGGATCACCGCTTCCGAAAACGCCGGAAATCCTTCCACCGAAGACCCGGTCAGGTGGTTCCAAAAATAGATGGCCAGGAATCCCGCTCCCGCCGCCAGCCCGTAGTAGAGCAGCTTCGTGAGCCGGGGGATCCGCACCTCGTACAGGTTCCGGCTCTGGGTCTCTTCCTCCACGGCGAAGATGCCGAAGAGCGGGGAATAGAACAGGCTTCCCAGCGTGACCGCCGCGCCGATCTCCGAATACATAGCCGCATTCTCCCGGGCCGCTTTCACGTTGTCCCCCACCCAGTAACACAGGGCGGCCACCAGTCCTGTCAGGCCCGCTTCCGGACCCACGCTTCCGCCGAAGATCAGCGGCAGCAGGGCACAGACCAGCATGACACCCATGGGGTGGTAGTCATAATGCTTTTCCCTGCGGATCTTGCCGATGACGGTGCCCAGCTCATCCGGATAGTCGCCGAAGCGCTGATGGAGCTTGCCGATGGCCAGACCCCCCAGCCCGCAGATAATGACCGGCAGGAACGGCAGGCCGATCTTCCCGGGCAGCAGGTCCCACAGGACCAACGTCCCCAGGGACACCGCCTTCAGGAACAGCCACACCACCGTGCCGGCGGCCAGTCCCAGAAGCACCGTCAAAATGCCCATTTTCAGTTGGTTGATGACCTTGGGCTCCATTGCTTTCTCTCCGTTTTATTCTCTCGGGCGTCCCTTTGCGGAGAATTCGGATACATCTACCCGGATCACCGCCGTACCCTTCGCCGCAGCTTCCGGGATCTCGAAATCCTTCCCGGTCTGGCTCTTCATCAGGATCTTCAGTCCTGCGATCTTCTCATCCACATCTTCCACCAGGGCGGCCTTGCCGTCCGCCATGATGCTCAGGAAATAGGCCGCGTAGTTGCAGGCCTTGTCCGCCGGGATCAGGTCTCCGTCCAGATCGATTTCCACGAAGACCGTGGGGTTCGCCTTCAGCACGTCGATCTTCCGGCCTTCCTTCGCCCCGTGCATATAGAAAGTCAGCTTCCCGTCCTCCAGGGTGTAGCCGTAATGGAGGGGCACCACGTAAGGTTTGTCCCCGTCGATCATTCCCAGCCGCAGCACCCGGCCGGCCTTCAGAATCTCTTCGATCGTATTCAGATCCGTGATCTCTCTCTTTTTATTCCGCATTTCTCTCATAATGATTTCTCCTGTCTTTTCTCTTTTTAAGCCACAGCATCAGCGCTGCGCCGATGGCCGAGAAGATTCCCAGGTAGGTGAACACCACCAGGAAACTCCCGGTCTTCTCCAGGACCCATCCGGCCCCCGCCGGGCCCACGATGCCGCCCACCAGTCCGTAGGCGGTGTAGACGATCCCGAAGATCATTCCGAAATAGGTCAGTCCGAACCGTTTCGACACCAGGGGACTGGAGACCGTGAACAGGCCCCCGAGCCCGATGCCCGCGCAGCTGGCGCAGATGGTCACGATCATCGCGGTTCGGACATGGGGAAGCAGCAGATACCCCGCTGCCATGACGGAAAAGGCCCCCACCAGGGTCACCTCCCCGCCGATCTTGTCCGTCAGGATGCCCATGATGATCCGGCCCACACCGTTGGCGATATTGTACCCCGCCAGGATCGAGACCCCGGCGATTCCCACCGCCAGTGAGTAATCCTTCGCCAGGGAGACCATGGAGATCCCCGCCGCGCCGGCAAAGGCCCACATGGTCCAGATGATCCAGAAGTCCCCGGTCTTCAGGGCCTGCTTCACGGTGTAGTCGCCCTCCGCCGGCACCACGTTCTTGCCGCCGCCTTTCATGCGGCCGCCTTCCCGGCCCATCAGCAGCGCGCCGGCCAGATAGAAGGTCCCGATGCAGACCGTCAGGATCAGGTTGGTTTTTTCATAACCCACATTACCCAGCATCCACTCCAGCACCGGCGACATGAAGGCCGCCGACAGTCCGAACACCAGGTTCAGGATCCCGCTGGCCAGGCCCCGCCGGTCCGGCATGGCCTGCTGGCCGGTGGCCATCCCGGGGCCGTAGGTGAAACTGCAGCCCAGGTTCGCGACGAAGGCCCACACATACACCAGGAAGATGCTCTTCGCCATCATCAGGATCAGGAAGGACAGCACATACAGCCCCCCGCCGATGAGCAGGCATTTCTGCATCCCGAACCGCAGGTGGATCTTCCCGCTGAAGAACATGGACACCGCCAGCGCCACCAGCATGAAGGACAGCACCATCCCGGTCTCTGTGGGTCCCACGTTGAACCGCTGCTGCCAGTAGGTGGTCATGATGCCCGGGTAACTGAAACAGATGACGCCGGCCCAGAAGATGGGCAGGGCGCACCCCAGCATCTCCCGGGCCGGGCTTTTTTGCTTTCGATTTTCCATTTAGAAGGTCACCGTCTTGGGCGCTTCCGTGAAGGAGTAGAAGATCGCCGTCGCATCCTTGAAATACAGGGTCTCCGTATTCCCGTCTTCCGGATCGTACATGGCCTTCAGGTCCGGATAGTGTTCCAGCATGTCCTTCTTCGGTTCTACCCGGTCGTCCCGGACCAGAGTCCCGGTCAGCCGGATCCATACGTGCCCGTCAAAAGCGGAGATCTCCACCTTCGGGTTCTTCTGGATCTGCTTCGACACGTCCTTGGATTTGCCGGTCTGGATGTAGAGTTTGTCCTCGAAAATGTTGATGGTGCCGAAGGGCCGCACTCTGGGCTGGTCCCCGTCCATCGTCGCCAGGTAATAGGTCCCGACTTTCTTTAAGAATTCATATACTTCTTTCATGGCTTACCGCCTCCTTTTCCTTTGGTTGATTTCATTATATGGTCCGCTGTCCCAAGCGTCAAGACTACGGGTTCTAGCAGATCGCAAATACCCGGCAGGGAAGGCCGTTGGCGCCTTCGAAATTCGGCCAGGATGCGAAGAGGATCGCGCCTGCCGGCGGCACCTGGTCCAGGTTTGCCAGTACTTCGATCTGGATCTTGTCGTTGTCCAGCACGTACCGTTCACAGGCCAGGTCCCCGGCTTTTTCCGCCTCGGCGGAGCCGTCGGTGTCCAGGGTCTCATGGCCGTTCGCCGCCGCTTTCCGCACTTCATAAATGTACTTCAGCGCAGGCAGGGACCAGTCCGGGAAGTTCTCGGAGCCGTCCTCAGCGAGCCCGGACATTTTGTCCATATCCGGCCAGTTCTTATACCAGTCCGTCCGCAGGGCCACAAAGGCACCCTCCGGAATATCGCCGTATTTGGCTTCGTATTCCTTGATGTCCTCCACGGTCACGCAGTAGTGAGGGTCTTCCGCCGCTTTGGCGGAGATGTCGACGATGCAGAGCGGGAAGACCGCATCCTTCATGCCAAAGCTTTCCGCAAAAACGCCGCCCTTCTTGAAGTGGGCCGGGAAATCGATGTGCGTACCGAACTGACCCGGGAACTTGAACTGCTGGATCTGACACTCGAGCATGGGATTGCCCCAGTCAAAGACCACGTTCCCCAGTTCCACGGCTCCCTCCGGAATCCCGCCCCAGTAGGGGCTGTCATTATTCATCAGGTGGGACAGCTCCACCCATTTCTTTTCCTTCAATTCCGATAAAGTCTTCCAAAGCGGATACATATTTTTCGCCTCCTTGCAATAATTATATACGACACTCTTTCCGGATATTATATCACAGAATCAAACCGACAGCACGTGCCGGCCGTTCTGCATCAGGAGCGACAGCTTTTCGCCCCAGCGGATCACTTCGATCCCCTCCGCCTGCAGTTTTTCCGTGGTCCTCAGGTTCGCCGCGCAGCTGGCGCAGGCGGAGATCTCCGCTCCCGCGAGCCGGGCCTCATTCATGGCCTCCCGGACCTCTTCATTTTCAAAGAGCGTCAACTGGGGCGCTCCCCAGACGATTACGGTCACCTTGTCCCACCAATGGTTCAGCATGGAATTCCGGGCGTACATGAACACCATGTTCTTTGACGTCACCGGATCCCCATTGGTCCACAGGATGTGCAGGTGCCGTTCCGTGACTTCTTCAATCGTATTAAATGCCATCACACTCTCCTTTCACTCATTTTAAGCTATTATACCCTAATTCCAGAAACAAGTACAGAGCCGTCAGACTGTTGTCCGACGGCTCTGCGCTGTGGATTTTATATGTTACCCCTAAATCATAGGATGGTTTGCCCGTCTGTTTCCGGGACGCTGAACCAATAGTCGAAGAGCGAACCCGCAGGATCGGAATCCTCCGTCCAGGAATCCCACCACTCCGAGGCGCTGTCCCGCAGGTCGTTGTAGACCCCGTAGAAGGGATCCGCTTCTTCCAGAACGTGCTTGCGGACTTCGCGCAGCTCCTCGCAGTCGCAGACCTCCAGGGCCTCGTCCACGATCGCCAGCGCAGTGGTGTAGTTCCGGTTCTCGATTTCCGCCTCGGCTTCCTCCGTTACTGCCGCAACATAGATGCTCCGGTATTCCTCCAGTTTTGCACTGATGAAGCGGTTCGTCCCGCTGCTCTCCAGCGCGTTCTCCAGCGTTTCGAGGGCAGCACTGTACTCCCCGCTTTCGAATTCAGCGGATGCGGTTTCGATCACCGACGCGGCTGCGATAAAGGCGTCCCGGTCGGCGACCAACTGCTTTTTCCTCTCCAGAAAGGCCGGACTCGATCTCACCTCCAGGTATTCGTTGACCTTCCTTTCGCATTCCAGGTATTCTTCAATGGTGGCGGGCGATGACACCTCCGCCAGCAGTTTTTCTTCACACTCCTTTATCAGGTTTGACGCCTGGGCGTACTGGGGCCAGGTCTCATCAATCTGGGCCAGGGCCTTCAAAGCGCCCAGGTAGTCTCCGCTGCCGCTGTATTTTTCCGCCTGGCTGTACAGTTCCTCCGCCGACACGGGCAGCACCGCGCTGGCGGCGGCGTTCTCCGGAGCCGCGCTGCTGTTATTCCCCGTTTCCGGATGGATCTGCGCCAGCAGCATGAAAATCACCAACAGGATGGAGAGCACCATCACCACCAGGGAAATGCGGAGCTTTTCATCTTGCGTTCTCATGTTTCAAACCCCTTTTCGCCGCCATTCCCAGGGCGATAATGATCGCGTCATCGATGGGTCCCGGGTACAGATCCATGGGAGAGAAAACATACATCAGGACTCCAACGAGCAATAAAATTTTGATTGATGTCTTCATAGCGACTCCTTTCTTTCACTTCCACTCCGATATGTTTCGCGTATTCCGGGCGCCGTTCGATGCTCTTCAGTAGCCGAACGGCCCGTATTCTTTCTTTCACGGTCAAAAGGCATACCCCCTTGAGATGATTATATGAAAACCCGTCCCGTTTTTTTACGACGGAAACTGCAGGATATGCCCCCCTATTCCCGCAAAAAATGAAAAAAGAGTCAATGGGGACGGTTCTCCTGGCTCACTCCCGGGGAGCGAGTCAGGAGAACCGTCCCCATTGACTCATTCGCTTTTCTGTTTCACCGCATTATAGGCTTCCAGGTCGATCTCCCCGGCGGCCACTTTCTGCTCCGCCCAGAGCTGCAGGGTCTCCACCGTCACGGAGATCCGCTCCAGGTCCTCCTGGATTCGGACAAAGTCTCCCACTTCGTCCTCCCCAATCCTGCCGTCCGCCGTGATCTCGATCAGCCGGTCCCGGCGCTTCTCGATGGAATTCAGGGAAGCCAGCATCTCCAGCACGATCTGGGCCAGGTCCTTGATCTTGATCTCCGGCACGTACTGCCGGCCGATCTCGCACTCGTTGGAACAGTAATAGTTGCACAATTCCGGCGCCTGGTACTTCTCCGCCATGACGATCACCTCGTCCGGGTGGGCCGTGTACTTTCCGTTTTCGATCCGTTCAATCCGCTCCGGCGGGATCACCTCCAGCAGGTCGCTGGCCTTCTCCCGGCTCAGACCCAGCTCCTCCCGGCGCAGCTGATAAACCGTTTTGTTCTCCTTCGTTGATGCACGTGACATAATCTATCCTTTCTTTGGGAAACCCCTTGTCTCCGCAATCAAAACACGATATAATGCTCACATAAGGGATTACCGCTTTCACAGGGCGGTTGGTCCCAATATGGGTCAGAGCCGTCAAACTGCTATTTGACGGCTCGTTGTTATTTTATCGCCAGCACACAAACGGTGATGACTGTCAGAACTACCAGACAGAACTCACAGAGTTCTGAAAAAGTAAATTTCCTCATAACATCACCCCCTTCCGAGAGTGACCGAACCGCCAAACGGTAATCCCATACTATTATACCATATAATGGGTAAATTTCAATATCATATTTAGTTTTTTCAGGCCGACGATGAGTCAAAAAGAACCGTCCCCAATGACTCCCAGTCCCAGATAATCGATGTTGCTGATGTCCATGGTTTATTCCAGTTCCCCCAGCATCTGAGCCGGGTTGTCCGCGGCCTTTACCTTGCCGAAGGCCCTGACGATGGTCCCCTCTTCGTCGATGAGATAGGTGGTCCGAACCACTCCCATGGACACCTTGCCGTAATTCTTCTTTTCCTTCCATACATCGTAGGCCTGGATCACTTCCTTCTCCGTGTCGGAGAGCAGCGTGAAGGGCAGGCCGAACTTTTCCTCGAACCGTTTGTGGGACGCCACGCTGTCCTTGCTGATGCCGATCACCACGGCCCCCTTTTCCAGAAACTGCGGGTACAGTTCCCCGAACCCGCAGGCCTGCTTCGTGCAGCCCGCCGTATTGTCTTTGGGATAAAAGTACAGGATCACCTTCCGGCCCCGGTAATCCTCCAGGGAATGCAGCTCCCCGTTCTGATCCGGCAGCGTAAATGCCGGCGCTTTCGTTCCGATCTCTAACATTTTTTCCTCCTCATTGTTCGAAGCAATGATTGTTCTTATGGTGATTCTCCCTTTAATCCTCAATAATGTATGAATCCACGATCTCGCCGAAGTACATGATGTGCGCATCCCGGTTGGAGCCCGTATGACTGCCGTCCACACCCTGCGGGTAGAACCTTTCGGTGATCTCCGGCCCCAGCAGCGACACATCCTGCTGCTGGCGATAGATGACCCTGCACTCCAGCGTCAGCGGAAGCTCTTTGATGCCGGGCACCGAGATCTTCTCCGGCTCCACCGGCGTGAGACCGGCCGCCGCTATTTTATCCGAGTCCCGGCCGCTGGTCGTACCGCAGATCTCTATGATCTTCGGGTCCGCCTTCCCCAGGGGGATATTGACGGTGAATTCCGGGTTCCTGTCCAGCTGTTCCCTGGTGAACCGGCCCTCCCGGACAAAACAAATGAAGACCGGCTTCGACCAGCACGTCCCCAGCGCGCCCCAGCCGATGGTCATGGTATCGACCTTATCCCCCGTTTTGCTTGTCAGGAGGATCCCCCAAGGCAGCGCCTTCGTGATCTCATTTGCGTATTCTCTGACTTTGATTTTTTTCTTGTTCATAGTAAACCTCCCTGCCGACTCAAACTTTTTTAAACCCCGTGACCTGGACGAAAGCGACTTTCGTGCCAAGTTCATCCGTCACATCGATGTTGTACACGCAGGTCTTCCGCCCATCCTTCAGCGGCAAAGCTTCTGCGAAGAGTTTATTGCCCTTTGCGGTGTCCAGATAAGAGATCTGGCTGTTGATGGTCACCACGGTTTCGTCTCCCACATTGGAGGCAATGGCAAAGGCATAGTCCGCCATGGTAAAAATCACCCCGCCCATCACGATCCCCAAGGCATTGCGATGCTGCGGGCCGACCTCCAGACTGACCCGGGCATGTCCCGGTTCGGCGGCATCGATCCGGATGCCGGTGGTATCGGAGGCAAACACGTCCTTGCTGAAATACTCTCTTGCTTTATTCAAATAATCCATTGATTCTTCTTCGCTCCCTGTTCCTTAATCCGTCACGACCTCGCCGGTCCAGGTATTGATCCCGCCGAATTCGTAAATATTGGTATAGCCCATATCCGCCAGCTTCTGCGCTGCCTGTTTGGAACGGTTCCCGCTCCTGCAGTAGATCAGGATGACCTGGTCCTTGTCCGGCAGCTGGGCCGGCGGCACCGTGGAAATACTCTCGTTGGGGATCAGCACCGCCCCGGGGATATGCCCCTTGTCGTACTCATCCTGACGGCGGACGTCCACGATGACGTGCCCGTCGTCCTTCTTCATCATTTCCTTCGCTTCATCCTGCGAGATCTGATAATAGCTTCCCTTCATGGCGTCCTCCTCCGCGGCCTTCTCCTTGTCCAGATTTCCTGCGATCCGGACGACCAGTAGGAGCAGGATTGCCAGGATCACCAGGATGCTCCAATAGTTTCTTAAAAACTCCATCGCTTCCACCTCAGGTACTATTTCATCCACTGTGCTTTATATTCTTCCGAGTGTTCGATGAGGCAGATGCGGACCCCGTTCGGATCCTGCACAAAACACATCTTCCCCACCGAAGTCGGAACCACCTGAGTGGTGTGATAGCCCTGCTCCTCCAGGACACGGATCGCCTCATCCAGGTCGTCCACATCGGTCCCGACGGAATACAGGCCAATGTCGAAGGCCTCGTTCTGGATCAGCTCCACACAGGCGCCGCCTTCGCTTTCCATGATCGTGATCCCGGAATTTCCCGGCAGATCCACGTGGTAGCCTTCCTTCATTCCCAGCACGTCCCGGTAAAACCGGACCGACTCCTCCAGGTTTTTTACGATCATCGTTGAATACTGTACACTTACTCTCATATTGATTCTCCTTTTGTTTATTTATCCACTTGCCTCGCCCCTCCGGGGAGAGGTGTCACCGTGCCTTTTACTCTTGCCTCGCCCCTCTGGGGAGAGGTGGCACGGACGAAGTCCGTGACGGAGAGGGGCAAACACTCATAATTGTCTGTAATGCCATTATACCCCAACTCCGATTTCGGGTTCAATAAAAAAACAAGCCTTTTACTTTTTCGTTGAGTAAAGGGCTTGTTTTGTAGGGCCGGTGTCCATCGCTTCTCTTCAAAACCTTTCCAACACATCAGAAAGAGTACCCATAAAAACGAGAATAGAAAACATGCCTATCATCACCACCGCGAATGCGATAACCCCTATGACAGTTCTCTTTAGCATTCTCGAACTAATCTGAGTAGCTCTATCCACCTTTTCCAGGTTGTTTTCGATTGATTTCCCGCAGTTTTTACAGAAATGATCTCCCGGAGCCAGTTCCGCCCCGCAGTGTGCACATCTCATAATTCTTCTCCAAATATCTCTTGCCTCCCCCTCCGGGGAAGGTGTCAGTGAAGCTGCCGAAGAGGGGCATAGGGGCCAATGCCCACATCAGTCCATAGTAATTCTTCAAATCGTCAGTGAGTCAAAAGAACCGTTCCTGGTAACTCGCAAAATGTCAGCTGGCATTTTCAAGTGTTTCGTTTGATTGCTCTAAGGAGTTTTCTTCTATCTTGTCTTTATATCCTTTTCCCCAGTGATCATACCCGCCTGTATGACCAGTTCCTACATGATCGTTTTTATTTACTAACTGCATCCACCCTTCTTCTTCACTATGGTGCCACACATATCCATCGAGCTTTCCTTCTTCTATTATTTTCTTTATCTCTGATTTTTTGAAACGACCTTTTAGTTCCCCTGTTTTTGCCAAGGTCACAAGTTGTTCGTTACAAAAGTCAGTATGATCACCTCTGTCTTCATAATACTTTTTTTCGGGCAGTTTTAAATCTATCCTTGACTTAAACTTCGGAGCCGCAACTTTCCAGTGCCTCCCATCGGAATAGATAACATCCTTTTCGATGATTTCAACATTTGTTTTAGGATGAAGCTGCCCCACTAAACTCTGATTTCTTGTCGATATTTTGACAAAATGATCAGCCTGTATCCGCGCCACTTCCGCTGCAGAATCTGCACCTTTTGCTAAGCTTATACTATCATCTACCAATCTCAGAGTGACTTTCTCAGCTTCTGTAGCCCCCTCAAATATTGCTTCAAATCTTTTTATGCTTTTTCCAGCTTCTTTTGAATACTTAAGATACTTAACAACACCTATAACCGGAACAAGAGCAATAATATCTGCTCCAAGCTTCACTTTAAAGTATTCATCTTCACCCCAATGAACAATGTCATGAGAAAAATCCCTAATATCCAACGGTAAATCTATACCGATCAGCGATGCGCCAATTTCTCCCGCCATTGATAATACTGTAACACTCTCTTCATCATAATCACCCAGGAATAGTTTCTTTCCACTTTTAATAATATATGCTCCAGTCTGATCTGCCTCATGCTTAACGTCATATTCCTCAGTATTCCATGCTTTAAGTTTATTTGTTATAAAGGTTATTGTTTTATTTAAGAAAGCAAATAATTGACTTTTACTTTCCCACACATATGCAACGATGAAACGCGTTTCATCACAATCATAAGTTCTTTGCACTTCTTCAGCAAGTTCAACCGCCTCATCTATCTTTTCCCTTTCAACGAGATCTCTTACTTCCTGTGCCTTGCTTACGACAAAGGCGTTATGGAGTTCTTCCACAGTATCCGCAATAAAAGGATTCTCGGGCTGATTCTTTTGTGCTGTATTTAGCGTTTCAAACGATTTCTTAAACTCTCCTCCTTCAAATTCTGATCTTGCCTTTTCGATGATTCGAGCGACCAGCATAAAATCATGTTTCTCGTTTTCCAGCTTTTCCTTCTGCTTGGTGAATTCGGGACACCTTTTTACTTTCAGATACTCATCTATTTTCTTTTGATAATCTTCGTATTCAGCTCGGCTAGTCGGATATGACACTAAAGCTACAAGAATTCCTTCGCACTCTTTACAAAAGGTCTCAACTGCATCGATTTGCGAATAGCTTTTATCTATTTTGACCAGTGTCTTTAATGCTTCAAAGTATTCTCCCTTCTGAAAGTAATCCTCTGCTGTGCTATAGAGTTTTTCAGACTCACTCTCAGTAATAATAAAATCAATTTGTTTCTTTGCCTCTTCAGATAAAAGATAACTGTCTATTTCACTTAGTTCATTCAAGGCGTTCACAGCGTCATCTGTACTGATGCTTTCCTCAGACCAAGATAGTGAAATATCTGAGATTACACCTTTGATATCATTATCAAACTCTTCTTTTTTTACCTCATCATCAGCAATGTATTTATTATACGCCGCTACTACTTTCTCATAATCTCCCGAAGAAAGATACTCTGGGAACATTTCCAGTGAAGTATTGATTTGGTTGATTTCAACATGTGCTATACCCACAATAGCTACTGCGAATATAGCAATTATAGTAATCCAGAAAACCTTTTCTACTTTATTTTTCTGCTTCTTCTTATGAATGTTCAATCTGGTTTCCTCCACTAAAAATGATAGCACAGTCCATTATGATTCACTTCTGATGCAATCTTTGATTATCAAAAACGACAAGGCCTAAATATCCCATTTGATTTGTTCCTGATCATCCGGCTCTAAACGGTTGTTTTTATAAAAATACGTGAATAACCTTTCGTATGTCGTTTTTCCAATCGACCCAGTCATTGCTATTTCATAAAACCGTCTGTAAGGTCGGCTGTTTTCAAGTGCAGACTTTTGTTTCGCATTCAGTTTTATTACCTGTGAGATATCATCTACCGTCATAGCCTCGAATGCGTCCAGCATCTGTTTTTCAACGCCTTCCGCAACGGGCACTTCATCTAAACAGATGTACACATCGATATCGACTTGTCCAAGCATCTTTTCCATTACGGGTTTGACTTCGTTCCAATCCAGATTTCCCTTTCCGCATCCCAGTTTCGGAAATGCGACTGACGAGAAACCCTGCTGTTTGTATGTCAGCAGAAAGTCTGCCAGTCCCTGCCTGATCCAGGATAATTGAGAGGGATACTTAAAATGATACTTGGTTGGAAAGTTCACTATGGTTACACCATCCGGATACTTATAATAATCGACTTTTCCGGTTTCGATTTGTTTTCTCTTACATTTTTCAGCATAATCCTCAAACATCTCCGGATATCTGAGCTTGTATTCCAGAGCAATACCACCGCCCATGAATCCAACGCAGTTCACGGTATTTACTAAAGCCTCGGCTCCTGAATTAAATACGGTCCCTTTATAATAAATGATCATTTCACTTCACCATTTCCCTATTTTTTAGCATTATCTTTTATAATATAACACACAAGTGTCATTTAAATAGTATTGCAGTTCAAAGCATGTCTGCTGTTTGGTTAACGGAATATCGTATACTAGCTTTTGGGGTCCGTAAATATCTCCCCTTGGGAATGTCTTCTTATCCGTTTTTTTGATTTTCCCGGATGGCAACCTAAAAACGATACTCCTATCATATGCAAATGCATTACTATTCTTAAATACAACTTCCAAGTGAAGATTGTATCCATTCATACCTTTCTTGTTTAAGGCAATATGATAATACATTAAATAGTTTCTATAGTATTGTTTATCCTCCTCGTCATTGAAGGGAGGACAATCTGGAAACTTATTTGGATCACATGAAAACAGTGGATTGTCTCCATATAAGTATAATGCATTTTTATACTCCGCTTCCGAACGGAATATGATCTTCCTAATAAATCCTGCTGATATAAGAAAAGGATACAAAAACTCTGCATTGCGTTGTCTGATTTTCAGAAACCTATCATCTTCCATTCTCAACGGGGTTCTCTCACAAATATTATCCCAGTTGAACTGCTCTCGTGCCTCGTTAACATCATTTGTCCATTTCGTATGAGTACTTGCGGCGTTTCCATCTAAAAACCAAACTCCTTTATGACTCATTATTACCGGATCAAATAATAGCAACACCGGTATCGGCATATGTGCTATGCCGGGTTCCTCAACTGAATGTATCCCCTGCCACTTGAAAACAGTTGGTGTATTAGGGAAAAAGTACATTCTAACAAAAGACTTTACTCTCTCCTGTGTATGTGACAAAACCTCAGCATCAGCCGCATTTCGTACCAGTATCCCTTTTTCCTCAGCAACGTGTCTGGAGTATAATGCCTTATTATCAAAGACATTTCTTAAATTTGAAATATCAGTGTAGTGGCACAACCCCTCGAATCCTTTTTTCTGAAGATATTTTTCTAATTCCTTGCAGCCGTTTCTTTTCTGTTCTAATTCATGATTCCTCCGTTCAAAATCTTCTCTCCATGATACCCTATGAGTATATGATTCTCTTTTCTTTCGTTCTTCCTCTTCTTCTTTTTTCCTTAGTTCCCTGGATCTTCTTTCTTCCTTTCTTTTACGTTCAAGTTCTTCTATTTCCTTTTGCCTTCTTAGTTTTTCTCTGGCTAGTTTTTCTTCTTCCTCTTTTCGCTGTTTCTCCTTCAGTTCCCTTTCTTTATTTATTAACCTGATTTTTTCCTCTTTCTCTCTTTCCAGGCGTTTTTCTTCCTCTATATTCCTCCTCACTCTCTCTGTCTGATTCTTTTCAAAAGCGTCCGAGGTGACTTCTTCTTTTGAAAAAAACAATTGGACTCCAATGTCCCCATATCGATACTTGGACTCAATTTGATTATCCAGTTTTTTATTGTATCTGACATGGATATGCTTTTCATCGAATCCTATTACGGTTGCCTCGATATTATCGATTCTATGATATAACACCATTCCGATTTTTATTCTTGGTTTATCAATGTAAGCTGACATTTGTATCTGCCTCTTCGTTTTTGGGTTCTAATTGACTGTGTTAATTTATGCCTCGGCTCCTGAATCGAATGTAGTTCTCTTATAATGAACAATCATTGTAATCACAATCCAATCATTTAGAATTGATTCTCTTTTTCTTCTCCGTTATACAACACACGATGATCGTTTAAATAGTATTCCAGTTCTAACTGTTCAATGCATTCCATATATTTATTATCAATAGAAAAATCGTATGTTAATGTTGCGTGCCGATCAGAACCCCATCTATAAACAGCCTCTTCTATAGTCTTCTTTTCAATCTTTTCATATATAATCTCTGTCGGGCTTTTCAAAACTAATCTTTTGTCATATCCTTCAAGATTATTGTTTTCAAACAGCAACTCCAGATGAATAATGCTTTCATTTTCACCATTGCTCACATCAAAACTATAATACTTCAGATAGTTGATATAATACTTGTAATCATCCTTTTGATAAAACGGATCACAATTCGGAAACATATAAGGATTACAGGAAAACAACTGATTTTTACCAAACAGAAAACATGCATTTAAATATTCTGCTTCCGAACGAAAAACTATTTTTTTGATGTATTCAGTAGAGATTTCATCTGGATAGTGGAACTCCGCATTCCTGTAATTCCGCTTAATTATACCTTCATCCGGGGGATATCCTCCTCTTTCTTGTATTTGATCCCAATTGAAACTATCCTTAGCCATATAACAATCTATAGTACTATAGGAAAACGACGATGCTGCATTTCCTTCATAAAACCGAACGCCCTTATGACTCATTATAACGGGATCAAACACTAATAGTACCGGCGCAGGCATATGGGGAATCTTATCTGCTTCAAATGAATGTACTCCCTGCATTCTATAGATAGTTGGGGTATTGGGATAATAATACATCCGCACATAGGATTTAACCCTACTCCCTGTATGATCTAATACTCCTATATCTGCCGCATCTGTAGTCAGGAGGCCTTTATCTTTTGCAACTATTCGAGAGTATACTTTCCCTTCTTTTAAAATGCTCTCTAGATTTGCTAAATCAGTATAATGACAAAGTCCCTCAAATGGTCTTGCTGGTTTTCTGCATTCCAATGACAGTAATAGTTCATATAACTCTTTCCATCCCTTTTGATTTCTTTGATATGTTTCCTCTTCCCTTTTCAATCTCTCCTGTTCTCTTTTGGCCTGTTCTTCTTCCCAGGCTTTCGCTTGTGCCTCTCTTATTGCTCTTTCTTCCGCCTCTTGTCTTTTTCTTTTTTTTGCATTCTCCCTCTTATTTTCCTCTGCTTCTATTCTAGCCCTAGCACTTTTCGTCAGATTATTCTCATATACATCCGATTTTGCTTCTTCTTTTGTGAAAAACAATTGAACACCAATGTCTTGATAACGATACTTGGTTTCTGTTTGATCATACCATTTCTTGTTGTATCTGACATGAATATGTTCTTCATCAAATCCGATCACAGTCGCCTCAATGTCATCAAGTCTATGATACAAAACTGTTCCAATTTCTATTCTTGATCTATCAATGATTTCTGGCATAAGAATCTCCCCTATTGTTCAATTCAACCGTGTCATTAGTGACGACTCATTAACTCCCAAATTAATAGTTCTCTAAATAAACAATCATATCATCTGTAACCATTCTCGGATTTACTCCACCAATCATTACCAAAAGTCCATTATACTTGATGATTGTCTCATTATTGTATTTGAACATACTGGTTGGTTTTACATTCACTAAATCAAACTCAGGAGTATAATAAAACCGCACATTTCCATTACCCGCCAGATCCATGCTGAACCTTCCAATCCATATCCCCGAGTATTCCATATAGTAATCATAATATCTGTCCAATTTAATCAAAGAAACCAGTTTATCGCTATCCGACCAGCAAACACTATACCCAAATGCCTCAGCGACCGCTCTGATCGGTAGATATGTCCGTCCTTGTTTGATCACAGCATTCGTATCAATATTCTTGTTTTTCCCATTGATTGTAATGACCCTCTTGTCAATCGGTACCTTAACAATTGTGTACCCGTTAGTAACTGCCGCCTCTCTCTTTTCGCCATCCCAGGTAACTGTTAACCCGCAGGCTTCCATAGAAGCACGAAGCGGCACCATCGTCCGGTTATTGCCATCGATATACGGCCGTGCATCCGTCCAGTTTACGAAAGTACCGTTCACCGTCACATCCGGATTTGTCGCCGCGAATCCCGGAATAGTGAAGCATCCCATTAACACAAAAGTGCATATCAATGTGACCAGAATTCTTTTAGTCATAATTGTTCCTCCTTCAAATTGCTGTTCAATGGAATTGTTAATAATATTCTTTTACCAACCTGTCAACCCCTATACCACCTCAAAAAACCTTTCAAAATACTTCCTCAACTCATCATCACAAACGTAAATGTAAGTCCCCTTGATTCCCCTCGTCATGAGAGTGAGGTAAATATTTGTCAGGTAGCTGCACAGGGCTTCCGGGTCGTCTGCCACACCGGCTTTTCCCTGTTGATCGTAGTAGTTTTCCTTTACTGCGTAAATCTTCTCGGACATCGGGTCATACTTGATGTCCTCACCAATAATTACACCCGTGTAGTTCAGGTCATAACCCTGCACGGTATGGATACATCCGATTTCATCGATTGCCGTTGGCGACTGAATCCAGTTATCATAGGTTCTATTCCACCGGTACCGCTCCCCTTGAATCCCAATTGTGAACGGTTCGGGATTACTCCTGTTCCATGTCCAGGCGTATCCGGCAACCACCCGGCACAGCCGCATTTCATTATCCAATCGCTTAATTTCTTTTATCATGTCCGCACAATTGCGGAATAGCTTCACATCATAATTCTTAACATTGACCTTGTATTCCTGTCTGCCGGAGAGAATCCGTCGAAGATAATTGACATACTCCTTGCCACCTTCGCACCTCCACTGGGTTTCGAGCTGGGAATGTATCACACTTCCAGGATACTGTTTCTCCGTAATTCTGGTGAAATCCTCACTATCAATGTCGCAAGGCCGCACTGTCTGCAAGTCGTCCCGGAACAAGATGACGTTTTTACTGCACATCATCATCCAGTCCAGTTCCGTTCCCTTGAATTTGTCCAATCCCAAGTCCCTGTTGCACTTATCAAAAGAACTGTAATTGGCAAGATGGCCTTTGTTCCGGCATTTCAACCTGTGTGATTCGTCTACTAGAAGCAAGTCAAAGGCTTTGCCTGTCTTCATATAATCCTTTACGACCTCGTTGGGACTATAGACCATTTTCTTGCTCAGATTCCGGACCCCTTTAAACACGTTCTGAATCGACGACCGAAGCGACTTTTGCGGAAATACAATCCCAATCTTTTGAATGTCCTTTAACTCCTTCCGGTCAAACTCCTCTACCAGTATTTCGCTTCCATCTTCCTGAATCAGGGCATAATCCGTCCTGGACACAGCCTCCAAATCAGCAAAGTATTTCATCAGATAAATGGCCAGGATCGTTTTACCGGTTCCTGCGCCTCCGTTAACAATCACTATGCTTCTTTTTCCGCTCCTGTGATTCTGAATCAACGCATCGATGATTTGCATCTCTACTTCCAGCTGCTCTTCACCAAGGGTCTTGAACGGAGAATACTTATACAACTCCGAGTTTTCAATCTCTTTGACCGTTTTCTGAACGACTCCCAATCGCTTCAGTTCTTCCCAGATTGCTTCAAACTCCTTTCTGTATTTCGAACGTTGATAGTATTCATGATCCTGCAACCCGTCATTTCCGTTCTGAAGATTATACTTACCATCTGCATGAATATGCCTGATCAGAAAAGCTTCCAAATCCAGAATCACCGACTTGTTGAATTCTTCATCACTGATAATCCGGATCTCCGTGAGTTTTTTCCGATCTTCGTTTTTAAGGTGCTGGGAAGCTCTTTGGGAAGCATGGATGGTTTCCCCAACGTAAGCCTCTTTGCTGTTGTTGATGATATAGGCGACCGGCCAGTTGGTGCCGACCGAACTCTCCCCGTAATGGAGTTCGCTGATCTTATTGGGCGTATCATCATTAAAAGCAAAACGATCAATCCTAAACATCATTTATCACCGATCTTATTGTATTTCGTGCTGATTCCTTTGAACTTTTCTGCCGGATACTTCTCTTTTGTGACTTCCAGCTTCTTCAACGCAATGTCTTCCAATTCTACCCCCAGCACATCCGCCATCATCACTGCATAGGAATAAACATCTGCCAGCTCTTCCAGAACATCCTCGCGATTATATTCACTGTTCCACTGGAAGCATTCCAACAGTTCGGCAGCTTCAATGGAAATGGATTTGGCGAGGTTTTCCGGGGTGTGGAACTGGTCCCAGTCCATGGCTTTGTTGAAAGTTCTTAGTTCTTCTTTTAGGCTCATAACGTCTTTCTCCAGTACTCAAATGATTTGCCCCATGGGTATAACTAATCATTAGGGATCCATACTGATTTACACTACTCTCAAACATGGTTTCCGCAATTCAGCAAGTCGCACTTGGTTTGAGATCCATACTGATTTACACTACTCTCAAACGGCATGATTGATGGACTTGACGATCCAAAAGTTTGAGATCCATACTGATTTACACTACTCTCAAACCAGAGCGCCCTGCATCGTGTAGTCCAGCTGCGTTTGAGATCCATACTGATTTACACTACTCTCAAACTAACATAAGGCGATGCAAGTCACCCTTTTCGTTTGAGATCCATACTGATTTACACTACTCTCAAACAGTGATCTTGGCCTGTCTTCCAGTATCGGTGTTTGAGATCCATACTGATTTACACTACTCTCAAACTTTGATGATCGTGCTAACATCCTGCACCAGGTTTGAGATCCATACTGATTTACACTACTCTCAAACGCCGTTCCTTTGGTTTGTAGAATGGGCAAGGTTTGAGATCCATACTGATTTACACTACTCTCAAACGAAAGAGGTACAAAAGGTGCTGGGTGCCGAGTTTGAGATCCATACTGATTTACACTACTCTCAAACTCTTCGGCTTGCTCATATCGTACCGGGATAAGTTTGAGATCCATACTGATTTACACTACTCTCAAACTGTGCCGTGCCATCGATATAAAGCCGTGTAGTTTGAGATCCATACTGATTTACACTACTCTCAAACTATGCTGTACCACCGATATAAAGCCGTGTTGTTTGAGATCCATACTGATTTACACTACTCTCAAACGATTCTGTTCACAGCATAGGCAAAGTCCATGTTTGAGATCCATACTGATTTACACTACTCTCAAACCCTGGTCAGGTTAAGCGTAGCATTCTGCATGTTTGAGATCCATACTGATTTACACTACTCTCAAACCGTTGTGGGTGAAACAGGGCCTCATCGACGGGTTTGAGATCCATACTGATTTACACTACTCTCAAACTTTCACGATGTCCTTCCGCAGTTGTCCGCTGTTTGAGATCCATACTGATTTACACTACTCTCAAACCCTGGTCAGGTTAAGCGTAGCATTCTGCATGTTTGAGATCCATACTGATTTACACTACTCTCAAACCGGCAGGTTTAAGGAGCGGGCCAGGTTGGCGTTTGAGATCCATACTGATTTACACTACTCTCAAACTGTTCCGCCGAAAGTCCTAAAGTTGCACCAGTTTGAGATCCATACTGATTTACACTACTCTCAAACATTTGAAGCGACCTTCGTTCAGAACGTGGTGTTTGAGATCCATACTGATTTACACTACTCTCAAACCACGATGAGGATGAGGACGATGATGATGGCGTTTGAGATCCATACTGATTTACACTACTCTCAAACTGCCGTCGATCATGACCTTAACGCCTGCCAGGTTTGAGATCCATACTGATTTACACTACTCTCAAACCACTGTACTCGATTGCGTCGTCCATCTGCTGTTTGAGATCCATACTGATTTACACTACTCTCAAACTCCTTTCCGGCTTCTGTCTTCGTACCGCCTAGTTTGAGATCCATACTGATTTACACTACTCTCAAACGAACTACGAGACCATGGTCATCAAAGACGAAAGTTTGAGATCCATACTGATTTACACTACTCTCAAACGCGTCTTCCTCTGTATACCGGGACTGACCGCGTTTGAGATCCATACTGATTTACACTACTCTCAAACCAGGAGTTCGTCGTCAACAGCACGATGGAGGTTTGAGATCCATACTGATTTACACTACTCTCAAACATCGCTCTTCCCCGGCTCATACGTCTTCGTGTTTGAGATCCATACTGATTTACACTACTCTCAAACACAGGAGCCGAGGGGGTGCATGTGTAAATGGTTTGAGATCCATACTGATTTACACTACTCTCAAACTTTGCAGAGTCCTCTCATCCGTAACCGTTCGTTTGAGATCCATACTGATTTACACTACTCTCAAACCTGATATTGTGAAGTCATACAATGCATTTTGTTTGAGATCCATACTGATTTACACTACTCTCAAACGCTGGTGCTGCATGACTATGCGACAGCTGAGTTTGAGATCCATACTGATTTACACTACTCTCAAACGGACAGAGATGCCGTAATAGTCTGCCAGTTGTTTGAGATCCATACTGATTTACACTACTCTCAAACAGTATCCTCTCATGAACAGCTTGTCGTGGAGTTTGAGATCCATACTGATTTACACTACTCTCAAACGCTTGCGCTTGCGCTTATGTCGTGATTTTCGTTTGAGATCCATACTGATTTACACTACTCTCAAACCTCAAATCCCGGTTCGAGAGTAGATGTCCCTATCCAACATAATCAATACTTTGCGAATCTCAAACTAAAAATGCTATATCAAACACAAATCCCGATCAATAATCGTTCTGTGTTCATATTCTAACACTTGTCGTTCTGTACTTTCAATCAATAACACTGAAATCTTTAAGTAATTACACATCACATAAAACTGAACCAACTCTTCTTCGTCCAACATATTCTTTAAATTGGTGATTACTATCAGCCTTATTCCTAATAACTCTCCAGCTAATCGAGTATATAGAATGAGCCTTTCCAGAAAACCCTGAGTGTCATCCAAATTCTTCACTCCGACAAATTTCAGATAAGAACTGACATCTAAATCCTTTTCATATGCCAGGTCATAGCCCTCGACGTCAATCAACCTCTCCACAAAAGACAGATTCTCCGCCATCAGTTGCCTGAATTCCATGTACAAAGGTCCTTCTATTAAATTCTTCTTTAATACTTCATGAAGCCGTGAAACCATCTTCTTCTGATTAACATCCAATGAAAAGGCATCTGTAATCATCAGCGCATATTTCTTAAGGGACACTAAACTGTCATCATCAGACAGAATCCATTTGCCCTCATCGCCATCACACTGAATCATGAAGTCGCCAACCAGTTCACGGTAAGCTTTTGGGTTTTCTATTATCAGTTCTTCTATACGGTTTTCATGGAAACTCAATACAATTCCGGTTCCCTCTATTGCCAGATTCAGATGACCACCAACCTTTCATCATTGTCCAATATTTCTGATGACTGCTCACCAATAATGAATTCCATCCTGGAGAATTGTTTCTCCGTAATCGTCAGCACCTGAACTAAGCCTTCCGATGGGTTGTTTTTTCGAATATTACTGACAATCGCATTGGAAACCGTTGTGTTCAACGCCAGCTTGCAATACACAGATTCCTGCAGCATAATAAATCCATTCTTTATCAGATACTTTCGAAATCTTATATACTCCCTTCGCTTTTCAGCAGTTGTCACCGGAAGGTCAAACATTACTATTACGCGCATAAACCTATAACTCATTTTTGTAAAACCGAATCAATGATATGTCTTCTTCATTCAATGCATCAAAGACACTACGACAGTATATCCTGATAGCATTGTTCAAATGATGGATACGACCATCCATTTCAACCTTTGTATTCAGAATGTCTACAAGCTGTAACTTGGCATCCTGGTCAAACTCGGTCAAATCCATATGATAAACCACCTGATCCACCAATGGCCTGAAAGGTTCCATCAAATCCGAACCCAAGTTGAATTGATTGAACATATTATCATGGAAAATCCCAATCTGCGTAATATAACCACTTGATGTAATCTCTCTGTTAAACGCAGATAACAGAATCGTATAGCCATAATTCAATGCTGCATTGGTATTGTTTTCAGCCGTTCGGGTAAAATCCATTCCAAATAACGCATTAAAATACACCTTTGCTGCATGGCCTTCCCGATTAGTTTCATCGCCGGGTGCAATTTCCCGAATATATTGATCCAACAGTTCGGCTTCTTTGGTCTTATCCAACTCCTCCAGAAAATCCCGTTGATTCCGAATCTTCTCACTAATGATTTCTGTCCAAACTAAGTTGCAAACTCCCGGTTTCCAGGAAATCTGTTTTCGAACCTTCATACTGGTATCATGGCTTCCATAGTAAGCCAAAAGTTCTGATCCCGGATTTCTTTTTTCATCACAGAAGATTACTTTTATTTTCCTTTTCACCAGTTCGCTAAGCAAATACGCCGTAACGGAAACCGCAGTGGATTCGATAATCAAGGTACTGATCTCACTTAAATGAATCCGGACTGTGGAATCCTTTCTAATAACCAGATAGTTCATCTGGAAATCCAGTTTTGCACGGCTGGAAATGACTACAATTCTCCAACTCATATTGTTAACAGGTCAATCTCTTGCTCGAAAATACCTGTTGAAGACTGATTAATAAGTATGCAAGATGAGCACTTGCTTATTTCACCATTCATTACAAGTATTCCGGCTTCCTTTGCCCCTCCGATTACTCTTAAATCCGCACCATTACTATTACACTTGAAAAAGTTTAAAATCTGCAAAGCAGATAGTGCCTTTTGTTCTAGCGTCAATAGTTTAAATTTCTCGCGACCACCCTCTAACACTTTAATTTGCGCTGATAAGCGTTTTCCATAAATAGTTTTTTCTATTTTTTCTTGAAATGTTTCATATAACGACAATAGTCTTTTATCTGAAATCCTTTCATTTGGTTCAAGTTTAGCTTCTTTATTAAGACTTAAACGATTATGGTATTTTGAAGCTTCTTTTATTGTCTGCATATTTGGCTCATCAAGGCATAACTGATTGGCGTTTTTAAACTTGAGTCTTCTCCCAGTTCTCCCGGACAAGTGCATATAAAAACCGTCAACTTTAAACAACGAATCTATTTTTATCTTTTGCAAAACGATTCTTGGTTCTTTCAGACCTAAATGATTTGTACAATACTGGATTAAAGAGTTTTCATCTCTTTCTAAAATTGCTTTAAGATAGATTGGAACCGCTTCCAGTGTTCGAATCTTTTCTCCTCTCTGATTTAAAGATTCAACCAATATGAAATAAGCTCCAGAAGCCATATTGTATCCTCCATACTTGTCAATATCACTTAAACGCTCATCATGTCCTTTAATGGGGACCTGACCTTTTCTTTTTTTCATCAGTTGCTGATCGAATAAGGAGCCTTTTGCTTCATAGGCATACCGTGTAAACAAGATATTGTTTTTCCTCATCAAAGCCTTAACTGTGGAAATAGTCCCTGCCTTCCCCGCTTTCCATGCTGTCATTCCGCCCCTGGAAACGTCGTTATCAAACAACTTTTCAATATTGTAGGAATACCGTTGATTTGTTCGTACAAAGTTTAATGGATTGCTTGTAAACTTCGCATTGTAGGTATTGCCCACTACGATGTTTAGATAAGCGTCCTTTGCATGATGGAAATCGTTCACATCCCGGACTTTTATCAAATCGTATTTCTGTCGGAATTTTGAAACTACCTTTGCTTTCACATAAACGATTTGGGATTCCTGATAAACGTTTTTCAAGATTTCCGCAACGGCCTTTGTGCTTTGGCTGGTTTCTACAATCTGTCTGGCAATGAATCCAGCCAGTTCACTTTCGGAGAATCCGTCTTTTCTTGTTAAGCGTTTGTACTTTTCTTCAGAAAGAAAACCTTTATCTTTTAATCTCCTCCACAGGCCAGAGCATTTCATTTGAATATCACTGCTGATGGGATAGCTATCCCCCTTTTGTGCGTTGAGCTGCCTCTTCACCAGTACCCGGTTGTCCAGACTGTCATCCATGACTTTCGCCTGAGGATAGATATGGTCAATATCATAAAGTTGATCATTGAACAAATCTGCCAGATCAATTGGTTCACCGGAATACATACATCTTCCCATCTGAAGATAATACAAATACAGCTTGTCACCTCTTAGCTGACCATCTGTTTTCCCTTCCAGTTCCTGAATCCAAGCTCTTTCTTCTTCTTTGCATTTCTTGTATAAGTCAATCAAGTTCTGCCTGCGGGAAATGGTTCGAGTATTCTTTTTCCCATCTTCCCGGGTCATTTCAACGAAAATCTTTTCCGGCTCACATTTCATCACCTTTACGATTTCCTTTACAATCTCCATCGTCTGCCAGATTGCACGCTTGACCGCAGGAGAAACATACAGTTCTTTCACCGTTTTATATGTCATGGTGTAGTTTCTGACACCGGAATTCAAAGTATCCAGTTTGTCTTTGAACTGATACTTTTCACTTAGAAGTTGCATCAGGTTATCATTGGTCTCATACAACATGTTTATAATGTTGAGAACTTCGCCGGATTCCGGGTCTGTGGCAGTGATTTCAGTCAGAAACTCTTTGGAGAGTCTGCCCCATCCGGTGTAAGGGAGTTCAGAAATACGATTAATCTGCTTATCTGTCAGTCCAGGTAAGAGTTGCCGAATCCGTTGCTTCAACATCTTCTTTTCAGCTCCAAAAAGAGTGATATCAAGAATAACGGTTTCCAGCATTTCCTCGCTAATTGTCGTATCAGACAAGATTTCCTTGAACTCGATCGATGGTCTTAATGAACTTTTAAAATCTCCATCAATTCCTGTGAGTTCAACCTTGTCTTTCTTCACCAAACCTTTTCTAACAAGGTATTCTTTTAACTTTTTCTGAGTGACCTTCTTGTATCTCATGAAAAGATCAGTAAAAATCTCCTGTTTTAATCCAACAGAAATTGGGTCTCCGTTGACTTTAAGATTATTCAGTTCGTTCAAAACAGTGAACTTTGAATAGAGGATGGAATACTTTGGGAGTACGTCTTTCCCGTAATAATAGGTGCATTTATTAGTCATTCTGCGAATGAACGCTTCTGCACTCGCCTCATAATTAATCTTCTCTTCAATATTCCACGGATAGATCTTTCCTTCCTCTTTCCGAATTGCCCAGCCAAAACCTTTTTCCACCATTGCAGTATTCAGCGGTCCAACATAGTAAGGAATCTTGAAATTGAAAATAGCCAGTATCTTATCCGATACAGTTCTTCCTTCTTCGTCTGATTCTGTCAGGAAACTGTAATGCTGCTCTGCGTTTTTCAGAATCCTCTTCATTTCCTGAAGATGAAGTTGGTGAGGAATAACACCGTTTTCTTTAACAGCCTGTTTGGGCATAAATGTTTCCTGCTCTATTTTTTTCAGGATTTCCTGTACATCCGCCTTTGTCTCGACCGGTTTCAAAACCCCTTTGATAAACTTATAGAAATCATCTCTGCTGCACGTTTTATTCTTTCCGATATAGATTGGATAATTGTTTCCTTCTTCTTTTCTGAAGACTGCATTGTATTTCTCTGGCACATATTTTCTTATGATTTCTTTCAGATTCTTCAAGTCTCTCTTGTGCTCTTCGTACACAGCTACTTTTGCTTCACTTAAGGTGCTGTACTCTCCTTTGATATCAGCTAAAAGAGCCCAGTCATACACCGCTTTCGCCACTAAAAGCAAAGAGGCTCTTTCCATAAGCACTCCCTCAACGGAGGCATAATCTTCTTCAAAATTTCCCTGCGAAAAACTAATCTTCGATTTTTCTATGTCATCCAATTCCGGATCACCATATAAATCTTTCAGGCTTTCCTTAGTTCCCGAAACTAGGCCCAATAGCGCAGATAACTGCTTGTTTTTTTTTGCATTTAGCAGATTGGTCAGACTTTTTTTCTTTTGACTTTTGGGCAAAGTGCGATCTTTCAGGATATTGCAAAACTCATCTGCGATTTCATTTCCGAGAAGGAGTTTGGGACCTTCCTCATCATCCTCGATATAGTATTCGGCAAACTCTTCACCCAGACGTTTATAGACATCTTCAAAACTGATGTCGGCCCCTCCTTCTCCTTCAAACAGAAAGTGTCCGCGGTGCTTCATCATATGGTGCAACGCCAAATAGACAAGCCGAATATCGAACTTGCCTGAGTCAGTCATTAACGCTTTTCTCAAATGATAAATCGTTGGGTATGCTTCATGATAATCCTTATCTGTAAAGGATTTATCGGCGAATAACGAATAGGATAATGCCGGGGTGTTCCCCTCTAAATCTCTTTTATCCTCCGGAGCATAGAAACTCTCTTTCATCCGATGATAAAACCCCGGATCCACTTCTGAAATGGGTCCTGCAAACAAATCCTGCAGCCATTCGATTCTTTGTTTTTCACGCTGTCTCCTACGACGGGCTGTCCGATTTGTTCTTCTCTCTTCGGCTGTATTTGCTTCTTCAAACAACCGAATACCCCACATTGCTTTTCGGTTGGCTTTGCAGAGTTTATAGTTTTCATCTGTAACTGCCCATCCAATGGAGTTGGTTCCAATATCCAGTCCAATATAGTATTTCTGTGACATCTTCAGCCCTGCCTTTCTTTTATATAATTAACTATTGACAACTTCTCTTCTTTTGTTTAGTATTATTTTAGGTATGAACCATACTGATTTACACTATGAGTTCAAATAAAGATTCATCCAAATCGTCACGCAAGTGGCCTCGCAGTGTGCGAACTAAAACCCGGTTTCCGGGTTTTTTGTTTTTTACTGTACTTAATTATACCACAGAAAATATATTGTATGATAGTTTACTAAATTGCTACGAATATTCTCTGCTTTCCGAAAGACTTCTTGAATTAGAATTGGTGGACCGCACAGGATTTGAACCTGTAGTCTTACCCTTATGAGGGGCCTGCATTAACCGTTATGCTAGCGGTCCGTGTGTTATAGTGATATTGGTTAACATAATTATACCTTATAACTAAATGAATCAATTAGCTTCACATTCTTCAGGCATTGTACAGGAAACCAGAACTCGGGGTTTAACGCAATGCTAAACCCCGAATCCGATGCTGGCGACGTTATTCGCCTGTAGCGATTTCCACCGGAATGACAAACTCCAACTCGTTGTAATTGACATCGTCATACCCGGTCATGACGAACTCAAAGTTCTGCTGTTCCATGGCGGGGAAAAGCACGACGCCCTCGGCCAATACTCCCGCGCGCACTTCGTAGGGCAGTTCGGGATACTCCACGTAGAAGTTGTCATTGAACGTGGAATTAAACTGTTTTCCGTTCTGCACCGCCACTTCGGAATACGTATTCAGGGACACGGTCGCACTGCTGTTATTCTGGACTTTCACATAGACCCGGGTCACATCCTCCGCGAATTCGACCTTCTCCACGGTAACGTCGCACTCCGCCTGGGTCGCGGATGCGCCGATATCAAAGGATGCCAGTGTCGGGCTGACCACTTCCTGCGCATCGACGACCTTCACTTCGGAAGCTTCGATCAGCGGATACACAAGCTTCGCGCCGAACGCGTTTTCTCCCTTCAGAGTACCCTTGACGATGCCGGTGACTTCAACAAAGTCCTGGGCTTTCACCGCCGGGTCTGTGCTTTCGTAGTATACGACCACTCCCTTATCGGAGTTCTCCGTATCGCAGAATATCTGCAGATAGGTCTTTTCCCCGTCCTTTTCTGGGGCGGTGAAGACCTGGCCGGTCAGGGTGACCTGCGCGCCCTTGAACGCTTCCGCATCGGAATACATCTGCTCAATTTCCGCTTCCGACAGAACCTTTACTTTGTCCGATCCGCCCGAACTTCCGGCAGAGTCCCCGCAGCCGCACAACAGTCCCAACGCGAGCACTCCAACTAAAATCATCAGCCAAAATTTCTTCATCGTTTATTCCTCCTTTTTTTCAATTATTCTATCCCCTAAAAGTAAAAATATACTTTCAAAAAGACTGATATTCATCGTTCTTTCGGTTATCGCTTTAAAATATATCTGGTGGATCGCACAGGATTTGAACCTGTAGTCTTACCCTTATGAGGGACCTGCATTAACCGTTATGCTAGCGGTCCATCTGATATAGCTACAGTGGTTAACATAATTATATCTTATGTATCTAAATGAATCAATTCGCTTTATATTCTTCAGGTGTTTTCCCTCTCCGTCTGCTTCGCAGACACCTCCCCCGGAGGGGGAGGCAAGGCTTTCATCATAGATGACGCTCCCACTACAAATCCACCAAATAAATCCCTACCCCGATCTGGGTAAAGCTCCCCTTCTTGTTGATGCTGATGATCTTCGCCTTCAGCAGCTTGCCCGCATCCATGAGCCTTGCAAAGACGAGGTTATCCTTCTCCGGCACATACCCCAGTTTCCGGCCCTCTTCGTTCAGGATCAGGATCGCATTGCTGTCGAACTTGTTGTCCTCCCGCCGGAGCGACAGGACGTCTCCTTCACGAATTGTCTCCAGCACGGACTTGTCGTCCAGATGCGTGGTCCCGGCAACAAAGGAATCGAAAAGATGGATCTCTTTGATGAGCGGTTTGATGAGTTCCCCCAGTTCATGATTATCCACAAGGGATACCAGGTCCTGCTGATGTTCGGTCAGTTCATTCGACATTTCGTTGTCACTCCTTTATGCAGAAGCTCCTTCAGGATGCTGTCCAGCTGTTTGCAATAATCTTCGTATTCCTGCTGTTCCCGGCGAAGCTCCTCTTTTTTCCGGGATACGGCGTCTTTATCTTCCAATAAGTATTTATACTGATAAGGATCGGTGCCTGTAATGTTCCCGATCTCCGCCTCGAGTTCCGCGATCTTCTTTTCGATGTCCGGTATTGTGATTTCCGTCGTGCCGAGGTCCATTTTTTCGAGAAGCATATTGATCAGCACCTCGGTCTCTTCCATCTCCTTCAGGTCGTTGCAGTCATAAGCGATCTTCAGCCTATTCCACAAGCCTTTCAGTTCTTCATTCTCCCGGGCGGCCGGATTGATGTCCGGGTGGATCTTCTTGGCCATGCGGTGATAGATCCGCTTGATCCGGAGAAGATCGGCTTCCGTGACCGTTCCAATGGTCTTGGCGTCTTTGTTCGCCTGGATCATGTCCTCAAGCCGCTCCTTGTAGTCCGCCATTTGTTTCGCCAGGTACGCCTGGAGCGCGGTTTGGTCCACGGCCTCGCCCCGGTTGGCAAAAATCTGGCAATACCCGATGGTTTTCTTCTTGCGGATCGCCTCCACTTTCATCCGGAACACTTCGAGGATCAGGTCGCCGAATTCCCGGATATAGGCCCGCTCAAAATGGAATGCCAGCTTCTTCACCTCGTCCTTCCGGAGCAGGAGTTCCTCATATCTCGCATAAGATGCGTTTCTTACTTTTACTACTTCGCTCATTTTTCCACCTCAAATCCGTACAGGTCGTTGCAGATCGCCGTCAGTTTTGTGTTCCCGATGCTTCCGGATCTGAAAAACTCGTCTCTTCCCCGAAACCATTTCCCGTTAAAGCACACGGTGCACGCATCCCCTTCCATGACCGATTCCAGCTCCTGCACCTGTTCCTTGTACAGGAAGGAGATTTTGTGAGGCGTCTTCAACAGATAATACAGGTCGTAGAAATCGAAGAATTCCTCATCGAAGGAAAGCAGCTCGTACAGGTCGTCGATCAGCCATTTCATGATGTTCAGGTTGCCGAAAAACGCATTGTACTTGATCCGCTGGGCGAGGAAGTCTTTCGCATGCAGGTACAGGTCGATGGCTTCTTCGTTCTTACCCTGTTTGATCCGGATCCGGGCCAGTCTCGTGAAGACTTCCGGCACAGGAGCGAAAACGTTCCTTATGTCCCGGACCTTCGGATACAGTTTCTCGATGATCTGCTCGTATTTCGCCGGGTCCTTTTCGACATAGTACCCGTTCTTATACATGTCCGCCACTTTGTAGGTGGACACCGGGTCTCCTTTTTCCATGAGCCAGGAAAAGCACTCGTAGGCCTTCTTGAAGTCCCGCCGGCCCGTTCTGCCGTAATACCAGATGTAGCCGAGGCATTCATAAGCCGGATCGTAATCGTAGGACGCAGCCATTTCATAATACTTCAGTGCTAGGTCGAACCGTTTGATCTCATAGTAGTACCCGCCCAGGTAGAGCATGTCCCGGGGGTCATGGTTTTCTTCGATTAGGAATTCCATGGCCTCCGTGAACAGGAAGACCTCTTCTTCGGAAGGGCTTTTGTTTTCGTCAAACGACTCGCTAATCTTTCTTGCTTCTTTTATTGTCATTACCCCTAGGGTCCTTTCCATTCCCCTGTGTTGATATCCACCCAGCTGTCGTCCCAATCCTAGGCGCCGCCGATGTACTTGATTTCGCCGGTGGCTTTCTTGTACCAGTAGAAATCGACAAAGCCGGATTCCTCCTGGCCGGTCGTCATGTTGACTGGGATGACGGGAAGGCCGATGACGCAGGCGACCTCAACTACCCGTTGATCAAAAACAACCCCACGCCGCACACAACAATGCCTGCCATCTGCTTGACGGAAATCACTTCTTTGTACAGCAGGGCGCCGATCACAAGCAACGCGATCGCCAGGCAGATGTTCGCCGTCAGTGCGCCGTTGCTGACCTTCCATCCCGCGCGGTACAGAAACACATATCCGGCTTCCAGCCCGATAATGGTCAAACCAAGCACAAAGGCAGCCCAGTTCACCTTTGTGATTTCTGTTATCACACCGGCGGGTTTTACACTTGCCACAAAGATCACCGCGGATACGATCGCGCCGACCAGATAAGTGATGGTGAGCGAACCGAATGCGTTCGTCTCCGGCGGTATGGACTTCGCGCAGATGTTGTATAAACAGTTTGCTCCGACGATCAACAATAACGGCCATAACATGTTCCACATAGTAAACCTCCTAAAAAAGCCACCGCCCTGCTTCGGGTGGTGGCAATCTCAAACGTCATCGTTCTGACTTCTCACTCACAACCCTATTGTATCATACACATCGGAGGTTTTCCACGAAATCTTTGTCGAAAGGCCGGTTCCCGCAAAGCGCCTCTACGCCCACACTCCGGCGTCAGTTAAGGGCACGGCGCTCTGGGGCAGATCCGCCGGGACTTCGGTGACGATGGCCGGGGGTTCGGGGGTGTCCCCGCTGCCGGAGGCCGGGCCGGCGCCCGCCGAATTCCATCCGATCCCCAGGACCACCGCGATCACGATCCCCCAGAACCACACCCGCGCATAGAGGGGTTTTCTTTCCTTCATCGGTTTCTCCGCTGCCTTCACGATCTGCAGCCGGACTCCCTGTTTTCTTTCGTTCATTCTGCTCACCTCCCTGTTGTTTTCATTATCCCGGAAGTGCAGGGTAAAAATCTTCCCACCCATTAAAAAAACGCCCTGCAGAGATGTCTGCAAGGCGCAGTTAATTTTCGTAAGTTGACCTTCTTTCACTTCCCCCGATGCGACGATATCTTCCCGGAGAATCCGTCGATGTCCATCCGAAGCATGTTCACATTCGTCAGCGGCATGTCGTCCAGCTTCCGCATCCGGATCGCATCCTCCGCCTCGGCGTTCGTTTCCTCCAGGCAGTAGAACATGGTCTTGAGCGCTTCCAACTTCTCCTCCCGGTCTTCGATCACGTGGATGGTTCCGTAGCAAATGACGCTTCGGTATTCATGGTGACACCGGGTCTTGACGTATCCCTCATCGTCCAGAACAAAGGCACAGACCCGGGGATGAACTTTGATCGCATCGATTTTCTTCCCCTGGAATCCGGTGTGAAAATACAGGCAGTTCTTTTCGCGGTCGTAACCATGGGAGATCGCTACACAATAAGGCTCTCCCTCCGGGGTGACCATCGAAAGGGTCACATACTTGGCCTTGGCGATGATTTCCCAGATTCCCTCCGCGTCATCGATGGCCCGTTCCACGCCTTTGCGGGAATGATATCTCTTGATTTCCTGGTCTTTCATAATGCCTCCTTATTGGATCCAATCCACTTCCCCGGTATCCAGGTGGTAAACGGCCCCGATGATATCCAGCATCTCCGAGGGGATCTCCGGATGATCCTCGAATTCCTTTCGGATCCGGTCCACTCCGTGCTTCACGTTCAGCACGCATGCTTTATAATCATCGGTCTCCTCTCCGATGGCTTCCCGGATGTCGTCAGTGATGTATTTGATGAAACCATCCTCGTCATTATGGATCGCCGCTTCGATGGCGCCGCAGCCGGTGTGGCCGAGAAGGATAATCATCTTCGCGTCCAGGTGGGCCGCTGCATACTCGATGCTGCCCAGCTGATGGTTATCCAGTACGTTCCCCGCCACCCGGATCACGAACAATTCGCCGATGCCGGCGGAAAAGATGTGTTCCGGAATCACCCTCGAATCCGCACAGGTGATGACGATAGCGTAGGGCTTCTGCCCTTCCTTGGCGGTCTCCCGGCGGATCTGTTCGGAAATATCCCCCAGCCCTGTTCTTCCCTTCTGGTATTCTTCGTTCCCGTAGATCAGCCTCTTCAGCGTTTCCTGATTCAGTATCGTTCCTTTTTTGTTCATTTCTGCTGTCCCTTTCTTCGAACCTTCGGTTTGAAAATTATACCGTCAATTCTGTGGAGAGTCAAACGAACCGGGCCCCCGGCATTCTCCGGTTCCGTCCTACAGGTCGGAAGACGCCACGTTTCCAACCGTATCACCTCGCACCAAGGGAAAAGGCTTGAAACCCGAAAGCCAAATTATTCTGATATCCCATTGTTTTTCAAGTCTTTTAATCCGTTACGCTATGAAAGACTTGGAAATCCAATCATCAGCAGCAGCGTCTCCCGGTCAGGTTTCAACCTTTGTGCCTCATAACTGTGCGAAAAGGTTGGAAATATGGGGCCTTCCAGGGAATATCACTCCGTATTTTTCAACCTTTCGACCTCACTACTTTGGAAAAGACTTGGAAACTCGGGATTCCCCGAAGGGTTCCGCTCCGTTTTTTCCAACCTTTTTACTTTGTTACAGAGTAAAAAAGGTTGAAAAGCGGAAAGCCCTTCCCGCTCACTATTCTCCCGCCGCTGCAGTGCGCCGAATAATCATCAATTTCGTTTTGCGAAAAAAATTTATCGTTTTTCGATAAAAAGTAGTTGACAAGTGATAAATGGCGTGTATAATGAGAATTGTAAAAGATAAGGATGCGGTCCGGGCCCGACCCGTCCGAAACATAAAACGCAATTTTTACAATTGATCATAGGAGGACATCATGGAAAGCATGAGTAAAGAACAGAAACTGGTACGGATCCAGAAAAACTTTAAAATCATGGGAATACTGACAAAGATCGTTGAGATCTTCTGCTACGTATGCAGCGGCATTACAGCCGCCGGAGCCATTACATTCATTGCGGCGCCCGAATGGACAAAATTCTTTATTGACCTGGCCGACGAACCGGACAAGTCCACAATGAATACCCTGGTGCAGACGATCCAGGGCAGCATCGAAGGGACTGCCGGGGCGGTCACCGCCTGCGTCGCGATCATCGTCATGTTCCTGATCGTCGCTTTCGCAATGCACAAACTCGGGGGAGCGCTGAAGAAGTTCGCTCAGGGACACTCCCCCTTCCTGGAAGAAAACATCCGCACGCTGAAGCTCATCTTCGTCATCGTCACCATCATCACTCTGCTGTCCGCAGGCATCCCCCTCGCGCTCCTCACCGCCCTGGTGCTCTGGACCATCTACCTGATGTTCCAGATGGGATGCGAACTGCAGAAGGAATCCGACGAGACGTTATAAGGAATAAGAGGAGGAAACTATGGCTATCATTTTACGGCTGGACCGGGTGATGGCGGACCGGAAGATGTCCCTGAACGATCTGGCAGCGAACGTGGGGATCTCCAACGTGAACCTCTCGAAACTGAAGACCGGGAAGGTCAGCGCGATCCGCTTCTCCACCCTGGACGGGATCTGCCGGGTGCTGGACTGCCAGCCCGGCGATATCCTGGAATACGAACTGGACTCGGCGCCGGAACAACTGCCGGAACCGCAAACCGAACAGGATGACGTCGAATGATGTCATCCTTCTTCATTTTTCCCCGTTTTATGGTATAATACAGGCAGTTGCAACCGCGGGTTGCGGAATTTCCAAGCGTACTTTATGGTCTGCTACCCTTCCGACGGGTAAGATTGAGACATCAAAAGAGCTCCGGCACAGGGGTCCGCAGGGAAACGCGCGCAAGAGTCGCGGGTCCGGAAGCGCCGGGCTGAAGGGAGAATGTAATGATACTGGCAGATAAGATCATAGAACTGAGAAAAAAGAACGGCTGGTCCCAGGAGGAACTGGCCGAGATGCTGGACGTCAGCAGACAGTCCATTTCCAAATGGGAAGGCGCCCAGTCCGTCCCGGACATGAACCGGATCCTCCGGCTGTCGGAAGTCTTCGGCGTGAGCACGGACTTCCTTTTAAAAGACGAACTGACCCTCGCCGACCTGGCGGTACCGGGGGATTACACAGCCGTCCCGGTGAGTGCGGACCCGATCGGCCCGGCAAGGACCGTTACAATGGAAGAAGCGGTCAGTTTCATGGACAACCGGCTGATGGCGGCGGCCCGGATCTCCATCGGCGTGTTGATGTGCATCCTCTCGCCGGTGCTGCTGATCCTGCTGGGCTCGGCATCGGACGCGGGGCTCATCGGGCTCAATGAAAACCAGGCGGCCGGCCTGGGGCTGGTGGTGCTGATCTTGCTGATCGGCGGGGCGGTGGCCCTGTTCGTCACCTCGGGCCTGAGGAGCAAGCGGTATGAATACCTGGACAGGGAGCCCATCGAGACCCTCTACGGAGTGGACGGCGTGGTGAGGGAACGCCGGGAACGGTTCCGGGGCACCTTTACCCGTCAGCTGGTGGCGGGGATCGTGCTCTGCGTCCTGTCGGCGCTGCCCCTGTTCATCACCCTGATGATCTTCGGCGACGACGGGACGCCTTTCAGCGATTTCCGGTATTGCATCTCCATTGCGATCACCCTGGTGCTGGTGGCGATCGGCGTGTTCTTCATCGTCCGGTCCTGCGTGGTCTGGGGCGGGTTCCAGAGGCTGCTGGAAACCGGAGAATACACCCGGGAGCAGAAGCTGGAGAATAAAAGAAACCAGTACATCGACGCAATCTACTGGTGTTCGGTGACGGCGATCTACCTGGCCTGGAGCTTTATCACCTTCAACTGGCAGCATACCTGGATCATCTGGCCCATCGCCGGTGTGGCCTACGGGGTGCTGATCGCGGTGCTGAGGGCAGTCCGCAGCAGGGGGTAAACCATAAAAAACAACGCCTGAGACGTTTCGGTCTCAGGCGTTTTCTTATTTATACTGTTCCGCCAGCCGGGCGGCTTCCCGTTTCATCTCCGCCACGACTTCCTCCGGGCCGGTGATGCGGATGCCTTCCCCCAGGGCGAAGATCCATCCGTAGAACTGCCGGCTCACCGCCACGGTGACGACGGTCTTGAAATGCCCGTCGTCGATGGGCACCAGGATGATGTCCTTGCCGAAGCGGTCCATCAAAATGCCCGCCATCTCATTTTCCGCCTCTAAGAGGACCCGCTTTTCCTCGCCGCCGAACATGCCGAAGAGGCTCTTGGTGTAGTGGGCCAGGTCGAAGGCCTTGAATTCCTTCTGGCCCTGCCGGGGCTCCTCCGTCAGGCTCAACCGCTCCATTTTATCCACCCGGTAATGGCGGATGGGCCGCTCTTCCGCATCCCCGTCGTACCCCACCAGGTAATAATTTTCATCGTCCCACATCAGCGCCCAGGGGCTGATCCGGTACCAGCCGCCCTCGTGGCCGTAGATCTTTTCCTTGTTCACGTCCCAGCGGAAGTACTTGAACCGGATCTGCCGGTTGGCGTTGATGGCCTCGTGGAGCTTGTCCACGTTGTCGTAAATGTTCACGTTCATGGATTTGACCCGGCCGGAAATGGCCACCTGCCGCCGCAGGTACTGGCCCTGGTGACGGCTGGTCAGGGCCTCCAGCTTCCGGATCAGTTCCCGGGACCGGCGCTCCGTCATGAACTTCGCCGACTGCACCGAATCCACCAGGAGCTTCAGCTCCGGCAGTTCAAAGGTCCGGGCCCCCAGGAAATAATAGTGCTGGTTGCCTTCCCGTTCCGAAATGATGTCCAACCCGAAATTCTCCAAAAGCTCCAGGTCTTCGTAGAGGGTCTTCCGGTTGGAGGAGATCCCCACGTCCTTCAGCCTGGACATGATCTGCTGCAGGGTGAGCCGGTGCTCGTCATCCGTCTCCTCCATAAAAATCTTCGCCAGGTACAGCATCTTCAGTTTCTGCGCGCCACCTTCCATTCCGGACACCTCCGTTTTCGGTCAAACAATTACCCTTACGGTCATATTATATCATATTCGGCTGTAAACTATCAAAAGTTATTGCCGGGGCCAGAGGTGTCGGGAAAATTCCCGCACGGAAAAGCTGTTGGTCAAAATGGAAGGTCTGAAGAATAAAGAAGATGCCGGTACCCTGTTCAGCAAACGCCGCCCGAATGGTTACGAACAGTTTTACCGCAAGGATGAAAAAAGCGGCAGGCTGATTTATATCAACAAAAAGGAGCGTGGCTGGATCCTGAAGCAGCTATACCATCGCTTCGCCGTCGAATCCGGAAAAGTCCTGGAAAGGAACCTTCAGGCTCTGAATGCTTTTCTGGATGGATATGAGGAGTATTCCTCATCCGGGATTATGGAGAAGATGCCGAAAGCCTATCGTGATGCACAGGAATTCTGCGAGAAAAAGGGGCTGCTCCGGTCCGGCTCAATGAAGAAGGACGGCCGCCCCCGCTTCCATGGCTCGGAAAAACCGACGATCCCGCGGAATTGAAACATTGCACGACTTTCGGACTTCGGGTCCGGCCGCCGGGATTCCGGCCTTTTTACTCAATTACAAAGTAAAAAGGCCCCTGAAAAGGCGGTCATCAGCGCCTTTTGCGCAGGGCCCAGAGGCACAGGGGCAGGGAGGCCAGGGTGGCCGCGGCCGCGAAGTAGTACATGGTGGTGTAGCTGCCGGACAGGCTGATGATCCCGCCCAGGAGCATGGGGCCGATGCCCATCCCCACATCGCAGCAGATGTAGAAGGTGGAGACGGCGTAGGAACGGCGCTCGATGGACGTGTGCCGGCAGGCGATGGCGTTGCAGGCGGAACTCAGGGTCCCGTAGCCCAGCCCGCAGGTCACGGCGCAGAGCACCACGGTGAAAGCGTTGGGCCAGAAGGCCAGCAGAAAGATCCCGGCGGTCTGGGCGAGAATGCCGGGAATGCAGACGATCCGGTCGCCGTAACGGTCCTGCAGCCGGCCGGCCATGGGCCGGGTAAAGAGCAGGACGCCGGAATAGATGATGAAAAACAGGGCGAAGGGCCGCTCCAGGTGGGTCTGGACCGAGAAGATCCGGTAAAAGGACATGATGGCCACATAACCCAGGGCGGTGAGCCCCGTCACCAGGGAAATGGGGACGGCCCGGACCTCGATGAAGCGCTGCACCCAGCTGCCGGTGCCCGCCCGCTTCAGGGGAGACACCGCCTCGTCCAGGGGCCTCCGGATGCCTTCCGGATCCAGCTTCCGCCGGACCGCCGGGTCGATGTCCCGGATATCCAGGGGCAGGGTCAGAAGCAGCATCAATACGCACATGACCGTGGCCGCCGTGAAGCAGCCGGTGCCGCCGAACCGGTCGTAGACCAGCCCGCCGAAGAGGGGCCCGATCCCCACCGCCAGGGTGGTGGACAGCATCAGGTACCCGCAGCCCTCCGCGAAGCGCTTCCGGGGCAGCACCGACATGCCGATGGTCATCAGCGCGTTGGAAGAGGCGCCGAAGCCGACCCCGTGGATGAACCGCACGAGGAGCAGCAGCGCCACGTTATGCACAAAAAAGTAGAAGAAACAGGCTCCCGCATGCAGGGCCACGAAAATCAGGGCGATCTTCTTCCAGCCCACCCTCTCCAGGGCGCCGCCGGAATACAGACGGGAGATCATCCCGCCGAAGATATAGATGCCCGACACCATCCCCGCCAGCAGGGCCGTGCTGCCCATTTCGGATACGTACTGGGTGATAGTGGCGACGAGGCTGTACATGACCATGGCGGAGCAGAACAGCGCGCCGAAAGACAGCCAGAATCTCAATGTGAATATGCGGTCGCCGGTCATGCCGGAAGCCTCCTCTCTTCGTTATTCTTTGGACGGTTCGACAGCCGTTCCCACCGGATAGCTGACCAAATCGGAAAAATGCCACCATTCGCTGGCATAGGGTTCAAAGCCGCAGGATGCCATCGTGTCCTCCAGCAGTTTTACGTGCTCCCTAACAGCCGGGTCTTCGATCCAGCCGTAGTCCCGGTGGGCCTTTTCAGTAAAGTCATCAAAAGCCGTGGGCATCTCCACGTACCCGCCGTCCATATCCACCAGGGTCACATCCACGGCGTTGCCGCGGCTGTGGGCAGAGAAGCCCTGCCTGGGATCCGCCACGAATTCCGCGTCCGGATACGCTTCCCAGAGTTTGAACTGGGCGCTGACGGGCCGGAAGCCGTCCCAGATCTTCAGCCGGTAGCCCTGCTCCTTCAGGATCTCCTGGGCTTCCGCCAGTTTCTTCACCGTGCCGTAGCGGAGCCAGGCTTCCGTGAAGTCGTAGATCACTTTGCCGGTGAAGTTCCGGTCGGTGGCGTACATGAGTTCCACCTCGATGTCCGGGATGTAATCCTTCACCCGGACGAAGTCGATGTCCGCCGGTTCCGGGGCGGGTTCAACGCCGGCCCCCGCCAGGCGGATCTTTGTCTTTTTGATCGCAACGGCGGAGCCCACGGCCGCCAGAGCTGCGATCAGTACGGTTGATTTTTTCATTTTTCCCCCTCTCCGGTCCCTTTGGGACCACCTCTCCCCAAGGGGAGAGGCAAGTGCGTTATGAAAGTCCCGTCCCGGGCCGTATCCCCGGGGCGAGGCAAGTTCATTTAATCCAATAATCCTTCCGCCGCCAGTTTCGCGGCCATTTCCTGGGCGCCCAGGACCCACACCAGGTCCCCGGCCCGGAGGGTCATATCCGGGTTCGGGTCGATGATGGGGAGCATATCCCGCTCGATCCCCATCATGAATGCGCTCCAGTCTTTTTTGATGCCGCTGGCACGGATGGATTTGCCTGTCTGCGGCATATCTTTGGTCATCGTCACGCCGTACAGCAGGACCTGCCGCGGTTCCGGCACACCCTCCTGGGCCTGGCCCTCGATGAGCTCTTTCAGGGTCTGCATTTCCGTGCCTTCCTCCTGCCGGATGCCCCTCTCCTTCATAATGTTAAGGAAGTTCTCCAGCTGCCGCTGGCTGCCGGTGATGATCATCTTGTCGCCGGCTTCGATCCGGGTCTCCCCGCCGGGAATGATGTGGCACTTCTGACCCCGCAGGAGTTTGATCACCTTGATGTGCAGAAGATCTCCCCAGTTCACTTCTCCCAGGGTCTTCCCCCGGTTCACGTAATCCGGCCCGCAGACCACCCGGATCGCCATCAGCTGTTCCGTCAGCCAGTGGTATCTCCGTCCCTGGGCCAGTTCCTGTTCCACCCATTTCGCCAGCTTCCGTTCATTCAGATTCGCCAGGAACTGGGCTTCAAATTCCAGGTACCGCCCCGTCAGGTGCCGGGAACGGCGCACGATCAGCAGGATCGGGATCGTGCCCAGCAGCAGGTACAGCGGATTCACATGGAAAATCACGAAGGCCGGCGCCACCAGAAGCAGCGATGCAAAGAGCTGCCGCAGGAACAGCAGGATGCTCAGGATCACCCGGTTGGCGGTGCCCCGGAGCCACAGGGCCGTGAAATACCGCTTCTGCACCCGCAGCATCGCCGGCAGCAGGATCAGCAGCGCCGCATAGATGATGGCGCAGGTGATCAGCTTCGCGGTCAATGCGTGTTCCGGGCCCCAGATCTCATACAGATTCGGCAGGAACACCCTCACGCCCGCCACGATGGCCCCGGCGGACAGGATGCCGTAAAAGGCGAAGGTGCCCAGATAACTCCGCAGGAACAGGGGCCAGTCCCGGACCTCTTCTTCCGGTTCCCGGGCCCGGGCCTGGGCATAGCGGTCGATGGCTTCCAGCCATTGCGCCGGCAGTTTTCTTTCCAGCAGCCGGGTCAGGGGCCCCGCCGCCTTCAGCACAAAGGGCGTGGTAAAGGTGGTGATCACGGAGACCGCCACGATGACCGGATACAGGAAGGCACCGGTGACTTTCAGCGAATTGCCCAGCCCCGCCAGGATGAAGGAGAATTCCCCCACCTGGGTCTGGGACGCAGCGGACTCCACCGACACATCCAGCGGCTGGCCCGCCGCCAGACCACCCAGCGTCAGGAAAAGCAGCTTGCCGATGATGGTCACCGCCGAGATCAGCAGGATGACCCAAAGATATTTCCAGATCATTTCCGGCTGCACCATAAAGCCTACGGAAATGAAGAAGATCGAGCCGAACAGGTTCTTGACGGGAGTCACCAGGTGCTCCACCCGCTCCGCGTGGACGGTCCCCGCCAGCAGGGATCCTGCCAGGAAGGCCCCCAGTTCCACGGAGAGCCCGATCTCCTCCGCCAGCAGCGCCATCAGGAAGCACAGGGCCAGGGAAAAGATCAGCAGCACCTCGTCGTTCATCAGTACCACCAGTTTTTTCATCAGGGTCGGCACCAGGTAGATCCCCAGAATCAGCCACAGAGCCAGATAGAAGATCAGCAGCCCGATATGCCCGGCCAGGGCGGCGCCGCTGACGTTCTTCGACACGGCGATGGTGGAAAGGATGACCATGGCGAAGATCGCGATCAGGTCCTCGATCACCAGGGTCCCCATAGCCAGCTTGGCGAACCGGCGCTCTTTCAGCCCCAGGTCCTCGATGTTCTTCATGGTGATCATGGTGGAGGACATGGCCAGCATGACCCCCAGGAAGACGCTGTCCATGGTGCCCCACTGCAGCAGGACGCCCAGGAAAAAGCCCAGGGCGCCGACACCCACCGCCTGGATCACCGCCGACAGGATCCCCGGGACCCCGACTTCCGCCATTTTATGCACAGAAAACTCCAGCCCCAGCCCGAACATCAGGAAAATGACCCCGATGTCCGACAGGGTCTCGATATTGCTCATATCGCTGATGGTGGGGAAAAAGGCCACCACCGGTCCCGCCAGCAGCCCCGCCAGGATATAGCCCAGCACGACGGGCAGGTTGATTTTCTTGAATAACAGCGTGATCACGGCGGCCATCGCCAGAATGATCGTCAGATCGATGATCAGGGTAGGCAGGGATTCCATAGTAACTCCTTTCTACAATTATTATATTCAAAACCCCGGCGGGTGACAATGCGTACGGGTATAAAAAAACGGATGTACCAACGTCTTCGTTAATACATCCGCTTCACTTCGTACTATGATCCGAATTCATTTCGGGTCCTCCTTTTTCGATCTTATCGATTAGATGAGCTGAGCCAGTGTAGCAGCAGCGATGCTTGCCAGTCCTGCGAATTCTGCAACAAATACTTTGCCGTAAGCGAGCTTTCCAGTTGTCTTCATCATTGTACCGTACCTCCTGTTTTGATTTTAAGAATTCTCCGGAACATTTCCGGTATTATTGCGGTTCCCCTTGGAACAATTACATCATAGACAATTTCTTAACAAAAGTAAAACAGAAGTTTATCATCTTTAAGATGAATTTTTATCATATAAACTCGCAACGAAATATTATTCGGTTTTTTCACCTCAAAGAAAAAGAACCGCCTGTTTTCAAGCGGTTCTTTCGTATATTATTTGGTATTTTCGAAAAATTAAATTATTTATTTTTCAGCCGTTTATCCATTTTGATGGCCAAATAGGTCCCGAAACTCTGGAATCCCTGGACCATGGCGATCAGCAGGATCACCGCCAGAAGCATGACGAGATATTTGTAGCGGTAGTACCCGTAGTTGATGGCGATCTTACCAAGTCCGCCGCCGCCGATGATACCGCTCATGGCCGTGTAGCCTAAGATGGTGGTGATGGCGATGGTGAAGTTGGAGATCAGGGAGGGCACGCTCTCCGGGATCATTACTTTGGAAATGATCTGGAAAGGCGACGCGCCGCTGCTCTGGGCCATTTCGATGATGTTGGGGCTCACTTCCCGCAGACTGGATTCCACCAGCCGGGCCACGAAGGGGAAGGCTGCGATCACCAGCGGGACAATGGAAGCCACGGTCCCGACGCTGGTCCCCACGATGACGCGGGTCAGCGGGAAGACCATGATCATCAAGATCAGGAACGGCACGGAACGCAGCAGGTTGATCACCACGTTGAGCACCGCCATGAAGGCCTTCGGCAGGGGGAATACCCCGTTCTTTTCACCGGCAACCAGGAGCACGCCCAGGGGCAGCCCGATGATGATGGAAATGCCGGTGGCGACTACGGTAACGTAGAACGTTTCCCAGAACGCCAGGGGGAACTGGGTCTTGACGATTTCCCACGCTTCCGCGACGACTTCCGGTGTGAAGAGGTTACTGAACATTCTGGTTCACCTCCTCCACGATAATATCTTCGGTCCGGGTCAGGAATTCAATGGCTTCCTCCAGCTTTTCCTTTCCTCCCCGGATACCCAGGAGCATGGAACCATAGGCTCTCCCGTCGAGTTCCCGGAGGGATGCGTAAGCGATATTGGCCTCGATCCCCTTTTCCATCGCCAGGCGGGAAACCATCGGCTGTCCGGCCGCCATGGCGCCGTTGTAGACCACCCGGATCAGGGTCTCGCCCGGTTCCGTCACAATCACGGCGCCGGGATCCCCTTCCGGGAATACCAGGTGCTTCGCCGCGGTGGATTTCGGGTGGGAGAAGACTGCGCCGACTTCGCCCCGCTCCACGATCTCACCCTTTTCGATGATGGCCACGTGTTTGCAGATATTCTCCACCACGTTCATCTGGTGGGTGATGATGATCACCGTGATGCCCATCTTCTCGTTAATGTCCCGGATCAGGTCCAGGATGGAGTTGGTGGTGTTGGGGTCCAGGGCGCTGGTGGCTTCGTCGCACAGAAGGACCTTGGGATTGGTGGCCAGGGCCCGGGCGATGGCGACACGCTGCTGCTGGCCGCCGGAGAGCTGGGCAGGATAGGAATTGGCCTTGTCCTGCAGTCCCACGATCTCCAGAAGTTCCATGGCGCGCTTCATGGCGTCCGCCCGTTTCATCCCCTCCAGTTCCAGCGGGAAGGTGACGTTCCGGATGCAGGTCCGCTGCATCAGCAGGTTAAAGCTCTGAAAAATCATCGTGATATTGTGACGGACTTCACGCAGTTCCTTTTCGGACAGGGTGCCCAGGTCCACGCCGTCGATTTCCACCGTTCCCTGGGTGGGTTTCTCCAGCATGTTGATGCACCGCACCAACGTACTTTTCCCGGCGCCGGACATCCCGATAATTCCGTAGATGTCCCCGTCGGGAACCGTCAGCGATATATCTTTCAGCGCTGTGACCTTGCCGTCCAACGTCTGAAATTCCTTGGTTAGATTCTTGATCTCGATCATGACTTGTTGTCTCCGTCAACTGAAATGAAAAATCGGCCGGAGCCCGAAGGCCCCGGCTCGTAAGGTCGGTCTCGGTCGGATTTACTGGCCGATAACGTCCAGGCTGGACTGCTTGCCGCCGTAGATGCCCATGGGTTCTACGTGGATCGGGCAAACGGATACCAGGTGGGTGCCGTTCTCTGCATTGAAGTCATCCAGATACGGAATGTGCTGGAAGTAGTTTGCATCCAGTGTGCCGTCATCCACTACATTGTTCGGAACCACGTAGTCGGTGTATTCCTGAATGTCCAGTGTGATGTCTTTTTCCGCCAGGATTTCCTTCGCGATGGCTAAGATCTCAGCATGCGGTGTCGGGGAAGCCGCCACGGTGATGGTGGTGCCTGCCAGCTTGCTGTAGTCCAGATCCGCGTCAAAGCCGTCGGTCGGGTTTTCAACGATGGAGATAACAGCGCCGTTGTATTTTTCGGTAATGAAGTCAGCGACCTGCTGGCTCTGCAGCGCGGCTGCCAGGGCTTTCACCCAATCTTCATTTTCATTGCCCTCTTTTACGACCAGAATGTTGCCATAGGGGGAGGAGGAACCTTCTAACTGAAGCGCGTCAGCGGAAGGATCGATGCCCGCTTCCAGAGCGTAGTTCGCGTTGATGATGCCGAAGTCCATGTCCTGAAGAACGTTGGGAACCTGGGCCGCTTCTACTTCCTTGATCTCAATGCCGTAGGGGTTGTCGGTGATGTCCGCGATGGTGGCAGTGATGCCGGCATCCGGGTCCAGGGTGATGTAACCCATATCCTGCAGCAGGAGCAGAGCTCTGGCTTCGTTTGTGGTATCATTCGGAACAGCGATGGTAATGGTGCCGCCGGAAGCTTCGCCTTCATCGGAGCCGCCGCAGCCGGCCATTGCGAAGCAGCAGGCAAATACCATAACTGTGATCAGTAAAAGAGAAATAACTTTTTTCATTGTAATCGTCTCCTTTCTCAAAACAATCATTTCTATATAGCCTTATAATTATACTACTAAACCAGTACATTCAGCAAGTGAATCTTTTTGATTTTCCGCGGTTTTCCCCGCTTATTCCGTAAACAACGGGGTGGAATAATACCGGTCTCCGCTGTCCGGCAGCAAGGCTACGATGGTTTTGCCCTTGTTTTCCGGTCTCTTCGCCAGTTCGATGGCGCCGTGGAGGGCCGCCCCGGAGGAGATCCCCACGGAAATGCCTTCCTTCTTCGCCAGGAGTTTGGCCGCCGCAAAGGCGTCGTCACCCTCGGCTTTGAAGACCTCGTCGTAGACGGCGGTGTTCAGCACGTCCGGCACGAAGCCCGCGCCGATGCCCTGGATCTTATGGCCGCCGGCCCTGCCTTCCGACAGTACCGGGGAATCCGCCGGTTCCAGCGCCACGATCTTCACTTCCGGTTTCTGTTCCTTCAGGTATTCGCCGGTGCCGGTAAGGGTGCCGCCGGTGCCTACGCCGGCGATGAAGATGTCAACGGCCCCGTCGGTGTCGTTCCAGATCTCCGGGCCGGTGGTGGCTTTATGGATGGCCGGGTTGGCCGGGTTCACGAACTGCCCCGGGATGAAGCCGCCCGGGATCTCTGCCGCCAGTTCCTCCGCTTTGGCGATGGCGCCCTTCATGCCCTTGGTCCCTTCCGTCAGCACGATCTCCGCGCCGTAGGCTTTCAGGATGTTTCTTCTCTCCACGCTCATGGTCTCGGGCATGGTCAGGATGGCCCGGTAGCCCTTAGCGGCGGCGATGGCCGCCAGGCCGATGCCGGTGTTGCCGGAGGTGGGTTCGATGATGACGGAGCCTTCTTTTAATAAGCCCTTCTCTTCCGCGTCTTCGATCATGGCTTTGGCGATCCGGTCCTTGACGCTGCCGGCGGGGTTGAAGTATTCGAGTTTGACCAGGACGGTGGCTTCCAGGCCCAGTTCTTTTTCGATGTTGGTGATTTCCACTAAGGGGGTGTTTCCGATAAGTCCTAATGTTCCTTTGTAAATGTTCGACATGATTGTACCTTCTTTCTTTATTAATATTAATAGTTAGTTGTAGTTTCCTTGCCTCCCCCACGGGGGAGGTGTCACCGAAGGTGACGGAGGGGGTTGTTATTGAATCGCCGCAAATCCTTTTTCAAGGTCGGCGATGATGTCGTCAATGTGCTCGGTGCCGATGGAGAGGCGGATGGTGCCGGGGTAGATGTCCTGGTCGGCCAGTTCTTCTTCGGTGAGCTGGGAGTGGGTGGTGGAGGCCGGGTGGATCACCAGGCTCTTTACGTCCGCCACGTTGGCCAGCAGGGAGAAGATCTCCAGGTTATCGATAAAGGCCCAGGCTTCTTCCTTCCCGCCCTTGATCTCAAAGGTGAAGATGGAAGCGCCGCCGTTCGGGAAGTACCGCTCGTAGAGTTCGTGGTCCGGATGTTCCGGCAGGGAAGGATGGTTTACCTTCTTCACCAGCGGGTGGTTCTTCAGGAATTCCACGACCTTCTGGGTGTTCTCTGCGTGCCGTTCCAGCCGCAGGGACAGGGTTTCGACTCCCTGCAGCAGGAGGAACGCATTAAAAGGAGCGATGGACGCGCCGGTGTCCCGAAGGAGTATGGCGCGGATATATGTGACGAAAGCGGCCGGCCCCACGGCGTCGTAGAAGGATACGCCGTGATAGCTGGGGTTGGGGTCGGCGATGTTCGGGTATTTGCCGCTGGCTTTCCAGTCGAACTTCCCGGCTTCCACGATGATCCCGCCTAAGGTGGTGCCGTGGCCGCCCAGGAATTTGGTGGCCGAGTGGACCACGATGTCGGCGCCGTGCTCGATGGGCCGGATCAGGTACGGGGTGCCGAAGGTGTTGTCGATCACCAGGGGCAGCCCGTGTCTGTGGGCCAGTTCCGCGATGGCGTCGATGTCCGGGATGTCGCTGTTGGGGTTGCCCAGGGTCTCCAGGTAGATGGCCCGGGTGTCGGCTTCGATGGCCCCTTCGATCTCGTTCAGGTCGTGGGCGTCCACGAAGGTGGTCCGGATCCCGTACTGCGGCAGGGTGTGAGCCAGCAGGTTGTAACTGCCGCCGTAGATGGTCTTCTGGGCCACGATGTGGCCGCCGCCCGCCGCCAGGGCTTCGATGGTGTAGGTGATGGCTGCCGCGCCGGAGGCCAGGGCCAAAGCTGCGGTACCGCCTTCCAATGCCGCTACTCTCTTTTCCAGGACCTCCTGGGTGGAATTGGTCAGCCGGCCGTAGATGTTGCCGGCGTCCGCCAGACCGAACCGGTCCGCGGCGTGCCGGCTGTTGCGGAAAACGTAGGACGTGGTCTGATAGATGGGTACCGCCCGGGCGTCGCTGGCCGGGTCCGGCTGTTCCTGTCCTACGTGCAGTTGTAATGTTTCAAATCTGTAATCACTCATTTTCTTTCTCCTTTATAAACCAGTTTCTATCGTATCGGGCCGTTTATGCTCCATGTGTATTCGCCTTGGGGATCCTCAATTCCCCTGCGGCAAATCACATTCCGCATTACAACGGCCTGTTAATGTTCGGGCAATCAAAAAGCCCGGGGTCCTTGGACTCCCGGGCAAATGGCTTTCCTGCTGTATCCTAAAGTGCAGAGAGGCGCTTTTGTCGACACGACAACACACCAGCCATACTACATGCCCGGGAGTTTCTCATTCGACAACACATCCAATTACTCTGTCTATACGTGTTCTGACGATTCATTCCGTGCGCCTCCTTTCCTTTCATGATTGAGATTGGGTTCATTATATCCCTATTTACCTACTGTGTCAATAGGTAATTTGAAAAAACTTTTCCCGAGCGTTCTGCCCGGGGTTTTTCGCCTTATCGGAAGGTGGTCAGGTAGGTCTGGGGAAACCGGTCCGCCAGGCCCACGCCGGTGCGTTCCGCCGCTGTCCGCTCCTCGAAGATCCCGAAGACCGTGGGGCCGCTGCCGGTCATCCGGCTCACCACTGCCCCGCCTTCCAGCATAGCCTCCTCGATTTCCCCGATGACGGGCAGGTCCTCGCCAGTGACGTATTCCAGTACGTTGATCATGTCCTTCTTCGCCTGGCTCAGGGGGGTGTCCGCCGTCAGGTCTCCCACCAGCCGGACGATGTCCGGGTGGGGACGGGTGACCATATCCGCCATCCGCTCCGAGTATTTCCGGTAGACTTCCCCGGTGGAAACGCCCTCCGGGGGCTTGCACAGGAGCACGGTGTACCGGTCCGGGTCCAGGCCCTTCACCTGGGTCAGGTCCGTGCCGGTGCCGCCGGCCACCGCAGTGCCGCCCTGGATGCAGAAAGGCACGTCGGAACCCAGCCCCGCTCCCAGCCGGCACAGTTCCTTCGTGGTCAGGTCCAGCTCGAAGAGGATGTTCATGGCTTTCAGGGCCGCGGCGCAGTCCGCGCTGCCCCCCGCCAGCCCCGCTTCCATGGGGATGCGCTTCTCGATGTGGATCTCGATGCCTTCGGCGATCTCGTACAGGTCCATCATCAGAACCACCGCCTGCCAGGCCAGGTTCGTATTGTCCGCGGGTACATTCTCGTTGTCGCAGGTCAGCCGGATCTCCCGCCGGCTGCTGCCGGTCTTCCTGAGGGTCACCCGGTCCTTCAGCTCCAGCTGCTGCATGAGCATCCGGACTTCGTGGTAACCGTTGGGGAGCCGGCCCAAAACGTCCAGCGCCAGATTGATTTTTGCGTATGCATCTATGGTAATTTCGTTCATTTCTTCTCCCTTTCTTCTTCCATCATACAATGAAATCCGGGCGTCTGCAACGAATTATCGGGCGGCCGGAATAAATGACGAAAGTTTCGCGTCAAGGACGGGGGAACGTTCGCAAATGCACTGGATTTTCAACGTTTTTCCCGAAAAGAATCCCCTAAGTTCCTTGATTTTCCGAAGCTTGAATGATAGAATAATAGTGTATGCGGATCATTCACTTCAATTAAATGGAGGCATAAAATGGTATATAGAATATTTGCAGAAAAAATTCCCGGATTTGACGTGGAGGCCCAGAGCCTGTGCAGCGAACTCCGGGAAAATTTATCTTTGAAGAACCTGCAGTCGGTGCGGATACTGAACCGCTATGATGTGGAAGGAATCGATGAGGAAACCTACCGGTCTTCACGGTTCAGCGTCTTCGCGGAGGCAGCGGTGGACATGGTCTACGACGAGACCTTCGATCTCCCGCCCCGCTCCCGCTGCTTTGCGGTGGAATACCTGCCGGGTCAGTACGACCAGCGGGCGGACTCCGCGGCCCAGTGCATCCGGCTGATCAATACCACCGCCGAACCCACGGTGAAATACGCGAGAGTCATCGTCCTCTCGGGCTCCATCTCCGACGGGGACCTGGAAGCCATCAAAAACTACTACATCAACCCGGTGGATTCCCACGAAGCGGAATGGGACAAGCCCGATTCCCTGGAAATGGAGCTGGAAGCGCCGAAACCGGTGGACGTGATCGAGGGCTTCCGGGAGATGGGCGGCGTCCAGCTGCAGCTCTACCGCCAGTCCCAGGGTTTTGCCATGAGCGACGGGGACCTGGCTTTTGTGCAGGAGTACTTTAAATCGGAAGACCGGGATCCCACGGTGACGGAACTGAAGGTCATCGACACCTACTGGTCCGACCACTGCCGGCACACCACCTTCAACACCGACATCGAGGACGTGACCTTCGAAGACAGCCCCTACGGGCGGCTGGTAGAGAAGGCCTTCAACGAATACCTGGAGATGCGGAAGGAAGTCTACGGGGACCGGGAAAAGCCGGTCTGCCTGATGGACATGGCCACCATCGGCACCAAATATCTGAAGAAACACGGACTGGTGAACGACCTGGATGAATCCGAAGAGGTCAACGCCTGCTCCATCAACGTGAAAGCCACTATCGACGGCCGGGAGGAAGACTGGCTCGTCATGTTCAAGAATGAGACCCACAACCACCCCACGGAGATCGAACCCTTCGGCGGAGCGGCCACCTGTCTGGGCGGCGCCATCCGGGATCCCCTTTCCGGACGGTCCTACGTCTACCAGGCCATGCGGGTCACCGGCAGCGCCGACCCAAGGACGCCGGTGGACCAGACTCTGGCGGGCAAGCTCCCCCAGCAGAAGATCACCAAGAGCGCGGCGAAGGGCTACAGCTCCTACGGCAACCAGATCGGGCTGGCCACCGGGCAGGTCTTTGAGATCTACGACCCGGGCTACGTGGCCAAGCGCATGGAAGTGGGCGCGGTCATCGCGGCGGCTCCCAAGGAAAACGTGATCCGGGAAGTCCCGCAGCCGGGAGACGTGATCATCCTCACCGGCGGCCGGACCGGCCGTGACGGCATCGGCGGGGCCACAGGCTCCTCCAAGGAACACACGAAAGAATCGATCCTGAGCTGCGGCGCGGAAGTCCAGAAGGGCAACCCGCCCGTAGAGAGAAACCTGCAGCGGCTCTTCCGCCGGAAGGAAGCGGCCCAGCTGATCAAGCGCTGCAACGACTTCGGGGCCGGCGGCGTCTCCGTCGCCATCGGCGAACTGGCGGACAGCCTGGACATCGAACTGGATACGGTCCTGAAGAAATACGACGGTCTCGACGGCACGGAACTGGCCATCTCCGAATCCCAGGAGAGAATGGCTGTTGTCGTAGCCGCCGACGACGCGCAGAAATTCATCGACATGGCCCGGGAAGAGAACCTGGAATCCGTCATCGTGGCGAAGGTCACGGACACCGGGCGGATCAAGATGCACTGGAGAGGCGACACCATCCTGGACCTCTCCCGGGATTTCCTGAATACCAACGGAGTGCGGCAGAAGACCTCCGCCCAGGTGGAGATGCCGGCGCCCCAGGCGCTGGCGGACCTGCAGCGGGAGATGGACCTGCAGTCCATCAAGGATTCCCTGGCGGACCTGAACTGCTGCAGCCAGAAGGGCCTGACGGAAATGTTCGACTCCACCATCGGCGCCGGCACGGTGCTGATGCCCTTGGGCGGCAAACGCCAGCTGACCCCAGCGCTGGGGATGGCTTCCAAGCTGCCCCTGACGGAAGGATATACCGACACAGCGACGCTGATGACCTTCGGCTTCGACCCGCAGCTGTCTTCCCACAGCCCCTATCACGGCGCCCTGTACGCCGTGGTGGATTCCGCGGCGAAGATCACCGCCATGGGCGGCGACTACCGGAAGATCCGGCTGTCCTTCCAGGAATACTTTGAAAAACTCGGGAACGACCCGAAGCGCTGGGGCAAGCCCCTGGCGGCCCTCTTAGGCTCCATCAAGGCCCAGAAGGAACTGCAGATCCCCTCCATCGGCGGGAAGGACTCTATGTCCGGCACCTTCATGGACCTGCACGTGCCCCCGACCCTGATCTCCTTCGCCGTGACGGCGGAGGACGCCGGGAACATCATCTCCCCGGAATTCAAGGCCGCCGGCAGCCACCTGCTGCTGATCACAGCGGGCCGGGACGCGGACGGCGTGATCAATTTCGACCAGCTCCGGGCCAACCTGGACTTCGTCCGGAAGCTCATCCGGGAAGGCAATGCCGTTTCCGCCCAGACCATCGGCAAGGGCGGCCTCTTCACCGCCGTGGCGAAAATGGCCCTGGGCAACAACATCGGCGCCGAGCTGACCGGCATGAGCCGGGACCTGCTCCTGGACAAGAACTACGGCGCTCTCCTGCTGGAGATCCCGGGGGACAAGGACCTGGATGCCATCGTGGAAGACGCCTATGACCTGGGCGACTGCATCTACATCGGCTCCACCATCGAAGAACCGGTGATCCGCTTCAATATGCGCATGGACCTGATGGGCACGATCCCCGTGGTCTACAAACTGGAAGAGCTCGACGAAATCTGGCAGGCGCCTCTGGAAACGGTCTTCCCCGCAGTGGCGGCGGAAGCGGTCCAGGAGGACATCCCCCAGATCGAATACAAGGAAAGAAATACCGCGCGTCCGCTGGTCCGGACCGCGAAACCGAAAGTCTTTATCCCGGTCTTCCCGGGCACCAACTGCGAAGTGGACTCCAAGCGGGCCTTTGAACGGGCCGGCGCCGAGACCCACCTGCACATCCTGCGAAACCTGACCGCCGGCGAACTGGAGGAATCCATCGCCCGGATGGCGAAAGAGATCCGCAGCAGCCAGATGATCATGATCCCCGGCGGCTTCAGCGGCGGGGACGAGCCGGAAGGCTCCGCGAAGTTCATCACCGCGGTCTTCCGCAATCCGGCGGTGCTGGAAGCGGTCAATGACCTGCTGAAGAACCGGGACGGCCTGATGCTGGGGATTTGCAACGGATTCCAGGCGCTGATCAAGCTGGGGCTGGTGCCCTACGGCGAGATCTGCGACCAAAAGGCCGACAGCCCGACCCTGACCTACAACTCCATCGGCCGCCACGTGTCCACCCTGGTGCAGACCCGGATCGCTTCCGTGAAGTCGCCCTGGCTGGCCGGCGTGGAGACCGGCGACGTGTTCACCATCCCCGTATCCCACGGGGAAGGACGGTTCATCGCCTCGCCGGAAATGCTGCAGCAGCTGAAGGAGAACGGCCAAATCGCCACCCAGTACGCGGACTTAAACGGTCAGGTCTCCGGAGACCCCCTCTACAACGTGAACAACTCCGACTGGGCCATCGAGGGGATCACCTCTCCTGATGGACGGATCTTCGGGAAGATGGGCCACTCCGAGCGTATCGGACAGAACCTGTATAAAAATGTGATCGGTCGGATGGATCAGAAGATCTTCGAATCCGGCGTGAACTATTTCAGATAAACCGGGAGGTAATTCAAAATGAAAGTTGGAATCGTTATGGGCAGCAAATCCGATCTGCCGGTAGTGGAACGGACCCAGAAGATCCTGAAGGATTTCGGCGTGGACTATGTGACCCGCGTCATTTCCGCCCACCGGACTCCGGCGGCGGCGGAACAGTTTGCCCGGACGGCGGAAGCCGAGGGAATCGACGTGATCATCGCCGCGGCGGGCAAGGCCGCCCACCTGGGAGGCGTCATCGCCGCCTACACTCCGGTGCCGGTGATCGGGCTCCCCATCAAGAGCTCCACCCTGGACGGACTGGACTCCCTGCTGTCCATCGTTCAGATGCCCAAGGGCGTGCCGGTGGCCACCGTGGCCATCGACGGCGCGGAGAATGCCGGCCTGCTGGCGGTGCAGGTCCTGTCCGTCAAGGACCCGGCTCTGCGGGAAGCCTTCAAGGCCTATAAAAAGAAAATGGAAGAAGACGTCTTGAAAATTGACGCAGAATTTCAGGCGGAGTGAGTCCGTAGGGGCCGATGCCCACATCGGCCCGCATAAGGAGAAATAACCATGAGCAAAATCACTTACAAAGACGCCGGCGTCGACACCGTCGAAGGGCAGCGCGCCGTCTCTCTGATGAAAGACCACGTCAAAAAGACCTTCAACGAAAACGTCCTGACGGGGCTGGGCAGCTTCGGCAGCCTCTTCCGGCTGGACGTAAAGGACATGGAGGACCCGGTGCTGGTGGCCGGCACCGACGGCGTGGGCACCAAGCTGAAGATCGCCTTCCTGATGGACCGGCATGACACGGTGGGCCAGGACTGCGTGGCCATGTGCGTCAACGACATCCTCTGTCAGGGCGCCTCCCCGCTGTTCTTCCTGGACTACATCGCCACGGGCCATGTGACGGCGGAAAAGATCGCCGACATCGTGAAGGGCATCGCCGACGGCTGCGTGCTGGGGGAATGTGCCCTGGTGGGCGGCGAGACTGCGGAGATGCCGGACTTCTACTCCGAAGGCGAATACGATATGGCGGGCTTCGCCGTGGGCGTGGCTGACAAGCCGAAGATCATCGACGGCTCGAAGATCAAGGAAGGGGACGTTGTCATCGGCATCGCCTCCAGCGGCTTCCACAGCAACGGGTATTCCCTGGTCCGGAAGGTCTTCTTTGAAAAGATGGGCCTGAAGGTCACCGACTATATCGACGAACTGGGCGAGACCCTGGGCGAAGCCCTGCTGCGGCCCACCCGGATCTATACCAAAGCCTGCAAGGCCCTGGGGAAGGAAATCACCCCGGCCGGCATCATCCACATCACCGGCGGAGGCTTCTTTGAAAACATCCCCCGGATCATTCCGGAGGGACTGGGCGTGAAGATCGATACCGGCGCCTGGGAGGTGCCGAAGGTCTTTGACTATATCGCGAAATCCGCGGAGATCGAGAAAACGGATATGTTCTCCACCTTCAACATGGGCATCGGCATGATGTTCATCGTGGATCCGGCGGAAAAAGACCGGGCCATGGAACTGCTGAAGGAAGCCGGCGAGACCCCGGCGCTGATCGGTGAGATCGTGAAAGGCGAAGGGGTGATCCTATGCTGAAGATCTCCGTGCTGGTATCCGGCGGAGGCACCAACTTCCAGGCCGTCATCGACGCGGTGGAATCCGGATTCATCCCGGACGCGAAGATCGTCCAGGTGATCTCCTCCTCCCCGAAAGCCTACGCTCTGGAGCGGGCGCAGAAGCACGGGATCCCGGGCTATGTGGTCAGCACCAAGGCCTGGCCCGACCCGGCGGAGAAAGCCGGAAGGATCCTGGAACTGCTGAATGAAAAGGAAACGGACCTGATCGTGCTGGCGGGCTACATGAGCGTGGTGGACGAAGCCATCATCCGGGCCTACCGGGGACGGATCATCAACATCCATCCTTCCCTCATCCCGAAATTCTGCGGGAAGGGCTTCTACGGCAAACGGGTCCATGAAGCGGTCCTGGCCGCCGGCGAAAAAGTCAGCGGCGCCACCGTCCACTATGTGGACGAGGGCATCGACACCGGCGAGATCATCCTCCAGGAACAGGTCCCCGTCCTCGACGGCGACACCGCGGACGACCTTGCGGCCCGCGTCCTGACTGTGGAGCACAGAATCCTGACGCAGGCGATCCGGGACATCGCATTGAAGTACGAAGTTGAATAATGTAACACAGAAATCGCAAAAAGCGAAGTGTGATTTGCCGCAGGGGCAGTAAGGAACGCCGGTCCACTGCGATTGGCGAGCCGAAGGCGAAGACAGAGCAGATGTACCGCTGCGTGACGCTTCTGAGCGAGAGCGTCCCCGAGGTAAATACACACGAAGCAAAAGCGATTTCCTCAATCCGATATACGATAATAAATAAAGGAGAGATTATGGGCGGAGTATTTGGTACAGCTTCAAGAAGCGACTGCGTGATGGATCTGTTCTTCGGAGTAGACTATCACTCTCACCTGGGAACCAAAAACGGCGGAATGTGCGTCTTCGGGGAGAAAGGGTTCGACCGGACCATCCACTCCATCGGCGACGCCCCCTTCCGTTCCAAATTCCAGGACGACATCGAATCCATGGAAGGCAAAATGGGCATCGGCGCCATCAGCGACACCGAGCCCCAGCCCCTGACGGTGTACAGCAAGCTGGGACACTATTCCCTGGCCACCGTGGGCATCATCAACAACAAGGACGATCTGGTGGAGGAACTGATCCGGGAAGAAAAAGCCCAGTTCATGTCCATGAGCGGCGGCGGCATCAACAACACCGAGCTGGCGGCAGCGCTGATCTCCACCAAAGACAGCCTGCCGGAAGGCCTGCGGTATGCCCAGCAGAAAGTAGAGGGCTCCCTGACCATGCTGGCCCTGGCGCCGGACGGACTCTACGCGGCCCGGGACTATAAAGGGCGGACGCCCCTGATCGTCGGGAAACGGGAAGACGCCTTCTGCGTGGCGTCGGAATCCTTCTCCTTCATCAACCTGGGCTATGAAATGTTCCGGGAGCTGGCCCCCGGGGAGATCGTGAAGATCACCCCCGACAGCGTGGAAACGGTGATGCCGGAGAACACGGAGAACGTGCGGATCTGCACCTTCCTCTGGACCTATTTCGGCTACCCCACCGCCATTTATGAAGGAAAGAACGTGGAATCCATGCGGTACCGAAACGGCGCCCACATCGCCGAAATGGACGAGAACGACCCGGATCTGGAGAACGTGGATTACGTGGCCGGTGTGCCGGACAGCGGAATCGCCCACGCCCTGGGTTACGCCCAGAAATCCCACATTCCCTACGCCCGGCCGCTCATCAAATACACGCCGACCTGGCCCCGGAGCTTCATGCCCCCGAACCAGAAGGCCCGGAGCCTGATTGCAAAAATGAAACTGGTGCCGGACAAGGAGATCATTGAGGGCAAGGAATTCGTCCTGGTGGACGACTCCATCGTCCGGGGGACCCAGCTGAAGGATACGGTCACCTATCTGTACGATAACGGCGCGAAGAGGATCCACATCCGCTCCGCCTGCCCGCCGATCCTTTACGGCTGCAAATACCTGAACTTCTCCCGTTCGGTTTCCGATATGGAACTGATCTCCCGCCGGGTCATCGCGGACCTGGAAGGAACGGAAGACATTCCCGACGATGTGCTGGCGGAATATGCCGACTGCACCACCGAACGGTATAAAAACATGGTGGAGGACATTAAAGAAGCCCGCCAGTTTGACACGTTAAAATTTCAGACACTGGAGAACCTGCTGGATTCCGTACAGGTGGATCCCTGCAGGCTGTGCACTTACTGCTGGGACGGCAGAGAATAGGAGGAAATCATGAGAGCACTCATCAGCGTATCCGACAAGACCGGCGTCATCGAGTTCGCGAAGGAACTGGAGGCCCTGGGCTGCACTATCATTTCCACCGGAGGGACCCACGCGAAGATCGCCGAAAGCGGCGTGAAGGTCGTCGGCATCTCCGATGTGACCGGATTCCCGGAATGCCTGGACGGCAGAGTCAAGACCCTTCACCCGGCAGTGCACGGCGGGATCCTGGCCATGCGGGAAAAACCCGAGCACATGGCCCAGCTGGCCGAGCTGGGCATCGAGACCATCGACATCGTGGCCATCAACCTCTACCCCTTCAAGGAAACCATCCTGAAGCCGGACGTGACCCTGCCGGTGGCCATCGAAAACATCGATATCGGCGGCCCGACCATGCTGCGGTCCGCGGCGAAGAACCACAAGGACGTAGTCGTCATCTGCGACCCGGCGGACTACCCGGCCGTCATCGCGGAACTGAAAGAAAAAGGCGAGGTCTCCTACGAAACGAAATACCGCCTGGCCCTGAAGGTGTTCCAGCACACCGCTGCCTATGACACCATGATTTCCGACTACCTGAGAAAGGAAGCCGGATACGGCCTGCCGGACAATTTCACCATGACCTTCGAAAAGGCCCAGGACCTGCGCTACGGCGAGAACCCGCACCAGAAAGCCTGGTACTACAAGGAAGTCAAACCCGCTGCGGGCGACCTGGTGAACGCCAAGCAGCTCCACGGGAAGGAACTTTCCTTCAATAACATCAACGACACCAACGCCGCCATCGAAGCCCTTCGGGAATTCGACGAACCCACGGTAGTGGCCGTGAAGCACGCGAACCCATGCGGCATCGGCACGGCGGACAATATCTATGAAGCTTACATGAAAGCTTATGCGGCGGATCCGGTCTCCATCTTCGGCGGCATCGTGGCCTCCAACCGGGAAATCACCGAAGCCGTGGCGGAAGAGATCAGCAAGATCTTCCTGGAAATCGTCATTGCGCCTTCCTTCACGCCGGGAGCACTGGAGATCATCGAAAAGAAAAAGAACATCCGGATCATGGAACTGCCGGCCATTTCCGAAAGAGACCCCTTCGCCTTCGACATGAAGAAGGTCTCCGGCGGGCTGCTGGTCCAGGAAAAAGATACCGAGGTCTTCCGTCCGGAAGACTGGAAGGTCGTGACGGAAAAAGAACCGACCGAATTTGAAAAGAAGGACATGATCTTCGGCATGAAGGTCGTGAAGAACGTGAAGTCCAACGCCATCGTTCTGGTAAGAAACGGCCAGACCATCGGCATGGGTCCGGGACAGGTGAACCGGGTCGGCGCCCTGGAGATCGCCATCCGCCAGGCGGTGGAAGACACCAACGGTGCGGTGCTGGCTTCCGACGCCTTCTTCCCCTTTGATGACTGCGTGGAAATGGCGGCCAAGGCCGGCATCACCGCCATCATCCAGCCCGGCGGCTCCATCCGGGACGAAGACTCCATCAAGAAGTGCAACGAATACGGCATTTCCATGGTCTTCACCGGGATGCGGCACTTTAAACACTAAGAGAGGGACGATATGAAAAAAGTATTAGTCGTGGGCGGCGGCGGCAGGGAGCATGCGATCTGCTGGAAGCTGGCCCAGAGCCCGAAAATAGAGAAACTCTACTGCGCCCCGGGCAACGCCGGCATCGCCTCCGTGGCGGAGTGCGTGCCCGTCAGCGCGGAAGACGTGGAAGGCATCTGCGCCTTCGCGAAAGAGAAAGCCGTTGACATGGCGGTGATCGGACCGGAAGTGCCCCTGGCCATGGGCATCGTGGATGCCCTGGAAGCCGTGGGAGTGCCCGCCTTCGGTCCCAATAAAAAATGTGCCCAGCTGGAAGCCAGCAAGTCCTTCACCAAGGCTTTCCTGGCCCGGCACAACATCCCGACGGCAAAATACAGCGAATACACCGACAAGGCCGAACTGGAAAAAGCCATTGGCATCTACGGCTACCCCATGGTCATCAAGGCCGACGGGCTGGCGGCGGGCAAAGGCGTGGTCCTGGCCCAGAACGCGGAAGAAGCCCGGAAGGCCATCGACGACATGATGGGCGAGAAGGTCTTCGGCAGCGCCGGCGACCTGGTGGTGGTGGAAGAATGCCTCACCGGCATCGAAGCCTCCATGCTCTGTTTTGTGGACGAGCACACCATCGTCCCCATGGAATCCGCTCAGGATTACAAGCGGATCTTCGACAACGACGAAGGTCCCAACACCGGCGGCATGGGCTCCTACTCCCCCAGCCTGGTCTTCACCGACGAAGTGAAGCAGCAGCTCTGGGACCGGATCCTGGCCCCCACCCTGAAGGGTTTCCAGGAGGACGGCCTGGATTTCAAAGGCGTCCTCTTCGTGGGACTGATGATCTCCAAAGACGGCCCTAAGGTCATCGAATTCAACAACCGCTTCGGCGATCCGGAATGCCAGTCCGTGCTGATGCGGATGGATACGGATCTGTACGACATTTTCGATGCGGTAATCCATAACAAGCTCAGCGACATCGACATCAAATGGAAGGACGAACGGGCGGTCACCATCGTCCTGGCTTCGGAGGGCTACCCCGGCAGCTACCTCAAGGGCCGGGTCATCACGGGCCTCGACGCGGCAGACGGTGCGGACGACCTGGTGATCTTCCATGCCGGCACCAAGTTCGACGGGAACGACATCGTCACCTCCGGCGGCCGGGTCCTGGGGGCTTCCGCCCTCGGCAAGGATCACGATGACGCCCGGGCCAGAGCCTACGAACTGGCGAAGAAGATCCACTTCGAAGGCGCCCACTACCGGAAGGACATCGGCCTCCTCCACCCGACGGATTAAAACGATCATATCAAGACGCACAAAGCCCCTGAGAGCAGAGACCTCGCTCTCAGGGGCTTCTCATTTTACCCGTTTACCCGCTGAATCCGGACCGGAAGATGAAGACCACCACGTCGCATCTCGGGCAGGGGGTCCAGTTGTTCACTGTAATATCCACGCCGAAAGGCCTGCCATTGGCATCGGCCGCCCATTTCGCTGCAGCTCCGTCCCATCCGTCCTTCCCCGGATTCTTCGTCCGGTACAGGAAAGTGACGATGTGCTGAGTGCTCAGGGTAGCGTCGGGAGCAAACTCCGTGGCGCTGACGCCCTTCGTGATACCCTTTTCCACCGCCCACAGCACTGCTTTATAGTAGTACTGATCCTTGGGAACATCCGCGAAAGGATTCACCTTAGATGTCGGTTCCGGGCACCCTTCCGACCGCCACAGGAAGGTCACAGCCTGCGCTCTGGTGACCGTATTCATTGGCCCGAAGTGAGTGTCGTCCATCCCGTTGGTGACCTGGGGCGTTGCGTAATAGGCCCAGATTACCGCCTCGTAAAAGAAATCCGTATCAAAGACATCCACAAAAGGATTGGGCTTTCCCGGCTTGGGGATCGCCTTCAGATACCGGCTGTCCACCCATCCGTAGCCGCTGCCGTAAATGATCTTCGACCATCCACCCGTTTCTGCCACAACGACCACTTCCCGGCCGTTGGTCAGACCGCCGATCTTCGGCTGATCCGTGCCCGGGTTCTGCCGGACGTTCAGGGAACCCGCGGTAACGGTATGGGTCGGCTCCATTGACTTCCACTGGACACGGAAGTCTTTGCCGTTAACGCCATACAATTCTTCCGCGGTAAAAGTATCTCCCGCCAGGTATTTCCGATTTTCATCGTCGATCCAGCCGTCAAATACATAACCGTCCTTTTTCGGCGCCGGACTGAACTCCTGCAGGTTTTTCACGGTCACCGTCGTGCCGTAATCATAGTAAAACGTTCCAAGCTCAGTGGTATACTCATCGGCAAAATATTTTACTTCGTACTGGAGAGTGCGAAGTTCCACTCCAATCATAAAATCCTTGTCCGGGATCGTGAATGTCCCGGTTCCCACGCCATTACTGCCTGTCAGGGTGCAGCCGCTGGTATTTCCGCCGGTCGTCATTGCAAAAGCACCGTCAGGAGCATAATGCCCTTTGTATTTATCCCCGACTTCCACCGTCAGCGTGACGGTCTGCCCCGGCGTCAGTCCGCTGAAACTGTCCGTGCTCTCCACCGGCGTTCCGTTTATCTTGACCGATTTGACATAGTCGCCTCCGATCGTGCATTTATACCCGATGCAGGTGACCGGTCCCGCCGCATTTGCCGTCAGCGTGAAGGCCGGCATCATGGTCACCACCAACGCCAGGGACAACAGCACCGAAATCAGTCTCTTTCCTTGTTTTTTCATAAGGTCCTCCTCCTGTTCGTATAAAAAAGGGCGCAAAGCCTTACGCTTCACGCCTCTGACAACCTCCATGTACTATGATTATATCATTTCGGTGATTCCTTTTCCATTACGGTTTCTTTACGGTTCTTTTATGTTTATTCTTCACTGTTCAGTATTCTTTTCGCTTTTTGGTACTTTTCCAGTCTCTCCCGATCCTTCTCCGTGATTTGCGGAAGGCGGTCCAGCTGCGAATTGTGGTCCAGGTCCGCCAGTTTCACCTTTCTCGCCAGCGGGTTTTCTTTCAGCCTGCGGATGTAGGTGAAATAATCCTCCTCCGGGGAGTGGGTGAGCAGCCGGAGCGCTTCCAGGACCGTTTCCGAAAACCCGGCCTTTTTAAGGTCTTCCAGGGTGACTTCCGTGTCCTCCGCCACATCATGGAGCAGCGCAACTGCGATTTCTTCCTCCGTATCCATCTTCCCCGCCACGGTGAGGGGATGCCGGATATAGGGATTCCCCGCCTTGTCCGTTTGTCCTTTATGTGCGTTCCATGCGATTTCAAGCGCCCGTCCGATCATGCCGGCCTCCTTTTCGTTTTATTCAAATCCGAACCGGTACGGCAGACCCAGCCGGTCCCGAATCTCCGTAAAGTCCTTCTGCAGTGACTCATTAAAGGGCACGCCCTTTTCCTTTCTGTCCAGCCAGCACAGATATTCCTTTTCCCCGGCGGTATAGATCCGGTCTTTGCCCGGGACCTTTTCCGATGCCCGGAGTTCTCGGCAGATTTCCCCTGCGGTTTTCCGGAAAGTCTCCCCGCCCATAAAGGCTTCCGGATCCAGGACCCAGAAAAAATGCCCCAGATGGTACATCCGCGGGTTCCCGCCGGGATCCACTCCGGAAAGGGCTTTCATAAATTGTCCTCCGGCCAGAGCGGCGGACAGGATTTCGACAACGGCGGCGTAGCCGTAGCCCTTATGTCCTCCGCTTTCCTCCCGGATTCCTCCCAGAGGGGCAAGGGAAGCTTCCCCTTGTTTCAGCGCCTTCAGGATCTCTCCGCTGTCCGTCATTTCTTCCCCGCTGCGGGCGACGACGGTTCCCGCCGGCGTCGGCTTGTTCTGCCGGGCGTAAAACTCGATCTTGCCCCGCTGCATCACGGAAGTGGCGCAGTCGATGCAGAAGGGAAAGGGTTCGTCGGTGGGCAGTGCAAAGGTCAGCGGATTTGTCCCCAGCATGCTTTCCACGCCGAAGGTGGGTGCCACGGAAGGCCGTGCGTTGGTGCCGGTCATCCCAATCAGTCCTTCCCGGCTGGCCATGGTGGCCCAGTACCGGGCGATGCCGTAATGGGTGGAATTCCGGATTGCGCCTCCCGCCATTCCAACATCCTTCGCTTTCTGAATGAGCATCTCCATCATCCGGTGGCTGGCTACCATGCCCATCCCGTCATGGGCGTCCATGACCACCGTGGTGGGGGTTTCCTTCAAAATCTCGATATCGGTCACCGGCAGCAGCGTCCCGTTATCGAACCGGTCGATGTAAATGGGTTTGAACCGGTTGCAGCCGTGGCTGTCGATCCCGAGGCGGTCCGCCTCGATCAGCACGTCCGCGCAGATGCGGGCTTCCTCCTCCGGCACGCCGTAGGCAGCAAAAGTATCCGCCATGAATGCGGTGATCAGGTCCCAGTTTTCATAGGATAATTCTTTCAACAGTATGCACCCCTTGTCTAAATATTCTCATTCGTTGTTCTTCCATTATACCACATTCCGCAGGCTTTGACGTCCCTAATGCATCGGTCGACTTTTTCCGGTTTCCGTGGTATAGTTATTCAGAAAGGAAGGAAACGCCCTATGAAAAAACATTTGACTTTGATTCTTATTATGCTTCTGACGCTGCTCTCGTCGGTGCCGGCGGCTGCTTCGGAAGTAGGATACTGTGGTTTTAAAGACGTGGGGGACGCAGTCTGGTACGCCGACGCAGTCCGCTTCGTCAGCGATAATGAACTGATGGTGGGAACCGACAGCGAACAATTCGGGCCGGACACCACCCTGACCCGGGCGCAGTTCGTCACCATCCTCTGGAGAATGGCGGGCGAACCGGATGCCGGTGAAACTTCCCCGGCTTTCAATGATGTGGAAACCGGCTCCTGGTACGAGGCCGCGGTCAATTGGAGCGCGGAAAAGGACCTGGTGACCGGTTACGGCAACGGTCGGTTCGGCCCGGCCGATCCGGTGACCCGGCAGCAGATCGCCGTGCTGTTCTGGCGGATGGAAGGACAACCCTCCGCCGGGGATGCGGACCTGTCCGGATTCACCGATGCCGATGAAATCAGCAGCTGGGCACAGGACGCTGCCGGATGGGCGGTGGAGACCGGCCTGCTGCACGGAAACGGCAGCCAATTGCAGCCCCTGGGAATCGCCACCCGTGCGGAAGCCGCGCAGATACTGATGAATAAACAGGCGGAAGGGACGCTGCCCGCTCCCTTTACCCAATTGCAGGATTACCTGACCTGGGCGGATGAGGTCGGTTATCCGGAGGGATTGCTCGATTCCCTGGGCGCGGCGGGCATCAACCAGGACTATTTCCACACCCCCGCCGAATCAGATGCCTACACGTCCGGCCGAATCGTCATCGGGGACAGCCGCTGCTGCCAGCTGGGGATCTACGAACAGCGGACCGGTCTCAGCGATTTTGCCGTCTATGCCGTCTGGGGCGGTCACTACGCCCCGGGCCTGACGCCGATGCTGCTTCGGGAGGACCTTCTGGCTGCCGTTCAGGACTGCTTTGAAGCTCAAATCCGCGCCTGCGGCAAATGCACGATCTATTTCTTTGCGACCGTGAACGATAATGAATATGAGAATAACGAAAACGAGGAGCGTATTGCCGCCGCCCTCCAGGCCGCCGAAGGGTTTGCATCGATGTCGGTCAAGGTGAACGGCAAAACATATCACCCCGACATGGTGCTGATCGGCTTCGACGGAGGCTCCGTCTCATCGCCCATTCTCGGCAGAATAGAACCGGAAGTGTATAACCGCTATGTCGCCGGATTCAATGAGGCATTCCTTTCCCGGACAGCGGAAAGCGAGATCCTGGCGCCCTTCTCCTCCGGCTTCACCACGGTGCCGGTGATCATGGAGAAAAAGACCGCCTTCAACGCAGACGGCCTCCACTACAGCGACGGCACCCTGGACGAAATAATTTCTTTCATCACAGGGGGTTGACTTTATCGGTTTAACGTGGTAAAGTAATAAAGTGCCGTGGGTTTCGTCGCGCGCACAAGACTGTAAGACTATATACAAGACTGAAAACTCTAATAAATAAAAGGAAATGAAGATCATGCAATTTGATGAAAAAGTACTGCGGAATGATGAGCTGGCCGTGTTCCGCCTGAGGGCGCTGTACCAGCAATACGGCTACACCCGCTTCAAAATGAGCAAATTCGAGGAATATGACCTGTACGTGCGGAACAAGGACTTCCTGATCTCCGACAGTGTTATCACCTTCAACGACCTGAACGGGAAACTCCTGGCTTTAAAGCCGGACGTGACCCTGTCCATCGTGAAAAACACCCCGGACGTACCCGGCACGGTCCAGCGGGTTTACTATAACGAAAGCATCTACCGGCCCGCCAAGGGATCCCGCTCCTTCAAGGAGATCATGCAGACGGGGCTGGAATGCCTGGGGGCCATCGACTCCTCCACGGTCTGCGAAGTGGTGCTGCTGGCCCTGAAGAGCCTGGAAGCCATCCGCCCGGACTTTGTGCTGGACATCTCCCATATGGGACTGGTCTCCGCCATCATGGACGACTATTTCGTCCCCGGCGAAGCCCAGAAGAAAATCGTCCAGTATATCAGCGACAAGAACGTCCATGACATCCGCAAGCTGGCGGACGAATATTACCTGGCCTGGGAGCTGATCGAACAGCTGACGGTGCTGGTATCCTCCTACGGGAAGATGGACGAGGTGATCCCGAAGCTGGAAGCCATCTGCACCAACGAGAAGATGCGGGCGGCCATCGACGAACTGAAAAGCCTGGCGGAAACGCTGGAGGCCGAAGGGTTCTCCGACCATGTGAACCTGGATTTCTCCATCGTGAACGACATGAACTACTACAGCGGCATCGTCTTCAAGGGTTACCTGCAGGGCATCCCCACCGGCGCTCTTTCCGGCGGCCGGTATGACAACCTGATGCAGAAGATGGGCCGGAACGCCGGCGCCATCGGCTTCGCGGTCTACCTGGACGTGCTGGAACGGCTGGAGGAACCGGAGGAAAGCGAAGCGATTTCGGGAGAAATGCCGGAAAAAGCCATGATCAACGTGGCCCTGCCCAAGGGACGACTGGGCGAAAGCGTGTACGAGCTCTTCGACAAGGCCGGCTTCGAATGCCCCTCCATCAAGGAAGAAGGCCGGAAGCTGGTGTTTGAAAGCGAAAAGAACCGGATCCGCTATTTCTGGGTGAAACCCAGCGACGTCCACGTCTACGTGGAACGAGGCGTGGCGGACATCGGCGTGGTAGGCAAGGACATCCTGCTGGAAAACGAGCCGGACGTTTACGAACTTTTAGACCTGGACATCGGCAAATGCCGGATGGCGGTGGCGGCGAAGACAGACTTCAGGGACGACACGGAGAAGACCCTCCGGGTAGCCACCACCTTCCCCAACATCGCCCGGGACTTTTATACAAAGAAGGGCCGGGAGATCGACATCATCAAGCTCAACGGTTCCATCGAGATCGCGCCGCTTCTGGACCTGTCCGACGTCATCGTGGACCTGGTGGAGACCGGGAACACCCTGAAGGCCAACGGGCTGGAACCCATCGAGACCATCGTGCCCATCAGCGCCCGGCTGATCGCCAACAAGGCGGGGTTCAAATTCAAGACCCGGGAGATCGAAGCCGTCCGGGACGGATTGGCGGAGCAGATAGAAGGAGAATAAAATGATCAAAATCTTCAAATACGGCGAAGTGGCCAGCGAGGACATCTTCGCCCGGGCGGAATCCACCGTCAACGTGGAAGAAGTGGTGACCGCCATCATCGACGACGTAAAACAGAACGGCGACAAAGCCCTGAAAGCCTACTGCGAAAAGTTCGACGGCGCTACGCTGGACTCCTTGGAAGTCACTCCGGAGGAGATCGACGCGGCCTTCGGCATCGTGGAGCCGGAATTCATCGAGATACTGAAAGAAGCCGCGGAGAACATCCGCGAATACCATAAAAGACAGGTGCGCAACAGCTTCGTGATGTCCGAGAAGGACGGAATCGTGCTGGGACAGAAAGTGATGCCCATCGAAAAGGCCGGGCTCTACGTTCCCGGCGGCACCGCGGCCTACCCTTCCACAGTGCTGATGGATTCGATTCCGGCAAAGATCGCCGGCTGCAGCGAGATTTCCATCGTCACCCCGCCGAATGCGGACGGTAGCATCAACCCCGTGATCCTGGCGGCGGCGAAGATCGCCGGCGTGGACCGGATCTTCAAGGTGGGCGGCGCCCAGGCCATCGCGGCCCTGGCCTACGGCACGGAAACGGTGCCGAGGGTGGACAAGATCGTGGGACCCGGCAACGCCTTCGTGGCGGAAGCCAAGAAGCAGGTCTTCGGGAAGGTGGCCATCGATATGATCGCCGGCCCCAGCGAGATCCTCATCGTGGCGGACGGCACCTGCGAAGCGAAGAACGTGGCGGCGGATATGCTGAGCCAGGCGGAGCACGACAAGATGGCCAGCGCGGTGCTGGTGACGGATTCCGAACAGCTGGCGCAGGAAGTGCAGGCGGAACTGGAACGGCAGCTCCCGCTCCTGCCCCGGGAGGAGATCGCCCGGGCCTCCATCGACAACAACGGGAAGATCATCGTGGCGGAAGACCTGATGCAGGCCATCGAGATCAGCAATGAGATCGCACCGGAGCACCTGGAACTCTGCATGGATGACCCCTTCAATTACCTGAGCTATGTGAAGCACGCCGGCTCCGTCTTCATGGGTAAGTACTGCCCGGAAGCCCTGGGGGATTATTTCGCCGGCCCGAACCACACCCTGCCCACCAGCGGCACGGCCCGGTTCTCGAACCCCCTGTCGGTGGACGATTTCGTGAAAAAGACCCAGTTCAGTTATTATACAAAGGAAGCGCTGGAAAAAGTCTATCAGAAGATCGACTATTTCGCCCGGCAGGAAGGGCTGGAAGGCCACGGCCGGAGCATGACCATCCGCTTCGAGGAGGACTGACATGAGCAGATTTCTCATTGACAGATATCAGGATATCGAGGAATACACCCCGGGGGAACAGCCCCAGAACATGGATCAGTTCATCAAGCTGAACACCAACGAGTCCCCCTACCCGCCCTCGCCGGGAGTCCTGGCGGTCCTGAACAGCGGAGAGGCCGCGAAACTCCGGCTCTACTGCGACCCGGACTGCGGGGTGCTGACGAAGAAACTGGCGGAACTGTACGGTGTGAAGCCGGAAAACGTTTTCTTCTCCAACGGATCGGACGACATCCTGAACTTCATCTTCATGATCTTCTGCGGGGAGGAGACCCCGGTGGCTTTCCCGGCCATCAGCTACGGGTTCTACAAGGTCTACGCCCAGCTCCACCGGACGGATGCGCTGAAGATCCCCCTGAAGGAGGACTTCTCCATCGATTATAAAGACTACTGCGGGCTGGGGCGGACCATCATCATCGCCAACCCCAACGCCCCCACGGGACAGACCCTGGGCCTGGCCGAGATCGAGGAGATCGCCCGGACCAATCCGGACAACGTGGTGGTGATCGACGAGGCCTACGTGGACTTCGGCGCGGAATCGGCGGTGCCCCTGACGAAGAAATACGACAACCTGCTGGTGGTACAGACCTTCTCCAAGTCCCGCTCCATGGCGGGGGCCCGGCTGGGCTTCGCCATCGGACATAAAGATCTGATCGCGGACCTGACGAAGATCAAATACTCCACCAACCCCTACAATATCAACCGGCTGACCCAGACGGCCGCCTGCGCCGCCATCGACGAGGACGCGTACTACAAGGAGAACGGCCGGAAGATCCGGGAAACGAGAGAATACACGGTAAAGAAGCTGGAAGAAATGGGATTTGAGATCATTCCTTCCAAAGCCAACTTTATTTTTATAAAAAACGACCAAATCGACGGCGAAAAGCTGTATACTGTACTGAAAGAGCGGAAGATCCTGATCCGCCACTTCACGGACCCGGCCATCGCCCAGTACAACCGGGTGACCATCGGGACACCGGAGCAGATGGACGCTTTTCTGAATGAAGTGAAAAACATCCTTCGGGAGGAGGAATAAGATGAGAACGACGAACATTGAACGAAACACCAGTGAAACCAACATCAGGCTGAGCCTGAACCTCGACGGCACGGGGCAGTCCTCGGTTGCCACCGGCTGCGGGTTTTTAGACCACATGCTGACCCTCTTCGCCCGTCACGGCCGGTTCGACCTGGACCTGAGCTGTGAAGGCGACACCTGGGTGGACTACCACCACACCGTGGAGGACGTGGGGATCTGCCTGGGGCAGGCCTTCGCCCAGTGCCTGGGAGACAAGAAGGGCATCTGCCGCTACGGCGACATCGTCCTCCCCATGGACGAGACCCTGATGCTCTGCGCTGCGGACATTTCCGGCCGGGCGTACCTGGGCTATGACGTGGACATCCCGAACCCCAAGGTGGGGGATTTCGACACCGAACTGGCGGAGGAATTCATGCTGGGCTTCGTGAGGGAGGCCCGGATCACCCTGCACTTCAAGCAGCTGGCGGGCAAAAATACACACCACATCCTCGAAGCCATGTTCAAGGCCCTGGGCCGCACCCTGCGCCAAGCCGCCGCCATCGACCCTGACTTTGCGGAAGAAGTTCCCTCGACAAAGGGTGTTTTATAGGAGGAAATATGATAGCGATCATTGATTACGGGGTGGGGAATATCTTCTCCCTGTACAGTTCATTCAAATTCATCGGCGCTGACGCCGTCCTAACCTCGGACCCGGCCGTCATCGCCGAAAGCGACAAGATCATCCTGCCGGGGGTAGGCGCCTTCGGCGACGCCGCCGCCAAACTCCGGGAGACCGGCCTGGCGGACGTGGTCAAACAGGAAGTTGCCAGGGGCAAGACCATGATGGGAATCTGCCTGGGCATGCAGCTGCTCTTCGAGAAGAGCTATGAATACGGGGAGCATGAAGGACTGGGCCTGATCAAGGGCGCCGTCCGTTCCATGGAGCCGGTGGTGCCGGAGGATTACAAAGTCCCCCACATCGGTTGGAACGCGCTGCACTTCCCGAAGGATAAGGAAGTCAGCCCCCTGTTCAAGTATATTAAGGAAAACGACTTCGTCTACTTCGTCCACACCTATTACGGCACGGACTGCGAAGCCTCCACCATCGCCACCACCGAATACGGCGCGGAGCTCACCGCCGCCGTGGCGGACGGCAATGTGTACGGCTGCCAGTTCCACCCGGAAAAGAGCGGCGAAGTGGGCATGAAGATCTTACGGGCATTCTGCGAGTTATAGGAGGTATTTCATGATCACAAAGAGAATCATCCCCTGCCTGGATGTCAGAAACGGCAGAGTGGTAAAGGGCGTGAACTTCCAGGGCATCTCTGATGTCAACTCGCCGGTGGAGCTGGGCCGCTACTACAGCGACAACGGCGCCGACGAACTGGTGTTTTACGACATCACCGCCTCCTATGAAGAACGGGCCCTGTTCACGGATATTTTAAGGGAAGTGGCCTCCACCATCTTCATTCCCCTGACGGTGGGCGGCGGCATCAACACCATCGACGACTTCGACCGGGTGCTGAAGTGCGGGGCCGACAAGGTCTCCGTCAACTCCGGCGCCATCAGGAACCCGGACCTGATCTACGAAGCCGCCCAGAAATACGGCGACCAGTGCGTGGTCCTGTCCGTGGATGTGAAGCGGGTGGACGGTGAATTCAGGGTCTTCGCCAAAGGCGGCCGGGAAGACACCGGCATGGAAGCCATCGAATGGATACGCCGGGGCGAGCAGAACGGCGCCGGGGAGATCGTGGTGAACTCCATCGACACCGACGGCGTAAAGCAGGGCTTCGACATTGAACTTCTGAAACTGGTGAACGCCGCCGTGAAAGTGCCGGTCATCGCCTCCGGAGGCGCCGGCAACATGCAGCACTTCGTGGACCTCTTCGAGGCCATCCCCGACATCGATGCCGGGCTGGCGGCCTCCATCTTCCACTTCGGCGAAGTGGCCATCCCCGACCTGAAAGCGGAACTGAAGCGCAACGGCATCCATGTCCGCACAGTATGACACGAAAGGATCATCCATTATGATTACTATAGACGAACTGAAATTTGACGACAAAGGCCTGATCCCCGCCATCGTGGTGGACGCGGACTCCGATAAAGTCCTGACCCTGGCTTACATGAACCGGGAAAGCCTGGAGATCAGCCTGAAGGAAGGCATCACCTGCTTCTGGTCCCGCTCCCGTCAGGAACTCTGGCGCAAAGGCGAGACCTCCGGCAACTGGCAGCATATCGAATCCATCACCGCCGACTGCGACGCTGACGCCCTGGTGGTGAAAGTCCACAAGGATGGACCGGCCTGCCACCTGGGCACGGATTCCTGCTTCATGCAGCCCATCCTGGGGGAAGCCAGCGGCGAGGACAAATTCAGCGTAAAAGACCTGTATAAACTGCTGGAAGGCCGGAAGGCCGATATGCCGGAAGGCTCCTACACCTCCTACCTTTTTGAAAAAGGCATCGACAAGATCCTGAAAAAGGTGGGCGAGGAATGCACGGAAGTCATTATCGCCGCCAAGGCGGAAGACAAGGCGGAGACCGTCTACGAGATTGCCGACCTGATGTACCACGTGATGGTGATGATGGTGGAACAGGGGATCTCCGTGGACGACGTGATGGAGGAACTGGCCTCCCGCCACATCATCGACCACAAGGTCAAGCAGGAAAAGATGGTGTAAAGCCGGAGATTGAAGAAATCGACTTGAAAGGCCCTGGAGATTCCAGGGCTTTTTGTAATGGAAACGTAATGAGGATGTTAATTCCCTGTCGTTGAATGTGCCGGCGCGGGGAGATATACTGTTATTGAAATCTATGACTATAGAAATTTTGGAAAGAACGAGTAAACAGAATGAGTAAACTGGCACAAAAGATCATCATTGCAGCGCTGGTGCTGCTGTTGCTGCCGGCCCCGGGCCTGACATCCTTTGGGGAAGAGGCCTCCGGCGACGCCTTCCGGGTCATCGGCTATTATTCGGCGGACCTGTTTGACGAACCGGCGGAACATCTCCAGACGAACAAACTGACCCACGTCATGTACGCCTTCCTGATTCCCCGGGCGGACGGGACCTGTCTTCCCCCGCCGAAACCGGAACAGCTGCAGGCGGTAACGGCCCAGGCCCACCGGGACGGAGCGAAGGTTTTTGCCGCCCTGGGCGGCTGGTCCTACAACGGCGTTCCCCTGGCGTCCACCTTTGAAACGGTGACGGCGGACGAAGCTTTAAGAAAGAAACTGGTGGACAGCGTCCTGGCGGTCGTTGATGAATATGATCTCGACGGCGTGGAACTGGACTGGGAATATCCGACGGAACAGTCGGCGGGCAATTATGAAAAGCTGGTGCTGGAGCTTTCGGCCGCCCTGGAAGCCCGGGGGAAACACCTGACGGCCGCCCTGAACGGGGCCTGGTCGAAGACGGGAGCCCCGGCAGTCTCCGAGTTGGTTTCCGAAGCCTGTCTGGACGCCTTTCAGTTTATTTCCGTAATGAGCTACGATATGAACAACGAACAGCACAGCCCCTTCTGGTTCGCCAACACTTCCATCGAATACTGGCTGAATCGGGATGTCCCGGCGGAAAAGATCGTGCTGGGAATGCCGCTGTACGCCCGGCCCAGCTGGGCCCAGTACCGGCACCTGGTGGCGGAGGATCCGGACTTTGCCTATACCGATCATGCGGCCTCCGCCATCGGCGACTCCTATTACAACGGACTGCCGACCCTTTGCCGGAAAACGCTTCTGGCCTTCGAAAAGGCCGGCGGGGTAATGCTCTTTGACGTAAATGAAGATGCGGACGGGCCCCTCAGCGCCGTGTCCATGATCGACGGGGTCCTGACGGACCTGAATGAGAAGGGTTATCTGTCGCCGGAGAACGTGGAACTGATCCAAATGAACGGCGGCGCGGCGGAACTGACAAACGCCGTGGGCTGGGATTACACCCGGGCGAAAAAACGAATGTGGTTTAAAGATGTGAACGAATCCGACTGGTTTTACGATGCCGTGGACTATGTTTATCAGAATAATCAGATGAACGGTTTGTCCCGGACCGTTTTTGCCCCGGGGGATTCGCTGACCCGGGCCATGCTGGTGACGATTCTATGGCGGATGGACGGCTCCCCCTCTCAGTCTGCTGCGCAGACAGCTCTCCCCGAAGGGGCGAGCCAGGGGAGTTCATCGCCATTCATCGATATTGAATCCGGCAGCTGGTATGAAGAAGCCGTAAACTGGGCGCAGGAAAACGGTGTCGTGAACGGATTTGAAGACGGCCGGTTCCGGCCGGACCTGAGCATCACCCGGGAACAGGTGATTACCATCCTGTATCGGTACATCAAAGCCGAACCCCCTCAGTCTGCTTCGCAGACAGCTCCCCCGGAGGGGGAGCCAAGAAACGTCCTTTCCTCTCTCGACGAATATTCCGATGTATGTGAGATCAGTCCCTGGGCTTTGGAAAGCATGCGCTGGGGCGTGGGATCCGGCCTGATCTCCGGCAGGGGAAACGGCCGGTTAGCGCCGAAGGCATCCATTACCCGGGCCGAAGCGGCAGCCCTCCTTCAAAGGGCAGATATCATGTTTTAAGTAAAACAAAAGCCTTGGGACGATATCCGTCCCAAGGCTTTGCTGTTTGTCAATATAGATTTCTGAAGTTTCCGCTTATTCCGCCGGAGTCTCGGGTGCAGCCGGTGCTTCCGGCGCGGGCATTTCGATTACTTCCGGAGCAGCCGGTTCGGGTTCCGCATAGATCGGATCCGGTTCAATGACTTCCGTTTCCACCGGTTTCACTTCCACTGCATCTGCCGGTTCGGGCTTTGCAGCCGGTTTCTGGGATTCTCCCACCGGCGGAAGATCATCCAGGTAATCTTCATCTTCTTCGTCGTCTTCTTCCTTGACTCTCTTCTTCCGGAAGATCACCGCCAGCAGCAGCGCCAGGCCGGCCAGCGCAAAGGTCTGCCAGTGATCCGCGATCACGCTGGACATCGGAACACCGCCGATGCTCAGGGTCGTCCAGTTTAAGAAGTTGTTGATCCATCCGCCCACAGAGCTGACAACCACGCTGAGGAAATAGCAGACTACCGGTACCAAAAGCACGATAGCGGGAAGGACGCCGAAGATCCCGTCCAGGATCCGTACGCGGTCGGTCTTGGAATAGCCGTAACCGATCAGCAGCACAAGGAAAATGAAAGCTAAGGTCAGCAGTCCGCTGAAGAGACTGAACCGGGTGGCATACTCTTCCTGGTAAACCTGCTGTACAAAATACATTTCACGGATAAAGCCGTACACTACCGCCAGCAGTGCGATCGGCAGAATGACATTCAATATTTTTTTCATGGACGATCCCCCCTGATAATTATAGTTCTTATTGCTATTATAAATTCGGTTTGCCTTTCGGTCAATGATTCCTTTTCACTTACGGCATAAAAATTTCAAATAGTAAGAGACCCGAAGCCTGTCCTTTGCTTCGGGTCTCTTCGTCCCATTTCATTCTTTTCACGTTGAGGAATTTATTTTGAAACCGGCCTTGCGGCCGTTCGGTTCGCAAATACTTAAGCAGCTGCGTGCTGATCCCAGCTGAATTCTTCGCTCAGTCCCACAACTTCTTCTCTGGACCATAATGTAACGGCTACCTTAATGGCTAATACGGCTACGATCACTGCTAATAACATCTCTTTTTCTCCTTTCAAACGGGCTGCGCCCGGTTACACTTCATTCTTTCATCTGCATCGTAACATGGAAAGAAAACATTGTAAAACTGTTATTTTCGGTATATAATACAGGAAAAACCTGTGATTGATAGGAGGCACAAAATATATGAATTTTTCGTCCATGGAATACTTTATCACGGTGGCCCAGGAACGCAGTTTCACGAAAGCCGCCGAACAGCTGCATATTACCCAGCAGTCCCTGAGTTCCCATATCGCCGGAATGGAGAAGGAACTGGACTGCCAGCTGCTGGTCCGGAACGTTCCCCTGAAGCTGACTTATGCCGGTGAAGTGCTGCTGCGGTATGCCAAGCGGTTCCAGACCGAATGGACCATGCTGCAGCAGGAATTCAGCGACATTTCCCAGAACCAGAAGGGGATCCTCCGGGTCGGGATCAGCATGACCCGCGGCCGGACCCTGCTGCCGGAGATCATCCTTTCCTTCCAGGAGCAGTTCCCGAACATCCTGGTGGAAATGGTGGAGGATACCAACGAAGGCCTGAACCAGCGGCTGCTGAAGGGTGAGATCGACCTGGCGGTGGCCAACTTCCCGGAATCCATGCCGGGGATCACCCTGTGGGATTATTACCAGGAGGAAGTGGTGCTCCTGATCTCGAAAGCCCAGTTCCGGGAACTCTACGGGGACCGGGTGGATGAATGCCGGGAAATGATCCGGAACGACAACTTCTCCTTCCTGAAAGACTTTCCCTTCGTCCTGGGCCACGCCGCCGACATCGGCGGGCGGATCGCCCGGGCCTTCCTGCGGCGGGCCGGGATCATGCAGCCCATCATCAAAGCCATGTCCGACAACGCGGAGACCCTGCTGTCCCTGTGCGTCCAGGGGGCCGGCGCCTGCTTCTGCGCGGAGAACCTGGCCCGGGCCTTCCTCTCCGAGGAAGAAATGGACTCCCTGCTGCTGTTCCGGCTGGGGCCGGACGCCCAATACCGGATCCGGTTCGGGTACATCAAGCAGTCCTACCAGTGGAGCGCCGTGGAGGCCTTCATGAGCGAGGCGATCCGGCACCGGACGGGGCAGTAAAAAAGTGTTGTGCATCTTCCCCTTTTTTTGTATTATTAAGGTATCAGACAGGAAACATCTTTTAGAGTGAAAGGAGATATATTATGGGTTTGATTTCTGCAGCATACGGTTCTGCTGCCGGCGTACTGTCGGATCAGTGGAAAGAATACTTTTACTGTGACGCCCTGCCGGAAAACGTTCTGGCGGTCAAAGGCAAAAAACGGACCTCCGGCCGCAGCGGCAACCGCGGTTCGGATAACATCATTACCGCCGGTTCGGTTATCGCCGTGGCCGACGGACAGTGTATGATGATCGTGGACAACGGCCAGATCGCGGAATTCTGCGCCGAACCGGGGGAATACACCTACGACGCGTCCTCCGAGCCCACCATTTTCTCAGGCGACCTGAGCGACAGCATCATGGAAACTTTCCAGCAGATCGGCAAGCGGTTCACCTTCGGCGGCGAGCCTCCGAAGGACCAGCGGGTCTACTATTTCAACACCCGGGAACTCCTGGGCAATAAATACGGCACCGCCACACCGGTTCCCTTCCGGGTGGTGGATCCCAACGTGGGACTGGACATCGACATTTCCATCCGCTGCTTCGGGGAATACTCCTACCGGATCTGCGACCCGGTGCTCTTCTACAAGAACGTCTGCGGCAACGTGACCAAGGACTTCACCCGGGATGACATCGACAGCCAGCTGAAATCCGAACTGCTGACGGCCCTGCAGCCGGCATTCGCCAAGATCTCATCCATGGGGATCCGGTATTCCGCTCTTCCGGGTCATACCGCGGAAATGGCGGACGCCCTCAATGAGATCCTCAGCAACAAATGGCGGGAACTCAGGGGCATCGAGATCGTTTCCTTCGGGATGAACAGCGTCAAGGCCTCCGAAGAGGACGAAGCCATGATCAAGGAACTGCAGCAGAGCGCGGCCTTCAAGGATCCGGGCATGGCGGCAGCCTACATGATGAAAGCCCAGGGCGCAGCCATGCAGGCGGCGGCAGCCAACGAAGGCGCCGGCCCGGCCATGGCTTTCATGGGCATGAACATGGCCCAGAACGCCGGCGGCGTCAATGCGGGGCAGCTCTACCAGATGAGCCAGCAGCAGCAGGCAGCGGCGGACAGCTGGAAATGCACCTGCGGCACGGTGAACACCGGGAACTTCTGCACCGAATGCGGCGCGAAGAAGCCGGAAGCGTCGGAAGAGGGCTGGACCTGTTCCTGCGGCACCGTGAACAAGGGGAAATTCTGCACCGAGTGCGGCGCCCCCAAGCCCGCCGGGATCCCCCAGTACAAGTGCGACAAATGCGGCTGGGAACCGCCCAAGGGCACCACTCCCCCGAAGTTCTGCCCGGAATGCGGCGACCCCTTTGACGACGGAGATATCGTGGGATAAACAAGAATGCCAGCGGCCGCTGAGGCGGACCGCTGAACGAATAAATCCCATAAAAATCCCCCGGAGGCCTGAGGCTTCCGGGGGATTTGCTTTTTGCCTTTTTTATTCGATTATTCCTGATCCATTTCGATGACCAGTGCGGTGCCCATCCCGCCGCCGATGCAGAGGGTGGCCAGACCGTAGTGGGAGTTTCTCTTCTTCATTTCATAGATCAGCGTGCAGAGGATCCGGCCGCCGGATGCGCCGATGGGATGGCCGATGGCCACCGCGCCGCCGTTGACGTTGGTCTTTTCCGGATCCAGGCCCAGGTCTTTTGTGACCGCCAGGGCCTGCGCCGCGAAAGCTTCATTGGCTTCCACCAGATCCATATCTTCCACGGTGAGACCGGCTTTTTCCAGCGCCTTGCGGGAAGCCGGGATCGGACCGGTGCCCATGATCTGCGGGTCTACGCCGGCAGACGCATAGGAAACGATCTTGCACAGGGGCTTGAGGCCCAGTTCCTTTGCCTTTTCCTCGGTCATCAGCACGAAGGCCGCTGCGCCGTCGTTGATGCCGGAGGAGTTGGCCGCCGTTACGATGCCGCCGTCCTTCTTGAAAGCGGGTTTGAGCTTGCCGACTTTTTCCATGGTGTTGCCGAATTTCGGGTCTTCATCGGTGTCGAAGACGATGGGGTCGCCCTTCTTCTGGGGCACTTCCACCGGAACGATCTCATCCTTGAACCGACCGGCTTTGATGGCCGCTTCCGCCCGGTTCTGGGAAGTCACGGAGAACTGGTCCAGTTCTTCCCGGGTGAAACCGTATTTTTCAGCCACGTTTTCCGCGGTGATACCCATATGGTAATTGTAGAATGCATCCCACAGGCCGTCCTTGATCATCATGTCGACGAACTTGCCGTCGTTCATTCTCTGTCCCCATCTGGCGGAGGGAATGACGTAAGGCGACATACTCATGCTTTCGGTACCGCCTGCCACGACGACTTCCGCGTCGCCGGCTTTGATCATCTGCGCAGCTAAGCTGACCGCTCTCAGGCCGGAACCGCAGACTTTATTGATGGTCAGTGCCGGGACTTCGATGGGAAGGCCGGCTTTCAGGCAGACCTGCCGGGCCACGTTCTGGCCCTGTCCTCCCTGGAGAACGCATCCGAAGACCAGTTCATCCACTTTTGCCGGGTCCAGGTTATTGGCTCTGTTCAGTGCTTCTTTCACAACGATCTCGCCCAGTTTCACGGCGTCGATGGTTTTCAGGGATCCGCCGAAGCTGCCGACCGGTGTCCGGACCGCGCTGACGATTACTACATTCTGCATAATTCTTCTCCTCTCATTACTCTTTCACGTATGGATTTTTTCTTATTTTACCCTGTTTCACAGGCAATAGCAACGATTTATTTCACCAGGTTCGAAATGGCCTTGAACTCCGGCGCTTTGGCCGTGACCAGCAGTTCGAACAGGATGGCTTCATAAGTGGTGATCACCGCGCCGGCCGCTTCCATGCAGCGGATGGCGATGTCCCGGTCCGATTCCTTTCTGGAAGCCACACAGTCCGCCGCCACGTAGACCGTGTATCCGGCGTCGATCATGTCCAGCACCGTCTGCTGTTCGCATACATGGGTCTCAATCCCCACCACGACCGCCGCTTTCCGGCCCAGGCTTTCGACTTTCTGCACAAACTCGTCGGTCTTCCAGGCGCTGAAGGTCACCTTGTCGATGTAGTCGGCTTCGCCGGCTTCTTTGATCGCCGGGATCGTCTGTCCCAGCCCCTTCGGGTACTGCTGCGTCATCAGCACCGGCAGCCCCAGGATCTCAAAGCCCCGGATCAGCCGTGCGGAAGCATCCAGCAGGCCTTCCTTTCCGGACATGGCCGGCACCAGCCGCTCCTGGTAATCGATCCCCACCAGGAAACAGTTGTCCCGGGTGATTCTGATTCTCTCCATTCTATCCTCTCTTTCCGCGGTATGCTCCGCGTCTTAAATCCGGATGTCCCAGCTTTCGATGGTTTTCCGGTATTTTTCGTCTGTCAGGTCAAACTGCAGGGGCGTGATGGTGATACAGTCGTCCCGGATCGCCTGGATATCGGCTTCCGGATCCTGGGGCAGTTTCACCGCTTCCCCGTTATACCAGTAGAACCAGTCGCCGTAACCGGACAGGGCGCTCTTGAAGTTTTCCAGGTACCGGACATGGCCCAGCCGGGTCACCCGGATGCCCTTGATTTCTTCCGGCGGCAGATCCGGCACGTTCACGTTCAGCATGATGCCCTCGTCCAGGCCTTTTTCGATGATATCCCTCACCAGCCTGCGGGCGATCCGCATGGAGGGGACAAAGTTTTCCGGCATGGTGGAACAAACGGACACCGCCATGGAGGGGATGTGGCTGAAGGTTCCCTCCGCCGCCCCGGCCACCGTGCCGGAGTAAAAACAGTCCTCGCCCACGTTGGCACCGTGATTGATCCCGGAAACCACCAGGTCCACGTCCTTCACCAGTTCCCGCATGCCCAGCTTGACGCAGTCCGACGGGGTCCCCGTCACCATCCAGGCAGCTTTCGCAAAGGGGATGCTGACCTTGTCCACGGTCATGGGAGTACGCATGGTAATGCCGTGACCGCAGGCACTTTTTTCCCTGTCCGGCGCCACGACATACACCTCCCCGACATCCGACAGGACTTCCGCCAGGGCGCGAAGGCCCCTGGCCTGGATCCCGTCGTCATTCGTTATCAGTATTCTTTTCATTTGCGATCCTCTTGATTCTCTTTTCCAGCTTTGTCCTTGGGATCCAGATCTGGGCTCTGCAGGTCCTGCAGCGGATCCTGAAATCCATTCCGGCCCGAAGGATCTCGAACTCCCTGCCGCCGCAGGGATGTGGTTTCTTCAGCTCCACCACATCGCCGATGTTCAGCTCCATAAGCCCGTCAGCCCTCCGGAGGACGAAAGTCCTTTCATGAATGCATGGTAGATGCTCACCATCTGCGAGCCGTCCAGCAGGTCTCCGACAGCCGAGATCAGATCCGTCATATGGGTCAGGGCCGCCGTCAGCACCAGCAGCAGCACGATGGCTTTCACCGCGCCGATCAGCAGGCCGATGAACTTATCCGCCTTCCCCAGCACCGGGGTTTTGTGGATAAAGGTGGCGATCAGCCGCATGATGATCCCCACCGCGATCCTCACAACGATTACCGTGAGGACGACCACCACGAAGAGGCTTTCCGTGCTGGAAATGTCCAGCCCGATCATGCCCATGATATCATCCGGCAGGATGTCCACGTTCTGCCAGATGTACACCGCCGCGATGATGGCGATGACCCAGCCCAGGATGTGGCTCAGGCCCTTGACCGCGCCGGCGGCGTAGCCCCGCCACAGGAACAGGGCCAGTACTACCAAACTGAAAATGTCATACTTCATAAGCTATTCTCCCAGAGCGTTGGCGATCTGCGCGAACTCCTCCATGGTCAGGGTCTCCGCCCGCCGCTGGGACAGGATCCCGAGTCCCTCAAGAAATCCGCTCATCTCTTCCTTGCTCATTCCCTTTACACCGGTCAGACAGTTCAGCAGGGTTTTCCGCCGCATGCTGAAGCCCGCCCTGACCACTTCAAAAAACAACTTCTCATCTATCAGATCCACCGGCTTTTCCTTCCGCAGGTCCAGCCTGAGAACAGTGGAATCCACCTTGGGTTTCGGAACGAAGCTTTCCGCCGGCACCTGGGCAATGGTCTCCAGCGTGCAGTAATACTGCACCGCCAGGGTGATGGCGCCGTAAGCCTTGGTTCCCGGGGAAGCGGTGAGCCGCTCCGCCACTTCCTTCTGCATCATGGCGGTGATGCTTTCCGCCGGAACGTCCTCCTCCAGCAGCTTCATGATGATCGGGGTGGTGATGTAATAGGGGAGGTTCCCCACGATCTTCAGGTGCTCCAGCCCGGGATGTTCCCCCCGGACCTTCTCCTGAAGCGCCCCGATGTCTACCTTTAATATATCCTCCTGGATAATATCCACGTTGTCCAGGCCCGTCAGGGTCTGCTGCAGGATCGGGATCAGTTTTCGGTCGATCTCCACCGCCGTGACCCGGCCGGCCCGTTCCGCCAGGGCCAGGGTCAGCACCCCGATCCCGGGGCCGATCTCGATCACGTGATCCTGCTCTCCCAGTTCGGCCCCTTCCGCGATCAGCCGGATCGCTTCCGGGTCCGCCAGGAAATTCTGCCCCAGTTTTTTGGAAAAGCCCGCCTTGTGCCGGGCCATCACGGCCCGGATCCGGGCTTCGGTAAATTCTTTCGTCAATCTCCGGTCTCCAGTCTTCAAACTTCCATTTCTTTCAGCGCTTCCGCGAATTCTTCCTCCGTGATCCCGTAATGGTTCAGCCGGTTCAGGAAGGTCTTCGTGTTGGCGTAGCCGATGCCCAGGATCTCTCCCAGCCGGCTGCGCTTCTCCGCCGCGCCTTCCCCCGCGCTGAGTCCCAGCCCCACCATGTCCGCCATGGTGAACGGGGACGAGGTTTCCCGCTCCGTCCGGACCTTTTCCAGAGCCCGCCGGATGGCTTCCGGGGAAGCGTTTTCCACCCCGATGTCGTCGTCCCGGGTCCCGGCTTCCCGGGAGATGAAGGCGTGCTTCGCCTCCGGGAACCGCTCCGCCAGTTTCCGGCGGATGTTCTCCCCGGCATAGTCGGGGTCGGTGAGGATGATGATCCCGCAGCGGTGATAGGCTTCCTCGATCATCTTCCAGGTCTTCCCGGAGATGCCGAAACCGTGGGTGATCAGCACCTGCGCCTCCACGGCCCGCTTGACCGCCGCCTCATCGTCCTTGCCTTCCACCACGATCACTTCCCGGATCATGGCTGTTCACCATCGGCCTGTTCATCGGAACTATCCGCGCTCTTTTCGGCTTCCGCCGCTTCCTTCGCCTTCTGTTCCTTCATTTCCTCTTCGGTCTTGGTCGTGCCGTCCCGCATGATGTACAGGACCTCCCCGGGCATCACCATTTTCAGCATGTCCCGGGCGGTGCGTTCGATGTATTCGGGCGTATTGATGTATTTCAGGTTTTCTTCCAGTTCCGCTTTCTGCTCCTGAAGCTGGGCGTATTCTTCCTCCACCGCTCTCTGTTCCGCTTTCAGGGAGTGGAAGCTGATGGCTCCCCGGACCAGTACGATTGCCAGGACCACCACAAAGATCACATAAATCAGCCGCATGAGATTCGCTTCACCGGTGGCAAACTTCCTGCCCACGCGGTTTGCTTTCCGCACGCTCTTTGCCAGTTTACGTTTACGGCTTGCCATTTTGCGCCTCCTGTATGAAAAATCAATCAGAATTATAGTCAAATAAAGTATCGTAACATTTATTATATCACGCAGCGGAGCCCTTCGCCATAAAGTCACACAAAAATAATATGTTTGCCGGTCGGAACGAATTCTCCCGGTTTTGACAGATTTCACGGCTTCTGCTACAATACTGTCAGACATTGCAAAAGGAGAGAAAACCATGTTTGAAGACGCTATCGAAAGAGTTTCCCAATATACACGTTCGGTGCACACCATTCTGCGGGTGTACCAGTCCAACAAGGTCCTGGCCTCCACCAGCACCCTGTTCTTCGTTAACGAGGAGGGTTATGCCGTGACCACGAAGGAGTTCGCGAAACTCCTGAACGCCGCAGGCCAGATGGAAAAGACCTTCACGAAGTTCAAGGAAGAGCGGGCCGCGATCCCCATGGACCGGAAGCACGACGCCCGGCTGAAAGAACTGGAAGACCAGTACAAATACCATGACAAGGCCATCATCCAGGCTCGGAACATGTTCATCGACTGCATCGACAAAATGTCCGGGTATACCTGCCATGTTCACCCGAAATACGACCTGGCCATCATCAAATTCAATGATTTCAACCAGCTCAAATACAACAACCATGCGGTGTTTTCCCGGTTCCCCGCCGGCGTCCGCCAGGGAAAATTCCTGTGCCGCCTGGGCTACCCCTTCCCGGAATTCGAGAACTTCCGGTACAATCCGGAACTGGACACCATCGAATGGACCTCGGAAGGCCGCTCCGGCACGCCCCGGTTCCCGCTGGAAGGCATGTTGACCCGGTACCTGGGGGATGAGACCGGCAAGTACGGGATCGAGATCAGCACCCCGGGCCTCAGGGGGATGAACGGCGCGCCTTTGTTCGACGAAAAGGGACACGTCTACGGGATGCAGTTCGGAAGCCGCGTTTCCAACCACGAGATGGAGCCGGAGAAGATGCACCTGGCCCTCTGCCTCAACGCGGATGTCATCAAGGCCTTCCTGGATTCCCATCACGTCAAATTCTATGAAGCCTGATCATAAGAAAAAGGAGCCTCCGGGCTCCTTTTTTATTTGCTTTTGTCGAAGAGTTTCCGCCGGATCCGCTGCTCCATTTCCGCCAGTTCCTCTTTTTCCATGCCCCGGGGCCAGGTCATGATCCTCAGGGGCACCGGGTCCTTTCCCTCTCCCAGGGAAGGCTGCACGTAATCGTAATCGTTCAGGACGAAGCCGTTCCGCTCGTAAAAACCGATGCGACGCCGGGTCAGTTCGTCCTCCGGCGGCTCCACTTCGATGAAAAAGGGTTTTCCGAACCGTTCCAGGAAGGCCTTCAGCATCCGGTCCCCCAGGCCGCCGTTCCGCCGGGAGGCGGTCACCGCCAGGTGCTCGCCGTACACAAAGTCGCCGAGATCCCAGCCGGCGATAAAACCGGTGAAGCCTTCTTCTTCCCGCAGCCCCAGCATCACGTAATCCGGATTTCTCACCAGAGCCTTCTGTTCTTCGTATCCTCTCCGTTCGTTTTCCGGAAAGCTCTCTTCCATTACCGGATAAATCTCCGGGAAGAGATCCTCCGTGATCCGTATCAGTCTGATCTCCATGTTTTCTCCTCTTCTTTTTTCCTCGCCATTTCCATTATATCAGACGGCGGAGAATTTTTTTCGGAAATCTCTCTTTTCCTGATGCACTTTTCCAAGTTTTTTGGTATTCTATATGCAGAAGATTTTTAGAGATGTATCGGATAGGAGGCTAACTATATGAAAACCCGGAAGCTCTTCTTTGTACTGGCGCTGGCGCTGCTGATGATCGGTCTGCTGGCTGCCTGCGGCACAAAAGAAGAAGAAGAAACGACCTCAGGTCCCACCGCCACCAGTCTGGAGGAAGAATTCCCCGACTATGAAGCGAAGACCATCGTCTATGAAAATGACCTGGGCCGGTTCACGATCAGAATTTACGGAGATAAGCTCGTTTATGACGAGAATTCCCATACGGACGACCTGCTCCTGTATATGCAAGTCACCAACACCGGCGAATACACGGTGCCCCTGTGCAGCGTGGCCAACATCGTGGCGTCCCAGAGCGGGGAGATCCTGACAGCCTCCTCACTGGTTTATGAGAACGGCGAACCGATCTACAACGACTACACCCGGACCGGCGACGCCATCGCCCCGGGGGATTCCCGGACCTATATCACCGGCTGGGAACTGAGATCCTCGGAAACTCCCGTTTTCGTGGAATTCAAGAGCTGGCGGGACAATACCCCGGCCGGCAATCTGATCTTCCCGGTATCGGGCCGGATGACACCGGAATACGCCGCATATAAAGAAGAGAATCCCGGACCTCCGGTCACCGGGCCCTCCAACCAGCGTCAGATCAGCTATGAAACGGCGGAAGTCTATCTGCCGGACGGCTGGTTTATTGAACGGTCGGAAGGGGAGTCCTACTGGGCAAAGAATAATTCCCTGAATGCAAAGATGAACATCGAATGGTCTGAAACCAACGGAACCGGCTCCGAATGGGCCAAGTCGGTCCAGGAAGGCGTCGGCGAGGGCAGAATCAGCAGCGTTTATATGAAGAGAAACCGCTACACCACCCTGACGCTGAATGACAACGAGAAAATCTATTTCCTGGATTGTCCCTCCGGCGGCGTGGTGAAGGTCTACGCCATGTACGCGGATGAAAAAGACCTGCAGCCTCTCCTGCGGAATATCGCCACCAAGAAGCGGACCGCTGCGGATTCGGCGAAGACCTCCGAATCATCCGAGTCATCCTCGAGTTCGTCTTCGAGTTCATCCTCCTCTTCGTCGAGCTCGTCCTCGTCTTCGTCGTCATCGTCCTCATCCTCCGGCTCCTCTTCGTCGGCAGCCCAGGATCAGAACAGTTCTTCCCAGAACGGCAATTCGTCGACGACCACCATCGACAACTCCTCCTCCGGCGGGTCTTCCACCGGCGGCTCCGGCAGCAGCTCTTCCGGCGGATCCTCCTCCGGCAGCAGCTCCTCCGGCGGGTCTTCTTCCGGCGGCAGCTCCTCCGGCGGCTCTTCGGATTCGGGCGAGAGCACGGGAGAATAATATCGGTTTATCCCGTCCGGAAGGACGGATCCCGACAAACAACCCGGCCTCCTTTTCAGGAGACCGGGTCTTTTTATTCGTATTTATCATAGGCCAGCCGGGGGTATTCATCCTGCTCCACATAGATGGTTCCGCAGCGGATGAAGCCCAGCCTGTCCAGAATGCTTTGCATCACCTTATTGTCCCCATGGGTATCCACCCGCAGGTAGCCGCTGTCCTCAAAAGCCCAGTCCAGACAAGCCTTGGCAATGCCTTTCACCGAACCGTCGCCGGCCAAGCGGTGGATAACGCCATAAGCCAAATCCTTCCGCCAGTTTCCATCCTCAATGACCCGGTAAGAGGGTTCGATGTCCCTGCCGCAATAATAGGCAAAAGCGCCGACCACCTTCCCCCGGTATTCACAGACATAGCCGTGCCCGGAGCCGGTCTCCTGCCGGACCACATCCGCCGGCGGCCACCGGTTCGGCCCCCACTGATTCGGATTTCCCGTCCGGGCCATGAATTCCCGGGCGTATTCATAGATCTCCATGATCCGGTCAAAATCTTTTTCTTTGGCCTTTCGTATTTTGAATGTTTCTCTTTCACCGGGATTCATATTCTTCACCTCTGCTCCGCGTTTTCTATATTTCAAAGCCCCCTTGCGGGGGCGGTTTTCTGGTGCGGATAACGGGACTCGAACCCATACGCCGTCGGCACAGGTACCTAAAACCTGCGTGTCTGCCAGTTCCACCATATCCGCATATCGGCTTTCATTATACCATTAAAAAAGACTCAAGTCTATGACCTGAGTCTTTTTCGTTAACCGGCGACTTCCTACTTTCCCAGGCAGTCACCCGCCAAGTATCATCAGCGTTTGAGAGCTTAACTTCTGTGTTCGGGATGGGAACAGGTGGATCCTCTCAGCTATTGTCACCGGATAACAATCGAATAAC
>JAFQZZ010000031.1 GCA_017405645.1 Bacillota bacterium
CCGCCCGATTCCCTTTGCCCACGCTTTCTATATGGCCACAAAAGAAGGCGGCGCGCTTTTCGGCAACGTCGGGAGCCTGGAACCCGGATACGAGTTTGATGCGCTGGTAATCCGCGATTTTTCAGAGCCCTTCCGGAAGCTTGAACCGGAAGAGTCAGTCGAAAGGTTCTGTTATACAGGCGGCCCCGGAGATATTCTGGCCAGGTATATCCGCGGGGAAAGCGTAACTGCCGGCCGTTCCTGATAAAGCAGCAAAAAAGAGGAATACTTAACACAGAAGTTTCACTGTTCAAAGGTCTTCCTTCCGAAGTAGTCGCGGACAGTCCTTACCTGATAGAGGGAGCCCAGAATGGCGATCACGTCGTCCTTTCCGGATTCCGCCAGGGCGGCTTCAATGGCCGCGGTAACGCTTTCAAAGTGAGCAACGGATACATCTGTCTTCCGCCGGATGCTTGCGGCCAGTTCACCGGCGTCCAGGGCACGGCAGGAGGGCGGGGTCACGGCGAAGAACTTCTTCGCGTGGGGAAGCACAATATCAATGCCGGCATTGAAATCCTTGTCCGCCAGGACACCCAGCACGATGTTCAGCTTCCTGCCGGGGAAGAGCAGCTCCATGGTTTCCATGAAGGCTTCGAAGCCCTGGGGGTTGTGGGCTCCGTCCACGATCACAGCGGGTTCCTGCCGCAGCAGTTCCGCCCGGCCGGGCCAGATGGTTTTTTCCATCCCGGCATACACCTGTTCGTCGGTGAGGATGAAGCCGTGGATGCGCAGCCGCTCGATCACCGTGAGGGCCGTGCAGGCATTGCGCACCTGATAGCGTCCCAGGAGACGGATCTTTACGTCCCGCCAGGGTCCGAAGCTGAACACCGTGCCCGTCACGTCCATCTGCTTCACGACAGCGGCCTCGTTGCCAGAACGGGTACAGGTCGCGTGTTTCTCCATTGCCTTGTCATAGAAGACCTTCTCTACCTCCGGCGACTGCCCGTAGATTACCACGTCGCCCTTTTCCCGGATGATGCCCGCTTTCTCCCCGGCAATGAGGGGCAGGGTGTTCCCCAGAAACTCCACGTGGTCGAAACCGATGTTCGTCATGACGGAAACAAGGCTGTCCTCGTCCATGATCGAATTGGTGGCGTCCAGGCGGCCGCCCATGCCCACCTCCAGCACCACCACGTCACACTTCTGTTCCCGGAACCAGCAGAAGCCCAGGACAGTGATGAGCTCGAAGATCGTGGGCCGACGGAAGCCTTCGGCCATGATTTCCGGCACCTTCCCGCTGATCCGGGTGGTGATCCTGGCAAGGTCTTCATCGGGGATCTGCACTCCGTTCACCTGGATACGCTCGTTGAAACGCTGGATATAAGGGGAGGTGTAGAGCCCTGTCCTGTATCCTGCCTCCCGCAGCACGCCGGCGAGGAAGGCGCTGGTGGTGCCCTTCCCGTTGGTCCCGGCGATATGGACGTATTTCAGACCCTTATGGGGGTCTCCCAGCTTCGCCAGCAGGGGCAGCATTACGTTGCGCTCATACACATTGCTAGGACTGGGAGTACCCAGGATAAAGTCCAGTGATTCCTGATAATTCATACAGAATAGCCTCTCTTTGTTTCGCGGACGCGGTACCTGACTTTTTGCTGTTCTTCACTATTCTGTTCATCAGGGCGAATTCTGTCAAGGGGAACGGCTGGGGATGCTGGCAGAAGGGCTTGACATTCCGGAATACTTCTTGACTGCAACGGAGAAAACCGGTACGCTTTTACATATCCATCGAACAAACAGCCGGTAAATGAGTCATTTGGGGAATGGGGAGAAAAACAGATGTTGATCGTCGGCATTGTCATCGCGGTCCTGGCCATTCTTAC
>JAFQZZ010000032.1 GCA_017405645.1 Bacillota bacterium
AAAGCATCACGAAATTCGGCGCGTTCGTGGCTCTGCCCGGCGGCCGGTCCGGCCTATGCCACATTTCGGAGATCGCCCACTCCTACGTCTCAGACGTCCGGGACTTTCTCACCGAGGGCCAGGAGGTCAAGGTCAAGGTAGTTGGGATCGACGACGCGGGCCGGATCAACCTGTCCATCAAAAAGGCCACGCCTCCTCCTCCCCGTCCCCAGAACAGCAGCAGCCGGGATCGTCAGCCCCGGGCCGCCACAGGCAGCCGCGGCGGTGACCGGACCGGCTCCGCCCCCCGGACCGCAGGCAATTTCAACCGGGAGCCCAGAGCCGCCCTGGCCGCAGATCAGGCCCCCGGCCCCGCGGACTTCGAGGCCCGCCTGAAGCAGTTCATGCAGGCGTCCGACAGCAAGCTCTCCGATCTGAAGCTGGAAAAGAAAAGCTCCCGCCGGGGGAGAAAATAAGGATATTCGACGGCGAGGCCTGGGCCCCGCCGTCCTTTTTCGCAAAAAATACCCGTCCGGGGATGCCGGGCGGGCGAGCAGGAGAATGGAATGAACGATGCTGGCGGGAAGCTCCGCCGAAACCATGGTACCCTCTGCCTGCCCCCGCGTCAAGGGGTGCCTTTTGTCGAAACTCCGTCCTCGACGGAAAGTTCCGAAAAAACGCAAAAACCGCGTGACTTTCCCTTCGGACTATGGTATACTGAAGAAGCAGAGAGGACCGTCTCCTCTCTCCCTGACGAAAGGAGCTGACCGATATGAAATTCACCTTTACGGATAAGAAAGTGAACATCCCCAACCGGGTCCACGCCTACGCGGAGAAAAAGATCAGCAAGCTGGAACGCTATTTCCGCACCGAGCCTGAGGCCAACGTGGTCTTCAGCGTGGAAAAGGGCCGCAACAATCTGGAAGTGACCCTCCGTTCCGGCTCGACCATCATCCGGGTCGCTGAGAGCACCTCCGATATGTTCGTCTCCATCGATGCCGCCGTGGCCTCCATCGAGCGCCAGCTGCGGAAGAACAAGTCCCGTCTGGAGAAGCGCCTGCGCAAGGAGGCCTTCGAGGCTCCCGCAGAAGAATACTTTGTCCCGGATGTGGACGTAGACGAGGAGCCCGGCTACCAGGTGGTCCGTTCCAAGAAGTTCTTCTTCCGTCCCATGACCGTAGACGAGGCCATCCTGCAGATGAACCTGGTGGATCACACCTTCTTCGCTTTCCGCAACGAGGACGAAAACGGCGCCTTCTCCGTGGTGTACAAGCGCAACGACGGCGGCTATGGCATCATCGTGGACCATGACTGAGCCCAGCCGAAGGAGCTGACTTTCTTTCCATACGATAAACCGCCCGCCCGGCAGCGTATTTGCTGCCGGGCGGTTCCATTCGTTAAACCGAACCAGGCATATGATGTTCGCTGGCCGTTGATTCTTTCATGTGGATATCGAGCTCATATTCCAGGTTAAGAGAGTCGAGAAAGCTATCAAGTTCAGCCGAGTTTGGATATTGCCATTCCCTCTTCCGGAATTCCTCATCGTGATTCCAGTATCCATTTGCATGTAATAACTCATGGAATATCAGGTATTTGATGACTTCTTTGTCGACAACGGGAGATGACAGTAGCCTGTTGATAGTAATGATATATTTCGATCCGAACTGTTCACAAAAGCCAAACCAGTTCCGGACAACATTTTTGCTCCAGGAAACCCCAAGGAGGCCCTCTGTTCTCAGTTTGGGGTACA
>JAFQZZ010000033.1 GCA_017405645.1 Bacillota bacterium
CTGTAAGCCGGGTTCTGTCTCAGACAGCCATCTATCTAGGCCCGTCGTTGCCGATGGGCTCAAGCGATCTACCATACGGACCGGCAGCGAGCAGCCACCTTTTGCGGTCCTTCTTGATCTTGCTCCGGGTGGGGTTTACATGGCCGGCATGTCACCATGCCGCCGGTGAGCTCTTACCTCGCCGTTTCACCCTTGCCTGAATAATCAGGCGGTTTGCTTTATGTTGCACTTTACTTAGAGTCGCCTCCACCGGACGTTATCCGGCACCCTTGCTCTGCGGAGCCCGGACTTTCCTCGTGGGAAACCCACGCAGCTGTCCGACTTACTCACACCAACTAATTATTATATCATTTCCGGCGGTTTTTCTCAAGAACCGCTCTTCCCGAACGGTGCCTTCAGCCGGACGGGGCGATCTCCTTCAGCCAGTTCTGCTGGGACGCCGAGGGGATGACCCTTACCCGGTCCCCCGCCGCTGCCTGAAGTTTCTCCGCCATATTCTTATTGAAATAGATCTCTGTTCCGTAGTGCCCAGCGTCGATCAGCGCAATGCCGAGCTGTTCCGCCCGCTGGGCGTCGTGATACTTGACGTCGCCGGTGACCAGCACGTCGCAGCCCAGCTTCGCCGCTCCTTCCAGCAGGTCAGCCCCGGCTCCGGTGCAGATCCCTACGGTCCGGATCATCCGGTCGTCGTCCCCCGCATACCGCAGGCCTTTACCCTCCGTGATCTTCCGGTCCGCCAGTTCGCAGAACTGCTTCAGCGTCACGGGCCTCAGAAGGATACCCGTCCGCATGACGGGGGTCTGCTCCGGCGTCCTGATTTCCGCCAGCCCCAGCAATTCCGCCAGGTAATCGTTGTTGCCTCCAGCACAGGAATCAAAGGAAGTGTGGGCGGCGTAGACCGAAATGTTGTTCCGGATCAGTTTGATCAGGTACCGTCCCACTGCGTCCTCTCTCGAAACGCTGCGGATCGGGGCGAAAATCATGGGGTGGTGGCTGACGATGAATTCGCAGTCCTCCTGAATCGCTTCCTCGATAGTCTCGCTGCAGATATCCAGGCAGACCAGAACCCGGTTGATCTCCCGGTGACCCACATCCAGCTGGATGCCGGTGTTGTCCCAGTCCTCCATCAGCTCTTTCGGCGCAATGGCCTCAATGCAGCGGATCAGTTCCTCTTTCGTCATTGACATAATTCAATATCCTCTCCAGGGACCGCATCTTCTCTGCGATTTCCCGGGTCCTTTCCATAGCTTCTTCCGAATCGGAGCGGCAGGCGCCGTCCAGGATTTCCTGCAGGATCCGCTGTTTCCCGCGGATGAAATCCCCCAGAAGCGGGTCTCTGCGGCGAATCAGGTGCTGCCCGACCTCGTACTGGATTTCCGATCCGTCAAAATAGGCATTTGCTTTTGTCCGGGCGTCCTCCGGGCTGCCGAAAGCTCCTACCGTTTCCACCAGCAGGATCTCCCAGACGAACCGGCTTTCCCGGACCAGCTTCTCATCGGCAATGGTGAAACCCCTGTCCAGGAGCCACTTCCGCAGCTTGTCCTGGGCGTTTCTCGGCTGCAGCAGGAACCGCTTCACCGAGGCCGTTTTCTCCGGGTCCTCCCCCAGGATGTCGATCATCAAGAGACCTCCCATCCCGGCGATCACCGCCGTGTCCACTTCGCCGGTTTCGATGACGTTCAGTCCGCTGCCCCGGCGGAGGAAGATCCCTTCCTCGTCACCCTCCAGCCAGCGATCCATGTGGTCCCGCATCTTGAACAGCGGGCCCTCGTTGATGTCCCCTGCCACGATATAGCCGGAATTGCCGGTCTGTTTCAGCCAGATGGGGATATACCCGTGGTCCGTGCCGATGTCCGCGACCCGGCTGCCGGGCTCGATCCAGTCCGCAATCCCCTGCAGCCGTTCCGATAAACGGATCATTATTCCAGGTAGTCCCTGAGCTTTTTGCTCCGGCTGGGGTGGCGGAGCTTCCGCAGGGCTTTCGCTTCGATCTGACGGATCCGCTCACGGGTCACGTCAAACTGCTTTCCGACTTCCTCCAGGGTCCGGGCCCGGCCGTCTTCCAGGCCGAACCGGAGTTTCAGCACTTTCTGCTCCCTTTCCGTCAGGGTGTCCAGCACTTCCATCAGCTGTTCCTTCAGCATGGAGAAGGCTGCCGCTTCCGCCGGTGCCGGCACGTCGTCGTCCGGAATGAAGTCTCCCAGATGGCTGTCTTCCTCTTCCCCGATGGGGGTTTCCAGGGAAACCGGCTCCTGGGCGATCTTCAGGATCTCCCGGACCTTTTCCTCCGGAATGTCCATTTCCTTTGCAATCTCTTCCGGCGTGGGCTCACGGCCGTTCTCCTGCAGGAGCTGGCGGGAGATCCGCACCAGTTTGTTGATGGTTTCTACCAGGTGCACCGGGATCCGGATGGTCCGGGCCTGGTCGGCGATGGAACGGGTGATGGCCTGGCGGATCCACCAGGTGGCGTAAGTACTGAACTTGTACCCCTTCCGCCAGTCGAATTTGTCCACGGCCTTGATGAGTCCCAGGTTGCCTTCCTGGATAAGGTCCAGGAACAGCATCCCCCTGCCCACATAGCGTTTGGCGATGCTGACCACCAGTCTCAGGTTGGCTTCGCAGAGCTGTTTCTTAGCTTCTTCGTCGCCTTCCTCCATCCGCTTGGCCAGCTCGATTTCCTGTTCCGCTGTCAGCAGCGGCACCTTGCCGATCTCCTTCAGGTACATCCGGACGGGGTCGTCCACGTTGATGCCCTTGGGAAGCGTCAGGTCGATCTCCACCTCTTCCTCATCATCGATGTCTCCGACGGGCTGATCTTCATCGTCCAGGTCCAGTTCGTCGCTCTGTCCCGGGTCGTCGCTGACCAGTTCGATGCCGTGAGCCATCAGTGTGTCGTAGACGAATTCCATCTGGTCCTTGTCCAGTTCCAGGCTTTCCAGGGAGTCCGCGATTTCCAGGTAGGAAACCTTTTCGCTCTTTTTGGCGGTCTCCAGGAAGGCTTTGAACACCTCCATCTGCTTTTCGTCCATCAAGGGTTTTCTTTCTTCACTCATCTTCCGCTGCTCCTTTCGTTCAGGTTTTTTATCTCCTTGCCGATTTCCATCAGATCCCGGGACAGTGTCCGGATCTGCTCGGCGTCTTCCTCTTCATTCAGTATTTCCAGCACCTTTGTGATCTCTGCCTGGCGCCGGGTCAGGTTGTCTATCCGGATCTTCCGAATGCACTCCCTCATTATCGTTTCCTCGTCCCCCGCCAGCACTTCGGCGGCGTCGATGCTCCGCAGGAGCCTTTCCTCCGGCTCCTTCAGACCGTCGCAGACGGCACCTATGTCCACTTCCGGGGTTTCCCCGCTCTGCATCACCAGCTGCTCCATGATATGCTCATAGCCGCTGCCGTAGAAGTATTCGCTGATCTCGTCGTTTCCCGCAATGGCGGTGATGAGATCGGGGTGGGTGATCATAAGCTTCACCAGCAGCCGCAGGACCGGGGATCTTTTCTCATCGATCCGGAAGGGTTCCTCCTGCTTCTCCTCCTGCCGGACAGGCTGCGCAGGAACCGGGTCTTTCGTCTGTCCCTGCTCCACTTCCCGACGGATGGCGCTCTCGGAGAAGCCGGTCATTTCCGCCACTTTCCGAATGTATCCGTCCTGCTCCACGGGGGAGCGGACTTTCCTCAGTTCCCCGCTGATCTCCTCCAGGAAGCCGATGCTGCCTTCCGTGGTGGAAAGATCATAGCGGGCGCCGATGGTTTCCACTTTGTATTCCATGAAGGATACGGCCTTTTCAATCAGCTCTTCAAAGGCCTTCTTTCCGTATTTGCGGATGTATTCATCCGGGTCCTTGCCGCCTTCCACTCTCAACACTTTCACCTTGAGGCCGGCATCCCGCAGGATGTCGATCCCCCGGAGGGTGGCGGCCTGGCCGGCCGCGTCCGAGTCGTAGGACAGCACCACCGTGTCGGCGTAGCGTTTCAGCAGTTTGGCCTGTTCCGGCGTCAGCGCCGTCCCCAGGGACGCCACGGCGATTTCAATGCCGGCCTCCACCAGGGAAACCACATCCATGTAGCCTTCCACCACCAGCGCCGTGTTCTGCTTCCGGATGGCGGATTTCGCCAGGTTCAGCCCGTACAGGTTATCCTTCTTCTTGAAGATCTCCGATTCCGGGGAGTTCAGGTACTTGGGCATGCTGTCGTCGATGGCCCTACCGCCGAAGCCGATGACCTTTCCCCGGGCATTGAAGATCGGGAAGATCACCCGGTTGCGGAACTTGTCGTAGGCCCGGTTCTTCTTGCCCGCAGACAACAGCCCGATCTCGATCCCCTCGGCTTCCGGCAGCTTCAGCTGCGCCAGGTGGTCCGCCATATCCTGCCAGGCGTCCTTCGCATAGCCGATGCCGAACTTTTTGGCCGTCTCCGGGGAGATCCCCCGCTTCATGACGTACCGGATCCCGGGATTGTCCCCGTCCCTCAGGTTGTTGTAAAAATGCCGGGCGGCCTGCCGGGACAGCTCATAGAGACGGTCCCGTTTTTCCTCCTGGGCCTTGCTGCCGGTCCCCCGTTTATACTCCAGCCCGGCCCTTTCCGCCAGTTTTTCCACCGCGTCCAGGAAATCCAGATTCTCCATCTGCTGCACGAAGGAAATGACGTCGCCGTGGGCCCCGCAGCCGAAGCAGTGGTAAAACTGCTTCTCCTGGGAGACGTTGAAGGACGGCGTCTTCTCCCCATGGAAGGGACACAACCCCTTATAGTTGCTGCCGGCTTTCTTCAGCGGCACGTAGGAACTGATGACGTCCACGATATCTATGCTGTTTTTGATCTGTTCTACAATATCACTCATTCTGAACGGACCGATGTGGGCATCGGCCCCTACACCCCCTCTTCAATCTCCAATCTCCCATCTCCAATCTCCTAGTAATCCGAAAAATGGGGCATGAATATCCCCTCGTAGGTCCGGATGGCCTGCCGGTCCGTCATGGAGGCGATGGCATCCTTCACCGCTTCCCGGATCCCCCATTCCGGAATCAGGGCCCGGATCTCCGGGCTCATTTCCTCCGGATTCTCCAGGAAGTATTCATACAGCTGGGTCACGATCCGGTCAATCTGTTCCATTTCCGACTGCCGCAGGGGCGCCCGGTAGACATTTTTGAACATGAAGGACCGCAGCCCGTTCATGGCCTCCAGCCGCTCGGGGCTCATGGTGATCTCGGGCTTGCCCTCGCTGTGTTCCATCAGGTCCGTCACCAGGGTGTTGATCCGGGCGCTGTGGGTCTCCCCCAGCACCGCCAGGTATTCCTCCGGCAGGTCTTCGAATTTTAAAACGCCGCCCCGGAGGGCATCGTCGATGTCATGGTTGATGTAAGCCACCCGGTCGCTGATCTTCACCACCTGGCCCTCCAGGGTCATGGGCTTCACGGGGCCGGTATGGTTCAGGATCCCGTCCCGGACTTCCTTCGTCAGGTTCAGGGGTTTCCCGGAGGGGCTTTTCTCCAGCACCTCCACCACCCGCAGGCTCTGGACATTGTGGTGGAACCCGCCGGGATGGATCTTGTTCAGCACGTGCTCGCCGCTGTGGCCGAAGGGGGTATGCCCCAGGTCGTGCCCCATGGCGATGGCTTCCGTCAGGTCCTCGTTCAGGGCCAGTCCCCGGGCGATGGTCCTCGAGATCTGGGCCACTTCCAGCGTATGGGTCAGCCGGGTCCGGTAATGGTCGTTTTCAGGCGCAATAAAAACCTGGGTCTTATGCATCAGCCGCCGCAGTGCGGTGGAGTGGATGATCCGGTCCCGGTCTCTCTGGTATTCCGACCGGACCCCGCATTTCTCCTCCGGCAGATCTCGCCCCAGGGTCTCAGCCGCCTTTGCTGCGAAAGGCGACAGTCTCTCGTATTCCAAACGTTCGTATTGTTCTCTTGTGATCATAAGTACTCCTTATCCCTTTTTGTTCCTTCTCTCTATATATTCTCCTTCCGGTTCCGTTTTCCTTTATTTTTCCCTGAAATTTATCGGATTTTTATAAAAGCCCCTGCACCGCCGGACGTTCTTCATAAAACGAAGCGATGCTGCAGAAGGTGGGGCTGAGATTGGCGGGAATCCGGTCCGCCAGCACGAAGCCCTTCTCCGTGTACTGCAGGATCATCAGGTCCTTTTCAAAAAAGAAGCAGACGTAGGTTTCATAGGACTCCGCTTTTCTCCGGCGGAAATCCAGGGAATCCCGGTAATCCTTCTGAAGGGCGTCGGTGATGACCTCCACCGCTTCATCTTCTTCGTAAACGCCGTCCAGGTAGAACACCACCGGATCGTACAGCAGCAGGTTCTTTTCCCGGCCCAGAAGATGCAGGTAAGCGATGATGTCCTCTTCCTCCCGGGAAGCGGCTTTCTCCCGGGAAGTGCTGCTGAGCCGGGCCAGGTCGTCGGGGCCGTATTCCCTCAGGGCCTGCCGGATATCCGTGGCATTGTCCGGCCGCTGGAACATGCCGCCGAATTCGTAGATCGTGCCACTCTGGGTCCGGAGCACCCGCTCGGATTTCATCTGCAGCGTCCGGGTAGCGGATTCCCCCAGGATCCGCTTGAAATCGATGCTGTAGACGGAAGTGTAGGCATCGTCTTCCCCGTGGGTCTCGCTGACGGGCTTCTTGTATTTCTCTCCCCCGGACTTCCGGAGGAACCATTCGGAAACGTTCAGGTATTCCCGCAGATAGTTTTCGTAATTGTAATCCTCGATCTTCTTGCTGTCCCGGAGAATATTGTCCAGAATGAATCCGGCGGGAAGCACCGTCTCCCGGAGAGTGCCGTACAGGTCCATCTTTCCTTCCTTTCTGTCGTTACCGTCACTTTTATCCTTATTATAGTCAATTCCCCCGGTTTATACAACTAAAATCGCCAAGAATCGGTTGCACTCTCTCCTTTCTCTAATGTATAATTCAGTTAGAGGGGCCGATGGCTCACCGGCCCAAATTCTTTTTCAGAAAAGGAGAGAATCATGTTTTTAGACAACACAGTATATATGGGTCTTGCGGATGACCAGCGGGTTCTCCTGGACCCGAGAATGTGCAACCGGCACGGCCTCATCGCCGGCGCCAGCGGCACCGGTAAAACCGTTACCATGAAAGTTATGGCGGAGTCCTTCTCCGACGCCGGGATCCCGGTATTCCTCTGCGACGTCAAGGGTGACGTTTCCGGCATCTGCACGCCGGGAGAGGATTCCGAGGGAATGCAAAAGCGGATCGACAAGTTCGGGATCCGCGATGATTTCGAATACAAGAGCTACCCTGCCACCTTCTGGGACATCTACGGCGAGAACGGCCATCCCATCCGGGCCACCGTCTCCGATATGGGGCCGGACCTGCTTTCCCGGATCCTGGGGCTGACACCGGCCCAGGAAGGCGTCCTGAACATCATTTTCAAGATCGCCGACGACAAGGGCCTGCTGCTGATCGACCTGAAAGATCTGAGATCGCTTTTAAGCTACGTGGGCGACCACAAAGACGAATACACCACCACCTACGGCAACATCGCCACCCAGTCCCTGGGAGGCATCGTCCGGGCGCTGCTGCCCCTGGAATCCCAGGGAGGCGACCTCTTCTTCGGGGAACCGGCCCTGGACATCCAGGACTGGATCCGGACCACCTACGACGGCCGGGGCATGATCAACGTGCTGGACAGCGTGAAACTGGTCCAGAACCCGACCCTGTACGCCACCTTCCTGCTGTGGATGATGTCCGAGCTCTTCGAACAGCTGCCGGAAGTGGGCGACATGGACAGGCCGAAGCTGATCTTCTTCTTCGATGAGGCCCACATGCTCTTCACCGACACCCCAAAGATCATGGTCCAGAAGATCGAACAGGTAGTGAAGCTGATCCGGTCCAAGGGAGTGGGCATCTTCTTCGTGACCCAGAGTCCCAGCGACATCCCGGACAGCGTCCTGGCGCAGCTTTCCAACCGGGTGCAGCACGCTCTCAGAGCCTACACCCCGGCGGAACAGAAAGCCATCACCGTGGCGGCCAAATCCCTGCGGGCCAACCCCGCTTTCAAGGCGGAGGACGTGATCACGGAACTGGGCGTGGGCCAGGCCCTGGTGTCCTTCCTGGACAGCGAGGGCATTCCCCAGATCGTCCAGAAGACTTCCATCATCTGCCCCCAGAGCCGGATGGCGCCGGCGGATCCCGCCGACCGGGAAAGAGCCGTTCAGAACGACGGCATGTCGAAATACGACGCCGCGGTGGACAACCTCTCCGCTTATGAAATGCTGGAGGAACAGAAAGCCAAGGACGAGGAACAGGCCAAGAAAGACGCCGAGATCGAAGAACTGAGGAAACAGCTGGAAGAAGAAAAGAAAAAGCAGGAGAAGGCTGCGGAAGCCGCCGCCAAGAAGGCGGAAAAAGAAGCCGAGGCTGCTGCCAAAAAGGCCGAACGGGAACGGGAAGCCCAGGCGAAAAAGGAAGCCGCCCGGGCGGAACGCCGCCGCCAGCAGATCGAACGGCAGCTCATCAACACCGGCGCCCAGATCCTGAAGCGCGGACTTTTGAACACCCTGAAGAAAAGATAATCGTATCAAAGATAAAAACCCTGTGCTCCATGCACAGGGTTTTTTGCGTTCATTCCATTTCCAGTACTCTCACGAAGTCCTCCATGACTCCGGAAATGCCGATCTGCTGGGGGCAGACTTTCTCGCAACTTCCGCAGCCCAGGCAGGCGGAAGGCTGTTTTTCCGGAGGCACCGCGCCCAGCGCCATGGGGGCGATGAAACCGAAGAGCCCGGCCTTCGTGGTCAGAATGTGCTCGTTGTACAGTTCGATCAGCCGGGGGATATCCAGCCCCACCGGGCAATGGTCGATGCAGTAATGACAGGCGGTACAGGGAACGGACCGGGTGTCTGCCATCTCCCCGGCAATGCTCATCACCGCTTCCATCTCCGCTTCGTTCAGCGGCCTGTCTTCTTCAAAAAGATCAATGTTCTCCCGGAGCTGTTCAAAGTCGGACATGCCCGAGAGGATCACCTTCACTTCCGGCAGGGACTGCAGGAAGCGGAAGGCCCAGGCCAGCACCGGTTCCTCCGGCCGGAGTTCTTTCAGGGTCTTTTCCTGCTCCGGTTCCAGTTTCGCCAGTTTTCCGCCTCTGAGGGGTTCCATGACCCACACCGGAATACCATATTCATTTAGCACTTCCACCTTTTCCCGGCCGTGCTGGAATTCCCAGTCCAGATAATTCAGCTGGAGCTGGCAGAATTCCATATCCCTGCCGTACACCGGGAGGAACTGCTCCAGCACCGGCAGCTCCCCGTGGCAGGAAAAGCCCAGGTGCCTGATCCGTCCGGCTTCCTTCTGTTTTAGCAGATATTCCATGATCCCGTACTGCGGGTCCATATACTGGTTCACGTTCAGTTCGCAGACATTGTGGAGCATGTAGAAATCAAAATACTCCAATCCGCTTCTCTGGAGCTGCGCTTCAAAGATCTCCTTTACCTTCGGTATATTCGCCAGGTCATATCCCGGGAATTTGGTTGCATAGTAATAGGAGTCCCGTGGGTACTTCCGAAGGGCTTCCCCCATCACTTCCTCGGAATGCTCCCCGTGGTATCCCCAGGCGGTATCGTAGTAGTTGATGCCCCTTTCCATAGCATAGTCCACCATCCTCACCGTCTCCGGGACGTTGATCTTTGCATCATCCCCGCCGATCACCGGCAGGCGCATGGCGCCGAAGCCCAGCTGGGACAGCTGCAATCCTTTGAATTCCTTATAAATCATAACGACACTCCCCATTCATTTTTTTGGATTATACTGAAAAACAGGCTCTGTGTCAACCGCGATGGGCACCAGTTTCGCCCGGAAACTGATGGTCCTCAGGGTCTCCAGGGAATCGAATTTCACCACATGGGCGCCCTTGTCGGCGTCCACCGCCACCACGGTACCCGGGCCTAAAATGTCGTGGCGCACCCGCTGCCCGGCTTCAAAACCTTCCGTCTCTTCTTCCGGCAGGTACCGCTCGTTCATGGCGATGTAATTCCGGGCATCCCGGACCAGCCCTTCCCGGGGCTCTTCCGTGTATTCCAGGAACTGCGGGTCGATGTCCAGGAGAAACCGGGACGGGTAACGGGGCGAACCGTCCAGGTTCCGGCCTTCCGCCTCGGTCAGGAACAGCCGCTGCTCCGCCCGGGTCATGGCCACGAAGGCCAGGCGCCGCTCCTCCTCCATGCCGGGGTGGGTACGGACTTTCCGGGAGGGAAAGATCCCTTCGTTCATCTCGCAGAGAAACACGTTGGGGAACTCCAGTCCCTTGGCGGCGTGGACCGTCATCAGCTTCACCTTGTCGGGATCCCCCGCCGCGTCGCTGTTGGAAAACAGGGCAATGTGGGACAGATAATGCTCCAGGGTGACCTCTTCACCGCAGGTGGTCTCATATTCGTAGACCGCCTGCTTCAGCTCCGCCAGGTTGTCCAGCCGCTCCTGGCTGCCCTCCGTCCGAAGCATCTCCTCGTAGCGGCTCCGGTCCAGGATATCCGACAGGAGTTCCGACACCGGCCGGTCTTCGTAGTCGTGGGCGAAGGCTTCGATAAGCTTCACGAAGGCGGCTGCCTTCGTTCCCTTGAAGATGTCATCCTCCAGGGTCTGCCGCAGGGCGTTGTACAGGGAGCACTTGTTTTTGTCCGCATATTCCTGCAGGAACCGCATCCGGCGCTCCCCCACATTCCGTTTCGGAACGTTCACGACCCGCCGGAAGGACAGGTCATCCTTGTAGGCGACCATCCGGAGATAGGACAGCGCATCCTTGATCTCCATTCGCCCGAAAAACGGGACGCCGCTGTAGATCGTGTAAGGGATCTTCCGCTTCAGGAAAACCTCTTCCAGGGTCCGTGTCACATAATGGGCCCGGTACAGTACGGTCATCCTCCGGTACTCCGTTCCGCCGTCGTGGAGTTCCTCCATCCGGTCCGCGATCCATTCCGCTTCTTTTTTCGCATTCCGGGCGTGGTGGCACAGCACCGCCGGTCCTTCCGGCAGAGTCGGGACCAGGTCCTTTTTAATGCGCATTTTATTTTTGCCGATCAGCGAGTTTACGACATTTAGGATCTGTGGCGTGGAACGGTAGTTTTCCATCATCAGGATGGTCTTCGTCCCGGGAAACTGTTTATCGAAATCCAGCAGGTACCGGACGTCCGCTCCCCGCCAGGTGTAGATGGTCTGGTCCGGATCCCCTACAATGAACAGGTTTTTGTGGTAGCCGCAGAGCACCTCCATCAGCTTGTACTGCAGGTCGTCGATGTCCTGGAACTCGTCGATCATGATGTATTCCAGCCGCTTCTGCCACTTCAGCCGGATCTCCCGATCCTGTTCAAAAATGTACAAGGTGAACTTGATCAGGTCGTTGTAGTCCAGACCGAAGCATTTCTTTTCCTGGTACAGGTACCCGTAAAAGATGATATCGTTCACAGAGACCGCCTGAAGGTATTTTTCATGCAGCGCTTCCAGTGACATATTGATCATGTCCAGGTAGTATTCCGGCATCTCCTTCAGCTTCCGGATCTCGATCATGTCCCGGGCATCGCTGAAGGTCTTGTCCCGCAGGGTCAGCCCCCGTTCCTCGTAGATGATCTTCAGCATGTCGTTGATGTCCGAATTGTCCAGCACCAGAAAACTCTTCGGGTACTGTACCGCATAACTGTCCTCCTGAAGGACCGACACACAGAAACCGTGGAAGGTGTTGATGTAGCCGGTGTCGTTGTCCCCGGTCAGGTTGTGGATCCGCTGGCGCATTTCATTGGCAGCTTTATTGGTAAAGGTCACGCAGAGGATGTTCCCGGGCAGAATCCCCATGGCCCCCACCAGGTAGGCAAACCGGCGCGATAAAGCCCGGGTCTTTCCGGAACCTGCCCCGGCGATCACCCGGACAAACCCTTCCGTCGTGGTCACCGCCTCGTACTGGGCCGGGTTCAGCCCTTCCGTCAGAATATCTATTCCCCTTTTGTTATCATTCATCTGATTTCCTCCAAAAAAGAACAAAAGTACAGAACATACGTTCCGTACTTTTAAGATATCATATCCGCCGGGCGGTGTCAATGCCGGCTTTGTCACTCTTATGCTTCGCCGGCCGCCCGTTTCAGGTACTGCCCGGTTTTGGAGCGTTCGCAGGACAGGATCTGTTCCGGTGTTCCTTCGAAGATCACTTCCCCGCCTTCCGACCCGCCTTCCGGGCCCAGGTCGATGATCCAGTCCGCCTGGGCGACCAGTTCCAGCCGGTGCTCCACCATGATCACCGTGTTCCCGTTGTCCACCAGCCTCCGCAGCAGTGCCAGCAGTTTTTCCACGTCCTTGTTATGCAGGCCCGTGCAGGGTTCATCCAGAATATACACCTGGCCGTTTTTGTGGAGTTCGCTGGCCAGTTTGACCCGCTGGACCTCCCCGCCGGACAGGGTGCTGGTGGGCTGGCCCAGTGTCAGGTATTCCAGCCCGACATCCATCATGCTCTGAAGGAGTTTCCGGATCTTCGGCTGTTCAAAAAAGTCCATGGCTTCCCCGATGGTCAGGCCCATCACTTCTTCGATGTTCAATCCCTTGTACCGGTAGGACAGGGCGGTGGGATTGTACCTTCTCCCCCCGCATTCCTCGCAGGTCACCGTCACCGGCTCGGCGAAAGCCATTTCAAAGGAGATCTGCCCTTTCCCCTTGCAGATGGGACAACCCCCCTTGGAATTGAAGGAAAACCACGCGGCTCCCACTTTATTCGATTTGGCAAACACCTTCCGGATCTCGTCCATGACCCCGGTATAGGTGGCCGGGGTGGACCGGATGGAGGTCCCGATGGGCTTCTGGTCGATGACGATGGCCCCTGGAAACCGTTCCGGGAATTCATAGCGCATCAGGGTACTCTTCCCGGATCCCGCCACTCCCGTCACTGCCGTCAGGATCCCTTTCGGCACCGTGACGCTGATGTTTTTCAGGTTATGGCAGCATGCCTCCCGGATCTCGAATCCGTCCTTCCAGGGCAAAGGCTTTTGATTGATGACGACCCGGTGCTTCAGCGCCTCCGCCGTCAGGGTCTTCGCTTTCTTCAGTTCCGCCAGGCTGCCTTCAAAGACCACTTTCCCTCCGCCGGTCCCGGCCCCCGGGCCCAGTTCGATGATATGGTCCGCCAGTTCCAGCATCTGCCGGCTATGCTCCACCACCAGCACGTTATTGTGCTTGTCCCTCAGGCCGATCAGCATCCTGCCGATCTTTTCGGCGTCCGCGGGATGGAGCCCCGCCGTCGGTTCATCAAAAATGTAAGTGATATTGTTCAGATAACCCCCCAGGTCCCGGACGATCTTGATCCGCTGGGCCTCGCCGCCGGAAAGTGTATCTGTTTTCCGCGAAAGAGACAGGTAGCCGATGCCCACGTCCACCATTCGCGCCAGGTATTCCTTGATCTGGACTGCCAGGGAGGATCCAAGCGGATCGTCGATGCCCTCCAGGAACTCCGCCAGTTCACTGACGGTCATATCCATGCACTCTACGATGTTCTTCCCGTTGATTTTCGACGCCAGGGCCTTCGGATTCAACCCCGAGCCGCCGCAGCTCCTGCAGGGCGCCCGGCGCACGAAGGTCCGGACCTCATCCTGGAGGCTCTGCTTCTGTTTGGAGATATCCCGGTTCACATAGATCCGGAGAAAACGCGGAATGACGGCTTCGTAATCCATCAGATGCAGGCTGCCGGTCACGTTGGACCGGATCGGGATCTGGATGGGTTCATCGCCCCCGTATTTCAGGATCTTCCATTCTTCCTCCGTGTAATCCTTCAGCTTTTTGCCCGGATCCAGCAGCGGGTTGTGCTGGTAATAAAGGATCTGCCATCCGGAGGAAAACGGCTTGAAACGGATAGCGCCTTCTTCCAGGCTTTTCTCCGGATCGAAGAGGCTGTCCTCCATCAGTTCCACCCGTTCCCCGAACCCGGTACACTCCGGGCACATTCCCGCCGGATGGTTGAAGGAATAGGCCATGGAACCGCCGGCGCTGGGTTTCCCCACCCGGGAGAACAGGAGCCTCAGCAGCGGCGCCACATCCACCGCCGTACCCACGGTGGAACGGGCGTTGGCGCCGATGGCCCGCTGATCCACCACGATGGCCGGGGTCAGATTCCGGATCTCATCCACCTTCGGCCGGTCATAGCGGGGCATCTTGTTCCGGATGAACAGCGGATAGGACTGCTGCCACTCCCGGCTGGCTTCCACCGCAAGGGTGTCGAAAGCCAGCGAAGTCTTCCCCGAACCGGACACCCCGGCAAAAGCCACCAGCTTACCTTTCGGGATGGAAACGTCCACCGCTTTCAGGTTGTTTTCCGATGCTCCGATGATATCGATATTATCTTTTTTCACTCTCTTCGTCATACGGCCCTCCTGTATCCGGGGATTTGAACACATTATTGTTCAATACAATGGCATTTTCATGCTGACTATTCCGTCTTCTTCAGCGGTCTCCGCAAAGCCCATCCTTTTGTACAATCCATAACCGATCTGCATCACAGAGGGCTTAGTTGTGAATGTCACCTCGCTGAATCCAAGTTCTTTCGCCTTTTCCAGCATGGCGTCGATCATGATCCTTGCGTATCCGTTTCCACGGTATTCAGGTTTTATGTACAATCTTTTGGCTTCACAGATATTATCATTCAGTTTTTTTACCGCAACACATGCCGCCGGTTTGTCATGTTCGAAACCGACAAGAAGCGACCCTCCGGAATAAAAAGAACCCAGATCATCCAATTCCCTGTCAAAAGACACGAAGCAGCTTTCCGCACCTTTTATCTGGGCATACTCCAAAAACAAGTCTTTTATGATCTCATAATCATCGCATTCTCTTACAGCAAAACTCTCCATATTCCATCCTCCAAAAGCCCGGGGCAACGCTTTCCAACGCTCCCGGTTTATCGAGTTGATTATACAACGGCCTGCAATAACAGGCAACAGAAAAACTCACACCCCGCCTATCACGCCGGGCTTCGACGCGAACGTGTCACCGGCACTTTCGCTCCCGTCGCGCTTTGCGCTCCTCCCTCGCCGTTCGAATCCTTCATCATATGCAAAGTTAAAGAATCCCCACAAGGGGGATTCTTTAACTTTGGCGGAGATGGTGGGATTCGAACCCACGTGCCCGTTAGGACAACTCGATTTCGAGTCGAGCTCGTTATGACCACTTCGATACATCTCCCTATGCGGGGAAGACTAATTCTTCCCTCTTTCCTTCAGGAACTGCTGATAACCTTCTTCAAAGCTGTCGTAGATCAGTTCCACCAGTCCCGCTTCCGCGAGCTGGCCCATGAACCGTTCCAGGTCGCCTGCGATCATCAGCGGATCCACATCCGGTCCGAACAGCTTGCACAGCGCCTCCAGGATGCCGTCCATGTCCCTCTTGCCGTCGATGAGCTGGACGATGTCCACCGCTACGCCCTGCATTTCAAACCGTTCCCCTGTATCTTCCCTCTGGAGATAGGAACCGGTGACGGAATTAAAGAATTTCACGTAGTCTTTGAATTTATAAATCATACTGTTACCTCTACCTGTTTTGTTTTTAGCAGTCGCTCCATCTATTATAGCAAAAACGCGAAAAAAAACAAACGATGTTTTAATATTTTTTTCACCGTGATATAATAATGGCAGAAGAAAAAGGAGGCCGACAGAATGGATACGAGAATCTCAAAATTAGCATATACACTGGTGCACTATTCCACCCGGATCGAAAAAGGGGAAAAAGTGCTCATCTCCTATAACGGAGCGTCCTGCAAACCCCTGGTCAAGGAAATCATCCGGGAAGTTTACCGCAGCGGCGCCTACCCCTACGTGGACGTGGTGGACAACGAAGTCAACCGGGAGATCATCCTGGGCTGCTCCCAGGAACAGCTGGATTTCATGAAAGAATACGAAATGCTCCGGATGCAGGGAATGGACGCCTACATCAGCATCCGCTGTCCGGACAACATCGCGGAACTGGCGGATATCCCCGGGGATATCATGAACCTCTACAGCAAAGCCCTGCGGAGCGTGTCGGACTACCGGGTCAACGAGACTAAATGGGTGGTTCTGCGCTACCCCAACGCCTCCATGGCCCAGCTCTGCAACACCAGCATCGAAGCCTTTGAAGACTTCTACTTCGATGTCTGCAACCTGGACTACTCGAAGCTGTCCGACGCCATGGACAGCCTGCAGGAACTGATGAACAAGACGAAGATCGTCCGGATCACCGGGCCGGGCACGGACCTGACCTTCTCCATCGAGGGCATCGGCGCCGTCAAATGCGACGGCGGGCGGAACATCCCCGACGGGGAAGTCTACACCGCTCCGAGACGGTTCTCCGCCAGCGGGGAAATCACCTACAACACCCCTTCCGTCTACCAGGGCTTCACCTTCGAGAACATCCATTTCGTTGTCAAGAACGGGCAGATCATCGAAGCCACATCCAATGACAACACCCGGATCAACAAGCTACTGAACACGGATCCCGGCGCCCGGTACTTCGGGGAATTCTCCCTGGGCGTGAACCCCTTCATCCTTCATCCCATGAAGGACACCCTCTTCGACGAGAAGATCTGCGGCAGCATCCACCTGACCCCGGGCCAGTGCTACGAAGACGCCTTCAACGGCAACGTATCCGCCATCCACTGGGACCTGGTGCTGATCCAGCGTCCGGAATACGGCGGCGGCGAGATCTGGTTCGACGATGTGCTGATCCGAAAGGACGGGCTCTTCGTGATCCCGGAACTGGAAGGCCTGAATCCGGAGAACTTCGGTAAATAGACCGAACAGATAATTGAACGGCGGCTTTATACAGCCGCCGTGTTTTATTTGTACAGTTTGATGAGATTCAGCCTCAGTGCATTTGTCACGACACAGAAACTGGACAGGCTCATGGCCGCCGCTCCGATCATGGGGCTCAGCGTCCAGCCGGTCAATGGGATGAAGACCCCCGCCGCCAGGGGAATGGCGATGATATTGTAGATAAAGGCCCAGAACAGGTTCTGTTTGATGTTCCGCAGGGTCGCCCGGCTGAGCCGGATAGCCGACGGCACATCCTTCAGGGTATCCTTCATCAGCACCACGTCCCCGGCATCGATGGCGATGTCCGTGCCGCCGCCGATGGCGATGCCGGTATCCGCCCGGGTCAGGGCCGGCGCGTCGTTGATGCCGTCCCCCACCATGGCCGTCTTTCCTTCTTCCATGAGCCGCCGGACAGTTTCTTCCTTTTCCCCCGGCAGGACTTCCGCGATCACTTCATCGATCCCGGCGGCAGCGGCGATGTGTTTCGCCGTCCGCTCATTGTCCCCGGTGACCATCACCGTCCGGATCCCCAGGTCCTTCAGTTCCTCCACGGCCTGACGGCTGTCCTCCCGGATCACATCCGCCACCGCCAGCACGCCCAGCAGTTCGCCGCCGAAGGCCACGAACAGCGGCGTCTTGCCCTCCGAAGCCAGCTGCTCCGACAGGTCACTGGCCTCTTCCGGCACTTCCGCGAAGTCTTTGATGTACTTTTGATTCCCGGCCGCCAGGGTCTCCCCGTCGAACAGGGCTTCCAGCCCCTTCCCGGGCACCGCTTTCAGTTCCGTCACTTCTTCGGCGAAAAGATCCATCTCTTCCGCCTTTTCCATCACCGCCCGGGCGATGGGATGTTCGCTCTTCGCTTCCAGGCTGCAGGCAGCTGCCAGCACGCCCTCCTCCGGAATATCGCCGAAGGAGCGGATATCCGTGACCTTCGGCCGCCCTGTCGTCAGAGTGCCAGTCTTGTCGAGGGCCACGATTTTCGTCTTCCCCGCCGCTTCCATCGCCGCGGCGGTCTTAAAGAGGATGCCGTTCCGGGCGCCGACCCCGCTGCCCACCATGATGGCCACGGGGGTGGCCAGTCCCAGGGCGCAGGGACAGCTGATCACAAGTACGGAGATCCCCCGGGTCAGGGCAAACCCCAGCGGCTGTCCCAGGGCCAGCCAGATCAGAGCTGTCACCAGGGCGATGCCGATCACCACCGGCACGAAAACGCCGGCGACTTTATCCGCGATCCGGGCCGCCGGAGCCTTGGTGGCGGAGGCTTCCCGCACCATGCGGATCACCTGGGACAGGGTGGTCTCGGCGCCGACTTTCAGGGCCCTGCATTTCAGGTAGCCCAGTTGGTTCACCGTGCCGGCGGATACCGCAGCGCCTGCTTCCTTCAGCACCGGCATGCTCTCGCCGGTAAGGGCGGATTCATCCACCGAACTGGATCCTTCCGTCACGATCCCGTCCACCGGGATGCTGTCCCCCGGCCGCACCGCAAAGAGATTCCCGGGCAGCACCTGCCCCACGGGAACCTCTTCTTCCTTCCCGTCCCGGATCAGCCGGGCAGTCTTCGGGCTCAGGTCCATCAGCCCTTTCAGGGCGTCGGTGGTCCGGCCCTTGGAATAGGCCTCCAGCATCTTCCCCACGGTGATCAGCACCAGGATCATGGCCGCGGATTCAAAATACAATTCGTGGGAGCCGGCGAAAAGGCAGCCGATGCTGTAAACGAAGGACGCGCCGGAGCCCAGGGCCACCAGGGTGTCCATGTTCGGCGCCCGGTGCAGCAATCCCCGGAATCCACTGATGAAAAACTGCCGGTTGATCACCATGATGACCAGGCAGAGGATCATCTGCAGGAGACCCTGCCAAGCCGGGCTGCCCGAAAGCGCCCCCGGCAGGGGAAGCCCCAGCATATGCGCTCCCATGGAAAGGTACATCAATACCAGCAAAAAGACAACAGAAAGCACCAGGCGCTTCCGTATCGTCCGTAATTCCCTGTTGTCCAGCAGGTCCTCCTCCGGGAAGACGCCGGCTTCACTGCCGGCACCGCTTCCCATGGGGACCGCTCCGTATCCCGCCGCCTCGACGGCCCGGATGATCTCCTGTTCGCCGGCGGCGCCTTCCACCGCCATGGAGTTCGTCAGCAGGTTTACTGCGCAGACCTCCACGCCGGGGAGTTTTGAGACCGCCTTTTCCACCCGCGCGCTGCAGGCCGCGCAGGACATGCCGGTGATCCTGTACTGGTCCATGTTGACCCCTCTCCGTCACCTTCAGTGACACCTCCCGCCAAAGGGGGAGGCAAGTTCAAACCAAAAAGTAAAACAGGGGCGGTCTTCCCGCCCCTATGAATGGATTAGTCCTCCACTGAAATTACTTCTTTACCTTTGTAGTATCCGCAATTCGGGCATACTCTGTGAGCCAGTTTCGGTTCGTGGCACTGGGGGCACACGGAAAGGCCCGGCACTCTCATCTTGGAGTTAGAAGCTCTTCTCTTGTCGCGTCTTGCAGCAGACGTTCTGTTTTTTGGAACTGCCATTGATCAAACACCTCCTCCTTACCAAACTTATGAATTACTGTCTTTCAACAGGTTTTTTAACATTGCAAACCTTGGGTCGATCCTCTCCGTATTGCAATTACATTCCGAGGTGTTCAAATTCGCTCCGCAAACGGGACATAAACCTTTACAATCCTCGTGACACAGAAACCGCAGCGGCAGTTTCAGATCCAGCACGTTCTCCGTGAACGTCCTCAGATCGATCTCCTGCCCTTCCGGCTCCATGATCAAATCGTAATCTTCTTCCTTCCCCGGCGCATAGACCACTTCGTCAAAGTCGTAGGTCTCTTCGACCCGGACCGGCTCCAGACAGCGGTAGCAGGCCGTTGTCAGGGACACTTCCAGATCCCCGGAGAAGAAGACGACATCCTCTTCGATCCTGTACAGTCTTCCGCGAAGGGAAACCGGCTGCTGAAACTGCAGCTCATCGCCTCCCCGAAAAAGCACGTCCAACGGGACCTCTTTCTCCACCGGGATCTCTTTCACCCGGTCATCCAGCAACGGCGTCAGATCCAAAACCATTTCCATCGCCTCCTGTATAACCATAACGTATTGATTATACTTACATACAGAACCAAATGTCAAGCGATTTATTTTCTTTCTCGCAGATTAAGCGTTCTTTTCCACTACGCTGACGGTATCTCTCGCGATCATCAGTTCTTCGTTGGTGGGAATCAGCAGGATCTTGATCTTGGAATCCACAGCGCTGATGATGGCTTCGTCGCCTCTCAGGTTGTTTCTTTCCGGATCCAGTTTGATGCCCAGGTTTTCCATGTTCGCGCAGATCTTCGCTCTCATGGAGATGGAGTTTTCGCCGATGCCGGCTGTGAAGACGATCACATCCGCGCCGTCCAGTTCAGCCAGGTATGCGCCGATGAAGGCCTTGATCTTCTGTGCGAAGATATCCAGGGCCAGCTGTGCTCTTTCATTGCCGTTGTTCGCTGCTTCTTCCAGGTCTCTGAAGTCGGAGCTGACACCGGAGATGCCGAATACGCCGGATTTCCGGTTTAAGATCTTCAGCATTTCTTCAATGGTTAAGCCTTCTTTTTCCATGATGTACTCGATGATGGCCGGGTCGATGCCGCCGGAACGGGTACCCATTACAACGCCTTCCAGTGGTGTGAATCCCATGGAAGTGTCCATGCACTTGCCGTCCTTGATGGCGGAAACGGATGCGCCGTTGCCCAGGTGGCAGGTGATGATCTTCAGGTCGTTGATATTGACGTTCAGCATCTTCGCTGCTCTTTCGGAAACATACTTGTGGGATGTTCCGTGGAAGCCGTAGCGGCGGATGCCGTATTTTTCATAGTATTCATAAGGAATCGCATAGATGTAGGAAGATGCCGGCATGGTGGAATGGAAAGCGGTATCGAATACAGCTACCATCGGTGTGTTGGGCATGAGTTCCTGGCAAGCCTTGATCCCGGTTACATTCGGCGGGTTGTGGGAAGGTGCGATGTCGAAGCACTCTTCCAGGATCTCGATGACATCATCAGTGATCAGAGTGGAATCCGTCAGTTTTTCGCCGGCGTGTACGACTCTGTGGCCGACTGCGCCGATCTCATCCATGCTGGTGATAACACCGGATTCTTTGTTGGTCAGTGCTTCAAATACGTTTTCGATCGCTTCTTTGTGAGTCGCCATCGGTGTTACCAGTTTGAAGCCCTTGCCGTCTTCTCTTTCGTGCTTGATCACGGAACCGTCGATGCCGATTCTCTCAACCAGACCTTTTGCCAATAATTCTTCGTTCTCCATGTCCAGGACCTGGTACTTTAAGGAAGAACTGCCGCAGTTGATTACTAAAACTTTCATTGATTTATCCTCCGTTGATAAAATTGATCAAATTGATTCATACCCTATTATTGTACCCAATTCCCCGCTTATTTTCAAGTAAAACTTGCAAAAATACCGCAATATCCGAGGGTTTACAGGCGGACCGGACTCATTTTGTATTCCGCGTGTTCTCCCACCCGTCCATTTTTGATCAGGTCGTAGAGATCCGCCGCCAGGGAATCGTAGGCCAGCATCTTCTGCAGAAGGGGATCCTCCGGCCTCTGCCGGTTCACGTTGGTGATGAGCCTTACTTTCGGGTCCGGTTCCCGGCTCGCCTGCCGGATCAGCTCCGCGCCCTTCTCCGTAAAGCCCAGCACCCGGACCGCGTACCGGTCCGCCGCCTCAAAAGCTTCCATATCTTCTTTTTTGATCTTCAGCAGGATCCGGATCATCATCCGCCGCACCGCCGTCAGGGAATACCGCTTACTCTTGATGCTCTCCAGGAGCTGTTCCAGGGAGGCTGCGGCAGCCGCCTGACGGACCGCCCGGTTCTCCAGGCCTTCCGTCACGCCGTCGATTTCCTCCAGCCTTTCCCCGGAGCGCAGGACGTACTGCACCAGGGGAAACAGCCGCTCGGGATCCACAGTCTCCGCGGAACCGTACAGATCCCGGAGTTCCTCCGGATAGTATCCCGCCAGTTCCCGGATCTCAGCACCGTCCCGTATCCGTGCCCGGATCCACCCGGCTCCCGCCAGTTTCTCCGGGGCATTCACGGAAAAGTACCCCGTCTTCCGGGGGATCATCAGCGTTTTCATCCCGTTGTCCCGGCGCCGCAGCTGTTTCAGGTACTCCACCGCCAGGATGTTGTTCGGCTGCCGGATCAGTTCCTCCGTTTCCGCCCCGGCCGTCTCTTTCAGCGCCCGGCTCCGGGCCGCCGCAAAGGACAGGCCTTCCGACAGGGCGTTTTTCAGGGATTCCTGAAACGCCGGCGGTTCCTCCGCCAGCAATTCGGCCGCCTTTTCCAGTTCTTCCGGGAGATCCGCTTCCGCGCCGAAGGAGATTCCGTCCGGGACACCCAGGCCTTCCAGGATCCCCACGCCGCCGAAGGCAAAATGCTCCGCGCTGCTGCAGGCAAAAACAGCCGGCAGCTCCAGGACCAGATCTGCGCCGCAGCGCAGCGCTGCTTCCGCCCGGGTCCACTTATCCAGAAGCGCCGGTTCCCCCCGCTGGACGAAGTCCCCGCTCATGACAACGGCCACGGCGTCGCAGCCCGTGCGCCGGCGGGTCTCCTCAATATGATATCGATGCCCGTTATGGAACGGGTTGTATTCTGCGATAATTCCGTATGCTTTCATATCCCTCACAAGAAAAAAGGGCCGGTTGGACCGGCCCCGTACAAGCTTTATTCTTCGATGTAGTCTTCCTCTTCTTCCTCGATCGGCATGAAGTTCTCGTCCAGGGAATCCCGGGCGTTGGATTTCATGCTTTCCTGATAGGCCAGGTTGTTGATCTCGGCCTTGTTGTCGGACAGGGTCTCGGAGACCTGTTCGAAGGATTTCTTCAGGTTCTCGTACATATCCTTCATGTAGACCCGGTTCGCGTACTCGACCCGCTCGATCATGGAATTCATCACGTTGTCGATGTACTCGTAGGTCCGCATCTTCAGATTCCGGCTCTGCATATCTGCATTGGAGATGATCTCTTCCGCCTTGATCCGGGCCTGGTTGGTGATCTCATCCCGGTCGATCATGGCCTCGGACTGCGCTCTTGCTTCTTCCAGCATGGCAGTGCGTTCGCTCTCCGCTTCGCCGATGATCCGGTCTTTCTCATCGTTGATCCACTGCGCTCTCTGCAGCTCTTCCGGCAGTTCCACCCGGATCTCCTTGATGATCTCCATCAGGTCTTCCGCATCCAGCAGGGATTTGCCGGTGAGGGGCACTTTGGAAGCACCCTGTACTATTTCTTCAAGCTCTTCTAATAACTGCAATACTTTCATTTTAAGCCTCCATCATCTTTTATAATTTTGCATATATTCATAAACCTTTTCAGGAACCATGTCGCTGTAATCCCCGCCCAGGGTGAACAGTTCCCGCACAGCGCTGGAGCTGATGTAGGAATACCGTTCGTCGGTCATGAGGAATAGCGTTTCCATTCCTTTATAGAGTTTCGAGTTGATCTGGGCCATCTGGATCTCGTACTCGAAGTCCAGGGTCGCCCTGAGTCCCCTCAGCACCGCCGGGATCTCGTTGGCCCGAAGGTAATCCGCCAGAAGTCCTTCGAAAGTCACCACCCGGACGTTGTCCAGCGGGGCGGTCACGCTTTCGACCATTTCCTTCCGTTCCTCGATGGTGAACAGGGTCTTTTTGTTGACGTTCTGGATGATGCCGACGATGAACTCGTCCGCCAGTTTCGCGCCGCGCTCGATCAGGTCGGCGTGTCCTTTCGTCATCGGGTCAAAACTCCCCGTGTACATTAATTTTTTCATTGTTCTCCGGTGGATGCCGCCTCATCCCGGTACCGGTAGATGCTCACCAGGATCAGGCCGTATTTTCTTTCCTTGAAGAGTTCCAGCCTGGGGTCCAGCTCCTTCAAGGGCTGGTGTTCCCCGTGCTCCATCACCAGAAGGGCCCCGCCCTTCAGTTTTTCCTTTTCCAGCAGAAGATCGCTGCAGGGCTTCCACAGATCCAGGCTGTAGGGAGGATCCAGGAACACCAGGTCCGCCGGTTCTTCAAAAGAATCCACGGCTTTCCGGTAATCGCCGAACACGCAGCGGCTCCGGCTTTCCAGCCGGCAGTCCCTCAGGTTCTTCCGGGTCAGGTCGTAGCTGTTCCGGCTCCGGTCGCAGAACCAGGCATATCTCGCGCCGCGGCTCAGGGCTTCGATCCCCAGGCCGCCGCTGCCGGAAAACAGATCGTAGACGACGGTGTCCTCATCGATCTCCCCGGCGATCAGGTTGAACATGGATTCCTTGACCCGATCCGTGGTGGGCCGGACGGATTCATCCTTGGGGGAACTCAGTTTTTTCCCTCTCAGCTCTCCGCCGATGATCCTCATACCTCTTCCTCCTGAATGCCTGCTCTTCCAGTAATTTTATCACAGTAATATCGTTTATAGCAAGGAAAAATGCAAAATTTACCCTTATTTTTATAATCCGGGGTCCAAATCTCCGTACATTTCAAAGATCCGGTCCCGTATTTCCTCGTTTTTCGGAAGCTGAAGCAGCGGATCTTCCGTCAGCAGGGCCTCCGCCTCCGGGCCGGTCCGTTTCAGGACCTTGGAGTGCCGGTAAATGTCCGCGATCCTCATCTCCGGGACGCCGTGCTGCCTGAGTCCGAAGAATTCGCCGGTGCCCCGCAGCTGCAGGTCCTTCTCGGCGATCACGAATCCGTCCCCGCTCTCTTCCATGACCTGCGCCCGCTGCTGCGCCACTTCCGTATCGCCCTCCAGCACCAGAATGCAGTAGGACTGTTCTTCTCCCCGGCCCACGCGGCCCCGCAGCTGGTGCATCTGGGCCAGGCCGAAGCGCTCCGCATTCTCGATGAGCATTACCGTGGCATTGGGAACGTTGATCCCCACTTCGATCACCACGGTGGAAACCAGGGCGCTGATCTCGCCGTTCTTGAAGGCAGTCATGATCCGGTCCTTTTCCGCCGGACTCATCCGCCCGTGGATCAGTTCGGTCCTGAAGGGCGCCAGGGTCTTCTTCGTCTCTTCATAAATCTCTTCCGCGCTGCGGACCTGCAGGGCGTCCGAACTGCCGATCAGGGGCGCCACGATATAGGCCTGCCGGCCCTTCTCCAGTTCCTTATGCAGGAAGTCGTAAGCGGTCTTTCTCTTCTCCGCCGGGCAGACCCGGGTCCGGATCTCCTTCCGGCCGGCGGGCTTGTCCCGGATGATGGAAATGTCCATGTCCCCGTACATCACCAGCGCCAGGGTCCGGGGGATCGGCGTGGCCGTCATCACCAGGATGTGCGGCTCCTTCCCCTTTTTGCTCAGGGCTTCCCGCTGGGAAACCCCGAACCGGTGCTGTTCGTCGGTGACCACCAGGGCCAGGCTTTTGTATTTCACGTTCTTACCGAAGATGGCGTGGGTCCCGATCACCAGATCGGTTTCCCCCTCCGCCAGGCCTTCCAGCGCCTCCCGCCTTTTGGCCGCGGGCAGGCCGGATGTCAGCAGCCGCACCCGGATCCCGGTTCCTTCAAAAAGGGCCTTGAAGGTTTCGTAATGCTGCTGCGCCAGTATCTCTGTGGGGGCCATCAGCGCCGCCTGGTAACCGTTCCGGATCACCTTATAGATCGCCGCCGCGCTGACCACGGTCTTGCCGCTGCCCACGTCCCCCTGGACCAGCCGGTTCATCCTCCGCTCGGAGGTCATGTCCCGGCAGATGTCCCGGATCGTGTCCTTCTGGTCCTGAGTGAGCTCATAGGGCAGTCCGTATATCAGTTCCTTTTCATAAGGTGCCGGGTCCAGCACGAAATTGGACAGGGTCTGGGAGAAGAGATTCTTCATGAGCCCCAGCCCCAGGCTGAACATCAGCAGTTCCTCGTAGATCAGCCGGTATTTGGCCACCCGCATATGCTTGTCGCTGGCGGGAAAATGGATGTTCTCCAGAGCAAAATCCAGGTCGCAGAGTTCATTTCTTTTCCGGACTTCTTCGGGCAGGGGATCCCGGCCCTTCTCCCGCACCGCCAGGGCCCCTGCAGCGGCCTTCCGGCGGTCGTTCTGGGTCAGTCCGGAGGTCAGGGGATAGACCGGCAGGATCCGGTCGTCGCCGCCGTCCTCTTCCACCCGGCCCATGGAAGGATGAAGCATCACCGGATAGCCGGCATTTTCCGAGACCTTCCCGAAAAACCAGTAGGTCCGTTCCCGGCCCGCCTTGGAGGACAATCCCCGTTCCATATAGCCGGCATTGAAAAAAAGGACCTCCATGGTCCCGGATCCGTCCTCGATCAGCAGCCGGAGCGTCCGCTTTCCCCGGCCGGTGTACCGGCCCTTTTTCAAGGCCCGGATCGTTCCCCGGACCATGGCCGTTTCCTCCGGCACGAGCTCCGATATTTTTTTGATGTTCCGGCGGTCTTCGTATTCCCTGGGGAATGCATGGATCACGTCTTCCGCCGTGAACAGTCCCAGCCTTTCGAATTTTTCCGCTTTCTTCGGGCCGATGCCCTTCAGTTCCGTCAGCTTCATACCCTGTTCCTATCCTTTGACAACGATGTCCCTCTCGATGATCTTCCGGCCCTTCCCGGAGGGCTTCAGACCGATGATATGCAGTGTGACCTGGGCCGGATCGATGTCCGCCTGCCCCGCCAGGTCCATCCGGATCTCCCGGATCAGCCGGTCGGTAACGCCGGAAATGGACACGCCGAAATAGAGAATCAGGTCCACTTCGATGAAGATCCCGTCCTCCTTGTCCTTGATGATGCGGATATAGTCCTTGTCCCGGTCAAATGCGAACCGGGAACTGACGGTTGAACGGATGCCGTTGGCATTGGTGATCCCGTAGACCTCGTCCTGTTTCAGAATCGTTTCCTTGATGATTTTTGCGGCGGCGGGCCGCTCGATATCGATGATGCCGTAATCCGTTTCGACTCGTTCCAGCATAATGCTCCCCTTTTCGTATGTCGTTTCTTTATTCTACCATAACCATTCGGCTGTTTTTCAATATTTTTTCGGTTTTTTTGAAAAAATGGTTTTACAAGCACCCTGTCTTGTGTTATAATTCCATTTGTTCAGTGTGAAAAGAATCAAATTCATTGAAATAAACATCAATCAGGGGGAGGTGTAGTAAATGTCCAGAAAGTGTGAAATCTGCGGAAAGGGACAGGTATCCGGCAATCAGGTCAGCCATTCCAACAGACACAGCAAGAGAAAGTGGAATGCAAATATCCAGTCTGTACGTATCATGGACAACGGTACAGTCAGAAGAGCGAAAGTCTGCACAAGATGCATGAGATCCGGTAAGATCGAAAGAGCGATCTAACCCCGTAAAACGCAGCAAACAACCCCGCTTTACAGCGGGGTTTTTTTTAATCTCTCGTATAGATCACCAGCAGGCGGCCCTTTTCCAGCCGCACCTTCGCCAGACTGTTTTCCACTTCATTGCTGAGACACCGGGTGACTTTTTCCGGGCCCAGGTCCGTCTTTTCCAGCTCGTATTTCATCCCGGTGATTTCCACCCCTTCGCAGGGCGTGACCGGCACCAGGGAGACCGTCCAGCCCTCCGGCGCATCCGCCAGGGAACGCTCCGCCGGCCTCTCGTCCGCCGCCAGAGCGGTGATGATGTTGTGGGTGCCCACGATCCTTCCCCGGATCTTCTTCTCCTCCAGTTCGAAGAGCATCAGCATGTTCGCCAGGGAATGGTCCATCCGGGTGCCCAGGGCCCCGTACAGGTCGATCTGGTCGTAGTCGTATTTGGCCAGGAAATCCAAGGCGCTCTTCATGTCCGTGCATTCCCGGACTTCTTCGTTCATGTGGTGCTTCACTACCCCCAGCATCTGCATTTCCATATTGACCGCCCGCTCGACGGAATCAAAGTCCCCGATCAGGGCATGGGGACATTCCGACACGGCGCTCAGGGCGTTGGCTCCGCCGTCGCAGGCCATGATGAAGCGGTACTGCTTGAAATCCACGCCGGAAAGGTCACAGTTCCCGGCTCCGACGATCATCGCTTTTTTCATGCTATTTCATTCCTTTCAGGATGTCCATAAATTTCTTGGTCTCCTTCACGGGATCCTCCGCGGAGAAGATGGCGGAACCCGCCACCAGCACGTTGGCGCCGGAGGCCAGGACCTTCCTGGCGTTGGCCGGCTTGACGCCGCCGTCCACCTCGATGTCCACCTTGTAGCCGCCCTTCTCGATCATCTCCCGCAGTTCATAGATCTTCCGCAGTCCGGATTCGATGAAGGACTGTCCGCCGAAGCCCGGGTTCACCGTCATGATGATCACCATGTCGATGTATTCCAGGATCTCGTCCAGGGTCCTCAGGGACGTGGCCGGGTTGATGGCGACTCCCGCCTTGACCCCCAGGGAACGGATGTACTGCACGGTCCGGTGCAGGTGGGTGCAGGCTTCCTGGTGGACGGAGATGTATTCCGTATTCTCAAAGACGAACTTGTCGATGTAGCGGTCCGGATCTTCGATCATCAGATGCACGTCGAAGGGCATTTTGGTCTTTCCCTCCAGACCCTGAAGGATCACCGGCCCGATGGTGATGTTGGGTACGAAATGACCGTCCATCACGTCGATGTGGAGCATGTCCGCTCCGCCTTCTTCCACTTTTCTGACGTCCTCGTACAGCTGCCCGAAATCCGCGGACAGCAGGGAGGGAGATAATCTGTAGTCCATTTCAATAGCTCCTTCGTTCTTTTAGTTCTGCATATATCTTACCATAAGAATCGTACCTTTCGGCACTGATTTTACCTTCTTCCACGGCTTTTTTCACAGCGCAGTCCGGCTCCGCCAGGTGCATGCATCCGTTGAACCGGCAGTCCCCTTCGTATTCCTCGAATTCCGGGTACAGGAGCCTCAGATCCTCCGCCGTCACGTCCTGCATCTCGTAGGAGGTAAAGCCCGGCGTGTCAAAAATCCGGATGCCCCCGTCCGCCGACAGGAGTTCCACGTGGCGGGTGGTGTGCCGGCCCCTGCGGGTCTTCCGGCTGATCTCCCCGGTCTCCATCCGGAACTCGCCCAGGGCATTGGCGATGCTGGATTTCCCGACGCCGGAGGCCCCGGCCAGCATGCACTTCTTGTGGGCGGCCAGGCTCTTCAGGGTGTCGATCCCTTCCCCTGTCAGGGCGCTGACGAAGACCACCTCGTATCCGGTGTTCCGATAGATCTGCCGGATCCGTTCCCGGTCCGCCTCCTCCATCAGGTCGCATTTGTTGAAGACCAGCAGCACCTCGGTATCCTTCTTCTCCGCCATGACGATCAGGCGGTCGATGAAGGAAAAGACCGGCGCGGGCTCCGCCGCCGCCGCGACGATGATGCTGACTTCCACATTGGCCACCGGCGGTCGGACGAACTCATTGATCCTGGGGAGGATCTCCCGGATCACTTCCTCGCCTTCCCGGCTGCCCGGCTGGATCACCACTTCGTCCCCCACCATGGGGGTGTGACCGCTGATCCGGAACCGCCCCTTGGCCCTGCATTCATAGACAAGGTCGGAGGTTTCCACATAGTAGAAACCTCCGATGCCTTTTATGATCGTTCCTCTAATAGAATGTTCCGTTTTCAAAATCGACTGTCCCCTCGCTTACCAGTGTATCGTCGAAATAGATCATCAGTTTTCCGGTGCCGCTGCCGGTGATCTTCACCTGCTCGCCGGTGTTGGCCTTGTAATGGAGCTGATCGTGCAGCGTCGTCACCTTGTCATCCTGGACCAGGGTGATCTTCAGTTCAAAGACGTCGCTGTCCACGGAAGTATAATCAAAGGTCAGCGGGATCGTGGAGGCCACCGTCTGAGGTGCAGTGGATTCCGGATCCTTCCCCTTGCTGACCACCAGGTTGATCTTGGTCTTGGGCGAAACCTTCTTTCCCATCTCGGTGCTCTGCTTCATGACGATGCCGTCGGAATACTGGTTGCTGTATTCCTCCGTCACCCGTCCCAGCGACAGCCCGGCCGCTTCCAGGGTGGTGACGGCAGATTCCAGATCCGTGCCCACCAGGTTCATCATCACCACCGGCTCATCCGAATTGCCGGCGCTGACCACCAGGTCGATCTTTTCGCCCGGATTGGCCAGGTCTCCGTACCGGGGGGTCTGGTCGATGACCGTGCCTTCAGGCTCATCGCTCTCCTCCTGGGATATGGTGCCGACCTCGTAGCCGCTGTCCCGGATCAGGGTCTTGGCCTCCGTCAGGTCCTTGCCGATCAAGTCCGGCACATCGCTGGTGCTGACGCCCTTGCTGACCGTCACGTGGACGGCATACCCTTCCTTGACACCGGTGCCCGCAGCCGGATTCTGGTTGCAGATCTTGTCCTCGTCATAGGCGGAACTGTAGACCCGGTCGTCGATGACCATCTCCAGCCCCATGCTGTCCAGCATCGCTTCCGCCTGGCGGTAGTCCATGCCCATCACTTCCGGAACGCTGATCTCCGGCAGGGTGAAGTAATCGAAGCCCTTCAGGATGCCGTAGCTGGCCGCCATTGCCAGCAGGATTCCCAGCACGATGCCGAAGAACCGGCCCAGGGTGAAGAACTTGCCCTTCTTCTTTTTCTTTTTCTTCTTGTCCATTTTCGCCGCCTTTGCCGCCTTCTTCATTTCCTTCTTCGTCAGCGGCACCGGTTCCGGCTCCTCGTCATAGTATTCATCGTCGTCGTAATACTCGTCGTCATCGTAGTATTCATCGTCGTCGTAGTAGTCGTCGTCATCGTAGTATCCGTCGTCCTCCGGCAGGACCGCCCGGTCCAGGACGATGGTGTCCACCGGCACACGGCCGGCTTTGTCTTCGGTGTAACTGTAAACCGCCGCGCCGGGATCTGCGGGATGGATGGCGTTCAGGGCCGCCAGCATTTCGTCCGCATCCTCGAACCGGTCCACCTGGATCTTCTGGGTGGCCTTCATGATCACGCTCTCCAGGGCCGGCGAAATGTTCGGGTTGATGCTGGAGGGCCGTGCCATCTCCTTGTTGATGTGCATCATGGCCACGGACACCGGGTTGTCCCCGTCGAAGGGCACCTGGCCCGTCACCATTTCATACATCACGATCCCCAGGGAATACAGGTCGGATTTCCCGTCCACGTAGCCGCCCCGGGCCTGTTCCGGCGAGAAGTAATGGACTGAGCCCATGACCTTGTCGCTGGCCACCAGCGTGGTGCTGGAAACGGCCTTGGCGATCCCGAAATCGGTGATCTTGGCCACGCCGTCTTCGTTGACCAGGATGTTATGCGGTTTCACATCCCGGTGAATGATGTTGTTTTTGTGCGCGCAGGACAGCGCCGAAGCGATCTGCTTGGCGATGTCGATGGTCTCCGCGTCGGACAGAGGCCCCCGGTTTTCGATGATGGAGCTCAGGGTCTCCCCTTCCATATATTCCATTACGATGTAGTTGATGTTCTTCCCTTCCAGGCCTACATCGTAGATATTGACGATGTTCGGATGAGTCAGGCTGGCTGCCGCCTGCGACTCGTGCCGGAAATTTTCGATGAATTTTTTATCATCGAGGAATTCCGGTTTGAGGATCTTGATCGCCACGTAGCGGTTCAGCAGAACGTCTCTGGCCTTGTATACGATGGCCATGCCGCCTTCGCCGATCTTCCCCAGGATATCATAACGTTTCCCTAATAATCTGTTCATGTATTATTCCCCGATCCTGATCGTAATCACTGTGATATTGTCTCTGCCGCCGGCCGCATTGGCCTTGTCCACCAGGGCCCTGCAGGCGGCGTCCATGTCTTTTTCTTTCCATAAAGTCTCCAGGATCTCTTCCTCGGAGACCTCGTTATACAATCCGTCCGTGCACAGCATGAGGATATCTTCCTCCTCCAGATCCACGAAGAAATGGTCCGGCTCCACCGTTTCCTTGTCCCCCAGAGCCTTGGTGATGGTGCTGAACATATTCAGCGCGATCTGCTTCTGCGCCATGAACTGGATCTCTTCTTCCGTCAGTCTTCCTTCCCGGATCAGCTGATTCGCCATGGTGTGGTCCTCGGTCAGTTTGATGAGCTGGCCTTCCCGGGCAAGATACGCGCGGCTGTCGCCCACGTTGGAGATATAGGCGATGTGGCCGCGGATCACCGCCGTCACCGCCGTAGTGGCCATGTGGGACATTTCCTCGTCTTCCGCAGACTTCTCCAGGATCTTTTCGTTGGCAAGCAGGATCCCCCGGGTCATGCAGTCAAAAACATGCCGGCTGCCTTGCTTCAGCGATTTCAGGTTTTCCTTCACGTAACCGGCGATCTCACCGGCTGCGATGCCGCTGGCCACCTCGCCGGCATTCTGACCGCCGACGCCGTCCGCCACCACGAAAACACATCCGTCTTTTTCCGCGAAATAGCTGTCTTCATTATTCTCTCTGAGTCGCCCTTTGTCCGTACAGGCCCCAATATCCATCGTATTCCCTTTCGTATGCATGAATCAGCTTGCTAACTTATTATTTTAATTTATATTTGGCGAAATGAAAAGGCGTTTTTATGATTTTTTTGTGATTTTACAGATAAAAAACCCGTCGGTCCCATCCGAAGCCGGGGAATACTGCTTCCGGAAGACCTCTTCAAACGCCTGCCCGTGCTTTTTGAAAAAATGGTCGATCAGCTGCTGGTTTTCCAGGGGAGACACCGTGCAGGTGCTGTAGACCAGGACTCCGCCGGGTTTCAGGTAAGAAGCCCCGTTCTCCAGGATCCGGTACTGGACCCGGCAGAGCTTCCGGATGTCTTCCATGGATTTGGTGTAACGGATCTCCGGTTTCCGCCGGATGACCCCCAGGCCGCTGCAGGGCACGTCGCAGAGGACCCGGTCCGCCAGTCCGAGGAATTCCTCTTTCCGTTCCGTAGCGTCCCGTGCCTCGCACTCCAGGGTCGTGACCCCGTGCTTTTCCGCCGTCCGCCGGACGATGTCCAGCTTGGAAGCCGAAAGGTCGCAGGCGATGATCCTCCCCCGGTTCTCCATCCGCTCGCCGGCGTAGACCGTCTTGCCGCCGGGGGCGGCGCACAGGTCGATCACCGTGTCGCCGGGCCGGGGATCCAGGGCTTCCACCGCCATCATGGATGCCTCGTCCTGAACGGTGAACCGTCCTTCCTCAAAGCCTTTCGCGGAAAGCGCATCCCTTCCCCGGATCTGAAGGGCGTTCTCCGAATTCCGGCCGGGAAGCACTTCAAAACCTTCCCCTTCCAGCTCCCGCCTCAGCTCCTCCGGCGTGGTCTTCAGCCGGTTGACCCGGACCGTCATGGGCGGCACGTCCGCCGCCGACGCCAGGAAGCGCTCCGTGAATTCCTGCCCGTACCCGCCGGACAGGTATCGGATCATCCATTCCGGAAAGGAATACCTGACAGACAGGTGTTTCAGCGGGTCCTTCTTCGGGTCCGGCAGCCTCAGGCTGTCCTTGTTCCGGATCACGTTCCTCAAAACCCCGTTAACAAAACCGTCCTGGTGCACCAGTTCCTCCTTGGCGATCTTCACCGCCTCGTCCACCGCCGCATAGTCCGGCACCGCGTCCATGAACAGGATCTGGTAGACGGACATCCTCAGAAGGTTGAGGGTCTTCCGCTTGACCTGGTCGATGTGGGATTTCAAAAAGCGGGAAATATAGTAATCCAGACGGATCCGGTTCTCCAGGACCCCGTAAACGATCCTACGGACAAAGGCTCCGTCTGCATTGTTTCCCGCTTTCTTCAGCGCCTCATTCACCGCCAGGTTGGAATAGGCGCCCTTCTGTTCGATTTGATTGAGTATGTCAAAAGCGATTTTACGTTCCATTTTACTACCTGCGCGCCCGGCTCAGAAGGATCAGCCGCGCCAGCTGCAGCAGCTGCATCAGCAACGCCCCCACGTAAGTCAGGGCCGCCGCCGACAGGACCTTCCTCGTCCCTTCGTATTCCTCGTCGTCGGTCACGATCTCCAGTTCCTTCAGCTGGATCAGCGCCCGCCGGCTGGCGTCGAATTCCACCGGCAGCGTCACCGCCTGGAAGATCACCGCCAGGGAAAACAGCAGGACCCCCGCCGTTTCCAGCCCCGGCATCGACATCAGCAGTCCGATGAGGAACACCGGGATAGCCAGGGTGGTGCCGATGCGGGTGACGGGAACGATGGCCGTCCGGATCCGCAGCGGGGAATAGCCCACCGCATGCTGGATCGCATGGCCGCATTCATGGCAGGCGATGCCCAGGGCCGCCACCGTAGGCGCGTCATATACCCCCGACGACAGGTTCACCGTGTTGTTCTGGGGATTGAAATTATCCGTCAGCTGTCCCCGGACATCCAGGACCTGGATGCCCTGGAGACCGTTGGCGTCCAGCATCCGCCGGGCCGCCTGGGCGCCGGTGATGCCCTGTTTGTTCATGACCTTGGAATACTTATTGTAGTTGGATTTGACCTTGGCCTGCGCCCAGCTGCAGAAGATCACCGCAGGGATCAGCAGGATCATGGACAAATACCAGATCATCGAGAAATTATAGTATCCGTTCATTTCTTACTCCTGTCCCAGGATAACGCCCGTTTCCAGTTCGTTACCCCTGATAAATTCCTTCACGCTCATGGCCCGCTTACCCGGGAACTGGATGGTCTTTACCAGAAGCTGCGAATCCCGGCATTTGATGATGATCCCCTGGTCGGAGACCTTCAGGATCTCACCGCACTTTGATTCTTTGTAATCGGACCCGTACCATTCCGGATCCTTCATCTTCATCTGCCTGCCTTTGTAGTAGGTGTAGGCACCGGGCCAGGAATCCATGGCGTTGATCTTCAGGAAGACGTCGTCCGCCGTTTCGTGGAAATCGATCAGCGCTTCCTTCTTGTCGATCCGCGGCGCGTAAGTGGCCTGGGAGTCGTCCTGGGGTTCGCCCCGGAGGGCCTCCTCCCCCTGGGTCTCCGCCAGGCCCAGCAGGTCCGAGATCATGTCCGCCCCCATCTCCATCAGTTCGTCGTGGAGCATGTCCGCGGTCATGCCGGTGATGCTGACGATCCGCTTGGTGATCATGTCGCCGGTATCCAGGCCCTCGTCCATTTTCATGATGGTGATGCCCGAATACAGGTAGCCCTCCATCAGCGCCCGCTGGATCGGGGCCGCGCCCCTCAGTTTGGGCAGCAGGGAGGCGTGGATGTTCAGGCAGCCCAGCTTCGGCGCTTCCAGCACTTCCTTCGGCAGGATCTGCCCGAAGGCCGCCACCACGGCCACGTCCGCATCCAGTTCGCGGATCCGGCCGATAAACTCTTCATTGCCCCGGATCTTTTCCGGCTGGAGCACTTCCAGCCCCATCTCCAGGGCCGCTTCCTTCACCGGCGGGGGCAGCATTTTCTTGCCCCGGTTTTTCGGCCGGTCCGGCTGCGTCACCACCGCCAGGATCTCATGGCCGTCCGACTTCAGCCGCTTCAGCGGCTCCACGGCGAATTCCGGGGTCCCCATGTAGATGATCTTCATTCTTCCGCCTCCTCTTCCCGTTCGCCGGGCTCGATCCTTTCGTGGGGATGATCCACGTAAAGGATCCCGTCCAGGTGATCGATCTCATGACAGAACGCCTGGGCCAGGAAGCCGTAAGCCTTGTATTCCACCCGGTTTCCTTCCGGGTCCAATCCTTCCACCGTCACTTCAAAGGGTCGCTCCAGCCTGGCCGACATTCCCGGCACGCTGAGGCAGGCCTCTTCCACCTTCTGGGTCCCCTTGGTTTCCGTGATTACCGGGTTGAACAGCTTGATCAGCCCCGATGTCTCTTCCCGCACGTCGATCACGATGGCCCGGCGCAGCACCCCCACCTGGGGAGCCGCCAGCCCGACGCCGTCGTTGGCGTACATGGTTTCCGCCATGTCGTCGATCAGCGTCAGCATCCGGGGAGTGATCTCCGTCACCTCTCTTGATTTTTTCCGAAGGGTCTCGTCCCCTTCGATCAGCACGTTACGAACTGCCATCTATTTCTTCCTCCGTTTATGTCAGACTGTATGGATTCACGTCGATGCCGATGGATACGTCCCGGTGTTTTTCCGCCGCGAACCGCATCCGCAGAGCATCCAGTTCCGCCAGGAACCCCTGGGGTTCCCCACCTTTATATTTTATCAATACTTGATAGCGATATCTACCCCTAATTTTCGGTATGTGAGTGGGCCGGGGACCCAGCAGGTCCTCCGATGCAAGGCCGGGACAGTTCCGCAGCAGTTCCTCCGCAAACTCCCTGCCGCAGTTTTCCGCCTTCTCTCCGTCCTCATGCAGGAAAGTCAGCACGATCACGTCGCCGAAGGGCGGATAGTGCATGGCCCGGCGGATCCGGATCTCGCTCTCGTAAAAAGCCCGGTAGTCCGCTGCCGCGCCGCACCGGACGGCATAATGCTCCGGCGAATAGGTCTGGACCACCACGCTGCCCTGCAGGTCTCCCCTGCCGGCCCGTCCGCCGGCCTGAGTGATGAGCTGGAAGGTGTTCTCCGGTGCCCGGTGGTCCGGGATGTGCAGGGAAATGTCCGCCGCCAGGATCCCCACCAGGTGGACGTTGTCGTAATCCAGTCCCTTGGCCACCAGCTGCGTGCCGATGAGGATGTCCGTTTCCTTCGCCTTGAAAGCCCCCAGAATCCGTTCTGCGCTCCCTTTCTGCCGGGTGGTATCCAGGTCCAGCCGGGCCACTTTTGCCTCGGGAAACAGCTTTCTGGTCAGTTCCTCGATCTTCTCCGTCCCGGTGCCGAATTCCTTGATGTAGCGGCTCCCGCATTCCGGGCACTGACGGGGCACCCGGAACTTCCTGCCGCAGTAGTGGCAGACCGCCGCGTTCTCGGCTTTATGATAAGTCAGGGACAGCCCGCACTCGGGGCAGGTCATGACGTACCCGCAGTTCCGGCAGGATACGAAGGAAGCATAGCCCCTCCGGTTCAGGAACAGGATCACCTGCCGCCGGTTATCCAGGCTTTCCCGGATCTGCCGGAACAGGCTGACACTGAAGACGCTCCGGTTCCCCCGCCCAAGTTCCTCCCGCATGTCCGCGATCTCCACCCGGGGCAGCAGGACTTCATTGTACCGCTTTTTCAGTTCCAGCCGTTTCAGTTCCCCGGTCTCGCTGCGGTAGTAGTTTTCCACCGAGGGGGTCGCGCTGCCCATGATCAGAACCGCTTTATTATATTTCGCCCGTTCCTCCGCCATTTCCCGCGTGTCGTATTTCGGCGGGTTGTCGGCTTTGTAGGAGCTCTCGTGTTCCTCGTCCACCACGATGACGCCCAGGTCTTTTACCGGCGCGAAGACCGCCGACCGGGCGCCCAGCACGATCCGGGCGTCTCCCCGGCGGATCCGCTGCCACTCGTCGAAACGCTCCCCGTCCGACAAGCGGCTGTGCAGCACCGCCACCAGTTCCGGGTCGAATTCCCCCCGGAACTTCTCGATGGCCTGGATCGTCAGCGAAATTTCCGGCACCAGCACGATGGCGGTCTTCCCCTTCAAAAGGGCTTCCCGCACCGCTTCCATGTATAGCCGGGTCTTCCCGCTGCCGGTGACTCCGTGGATCAGGAATCCCCGGTATCGTTCTTCTTCCATCGCCTTCCGGATCTGCCCGAAAGCCGCTTCCTGTTCCGCCGTCAGCCCGTCGAATCCTTCCCGGTCCGGCAGGACGGCGGCATGGGGCCGCCGCTGTTTTTCCACCGCGCCGCGGCTGACCAGTCCTTTTTTCTCCGCCGCCGCCATCACGGAATAATCGATCCCGAAAAGCCGCTTCAGGTCGCTTTTCAGCGCCGGTCCGTTTTGAAGAAGGACCTCCGTCAGTTCCCGCTGCCGCCGGGGACTTTTCGGGTTTTCCAGAAAAGCCCGGGCTTCTTCCGGATCCGCGATCGTCAGCTGATCCTGGAACTTCCGGAATCCCGGCGGTATGAAGCACCGAATGGCGTCCGTATAGCGGCACAGATACCGCCGCTTCATCTCCTCGCACAGATGCACGTCCTCCTCCGTCAGCAGGGCTTCCGTCCTGCCGGCCACGGACTTGAGCTTTGCCGGATCGATCTCCGTAGTGTCGCTGACCCGGAAGACCACGCCGGCCCGGGTCCGGTTTCCGTTTCCGAAGGGCACCCGGACCGCATCGCCGACCCGGACGCCGTCGTCGGGGCAGGCATAGGTATAGAGGATATTGGTGGCGGCCGCTTTATTGTCCAGGGCTGCCTGTATGTATTTCATTTCGTACCTCCCGCACTGCCGATGCAAAAAGGACACCCTCCGGTGTCCTTCGTAAAGCTATTCTTCTTCCGGCGGTTCTTCGTCCCCGGCTGCCTCTTCCGGCGCTTCCTCCGGTTCCTCCGGCGCTTCTTCTTCAGCCTCTGCCTCCGGGGCTTCGGTCTCTTCCTCTTCCGGAAGTTCATCCCCCGGTATGTATTTCAGCAGGCCTTCCGCGATCTCCTCCGCAGCGATGGACACCGGTTTTTCCGTTTCGATCTCATTGTCCAGCTTGCGGTATCCTCTTTCCGGATCCCATCCGGCGATCAGGTCCCTGGCTCTCTTTGCCGCCATGGACACCAGGAAATACCGGCTGCCCGCTTCGTCTCTGAGTTTGTTGATTTCCGGATAAAGCATGATTCTCAACTCTCCTTAAATATCTGTTCTATGCTGCTGCATTTGTCTTCCGCGACCCGGCATCTTTCCGCCCGGATCACTGCCTTCGTATCTTCAACGGCCACGTCCAGGTCATCGTTGATAACCAGGTAATCGTAATCTTTGATACATTTGACTTCCCGCCGCGCTGTCTGCAGACGGTTCTGAATGCTCTCTTCGTCCTCGGTCCCCCGGTTCCGGATCCGGCGTTCCAGCTCCTCCGGTGTGGGCGGGATCAGGAAGATCAGGATGCAGTCCGGAAACTTTTCCCGGACCAGATAGCCTCCCTGGACATCGATCTCCAGGATCACGTCCTTTCCGCGGGCCATCCGCTCCTGCACGTCGCTGACCAGGGTCCCGTAACGGCATCCGAAGTTCTCAACATGCTCCACAAAGCCGTTATTTTCGATGAGTGCAACGAATTCCTCTTCCGTGAGGAAATAGTATTCCCTGCCGTGTTCTTCGCCGGGACGGGGTTTCCTGGTGGTGGCGGAAACGGAAAGTTCCAGGTCCGTTTCGGCCAGGACCCGTTTGCAAATGGTTCCCTTTCCGGCCGCCGAGGGTCCGGAAATGACAAATAACAACCCTGCCATGATCTCCTCCGTTATTCCTGCTTGTCCACCGGCTTGTCGCCCAGCCGGTTGGCAACGGTTTCCGGCTGCATGCCGGACAGAATGATGTGATCGCTGTCTGTTATGATAACGGACCGGGTCTTTCTGCCGTAAGTGGCATCGATCAGCTTGTTGGTTTCCTTGCATTCCTGGATCATCCGTTTGATGGGCGCCGATTCCGGACTGACCACCGCGATGACCCGGTTTGCTGAAATGATGCTGCCGTACCCGATGTTCACTAATTTAATTGCCATTTTGTGCCTACCTCCTTAGGATTGCCTAAACATTGTTTAATCATTTTACTGCATTTCGGTCGGAAAGACAATAGCATCACTCGATATTTTGCACTTGTTCTCTTATTTTTTCGATCTCGCTCTTCATTTCCACCACAATATTCGTGATACCGATATCTGCGGACTTGGAACCGGTGGTATTGGCCTCCCGGTTCATTTCCTGGACGATGAAGTCCAGTTTCTTTCCGTCCGGCTGACGGCTGTTCTTTATGATGGATTCCATCTGGCGGATGTGGCTGTCCAGCCGCACCAGTTCCTCGGTCACGTTGGACTTGTCCGCAAAGATCGCCGCTTCCGTGATGATCCGTTCCTCCGGCACTTCCAGATTGCTGCCGATCAGCTCCCGGATCCGGTCCGCCAGCTTATCCTTGTACATCTTCGTGACCTCGTCGGAGATTTTTTCCACTTCGCTCACGTATCCGGCGATGATCTGCCCCCGTTTGATGATGTCCTGGGCCAGTTTTTCCCCTTCCACGATCTTCATTTCATCGTGCCGGCGGACGGCTTCCCGCACCGGAACAGACAGAGCGTCGATGATCTCCTGTTCGTCCTCCACGTCCGGCACCGCCTTCATCACGTCCGGCAGCTCCGACAGGAACTGCAGCGTGATGTCGCCTTCCAGGCCGAAGGTCTCCTTCAGTTCCGTCAGCCGGTCCATATATTGCCGGGCCAGTTCCGTGTTCAGCTGGATGTTCGTGTCCTCCGCCGCCACGTTCTCCACGACAATGGACACGTCGATCTTGCCCCTCTTGGCCGTTTCCTTGACGATGGCCTTGATCTTGTCCTCGGCGAAGGAATACCGCCGGGGCATCTTGACGGAGATGTCGCAGTAGCGGTGGTTCACCGACCGGATCTCCACGATGATATTTCTCTTGCCGTCGGAATACTCGCTTCTTCCGAAGCCTGTCATGCTCTTGATCATTTTATCCTCCTGACCCTATAGTTCGATTTCGGCCACCTTCTCGGCCGGGCCTTCCATATATACCGTATCGCCTTCGATCCGGATCACCAGCTCGCCGCCGGGGGTCTTCACACGGATCGATTCCTCCGTTTCCTTCAGCCGGGAGGTGATCAGGGCCGCCGAGCTGCTGCCGGTGCCGCAGGCCAGGGTCTTTCCCACGCCCCGCTCCCAGGTCTTCACTTCGATGTGGCCCGGGTCGATGTAACGGGTGAAATTCACGTTCATGTCTCTTTGGAAAATCGGCAGGTGCTCGATCTCCTCGCCGTACAGCGCCGGGTAATCCCGGTCGTCATCCACGTAGATGACCCCGTGGTTCACTCCCAGCCGCACACAGCTCATCCGCATCTTCGTGCCGTCCTTCAGGGTGATCAGGTGTTCCATAAAGACCCGGTCCTCGCATTCGATGCCGATGTCCCCGCAGTCAAAGGAAAAACCGCCCATGTCCACCACGACCCGGGAGATCTTATCCTTCTCCTCCGTCATCTGTACATGCTTGGTCCCGTCCCCGGTCTCCACGGTGATCTCTTTTTTATCAGCTGCGCCGATGTCCCGGGCAAATTTGGCCAGGCAGCGGATGCCGTTGCCGCACATGGTGTCCTCCGTTCCGTCGGCGTTGAAAAAGGACATCCGGATGTCGCAGGACCTGGATTTCTCCAGGGCGATGAACCCGTCCGCCCCCACGCCGAAGTGCCGGTCGCAGATTTTTGCGGCAAAGACGCTTTTCTCCTTCTCTTTCAATTCCCTTCCGCGGTTATCCAGCAGCAGAAAGTCGTTTCCGCAGCCGTGCATCTTCCATAAACGCATACTTCCTCCTCCGGCAGTTTGTTTCACTGCCCGGTTGTGTTATAATACTATTATTATAACGAGAAACTGCGGAAACCGCAACCATTCAGGAGGAAACGATCATGCCTTTTGACGGAATCGTCACCGCCGCCGTCGTCCATGAACTGAACGCTCTTCTGAGCGACGGACGGATCGATAAAGTCTACCAGCCCGACCAACAGGACATCATCCTGTCGGTGCACCGGGGCAAAGATAAATACAAAGTGCTGCTCTCCGCCAACAGTTCCGACGCCCGGATCCAGCTGGTGTCCCAGACGCCCCCGAATCCGGCCCAGCCGCCGACCTTCTGCATGCTGCTGAGAAAGCATATCCACGGAGCCCGGATCCGGCAGGTCACCCAGATCGATTCGGAGCGGGTCGTGGAATTTCACCTGGATTCCTTCAACGAACTGGGATACCCGATCACGAAGAAGCTCATCGTGGAGATCATGGGCAAGCACAGCAACATCACGCTGGTCAACGACGAGACCGGCCGGATCCTGGACGCCATCAAGAAGATCTCCTTCGATGTGAACCGCTACCGGCAGCTGCTGCCGGGGATGCCTTATGTCTACCCGCCGAAGCAGGACAAGACCTCCGTCTACGAGCTGGACAAAGAAACCTTCGAAGCGGGCATCCAGGGCTCTCCCGCCCGGATCAGCAAAGCCCTGGTGAACTCGGTCATGGGCTTTTCCACCTTTTTCGCCATCTCCCTGTGCAGCCAGGCCCGGGTGGACGACGATGCCCCCTGCAGCACCCTCAGCCGGGGCGAGATCGACCGGTTGTGGCGGGTCTTCTCGAATTACGCGGAATCCATGCGGAACGGGGAATACACTCCCACCGTGTGGCAGAACGAGGAACAGGCGCCGGTGGATTTCCACTGCTTCGACCGGCGGGATTACTCCGCCGTGTACGAGCCCCTGCGGTTCGACTCCATCGGGGAGGCGGAAGAATACTATTACCGGCGGAAGCGCACCACCAACACGCTGAAGCAGCGCTCCGCGGACCTGGAGCGGATCCTTAAGACCGCCCTGGACAAATTGTACTTAAAAAAATCCAAGCTGGCGGAAGACCTGCTCCGGGCGGAGAACGCCGATGAATTCCGGCTGCGGGGGGAACTGCTCTTTGCGAACCTGCATCTGCTGAAGCAGGGTCAGACCTCCGCGAACCTGGAGGACTACTACACCGGGGAGCCGGTCCGGATCACCCTGGACCCGAAACTCTCCCCTTCGGAGAACGCCCAGAAATACTACAAGAAATACAACAAACTCAAGACCGCCCTGGTCCAGAAGGACATCCAGCTGAAGGAAACGGAAAAGGAAATCGAATACCTGGAAGCCACGGCGCAGCTGTTGGAAAACGCCCGGGAATTCAGCGACATCTCCCAGATCCGGTCGGAACTGGTAAACGGGGGCTACATCCGCCGCCGGAACACCGGCCCCAGGCAGAAGCCCGCCGCGACGCCGCCCCATGAATACCGGACTTCCGAAGGCTTCCGTATCCTGGCGGGCCGCAACAACGTCCAGAACGACCAGCTGACCCTGAAGACCGCCGGCGGGAAGGACCTGTGGTTCCATACCAAGGACATCCCGGGCACCCACGTCATCCTGTTCACCGAGGGGAAGGAACCCTCCGAACAGTCCCTGGCGGAAGCCGCCGCCGTGGCCGCTTACTACAGCAAGGGCAAGATGAGCGCCAATGTGCCGGTGGATTACTGCCTGGTCAAATACGTCCGAAAACCGAACGGTGCCAAGCCCGGCATGGTCATTTTTGACCATAACCGGACCCTCTACGTGGACCCGGCCCTGCCGCCGGGATCGGCGGAAACCCAGGACGTCCGGTGACCGGATCTGTCGGAAAACAGGGAAAAAATGTAATCTGTATTGACTTCTCATTTTTTCGGATATATAGTAAGGAAAAACTTCAGTTATCGCTGTTTCGGATGAATTGAGGAGTATCGATATGGATGTAGAACAGAAGGCGGCCGGACAAAAACGCAAGGGACGCCGGAAAAAATACCTGGACCTTTCCACGCTGATGGATGCGGACCAGGTCCGGGAGCCGGATCCCCCCTCCTTTGTGGTGACCTGCTCCATCTGCGGAAGCTCCCGGAACGTGGGCTGCTTCAAGAACAAACACGTCTGCACCCGGTGTATCAAGTACATCAAGGAGCGGAGCTGACAAATCAAAAGAGCGGATGCCGAAGCATCCGCTCTCTTTTTTTCTATCTATTTGGCCGCGAAGATCAGGTTTTTGTCCTGGGCCAGATTCAGCACGTTGTACAGGAACAGCACTTCCGTGATGCCGTTTTCCTGCGCCAATGCGGTGAGGTCCGCCCGGTAATACCTCAGGTCTACGGCAATGATCTCTTCGTAATCCTCCAGCAGGAATGGGATGAAGCAGTGGGCAAAGGAATCCTTGACCACCATGATCCGCTTTCCGGCCGCCGCTTCCGAACTGCTGCCCCGGATCTTCGTCACCGGGTTGTTCCCGGAGAGGAAGTAGGAATACTTGTCCTTCACCTGCAGGTAGGACTCGTCGTAAACGCTTTCCAGCTGTTTGGACAGGGCGCCGTCGGCTTCATAGATCTCCATGGGATGGGCTTCCGGATCCGCCGGGTCGTTATAGCGGTAGATGCTGTCCGGTTCGATGGAGGACAGCACCGCCTTGGAGAAATTGGTGCCGTAGAACTGATCCGATACCAGCTCGGCGGCATACTCCCGGGCGCTTTGCGGCTCCCCTTTCCAGGCATTGTACGCGTACAGGGCCCCCAGGGTGGTCCAGTGGTGGTCCGTCCGGTAATAGATGTACTCGGAGGCATGTTGCCGGAGGGTATCCCGCAGGTCCGTGTACTCCAGCCGGGTGTTGGCCCGGACGTATTCCAGCGCCCCCTCCTCGTCCGGCGTCACCGCATAGGAGGGCAGTTTGTCCTTCAGGATGTCCGTGGCGGTGGGCACCACCATCAGTTGGCAGAAGATCCCCGGACCCATCTTTTCGGCGATGGTATTGATGTAGCCGACATTCCTGGCCAGCTGTTCCTCATCCAGGGTTTCGATGGAAAACAGGTATCCGTCCTGCCCGAAGAGGACCATCCCGTTGTCCTTCTTCCCGGCGGCCCGCTGCAGACCGGTCTGCAGGGACATAAGCCGGTCCCGGGACGGAAACTGGTCCTGAACGTAGGTCTCGAAGCCCTTGGTGAAATCCCCGGACAAAACCGTTTCCCCGGAGATCTTCGGGAACTCCGCCAGATTCCGGTTTTCCATGTCGGAAAACGTCCGGTCGGACAGCACCAGGGATGCGATCAGAAACCCGAAGATAAACACCGTAAAGATCAGGGCTGTCAGTACGTTATTCACTTGTATCCTGCCCTTCTGGCTCCTGGTTCTGGCCATGGTCTTCTCCTAGAATCTGAAATACAAAAATGGATTATACGTGGAAGCAATAATGAAACCGGTGCTTGCCAGCAGCAGCGCCAGGGTCCACAGGTTCTGCAGGATCACGCCGATCCCGGAAACTCCCAGCTCCGATTCGTCGATCCGGGAGTGCTTCCCCCGTTCCCGGTCCTTGATCAGGAAGCGGCCCAGCGCCGCGGGGAAATGGGTGCAGCCCACTGCCGCGATGATAAAGAGGATCAGGTTGCTGGTCAGCAGGTACAGGGACCCGGTGTCCGCCAGTCCTCCGCCGAAGCCGAACATGGCCTTCAGGTAGGCGGCAATGCTGCCCGGTTCCTCAATGCTGAAGATCACCCAGCTGATCATCACGATGACGATGGCGTAAAGGTGGGTCAGGACCCGAGGGATCTTCTCCAGCCGCTTCAGCAGCCAGACCTTTTCCAGCAGCAGGAAGACTCCGAAGAACAGTCCCCAGAGCACGAAATTCCAGCTGGCCCCGTGCCACAGTCCCGTCAGCATCCAGACGATGAATATATTCAGAAGCTGCCGCTTCAGTCCTTTCTTGTTGCCCCCCAGGGGGATGTATACGTATTCCCGGAACCAGGAACCCAGGGTGATGTGCCACCGCCGCCAGAATTCGGTGATGGAACGGGATTCATAGGGGTGCCGGAAGTTCTCCGGGAAATCGAAACCGAACATCTTCCCCAGGCCGATGGCCATATCGGAATAACCGGAGAAGTCAAAATACAGCTGCAGCGTGAAAGCTGCGATCCCGATCCAGGCGGTGAGCACCGGCAGCTGCGTCAGGTCCGATGCGGAAACCTGGTCCCAGACAGCGCCGATGTTGTTGGCGATCAGCACTTTCTTCCCCAGGCCGACCGCAAAGCGGCGGGCGCCACGGGCAAAGCCGTTCAGGGTGTGGGTCCGGGAATGGAGCTTGTCCTCAATGGACCGGAGCCGGACGATGGGCCCGGCGATCAGCTGCGGGAACATGGCGATATAGGCCGCAAAATCGATGAGATTCGTCTGCAGCTTCGCATCCTTCCGGTAGAGATCCACCAGGTAGGACATGGCCTGGAAGGTATAGAAAGAGATCCCGATGGGCAGCGGGAGATCCAGCTCCGGCAGGCCCAGGGAGAACAGGGAGTTCAGGGTCCCGGTCAAAAAGTCCGCATACTTGAAAAATCCCAGTATCAGCAGATTTGCCGCGATACCGAGACTCAGGGAAATACGGTTCCGACGGGCTGCGATCAGCCGTCCGGCGCCGTAGTTCAGGAAGATCGAAACGATCATCAAAAGGACATAGGCCGGCTCCCCCCAGGCATAGAAAAAAAGGCTCGCGATCAAGAGCACCAGATTTTTGATCTTGCCGGGAGCCAGAAAATATAAGCCGAGGGCGATGGGTAAAAAGTAGAATAAAAACGAGATACTGCTGAATACCATCCGCCGGTCTCCTGTTATTGATTAATGTATTCCAAAATAGCTGATTTTGCCTGATCCGGGTCGTCGCAGACCACCATCACGACGGAATTGCCGATTTCCATGATCAGGGGCTTGCTCAGCTTATCCAGTTCCGCCGGAACGTAGTCGGTGAAGCTTTCGATCTGGTCCTCAATGCGCTTGTTGAAGGCCCGGTTGATCTCGCCCAGCATGGAATCCGCGTTTTCCGGATCGACGCACATGACGGAGATCTCCTCCGCTGTGGCACCGGTGCTGAAATATGTGCAGGAATCCGATACCTTGGAACCGTCGATTCCGTAAAGTTCGTACACGGTCTGCGGGTCCACTTCTTCCATGAAGTCGTTGAACGTCACGTTTTCACTGATATATCCCGCCAGTTCGGATGCCGTGAAATCATAGGTGACGGGTGTGCCTTCCGTTCCGCCGCCTTCTTCACCGCCGCCGTCCGAGCAGGCTGTCATTCCGAAGATCATCATTACGATCACGATTCCGACAATTAACTTTTTCATTTTATTTCATTCCCCTCCGTATATCATTGATTCGTTATTTATTACATGGATATCCTGGCCAGATAAAACGCCCATTTCACGCAGTAATCGCTGTTGATGTGAACGCCGTCCGAGGTGGCCTCCATCTTCAGCGCACCGGTGGTGTCCACCAACGGCGGGCTGGGATCCAGCACCTTCACATCCTTGTCCTCCGCCAGTTTGGTCAGCCGGTCGTTGCAGGCCTTGATGTTGGCGTTGTTGAAGACCTTGTCCGAAGCGGACTTCTTGGAAGATACCGGGAACAGCAGCTGTACGAAGACCTCCGCATCCGGCTGGGCTTCCTTCACCTGGTCGATCAGCGTCCCGTAACTCTCGACAAAAGAGTCCTTGCTGGTCCATCCCAGTTCGTTGAGCCCCAGGCTGATATACACCTTGTTATAGGTCTTCTTCTTCAGAAGATCCTGCAGGCTCAGCTCCTGGCCGCCCACGTTGACGGTCTCGCCCTTCAGCACCTTGCTCACGTTCATGGACTTGCCGCTGAAGAAATCCGCGTTGTCGACTCCCGAATAGAATTTCATCCCTTCCGTCCGGGAATCGCCGACGAACAGCGCGCCTTCAAAGGAATCAAAGCGGTGCGCATCGCTTTCATCGGGATGCTCCGCCGCCGCCAGCGCCCATTTCAGGATCATCGAATCGATCCCCGTGCCGGCGCCTTTGGTCACGCCCTCTTCCAGCACCTTATTCATAACGAAATCCGGCAGTTGTTCTTCCTGCTGATTGACAACGCCCATGCCGTGATACCGAGCGATCACCGCAAACAGCAGTATGACCACCAGCAGTATAAGCATGATATATCTGGCATTGAATCTATTTTCAAAAAATACGTCCAGCATTCCTGCTCTCCACTTCACTGTTTTTTACCAGAAAAACCGGTATGCACATTTTATAGTAATATCAACCCGGATATTTTTCAATAGGGTCGGCGGTCATTTAATCATTAAATTTTGTTTACACGAAGCCGATCCAGGATCCGGGTGAATTCCGGCGGGGGATCGCATTCGAATTCCATCCGTCTGCCGGTGGTGGGATGATCGAATCCCAGCACGCCCGCATGGAGCATCTGCCCCTCCGCGCCGAAGGGATTTTTGGCCGGCCCGTAGAGGGCATCCCCCAGCAGCGGGTGCTTTTTCCAGGCCATGTGGACCCGGATCTGATGGGTCCGGCCGGTTTCCAACCGGCACTCGATCAGCGTGAACTGTCCATAGCGTTCCAGGACTCTGTAGTGGGTCACGGCGTTCCGGCCGCCGGCTTCCACCGCCATCCGGAACCGGTTCTTCGGATCCCGGGCGATGGGCGCATCCACCGTGCCCTCTTCCTCACGGAAATTGTTCCATACCACCGCCCGGTAGATCCGGGTGATGGAGTGGACCTTCAGCTGTTCGGACAGGGACAGGTGGGCCTTGTCGTTCTTGGCCACCATGATCAGCCCCGAAGTGTCCTTGTCGATCCGGTGCACGATGCCGGGGCGGACCACTCCCCCCACGGAGGAAAGGTCCTTGAAGTGATACAGCAGCGCATTGACTAGAGTACCGGTCTCGTTTCCAGGCGCGGGATGGACCACCATCCCCCGGGGTTTGTTGATCACCGCCACGTCCTCGTCTTCATAGACGATGTCCAGCGGGATCTCCTCCGGCAGGGCATTCTCCGCCCGCACCGGCTCCGGTATGGTCATCTCCACCGTATCGCCGGTCTTCACTTTATACTTCTTCTCTTCTTTCAGTTCCCCGTTGACCCGGACCTGCTTTGCGGCCACCAGCTTCTGGATGAAGCTGCGGGACAGGGTGTTGTCCGTCACGGCGGACAGGTAGGCATCCATGCGGGTGCCGGCATACTCCTCCTCCACCGTTATGACAAATCTCTCATCCATCCGTTTCCCCTTTCCGGTTCCGGCCGTCCTCCCAGGTCAGCATGCCCAGCACCAGAAGCGCGGCGCCAATGGTGACGCAGCAGTCCGCGAAATTGAACACCGGAAAATGGATCAGGCAGAAATCCAGGAAATCCACCACGTACCCCAGCCGGATCCGGTCGATCAGATTGCCGATCCCGCCGCCGATGATCAGCGGTATGCTGAGTTTCATCAGGATATTGGCGGTTTTCCGCGTCCGGTAAAGAAAAGCCAGCAATACGACCGTGATCAGCACCGTAATCAGGATCAGGAACGCCAGGCGGTTCTGCAGTATGCTGAAAGCCGCCCCGAAATTGCGGATATACGTAAAATGAAATACGCCGTCGATCAAAGGCACAGTCTGCCCGATCTCAAGCGTATTGCATACGATCCATTTCAGAACCTGATCCACCAGCACGGACACGATGATGAGGCCCGCAACCAGATAAATCATTTGTTACTCCTGTATCAACTGTTCGATATCGTTGATTTCGATCACCGCTTCTTCTTCCGCTTCCGCAGGCGTTTCTTCCGCCGGCTGTTCTTCGGCAGCAGGCGCAGGCGCAGGCGCGGGCTCTTCGGCGGGTTCCTCCGCGGCTTCTTCTTCGATCTCGATATTGATTCCTTCAAAAAGTTCTTTTTCCAGCGAATCGTATTTCGCCAGTTCTTTTTCCAGCATTTCTTTATACCCGGTCCTCAGGCTGTCAAAGCGGTCTTTGATGGCTGCGATCTTCTTCGCATAGCCTTCCGCTTCCGCTTCGGATCTCCGGGCAATGGCTTCCGCTTCTTCCTTGGCGTTTTCGATGATCAGCGCGGAACGTTTCTCCACGCCTTCCGAAATGCCCTGGGCGATGCTGTTCGCCTGGTTAAGTGCATCGTAAACCGCCGATTCGGTCGCCTTTTTTGTTTCCAGTTCGCTTTCCAGTTCGCTGACCCGAACTTCCAGCGCATCTTTTTCCATCATGATGGACTTCAGGTCCGCGATGATGATATCGAGGAACTGGTCCACGTCTTCTTCTCTGTATCCTCTTAATCCTTTGCCGAATTTCTTGTCTTCGATTTCCTGCGGCGTGATCATTTTCTAACTATCCCTCCCGGTCTGTATGGCTTATCTGAAAATCATGATGATGAGACTGCATAGTATTCTGTAAATAAAAGTCATCAACAGTAAAGCCACCACCGGGGAGAAATCCACCCGCATGCCCGCCTGGAATCTGGAGATCAGCTGACGGCAGGGTCCCAGGATCGGCTCCGTGATATTGACCAGGGCCATGTACCAACGGCTTCCGTAGGGATTCTGCACAAACCAACTCCCGAATACTCTTATGAGGATCAAAGCTGTCAGAATATTATAAAACCACCGCAGAGCCAGCAGCAAAACTGTTGTCATCCTGAATACTCCCTTTTATCTGAATAAATTGGAATTGTTCAGTGTTTTGAATTCTTCGATGTTGGATGCGATGTCCACGTTGTCCGGCGCAAAAACAAAGATGTTGTTCGCCACCTTCTGAACGCTGCCGTCCAGGGCATAGGTCGCGCCGCTGACAAAGTCGAAGATCCGCTTGGCTACTTCGGTTTCCAGCTTTTCAAGGTTCATGATGATCGGCTTCTGGTTTCTGAGATTGTCCACGATCTTGGAGCATTCGTCAAAAGCCTTCGGTTCATTCACGATGAGCTTCATGTGAGGTTTGTCCGCACGATCGATCCGGGAATCCTTCAGATTCTCCCTGGTGAAGCTGACCGGTCTTCTTTCTCTTTCCGGTTCTCTTTCTTCCATCACCGGTTCATCGTAATCATAATCATCCACATATTCATCGTATTCCCCGTCGTCGATCCCAAAGAAATTCCCCAGCTTATCTTTAAAACTCATAATAAACCTCCGTTTTAGTTTTTTGATTTATGGTATTGCCTGTGCTTTGATCAGCGTTTAATAGTTTCTGGCGCCGAAAATCGCCGTACCTACCCGGATCATCGTTGCGCCTTCTTCAATGGCGACTTCGTAGTCCCCGGACATGCCCATGGACAGGACTTCCATATCCATGCGCTCGTCTTCCAGGTTTTTGTACGAGTCAAACAACGATTTCATGTGCCGGAAATAGGGCCGCACCGCCTCCGGGTCGTCCAGGAACGGCGGCACCGTCATCAATCCCTTGATCCGGAGGTTGGGGCAGTTGTCCCTCACCTCTTCGATGAGTTTCTTCCCGCCTTCCAGGTCCGTTCCGAATTTGGATTCTTCTCCGGCTTCATTGATCTCGATCAGTACCGGGGCAATGATCCCGTGTTCTTTCGCTCTCCGGTCGATCTCTTCCGCCAGTTTGATCTTGTCGACGGAATGGATCAGGGAGACTTTGTCGATAATGTATTTGACCTTGTTTGTCTGAAGATGACCGATCATATGCCAGTTGACATCGCCGTGGACGTGATCATATTTGTCCATGATCTCCTGGACCCTGTTCTCGCCGATATCGGTGATCCCCCAGTCCAGGGCTTCGTTGATCTCCGCCGCCGTCCGTGTCTTGGTCACGGCGATCAGCAGAACATCTTCCCGTTTCCGTCCGCTTCTGTCGCAGGCTTCCCGGATCCGCTGTTCCAGCTCGTCCAGGTTGTCATGAATCCTTCCCAACGTCTTCGCCACCTTTACTCATACTTTTGCCGTTCTTCAATACTTCATCGTACAGTTTGATGGTCTTGACCTGCTCCATCAGTTCCCCCTGCATTTCATTGAATGTGTCGGAGGCTACGATGGCGTTCTCGCCCACCAGCGTCAGGATCTTCACCCTGACGAATTTATAATCACCGTTTATTTGCTTGACGTAAACACCGGGGTTTCCGTCCACGGTCACTATACTGCTTTGCTTCACCTGCAGCCCGGTCTCATCCACCGCGACCACTTCGGCGTTCACCGTGCGTCCCTTGGCCAGATCCGGATAGAAATCATAGGTCTTCAGCACGATCATGTTTTCCTTGTTCTGCGCGTAGATGTTGACGATCCGGGCTTTGATCTCGATCTCTTCCTCCAGGATCACGTCCACGAAGGCGCCCTCGGTGTAATGCTTGGCATCCTCCGGGCTGAGCCAGTAGATCATGTACCATTCCTTCTCGTCCACGATCTTGAACAGGGGGTCTCCCCGCCGGACTTCCTCTTTCTTGGTGTCCTTCGGATCCAGGTCCATATCCTCCACTTCCTTGTGGGTGATATTCTGGATATTGTCCCAGATGAAGTAAGTCTCGTATCCGTCCACGGAATAGGACAGGATACCGGGGCTGTCCGCCGTATAGGCTCTCCGGCCCACCTTCATCACTTCCGAAGTGGAACGGGCGTGGACCCCTTCCTCCATCAGGTACTCGGGCGTGCCGCTGCGCTCCGCATAGTTGACGGTCTCCGACCGCACCAGGTAGACTTCCACTTTGTCCGAGACAAAAACGTTATCATAGCGGGCCACATAAGTCGCCTTCAGGGCTCCGCTGACTTTGGGTATGAAATAAGCGATGGAGAAGACAATCAAAACGGCCAGAAACCATAAAGCACATCGGATCAACAGACGTTTTTGATTCGCTTTTCTGTCTTTTGCCATTTGATTACTTCCCGCAATATTCCAAATCTACACATAAACTCACTTTATCATACCACATTTTATGTGTAATTACAATGAATTTCTTGTGATAAAATCCGGCTCCGCCTCATGTTTTCTTTTCCGGGTCATCAGTTCCCGGACCGCCTCCCCGGCATTCTTGTTTTCGTTCAGGATCTGGTAAATCCCGGTGACGATGGGCATCTCCACGCCGTATTTTTTCGCCATTTCATAGGCGGCTTCGCAGGTGTAGATCCCTTCCACCACCATGCCGACGCTTTCAATGGCCTCTTGCGTTTCCGTCCCCTGGCCGATCATAATCCCGCAGCGCCGGTTCCGGCTGTGCATGCTGGTGCAGGTCACGATCAGGTCGCCGATGCCGGACAGGCCGGAGAAAGTCATGGGATCGGCGCCCATGGCGGTTCCCAGCCGCTTGATCTCTGCCAGCCCCCGGGTCATCAGGGCCGCCTTGGCGTTGTCCCCGTATCCCAGGCCGTCGCAGATCCCGGCTCCCAGGGCAATGATGTTCTTTAAGGCGCCCCCCAGTTCCACGCCGGTGACGTCATCGTTGGTATAGACTCTCAGCACGTCGCTGATGAACAGGTCCTGGATCAGTTCCGCCGCCGCCCGGTCTTCGGAGGCCGCCACCAGGGTCGTGGGCATTCCCTTGCAGACTTCCTCCGCATGGGACGGGCCGGACACCACCACGTAGCGGTTGTCCGGAATCAGGGATGCCGCGATCTCGGAAAGCCGGCAGAGGCTGCCGGTCTCGATCCCCTTGGCCACGTTGACGATGATCATTTCTCTGTTCAGAAGCGGCTTCGCCGTCTCCAGCGCCGACCGGAAAAACTGCGCCGGCACCGCAAAGATCACCACTTCGCTGCCTTCCACGGCTTCCGCCTCCTCCGTATACACCGTCAGGGACGGCGGGAAAGGCGCACCCGGCAGGAATTTTTTGTTTTCCCGGTCCCGGATCATGGCCCGGGTATGGGATTCGTCAATATCCCAGAGGCTTACTGCCATTCCTTTGGCGGCCAGGCTCATGGCCACAGCCGTTCCCCAACTGCCGCCGCCCAGCACTGCGATTCGTTTCTGCATGTCGATACCTCGTTATTTCTTTAAAGTGAATTTCGGCTCTGTCCCCGACAGCAGCCGGCTGATGTTGTCCTTGTGTTTGATGATGATGATCAGCACGGCGCAGATCCCCCACAGCAGGAGGGCTTTGTCCGCATGGATCAGCACCGCGATCACCTCGAAGGCGATCACCCCGATGATGGATCCCAGGGAGACCCTCCGGCTGACGGCCATCACCGCCAGGGCCAGAAGCAGCGCCAGCAGCGTGATCTTCGGCGCCGCCACCAGGGCGACCCCTAAGGTCGTCGCAACGCCCTTTCCTCCCCGGAACTGGTACCATACCGGGTAAATGTGTCCCAGGATGGCCGCCAGCCCGCAGGCCAGGGCCACTCCGTAGGAATGGCAGAGGAAATACCCCGCCAGATAGCAGGGCACCCCTTTCAGGGCGTCCAGCAGCAGGGTGACGCCGGCGGCCTTCTTGCCAAAGTTCCGCAGGACATTTGTTGTCCCCGCATTTCCGCTGCCCAGGGTGCGGATGTCGACTCCGTATTTCACCCGGCAGAGGATGATAGAGGTGGAGAGGCTGCCGATCATATAGCTTGCAATGATCAGGATGATACGTAAAATCATTTTATCCTCCGTTTAATCCATGGTGTTCGCGTCTTCGCCTTTGGCGCGGAAGACGAATTTGATGGGGGTGCCTTCGAAGCCGAAGCCTTCCCGGATCCGGTTCTCCAGATACCTCGAATAGGAGAAGTGCATCAGCTCCCGGTCGTTGATCTTGAAAGAGAACAGGGGCGGCTTTACCCCTACCTGGGAAACGTAATAGATCTTCAGTTTCTTCCCCTTGTCCGACGGCGGCTGGTTCATCAGGATCGCGTCGGAGATCAGGGTGTTCAGGACGCCGGTGGGCACCCGCTTGCTGCACTGCTCTTCCACGTTGATCACCAGGTCCATCAGCTTGTCCACCCGCTGGCCGGTGACCACGGAGATGAACAGTACCGGCGCATAGCTGAGGTACACCAGCTCGTTCCGGATGTCTTTGGTGAACTGCTTCATGGTATTCGTCTCTTTTTCGATCAGGTCCCACTTGTTCACCACGATGATCACGCCCTTGCCGGCCTCGTGGGCCAGCCCGGCGATCTTTTTATCCTGTTCCGTGACCCCTTCCTGCGCGTCGATCATCAGGACGCACACGTCGGAGCGTTCGATGGCGGCGATGGCCCGGATCACGCTGTATCGTTCGATGTTCTCGTTCACCCGGCTCCGGCGCCGGATCCCGGCGGTATCGATCAGGGTGAACTTCTTTCCGTTGTATTCAAAAGGCGAGTCGATGGAATCCCGGGTGGTGCCGGCAATGTCGCTGACAATGACCCGTTCTTCCCCCAGGAGCCTGTTCACCAGCGAGGATTTGCCCACGTTGGGCTTGCCGATGACCGCCACCTGGATGCTCTCTTCTTCCTCTTCCGGGGCGCCCAGTTCCTTAATGCCTTCCACGACTTCGTCCAGCACTTCCCCCAGCCCCAGCATGTTCGCCGAGGAAACGGGGTACGGGACCCCCAGCCCCAGTTCGTAAAAATCATAGATTTCGTCGGTAGCCTTGCCGGTGTCGATCTTGTTGACCACCAGCACGACCTTTTTCCCGGTCCGGTATAGCATATTGGCCACTTCCCGGTCCGCCGAAGTCATTCCTTCCTTGCCGTCCACCATGAAGAGGATCACGTCGGACATTTCCATGGCGATCTGGGCCTGCTCCCGCATCTGGGAAAGGATCACGTCCGCCGTGGAAGGTTCGATCCCGCCGGTATCGATCAGGGCGAAACTCACCCCGTTCCATTCCGTCTCGGCGTAGATCCGATCCCGGGTCACGCCGGGAGTATCCTCCACGATGGAGATGCGCTTGCCGATGATCCGGTTGAAGAAGGTGGATTTTCCCACGTTGGGGCGGCCCACCACCGCTACCAGAGGCTTGCTCACCAGTTCTCCCTCCCATCAAACAGCGCGTCGGCAAATTCCGACGGCACGAAGGGCTGCATGTCGTCCACCCCTTCGCCCACGCCGATGTATTTCACCGGAATGTCGAATTCATCCGAAATGGAGATTACGATGCCGCCTTTGGCGGTGCCGTCCAGCTTGGTCAGGATGATGCCGGTGATGTCGGCGATCTCGCTGAATTCCTTCACCTGGGACTTGGCGTTCTGTCCGGTGGCGCCGTCGATGACCAGCAGGGTCTCCCGGGTGGCTTCGGGGAATTCCCGCTCCACGATCCGGTTCATTTTATTCAGCTCGTTCATCAGGTTTTTCTTGTTGTGGAGACGCCCCGCGGTATCGCAGATGATCACGTCGATGCCCTTCGCCTTCGCGGACTGGACCCCGTCAAAAACCACCGCCGCCGGATCGGAGCCTTCCTTGTGGCGGATCACGTTCACGCCGATCCGCTCGCCCCAGATTTCCAGCTGTTCCGCTGCCGCTGCCCGGAAGGTGTCCCCGGCCACCAACAGCACTTTCTTTCCGTCGTTCTTGAGCCCGTTGGCGATCTTCGCAATGGAGGTAGTTTTGCCGACGCCGTTGACGCCGATCACCATCACCACTACCGGGTAATCGCTGCTGAGCTTGTGGGCTTCCTCCCCCTTGTCCAGGATCTTCGCCACGACGGCCTTCACTTCCTGCCGGACCTCGTTCACGTCCTGGATCTTCTTGGTCCGGACGGCCTCCCTCAGTTCGTCGCTGATCTTCATGGAGGTCTCCATGCCCACGTCGGACATGATCAGGATGTCCTCCAGTTCCTCCAGGAACCGGTCATCCACCTTGGTGTAGGTATTGAAGGCATCCTCGAATCCCCGCACCATATTGTCTTTGGTCTTCTTCAGACCATCCGATAATTTCTTAAAAAAAGACATATTCTATCCCCTTTCCGGTCATCCGGCCGACGATTCCTTTCCCTCCATCCGCAGGGAAACGATCTGGGAGATGCCCTTCTCGGGCATGGTCACCCCATATAATATATCCGCCTGTTCCATGGTGACCTTCTGGTGGGTCACCACGATGAACTGGATGTCTGTATACTTTTTCAGGTACCGGATGAACCGGTCGATGTTCTCGTCGTCCAGGGCCGCTTCCGCCTCGTCCAGGATGCAGAAGGGCGTGGGCCGCACCTTCAGCAGCGCGCACAAAAGTGCAATGGCAGTGACGCTCTTTTCCCCGCCGGACAGCAGGTTGATGTTCTGCAGTTTCTTGCCGGGGGGCTGGGCCACGATGTCCACGCTGGTCTCCAGCACATTGTCCGGATCCTCCAGGATCAGCTCCGCCTTCCCGCCGCCGAAGAGTTCGGTGTAGGTTTCCTGGAAGGCCTTGTTGATCTGCCCGAAGCTGTCCAGAAAGCGGGAATGGATCAGCTTGTCCATCTCCGCGATGATGGCCCGCAGGGACTCGATGGATCTCTGCAGGTCTTCCCGCTGCTCCGTCAGGAACCCGTAGCGTTCCGAAACCTGCCGGTATTCCTCGATGGCGCCGATGTTCACCGGCTCCAGTTCCTTCATCCGGTTCCGGATCTCCCGGGCTTCTTTGGAAGCCGCCGTCACGGCAAAGGTCTCCTGCCGCAGGCGCTTCGCCTCGATGAAGCTGACTTCGTAACGGTCCCACAGGTTGTTCTTGACCGTTTCGATCTGGTTCTCCGTCCGCGAGATCTTCAGCCTCACGTCGTATTTTCTCGCCTGAATGTCCTGCAGGATCTTCTCCAGGGCCTTCCCCCGGTCTTCCTGCTCCTTCAGGCGTCTGTTTTCCTCTTCTTTTTCCGACAGAAGCGCCTCCTGATCCGCCCGGATCTCCACATAGCTCTCCTGTGCCCTTTCCAGGGAGGCCCGGCTGATCCGGATCAGCTCGCCGGTCTCTTCCTTTTCGGTCTCCAGCGCCCCGATCTCCTTCTTCCGGTCTTCCTGTTCTCCCCGAAGCCGGCCGATCTCCTCCTCACTCCGGCGGATGCCGCTTTCCGTGTGGCGGAGGTCCGATTCCAGGGTGGAAATGGTGATCCGGGTCCGGGAAATCTCGTCCGACAGCCGTTCCGCTTCCTCCCGGGCCGTTTCATAGTCCCGGATCTCATCGTCCATGTAGCCTTCGCTCTCCCGGATCTGGATGGATTTTTGCTTCACGGTATCTTCCGTTTCCGCGATCAGCGTCTCGGTCTCGCCGATTTCCCTCTGTATATCCGCCAGTTCCGTATTCCAGCGCTGCAGATTCTCCTCAAAGACCGCCTTCCGGCTTTCTGCCATCTTCATTTCGCCCGCCAGGGCACCCAGACGGGTCTGGGCATCCCGGATCGACCGGTCCAGTTCCGCAGCCTCTTCTTCTTCCGAGGCCAGCGCCTGTTCCCGTTCCTGCAGCCGTTCTTCCAGTTCCCGTTCCTGCTCCGTCATCCGGCGGATCTTCTCTTCCAGGGACCGGATCTCGTTCTTTCGTTCGAAGAGATTGGGCCCGGTGTTTTTGTACCGTCCGCCGGTGATGGCGCCGCCGGGGTTGATCTCTTCTCCCTCCAGCGTCACAAACCGCATCCCCCAGGCGTAGCGCTTGGACAGCCGCACCGCGTCTTCCAGGGTCTCCGTCACTGCCGTCCGGCCCAGCAGATAGTCCGCGATGGCGTCGTATTTTTTGTCATGGCTCACCAGGTCCGCCGCAAATCCCACAAAACCCGGTTCTTTCGATATGGCTCCGTTATTGCGTTCCTTCGAGATGTTCCGGCCGCCCTTGATGCTCTTCACCGGCAGGAAGGTGGCCCGGCCGGCCCGTTCCCTTTTCAGGATCCGCACGCATTCCGATGCGCTCCGGTCGTCCTCGCAGATGATGTTCTGTATACTGCCCCCCAGGGCCGTCTGGATCGCCGTTTCATACCCTTCCGGCACGTCGATCAGATCCGTCACCACGCCGTGGATGCCGGCAAACCGTTCTCGGCTGCCCATGATGAACCGCACGGCCTGATTGTAACCTTCATAGGAATTCTGGAAGCCCGTCAGCAGGTCCTTTTTTGTTTCGGCCTGATGAATCTTTCCGGTCAGAGCCGACTGCTTTTCCGCCAGCTGCCGCAGGCTCCGGCGGAGTTCTTCCGCCTTGTCCGCCTTTTGTTTCAGGCTCTCCTCCAGCTGTTCCTTCTGCCCGATGAGGGCCTCCGCCTCCTCCCGGAGACGCGCTTCCCGATCCCGGAGAATCCCGGTCTCTTTTTCCGCTTCGATGCGTTCTTCCTTCAGCTGGGTCTCCCGCTTCACCAGGCCGTCCGCCAGGTTCCGCAGTCCCAGGATCTCCGTCCGGGCCACGCTGATGCCGCTGCTGAGTTCAAAAACAGCGCTCTTCTTTTCGTCGATGGCCTCCTGCTTCAGCCGGGCGGCGTCGGTGAGCTTCCGATATTCTTCTTCCTTCCCCGTTAGGGTCTCCCCGCTGAGGGAAAGCTTCTCCGACAGTTCGTTTTTCCGCTGTTCAAAGGATTCCACCGCAGCGGATTCCTCCAGGATCCGGCGGTCTGTCTTCAGCAGTTCCAGATTCAGCCGCTCCCGGTCTTTCGCGATGGCGGCTTCCTTTCCTTCCGCCACTTCGATCGTGTTTTTCAGTTCGCCGATCCGCTGGTTTTCCTGCAGCAGCCGGTCATTCAGCTGCCCGGCTTCCCGGTCCATTTCCAGCATCCGGTCCCGGATCCGGCGGATCTTCTGTTCATTCTGCTCCCGTTCATCGGCGCAGCGGACCTCCTCCGCGTCCACCGCTTCCTGCTCCTGCAGCAGGGCTTCTTTCCGCGCCTCGTGATTCTCCACCTGACGCACGGCCAGATTGATCTCGATGACCCGGCCCCGCTCCCGCAGCCCCAGGTATTCCCGGGCCTTTTCGCTGTCTTCCCTCAGGGAATCGATGCGGCTCTCGATCTCATAAATGATATCGTTCACCCGGTCCAGGTTCCCGGAAGCATTCCCCAGTTTTCTCTCCGCATCCGTTTTCCGGCTGCGGTACCGGGCGATGCCGGCAGCGCCTTCGAAGATCGCCCGGCGGCCCTCCCCCCGGTTGTTGATGATGTCGGAGATCTTCCCCTGGCCGATGATGGAATACCCCTCCAGGCCCATGCCCGTGTCCATGATCAGTTCCCGGACATCCTTCAGCCGGCAGGGATTCCCGTTAATCAGGTACTCGCTCTCGCCGGAGCGCACCATCCGCCGGGTAATAGCCACCTCATCGTATTCAATGGGCAGGACGTTATCGTGATTGTCAATGACGAGCGTTACTTCCGCAATGCCACGAGCCTTCCGGCTCTCTGTCCCTGCGAAAATAACCTCCTCCATTTTTCCGCCTCTCAGAAGCTTCGGGCTCTGCTCCCCCAGCACCCAGCGGATGGCGTCGGCGATATTGCTTTTGCCGCTGCCGTTGGGCCCCACGATGCAGGTGATCCCGTCCATAAATTCCAGGCTCACCGGCTCCGCAAAGGATTTGAACCCGTGCATGTCCAGTCTCTTAAAATACAAAGCTATACGTCTCCATTCTCAAATACTGCTTTTGCGGCCTGTTGTTCCGCTTCTTTCTTGCTCTTCCCGGAACCCTGTCCCAGGACCTTGCCCCCCACCACCAGGTCGATGGTGAAGGTCTTGCTGTGATCCGGGCCTTCTTCCCGGACCACCTCATAGCGGATGTCCGATTCGCCTTTGGCCTGGATCAGTTCCTGCACCAGGGACTTGTAGTCCCGGTTCAGGTGGCCCATGGCGGCTTCCCGGATCACGTCCTTCAGAATGTGCATGGCGGTCTCCCGGGCCTGTTCCCAGCCGGCTTCGATGAAGACCGCGCCGATGATGGCCTCCACCGCATCCGCGTTCATGGAAGGCCGGGTCCGTCCGCCGTTGTGTTCTTCGCCCTTCCCCAGGATCAGATACTGCCCCAGTTCCAGTTTCTTCGCACACAGATTCAGCGCCTGTTCACAGACGATGGCCGCCCGCTGCTTGGTCAGGCCGCCCTCTTCCGCTTCCGGGTATTCCCGGTACAGATACTCGCTGATCACGGCATCCAGCACCGCATCCCCCAGAAATTCCAGGCGCTCGTTGTTTTCGTTGTACCGCAGTTTGTTTTCGTTCACATAAGAACTGTGGGTCAGAGCCGTCTGCAGCAGCTTTCCGTCCCGGAACCGGTAACCGATCGCCTCCGACAGACGCTCCGCTCTATCCTCACTCCATGCCATGCCTTTTCCGTTCTCCTTCAGGCTCAGTCGTACAGGGTCTCCTCGGTCTCCTCCGCGATCTTCATGATCTCGTCGTGGATGGTCTTCACCACTTCATTCTCCACGTAAGCCACGGATTTCATGATGGTGTTCTTCACCGCATTGGCATTGGAGGAGCCGTGCATCTTCAGCACCGCGCCCCGCACGCCAAGGAACGGCGCGCCGCCGTATTCGGAGTAATCGAACATCTTCTTGAAATCCTTCAGCTTGCTCATCAGCAGAGCCGCCCCCAGTTTCGCCTGGACGCCGGAGGAAAGCTTGTCCTTCAGGATGTGCATGAATGCCATGGCCATCCCTTCGGTGTATTTCAGCACGATGTTGCCGGTGAACCCGTCGCAGACCACCACATCCGCCGGAGATTCCGGCAGGTCCCTGGCTTCCACGTTGCCGATGAAATTCAGGTTGCTCTGGTCCAGCAGTTCATAAGCCGCCTTGGTCATGGTATTGCCCTTGGTGGCTTCCGCGCCGATGTTGATCAGCCCCACCGTAGGGGATTCGATCCCCATTACTTTATTCATGTAGACGCTGCCCATGACAGCAAACTCCAGCAGGTTCGCGGGCTTGCATTCCGAATTGGCTCCGGAATCCATCAGGAACATGGGCTTCGTGCCCTTCATCGGCGGCAGCAGCGTGGCCAGCGCCGGACGGTCGATGCCCCGGATCCGGCCCAGGGTCAGCAGGGCGCCGCTCATGAGGGCCCCGGTATTCCCCGCCGAAATGAACACGTCGATCTTCTCCTCCTTGAGGTGGTTCAGTCCCACCACCAGGGAGGAATCCTTTTTCCGGCGGACAGCCTTGACCGGGGAGTCTTCGTTGGTGATGACCTCCGTGGTGGCCACCACCTGTATCCGGTCTCCGCTGTATTCGCAGTTCTCCAGCTCCCGCCGGATCTGCTCCTCGTCGCCGAAAATACAGATGCTGTCTTCTTCCCGAAGAAGAGCGGCCGCTTCCACTGCGCCTTTGACGGTTTCAACCGGCGCGTGGTCTCCGCCCATTCCGTCCAGTCCGATTCTGATCATGTCGATTCGATCCTCCCTTCGAGCACGGCTACAGCCGTTTCAGCAGTTCTCTCTTCTTCTTCTCGAATTCCGCATTCGTGATGATTCCCTGGTCCCTCAGTTCCGCCATTTTGCGGATCAGGGCCAGGATCTGCAGCCCGTCTTCACCGATCTGCTGCTTCACTTCTTCCCGGCGGGCTTCCGCCTTTTCCCGGCGGGCCTGGGCTTCCTGCTCATCCTGCGCGCGGATGAAATCGTCGATATCCGGATATTCTTCCGGTTCTGCCGCCGGCGCTTCCGGCGCCGCTTCTTCCGGTTCTGCCGGTATCTCAGCAGGCTCTTCCGGAGCCGCGATCGGTTCTTCCGGTGCTGCCGGTTCTGCCGGCATTTCGGCAGGCGTTTCCGGGATGGCCGGTTCTTCCGCTGCCGGTTCCGCCGGTGTTTCCGTGACCGGTTCGGGCTTGGGTTCTTCTGCCGGCGTGCTGTATGCCTCGAAAGGTTCCGGTTCCGCGGCAGGCATCTCCGGTGCAAACGCAGCAGGTTCTTCAACCGGTTCCGCAGCGGGTTCCGCCATAGGCGCTTCCTCTACTGCCGGTTCTTCTTTCGGGAAAGTCTCCTGCGGCTCTGCAGCTGCCGGTTCCTTTACCGGTTCGGGTTTCGGTTCTTCCGCCGGAGCCGGTTTCTTTTTGAATCCGTATTTCTCATCCATGCCTTCAAAGAAGTCGTCGTCGTAGATCAGGTCTTCCAGGTCCGCATTGCGGGCGTATTCCAGGAATTCATCCCGGTTCGCAAAGGTCCGGGTCTCCTGTTCGGTGGCCAGGATCCCCACCACCACGGCGCCGAAGAGGCAGATCGTATCCAGCACGTAGAGGATGGTAACGCCGTAATTCATGTCTGCCAGGCACTTGCCCACGGCGATCAGTCCCAGCAGCACAAATATCGCTGCGGTGATCAGCAGCGGCTTGCCGCAGCGGATGTCAAACCGGTCGATCGGGTCAAAGCGGAAATCGAAGCGGACGATGCCGGCCACGCAGACGATCGCGAAGACCGCCAGCAGGACTCCCAGGAATCCGAAGAACCCGCCCCTGCCGGCGTGGCTGATGAGCATTTCCACCAACAGCCGCAGGGCCAGGGCCGTGAAGGGTGCGATCAGATTGACCTTCCCCAGGTACGCCATGAAAAACAGCACGGCGGTGACCACTGCCAGAATGAACAGCATCGCAAAGATCAGCTGCATGCTGGAAATAAAGGCCCATACCGTATATAACGCATCTACGCAGAACAGAATGCAGGCGACCAGGAACAGGTTGTTGTCGTTCCTGGGCTGGCTCATATAGTTATTCATCGTCATTACCTCCCATCATGTGCACGTTGATATGGTCATATGTCATCTTGATGCCCCGGGCATCGAACATGCGCTTCACCTCATCCAGGGTCTGGAAATAGGCCGGCCAGTAGTCTGCGTTTTTGACCCAGCCCCGGAACAGGTACTCGATGCTGCTGGTGCCGTAGGCGCTGATGTTGATCAGCGGCGCCGGATCCTGCAGGAATCCCGGGACCGAATCCATCACGTCCCGCAGCGCCCGGTACACTTCATCCGACGGCGCATCGTAGGATGCATTGAACTTCAGTTCCACCATCCGTTTTTCCTCCGCCGAGAAATTGGTGATCTTTCCGGCGGAAAGTTCGCTGTTGGGCACATATACCAGCTTGTTGTCCAGGGTGTCTATCTGGGTGTGGGTCAGCCCAATCTCCTTGACGGTGCCTTCCGTGTCCCCGGTCAGCACGTAATCCCCCACTTTAAAGGGTTTGGACAGCAGGACCATGATCCCGCCGGCCAGGTTGGACAAAACGCCCTGGACCGCCAGGGAAACCGCCAGTCCCAGAACGCCCAGCAGCGCGATCAGCGAGGTGATGTTGATCCCCAGCGCCGACGCCACGATCAGGATCGCGATGAACAGCAGCAGGTATTTTACGCAGGAACGAATGAACGAATGCATGGTCTTCTCGACTTTGCTGCGTTCCAGCATCCGGTCCACAAATCTCATGATGATCTTGATCACGATCAGGCAGACCACCAGCAGGATCAGGGCTGTGACCAGATTTTCAATATTGAAAATACCCGTCGGGACCCCGATGCTTTCTATGGCTTTTGCTAAAGTATCCATACTATTTCTCCAATCTGTTGCATTTGAATCAACGGTTTTTATCTCTGCAGGGACCCGAGGACTGCCGCTCGATCAGCTCATGGGAGAGGATCACGGTCCGGCCGTCGTTGGGGATGATCCCCCGGCCTTCCCCGTTGTTCATGGAGACGATCATCTGAACCGCCTCTTCCCCCATGGATTTCAGGGGCTGGTGGATCACCGTTAGGGCCGGCCGGTGGTTCTCCGCCAGCTCGATGTCGTTGAACCCCACCACCGATACGTCCTCCGGGACCCGGTAGCCGCTGTCGACCAGGGCATTGCACACTCCCACCGCCATGACATCGCTGGTGGCGATCACCGCGGTGGGCACATTGTCCTCCTCGATCAGTCCCTTCATCTGCTCATAGCTTCTCTGGATCGAGAATTCCCCGTATTTCACCAGGCTCCGGTCGATGGCGATGTCGTGTTCCGCCAGCGCCCGCTCGAATCCGCTGTACTGTTCCACGCCGAAGGCGTCCAGGTCCACGCTGTTCCGGAACAGGGCGATCCGATTGTGCCCCTGGTCAATCAGGAAATTGGTCAGTTCATAGGCCGCCCGGAAATTGTCGATGGACACGGTGGGGCATTTCAGCCCGCTGGCGTTCCGGTTCATCAAGATCACCGGGATCTCCATGGAATTGACCTTCTGGACGGTCTTGTTCTCCAGTTTCCGGGTCATGACGATGACCCCGGCGCAGTGCCGCTCTTCAAACACTTCCAGGTACCGGACTTCCTTGGCGCCGTCGCCGCCGGAAGTGCACAGCATGATGTCATAGCCCATATCGCCGGAGGCGTCCTCGATCCCGTTCAGGATCCCGCCGTAGAACTGGTTGCCCAGGGCCGGCACGATGATCCCGATGGTGGTGTTTTTCTGCATCACCAGGTTCCGGGCCGTCTGGTTGGGCTTGAAGCCCAGTTCTTCAATGGCTTTGAGCACCTTGTTTCTTGATTTTTCACTGACCACCGAAGCCCCGTTGATCACGCGGGAAACGGTGGCGATGGATACGCCGGAGCGATCCGCTACGTCTTTGATGGTGGCTTTCATATTGCCCTCCGATCGGTTTTATTTCCCCGGTTTGCGGTACTGGGTGAACCAGTAGGCGGTCCCCACGAAGAGCACGCCTCCCACGATGTTCCCCAGTGTTACCGGTATCAGGTTCCCGGTCGCGAAGCTCCCCCAGTTCAGGGAAGCCAGCACCTCCGCCGGCTGGGTGCCGAAGGCCCCCTTGGCGAAGATCCCCGCCGGGATGTAATACATATTCGCAATACTGTGTTCGAAGCCCGAGGTCACGAACAGGAAGATCGGGAAGAAGATCACGAACATCTTTCCCGCCATGGTGTTGGCTCCCCAGGCGATCCATACGGCCAGGCAGACCAGCCAGTTACACAGGATGCCGGCCACGAAGGCCGCGGCAAAGGTCATGTTGACCTTGTTGACGGCGATATTGACGGTCACCGTTCCCAGCAGGCCTCCGCCGCTGTTCCACAGTCCCGTGACGGACATCATCCAGGCGATCATCACCGCGCCGATGAAATTCGACACGTAGACGATGCACCAGTTCCGTAGCATCGCGGCGAAGGTCGCCTTCTTCTCATACACAGCGAGGCAGATCAGGGTATTGCCCGTGAACAGTTCCGTGCCGGTGGTGACCACCAGCATCAGGCCAATGGAGAACACCGCGCCCGCCACCATCCGGCCCAGTCCGAAGGTCTCCGGTGAACTGAGCAGGTTGAAGGCCGCCATGTTGGAGCCCTGGGCCGCCAGGGCGATGAATGCGCCCGCCAGGATCCCCAGGATCACCAGCTGGCTGAAACTTCTTTCCGCTTTTGCCTTTCCGGCGTCAATGGCCGCCTGGACGATCTCCCCGGGTGCCAGAAAATTCTTATCCATTTGCTTTCCTCCAGGCGGAATCCACCGCATGTCTCAAAAGTATCATCGTCGTCACGGAACCCACGCCGCCGGGCACGGGGCTCACTGCCGCCGCCACCTCCGCCGTGTTGGGGTCGGTATCACCGGTCATCCGCCCGTCGATGAAATTGATCCCCACGTCGATGACCGTATTCTTTTTTGAAAAACAGGTTTTGTCGAAAAACCGGGCCTTCCCGATCCCGCTGACCACGATGTCCGCCCTTTTCATGATGGACGGAAGGTCCTTCGTCCGGGAGTGGCACACCGTGACCGTCGCATTTTCCTGCAGCAGAAGCATCGCCAGGGGTTTTCCCAGCACCATGCTGCGGTTGACGATCACCACGTTCGCCCCTTCCAGCGGGATCTCATAGTATTTGAGCATCTCCACCACGGCTTCCGACGTGCAGGGCGGGAAAGCGTCTTCCCTCCCCAGGAACAGCCGGCTGAGGTTCTCCGGATTCATACAGTCGATGTCCTTCCCCGGATCCACCAGGGAGGAAATGAAGCCCTCGTCCAGGCTGGCCGGCAGCGGCCGGAACAGCAGGATGCCGTGTATGTTCGGGTCCGCGTTGATGATGGAGAATTCCACCTCGAAACGGGCCTGGGTGATGTCTTCGGGAAAATCGAAGACTTTATAGGACAGCCCGACCTTTTCGCAGCTCCGACGGACCTGGATCTCGTAGGCCACGTCGTCGGAGCGGTCCCCCACCCGCACGATGGCCATCATCGGTTCCACGCCCTTCATCCGGCACATGGTCATTTTTTCAGTGATCCCTGCGCGGATCTTCTCCGCCACAGGAGCCCCTTTCAGTTCCAAGCTCATTGTCTTCCTCTACAGTCTCTCTTCCACATTGCCGAACACCCGGTCCGCCAGCTCCAGGCCCTCTCCGGTATACCCGTCGATCTCCCGGCGCATGGCTTCCTTCAGAGGTCCCTCTTCCATCAGCTTCAGGTTGATCAGCACGTTGAGGCGGGCGCTCATCAGGGCCGACCGGGCAAAGGCCGCGCCGCAGCCCGCGTCGCTGACGGCCAGCACGGAACCCTTTTCCGCAAAGGTCTCCTGCAGCCGGATCACTTCCACCGACAGCTTCGCGATCTCCATGGGGACCCGCGCCGCTTCCGGCAGGGCCCGCTGGATCTGCGCTTCCTTGAAGGCCTTCTCTTCTTCCGTTCCGGCCGGCAGCCGGTAGGCGTCCGACAGGGGGCGGAAGGCTTCCGCATCTTCCGAAACCAGTTCTTTCAGGCGCTCCATCAGCGCTTCTCCCCGTTCCATCAGACCCAGGATCTCTTCCTCCACGTCTTTGTATTTCTTTTTGCCCACGGTGAGATTGCCCACCATGTTCCCCAATGCCATGCCCAGGGCCGCCACATAGGCCGAGGCGCCGCCTCCGCCGGGCACCGGCTCCCTGGATGCCAGGGCATCGATGAATTCATTGCAGGTTTTGTTCAGCATTTATTCCAATTCCTTCTGTCTAGAACAGGCCGGAGATCTTTCCGCTGTCGTCCACGTCGATGGCTTCCGCCGCCGGCACCCTCGGCAAGCCCGGCATGGTCATGATGTCCCCCGTCAGGGCCACGATGAACCCGGCTCCCACGGAAGGCTTCACGTTCCGGACCGCCACCCGGAATCCGGTGGGACGCCCCAGTTTCTGGGGGTCGTCGGACAGGGAGTATTGGGTCTTCGCGATGCAGATGGGCAGATCTCCGAATCCCATGGCTTCCAGATCGGCAATCTGTTTTTCCGTCTTGCCCAGGTAATCCACGCCGTCGGCGCCGTAAACCTTCTTCGCGATGGCTTCGATCTTGTCCTTCACCGGCATTGCCGTGTCATAGGTGAACCGGAACTCGTTCTTTTCTTCTTCGATGGCCCGGATCACTTCCTTCGCCAGGGCTTCGCCGCCTTCGCCGCCTTTGGCCCATACCTGGGACAGAACGGCGTTGACGCCCAGCTCCCTGCATTTATTCTCAATGAATGCCATTTCCTCTTTGGTATCCGTCGGGAATTCGTTGATGGCCACCACTGCCGGCAGCCCGAAATTCTGCGTGACGTTCTCCACGTGCTTCAGCAGGTTTTCGATTCCCACTTCCAGCGCCGGGATGTTTTCCTTGTTCAGGTCGGCCTTGGCCACACCGCCGTGATGCTTCAGGGCCCGGGCGGTCGCCACGATCACTACCGCATCCGGTTTCAGACCGGAGACCCTGCACTTGATGTCCAGGAATTTTTCCGCCCCCAGGTCCGCACCGAATCCGGCCTCCGTCACCACGTAATCCCCAAGTTTCAGGGCCAGTTTCGTGGCCATGACGCTGTTGCAGCCGTGGGCGATGTTGGCGAAAGGTCCTCCGTGGATAAAGGCCGGCGTATTTTCCAGAGTCTGCACCAGGTTGGGCTTCAGGGCGTCCTTCATCAGGGCCGCCACCGCCCCCTGGGCCTTGATGTCGCCGGCGGTGACCGGTTTTCCGTCATAAGTGTAGGCGATGACCATCCGGGCGATCCGTTCCTTCAGGTCCCGGATGTCCGATGCCAGGCAGAGCACCGCCATGACTTCCGAAGCCACGGAGATGTCGAAACCATCTTCCCTGGGCGTGCCGTTGGGTTTTCCTCCCAGCCCGTCGGTGATGAACCGCAGCTGCCGGTCGTTCATGTCCATGCAGCGCTTCCACACGATCTGCCGGGGGTCGATCCCCAGGGGGTTCCCCTGCTGGATGTGATTGTCCAGCATCGCCGCGATCAGGTTGTTGGCGGTGGTCACCGCGTGGATGTCGCCGGTAAAATGCAGGTTGATGTCTTCCATGGGTACGACCTGGGCATAACCGCCGCCGGCGGCGCCGCCCTTGATGCCGAACACCGGTCCCAGGGAGGGCTCCCTCAGGGCGATGACCGTTTTATTTCCCAGCCGGGAGAGTGCATCGCCCAGCCCCACGGTGGTGGTGGTCTTGCCTTCACCGGCCGGGGTCGGGGTAATGGCCGTCACCAGGATCAGCTTCCCGTCGGGACGGTCCTTGTATTCCTGTAAAATGTTGTAGTCGATCTTCGCCTTGTATTTCCCGTAGTTCTCCACGTATTCCTCCGGGATCTGAAGCTCCTCCGCCACGTCGTTGATGACCTTCATTTCGGCTTCCTGGGCGATTTCGATATCACTTTTGTAACTCATGTGCTCCTCCTTCTATTGACTTCAAGAAATGGAAATAGCGGCTCGATAAGAGCCGCTGAAGTTCGTTTTAAGATCTTCTGATCCTTTCACAGATTTCATCCACCACATCGTTGATCGTTCTTTTGGTCGTGTCGATCACAATGGCGTCCGATGCTTTTCTGAGAGGGTTCAGCGTTCTGTTGGCGTCGTATTCGTCTCTCTTTTTGATTTCGGTATAGATCTCGATTTTGGACGCATCGTAGCCCTTCTGGATCAGTTCCTTGTACCGGCGGTCCGCCCGTTCATCCACCGATGCCGTGATGAAGAACTTGAACTGGGCGTCCGGGAAAACCGTCGTGCCGATGTCTCTTCCGTCCATCACGACGCTGACTTCCTCGCCGATCTTCCGCTGGGCTTCTACCAGCATCTCCCGGACCTGCTTCTTTTCCGCCACCTTGGACACCATGCTGCTGATCTTGGGCGTACGGATCTCCTCCTCCACCGGTCTGCCGTCCAGGTAGATCTTTTTGTCCTTGAAAGCGATGGTGGTCTCGTCCAGCAGCTCGTTCAGTTCGTCGTCATCGTCGATGTCCACCAGCCGCTGCACGCATTTATAGGTAATGGCCCGGTACATCGCTCCGGTGTCGATGTATTCGCAGCCGAAAATTTCCGCTATAATCCTTGCGACGGTACTCTTGCCGGCGCCGGCAGGCCCGTCGATCGCAATAATGAGTTTATTGCTCATATGCTTTTCTCCTTTTCTGTTTGTCGGTAAATGCACTCCGATCGCCGCTACGCGGGAAGCAGGATCATCCCTGCCGCCATCCGTCCGGTGCGGCCGTGATCGCGTCTGTGAGAAAAGAAAAGTTCCTCATTGCATTTTGTACAATATCCGCTCACCAGAACCCGGGATACCCCGGCTTCTTCCAACTGGATCCGGTTGATCTTCTTCAGGTCCAGCATGTATTTGCCGTCGTCTTTCCGGTACCCGCATTCGTCGATGGGCGGAAAGACCCGCTTAAATTCTTCGTAAACTTCCGCTCCGACCTCAAAGCAGCACAGGCTGATGCCCGGCCCCACCGCCGCGGTGATGTCCTCCGGGCGGCAGCCGAAATCCCGCTGCATCTGCTCCACTGTTTTCGGGCCGATCCCTTTGGCCGTTCCCCGCCATCCCCCGTGGGAGACCGCGATCACTCTCCGGGCCCGGTCGAAAAAGAAGAGCGGCAGACAGTCCGCATGCAGGGTCGTGATCAACAGACCCGGCAGGTCGGTAATGAGACCGTCCGCTTTATTGATAGTAAACTCGTTTTCCTTCAGGATGTCCTCCGAACGGATGCTGCAGATCCGGTCGCCGTGGACCTGCCGGACAAACCCCTGGGTGCAGCCGGTGATTCCCAGGGCTTCGTACACCCTGCGGCGGTTTTCCGCCACGTCCGCCGGATCGTCGTCGGTATACCCGCCGTAATCCAGCGTCCGGAAATCCCCCTTGCTGACGCCTCCCCTGCGGGTGGTGAAGAACGCCCGAAGGCCCCCTTCTTCCTCTATTCCGGGGATGCAGAGGTATTCCACTCCGTTCACTGCTTTTTTCAGCTGAAAGGGTTCCATATCAGCTTTTGTCCTTGTTCACCAGCTTTTCGATCTCGGAAATGAATGTGTTGACGTCCTTGAACTGACGGTAGACGGAAGCGAAGCGCACGTAGGCCACTTCGTCCAGCTCCCGGAGATGCTCCATAATGACTTCCCCGATAAACTGGGATTTGATCTCCTTTTCCATCATGTTGTTCAGGCCCCGTTCGATATCCGTCACGATGGCTTCGATATCGTCCACGGACACCGGCCGCTTTTCGCAGGCCTTGATGATCCCGTTCATGATCTTGCTGCGGTCGAACACCTCGCGGCTGCCGTCCTTCTTGATCACGATCAGCGGGATCTCCTCCACCTTCTCATAGGTGGTGAAACGTTTTTTGCATTTTTCACATTCTCTCCGGCGGCGGATCGCATGACCTTCTTCCGTCGGCCGGGAATCGATCACCTTCGTATCCGGATTTTCACAAAATGGACATCTCATGGTTTACTTATTTCTCCGTTTCCATATAATCGCATGATAGCATTATTCCTCATTATACCACATTATCTTGCGACTAGCAACTTTTTAATCGCATTTTCTAGTCCATCTATGGATAATTCGAACATCGGGAAGATCTCTCCGATCCGCTCGATGGTGAAGCTGCCGTAATCCCATTCCCAATAGCTTTCCTTGATGGGATTGAGCCATACCACGTGGGAAAAATGGCGCTTGATCCGCTCCAGCCAGGCGATGCCGGGCTCGTGGTTGTAGTGGCTGTAATAACTGCTGCCCCCGACGCTCATCAGCTCGCTGGGAGCCATGGAGGCGTCCCCGACGATGATGACTTTATACTCGCTGCCCAGGTTCTTGAAGATCCACTCCGTGTCGATCCAGTCCCCCCACCGGCAGTGAGGCGTTTCGTACAGGTTCTCGTAGATGCAGTTATGGAAATAATAGGTCTTCAGGTCTTTGAAATGGTTGGACTTGTCCGCCGCCTGGAAGAGCATGCTGCACATCTTCGCATAGGGGGTCATGGACCCGTCGGAATCGAAGAGCAGCAGGACCTTCACCGTATTCTGCCGGGGTTTTTCGTAAACCAAACTCAGGAGCCCCGCATTGTCGCAGGTCTCCTGGACGGTGCCTTCCACGTCCAGTTCGGTCTTTTCCGCGTCCACCCGGCTGGAAAACTGCCGGAGTTTGCGGAAAGCCATCTGGAACTGCCGGGTATCCAGGATGTTGTCCTGCCGGAAGTCCCGGAAATTCCGTTCGCCGGCCACCTTGACGGCGCTGCGGTGACGGGACTGTCCCCCCACCCGGATCCCCGCGGGATTATATCCGCCGTGGCCGAAGACGGAGGTGCCGCCGGTGCCGATCCAGTAATTGCCGCCGTGGTGTTCCTCGTGCTGTTCCTGGAGCCGTTCCTCCAGCATCTTCAGGAGTTCGTCCAGCTCGTAGTGGGGAAACTCCTTCTGGAGTTCTTTCAGAAGCGGGTTCTCCGGGATCTCCTTGTCCAGCCACTCCCAGATCTCGTCCGGCAGGTCGTCGCCGATCTCCACGCCCTCAAAAAACTGGGCGAAGGCCAGGTCGAACTTGTCGAAGTCCGCTTCGCTTTTCACCACGACGCTGCGGCACAGGTAATAGAAGTCCACCAGGCTGGAACGGCACAGGCCCATGTCCAGGGCCTGGGTCAGGGTCATCCACTCGTTGAGGGAGACCTTCAGCCCCTGGCTTCTCAGTAAATAAAAGAATTCGATAAACATGTCCTATCTCCACCGGTATCCGGAGTTGTTGTTCTTGCGGTTTTTCACGTTCAGCAGGGAATCCATGTCCTGGTTCTTCTTCAGGAGCACGCCCAGGAAGGGGATCTCCGTGGTGATCTTGTCCACGGAAACGCCGCTCAGGGTCAGGGCTCTCAGCCAGTCCAGCAGTTCCGACGTGCTGGGCTTTTTCTGGATATCCTTCAGCCCCCGGATGTAATAGAAGGCTTCCATGGCGTTCTGCAGGAGGGTCTCCTGGATGTTCGGGTAGTGGACCCGGACGATCTCTTCCATCTTCTCCTGGTCCGGGAACTCGATGTAGTGGAAGATACATCTTCTCAGAAAGGCGTCCGGCAGTTCCTTTTCCGCATTGGAGGTGATGATCACGATGGGACGGTGCTTCGCCCGGATGGTCTCCTTGGTTTCCGGGATGTGGAATTCCATTTTATCCAGTTCCCACAGCAGGTCGTTGGGGAATTCCAGGTCCGCCTTGTCGATCTCATCGATCAGCATGACCACCTGCTGCTCCGACATGAAAGCTTCGCCCAGCTTGCCCAGCTTGATGTATTTCTTGATGTCGCTGACGTCTCCTTCACCGAACTGGCTGTCGTACAGACGCTGGACGGTATCGTACACATACAGGCCCTCCTGGGCTTTCGTCGTGGATTTGATGTTCCAGATGATCAGTTCTTTCCCCATGGATTCCGCAATGGCCTCCGCCAGCATGGTCTTGCCGGTGCCCGGCTCGCCCTTGATCAGCAGGGGCTTCTGCAGCGCCACCGCCACGTTGACGGCATTCATCAGTTCCCGGGACACCACGTAGGTGGAACTTCCCTTGAAATTGCTGACTTCCTTCATCCTGTTCTTTCCCATTTATCTTGTCCTCCTCGTTTCAGGGTATTGTCTATTCGCTCTCCTGCATCTCCCGCAGGGATTCACGGAAGGGGGGTCTGGCCACGCCCTTCTCCGTAATGATCGCCGTGATGTATTCCGCATCGGTCACGTCAAAGGCCGGATTATAGGTTTTGATATCTTCCGGCGCCATGGGACGCTCATACCATTTATGGATGATCTCTTCCCCCGGCCGTTCCTCGATTTGGATATCCGCCCCCGCCGGGGTGTTCAGGTCCACCGTGGAAAGGGGCGCGCAGATGTACATGGGGATGCCGAACTCCTTCGCCAGCACCGCCACGCCGGAGGTGCCGATCTTGTTGGCGCTGTCCCCGTTGGCCGCGATCCGGTCCGCACCGGTGATCACCGCCCGGATCTTCCCGCTTTTCATGACCGAGCAGGCCATGTTGTCGCAGATCAGGGTCACGTCGACGCCGGCCTTGTTCAGTTCCCAGGCCGTCAGCCGGGCGCCCTGCAGCAGGGGCCGCGTCTCGTCCGCATAGACCTTGAATCCGTATCCCTGTTCCTGTCCCAGGTACAGCGGCGCCAGGGCCGTCCCGATGCCGGCGGTTGCCAGGGCCCCGGCATTGCAGTGGGTCAGGATCCCCATGCCGGGTTCCAGCAGCGTCAGGCAGTGGCGGCCGATGGCCTCGCAGGTGGCCCGGTCCTCTTTATGGATCTTCCGGGCTTCTTCCTTCAAGCACTCCTTGATCTTCCGGACCGCTTCCGGCCCGTCCTCCGGCAGCGCTTTCACGCACTCTTCCGCTTTCTCCGTCATCCGGTCCAGCGCCCAGAAGAGATTGACCGCCGTGGGGCGGGAACTGCCCAGGTAATCCCGGATCCGGCGGACTTCCTTCAGGAGATCCTCTTTCCGTCCGGTCTCATATTGCTGTGCCAAAACGCAGATCCCGTAGCCGGCCGCCACGCCGATGGCCGGGGCGCCCCGCACCTTCAGCGTCCGGATCGCATCCCAGATGCTCTCCTCTTCCCGAAGCGTCAGATAGACCGTTTCCCCCGGAAGCCGGGTCTGGTCCAGGATCACCAGGGAAGTCTCGTCCGGCGAGAGATCCACCGTAAAAAAGTCAAATAACTGTTTCATTCCTGTCTCCATTCGTCTTCAAGCATTCAGACGAATTATTATACCACATTTCGTACCGCTTGTCATTGGCAAACCTGAAATACCGGCATAAAAAAAGACGGATGGTGATCCATCCGTCTCAGTGGCTTGAGCACTAATTGCCGCTCGCTTCCGCGTCTTCCCCGGATTCCTCGTCGCCGCCGGTCAGGCTGCTGGAATAATCGATCAGACCGCCGGTCAGGCAGTTCACCAGAGGATCGCTCTGGGAAATCTGATCCACCATCCATTTGCCGTCCACGTTGGACAGGTTCAGTACGGCGGTGCCTTCGTAATCCTTTTCAGCCGCCGCCAGTTTTTCCTGGAATGCCGCATACAGCTGCGCGGTCAGTTCCTCTTCCGTGGTGTCGGAGGAGATTTCTCCGGCCATGGCCTTTTCCATGAATTCGGTGATGGATTCTTCAAAAGCCTTGCCGATGTTGATCGTGGTGATCTTGACGTCCACGGTAGCCGTGTCTTCATCCACCACTTCGTTGGACACTTCATACTCGAACTGCTGCATCTGTTCGCTCAGCAATGCGGAGAGTTCCGCCGGAATATCTTCGCTGTCCATTTCCGCTTCGCCCACCAGATCCATCTCAGCCGGGTCTCCCTGGTACACCTTCGCCATAGCATCCGTATCCTGCTCCTGCACCGCTTTCAGGAATGCGTTCGCCGCATCCGTCGGGGTGTCGTTGGAAGCGCCGGAACCGCCGCAGGCAGTCAGGGCCAGTGCCAGTACGATAACCATTGTCAATGCTAAAATTTTTTTCATCTCTTGCCTTCCTTCTCAATTACTGTATAAAGAATGATCATTACAAATCCATTGTACTAAAAACCGGGGCCGATTACAATCTATTTCTTTTCGAAACGGATGGCCATCAGGTCTTCTTTCCTCCGCGCTTCGGGCAGTTCCTTTCCCTCCGCCCGGAACACCCATCCGCCACCGGTCCGGTACAGCTGGGCCGCCAGCAGGGCTTTCCCGCCGGAGCCGGCGCTTTCCGGCTCGAACCGGCAGACTTCCTCCCCGGTGGGATCGTCCACCACCCGGACCGCCACTTCCTGCAGCCGTCCGAAACTGAGTTTTTTCCGTGACTTGAAAAAGTCGAAGGTCAATGCGACCCGCTCCACTTCCTCCGGCAGCCGGCCCAGGTCGATGAAGATGCTTTCGTCATCCCCGGAACCGATGCCCGTCAGGTTGTCCCCATTGTGGACCAGGGCAAAATCATACAGGTTGGTGTTCCCGTAGTAGATGCAGCAGGACTGAAGCTGTCCGCCCACCGGCCGGCCGTCCCGGCCGAACAGCAGGGCCGATCCGTCGCAGTCCGCCGCCTCGGGCCTTCCGCCTCCGAGCAGGCTGCCCAGGAGACCCGCGGCATACTGGCGGGGAAACAGTTCCCATCCGAAGCCGATGCGGATCAGGGAATACCGGTCCAGCAGCATCTCGCCGCCTTCTTTCAGAAGCTGTGCCATCAGATCCCACCTCCCCAGACGATCCAAATAAATACGTAACCCACCAGGACCGCCGTCAGGGTGAAGGGCACCCCGATCTTCATGAATTCCCGGAAGGATACTTTATAGCCGTTTCTCACCAGGATCCCCATCCCGGCGATGTTGGCGGAAGCGCCGATGGGGGTAATGTTGCCGCCCAGGGTCGCTCCGGTCAGGAGTCCGAAATACAGGAGGTACGGTTCAATGCCCAGGGATGCCGAAAGCTGGCAGATCACCGGAAGCATGGTCGCCACGTAAGGAATATTATCCACAAAGGCCGAAACCAGCACGGAGCCCCAGACGATGATGGTGAACAGCAGGAACAGGTTCCCGCCGCCGGCGCCGGCGATCCGGTTCGCCAGGTCGGCGATCACCCCGGCCTGCGTAATGGCCTCCACCGCCACGAACAGCCCGAGAAGCAGCAGCAGCGTATGGATATCCACCTCCCGCAGGGCATTCCGGACATTCGACCTTTCGGGTTCCCGGATCCGGTCCAGCAGGAAGCAGACCAGCGCGCAGCCCATGCATACCAGCCCGTTGGAAACGGAGGGCTTGTCCGGAAAGAACGACAGGATGATAAGCAGGGCGATCATGGCCAGCAGGATCACCGTGGGCGCATAGTCCCGCACCTGAGTGACCGATTCCGTCCGGACCGGCTGCCGGAGTTTCCGGAACAGGAAGAGCATCACCGGTATGGTGGCCAGTGCGCCCAGTTCCACGCCGAAGAAGATTCCCGGCCGTCCGCGCATCCAGAAGAAATCCATGAAATCCATCCCGGCATAATCTCCCAGCAGGATGGAGGTGGTGTCCCCCACCAGGGTGGCCGCCCCCTGCAGGTTGGAGGAAACGGCGATGGACAGGATCATCGGCACCGGGGAAACCTCCATTTTCCGGCACACCGCCAGGCCCACCGGCGCCAGCATCAGCACCGTGGCCACGTTGTCGATGAAAGCGGACATGATCCCGGCAAACAGGGACATCAGAATGATCACGCTCCGAATGTCCGCCGACTTCCCCAAAATCAGGTCCGCCAGCCTGCCCGGCATCTGCGATTCGATGAAATAGGACACGATGATCATGGTGCCCCCCATCATCAGCAGCACGTTCCAGTTTACGGCCCCCAGCGCCTGGCCCGGCGTCAGGATTCCCGAGGCGATGAAAACCAACGCCGCCCCCAGGGCAAACCAGGTCCTTTTGGCGGGCACCAGGATCAGGCACAGGTACATGATGATAAAAATAGCGATCGCAGCCGTTTTCATCCGGTTTCTACTCCTCTCAGCAACAACTTATCAAAGCGGTTCAGTCTTTCATGTATTTGAACAGATCCGTCATGGTCTTGTACCAGGGATCTTTTTTCTTCTTATACTTCGGTTTTTTGTATACCGTGACCCGCTTTTCATTGGGGTTCCCCGGTTCCGGCAGCTCCGGCCGCTTCCAAAGGAACCGCTTCACGGTCAGGGTAATGGCGATGCACAGGGGGATAAACGGCGTCGCCGGGCCGGCCCAGAACAGCATGTACCCCGTCATCATGGCCAGGGCCCACTTGATCTCGAACAGATGGAACAGGATATATCCCAGCCACACCGGCGTGTACATGACGAACATGACGATCGCCAGCAGCACCAGCGTCCGCCAGTCCTTGCACTCCGTCCAGACGTATTTCCCGAACCGGATGACCTTGGCCTTGATGCTCTCGTATTTTCCACGGTAATCGATCTTTTTCAGATCCTCCATGGTGAATTTCTGATCTTCCACCGGGCCTCTCTCCGCCCGTCTCCTGGCTCTTCTGTCCCTTTCTTCTCCCATAGCCTTACCGACTCTCCTCCTAAAAATCATCTAACTTATATCATACCGAATCGGGAATGAAAAATCAATGCTGAAATCCGCCGTCCAGGTGGTACAATAGAGGCAGGAAACCAAACCGGAAAGGAGGCGCCCCATGGATGCAAAAAACCGCCGCAAACGAATGACCCTGCTGGCCCTTGGACTCCTTTCGGTCTTTTTACTGGCTGCCTGCGGCGCGGAACCGGAAACGGCTTCGGAAAGCGGCTCTCCCGGGCTCGAAACGGAAGCCATCCTTCCCATCTGGGAAACTCCGGCGGGGAACCGCCCCGACAGCAAGCTGGCGGAAATGAACATCGATTACAGCCGGGAGTCCTTCGACCCGGACGGAGGCTTTCGGGCCATTATCGGGGACGACTACCGGGACGTGGAGCAGGAACTGGATACCGTGACCTGGCTGAAGGAGATCCGGCCGGGCTATGAAAAGGAGACCTTCGAAGACGATCCCTACCTGATCGCCTACCCGGCGGAACATGCGAAGGCCGCCGTCATCGTCATTCCCGGCGGAGGCTACGTGTTCAAGAGCATCGACAACGACAGCCGCGAGGGGAACAAGGTGGCCCTGACCCTGCAGAAAAACGGCTACAGCGCCTTCGTCCTCCATTACCGCAGCAACCCTTATGGATATCCCCTTCCCCTGCTGGACGTCCAGCGGGCGGTGCGGTACCTGAGGCATCATGCGGAGAGCTACGGATTCGATCCCGATACGATCAGCCTCATCGGCTTCTCCGCCGGCGGATACGAGGCCGGCGGCTTCATCCACCTGGTGCAGGGACGGGACCTTTTCCCGGAGGATTACACGCCGGACGACGTGGACCTTGAAGACGACAAGGTCTGCGGGGCCGCCCTGATCTATCCGGCCCTGAGCTTTGACCACAATGTGGGCGTCCTTTTCTGCCTCTTTGACGACGAAGAGGTCCGGGATCCCGTCAAGCGGGCGGAATTCCTGGCCATGACGGATCTGAAGACCAACCTGACGCCTTCATCCCGGATCCCCCGCTTCGTGGCCCGGGGAGACGCAGACACCGTCATCGGCGACGGGCCGAAGGAATACATCGACGCCGTAAGGGCCTCCGGGGACGAGATCACCGAGGTGCTGGCTCCCGGCCAGGACCATTCCTTCGGACAGCAGTACTACATGAAGGAGTACCTGAAGTGGCTCCGGGCCCTTCTCTCAAATTGACTTTGTCCGGGCCCTGTGCTATAGTCGATTTAACGCATAATGCAAAATAATAAAAGGAGAGTGTGTTTATGAAGTACGACAAAATCTTTAAGAACGGAAAGATCTACACCATGGAACGCGAAGGCGACTGCTGGTACGGTCTGGCCGTGGACGGCGACAGGATCGCCGCTTTGTACGCTTCGGAAGAGGACATCAGGGACGAGGCGGAGGAAGTCATCGACCTGAAGGGGCAGACCATGCTCCCGGGGTTCATCGACTGCCACATGCACCTGCTGTCCTACACCCAGTCCCTGCAGTCCGTCAGCCTGAGAGGCGCCAAGTCCTGGGCGGAATGCAAGGAAAAGCTCATCGAACGGGCAAAGATCACCCCGAAGGGCGAATGGGTCCGGGGCGCCCAGTTCAACCACGAACAGTGGGAGATCCCCGAACTGCCCGACCGGCATGAACTGGACACCATTTCCACGGAGCACCCCATCATCATCGGCCGGTACTGCATGCACGTCCATTGCTGCAACACCCTGGCGCTGGAGATGGCCGGTCTGGACCGGAACTATGTGCCGGAAGCGGAAAACGCTGTCCAGTACGATGAGAACGGTGATCCCAACGGGATCCTGCTGGAGGATGCGGTCTCCCCGCTGCTCTGCGTCATCCCGGACAAGCTGGCCACCTTTGAAGCCAAAAAAGACGCCATGGCGGAAGTCATCAAAGAACTGAACTCTCACGGTGTTACCGGCGCCCACCCCATCCAGGGCAAATTCTGTGACGCCAAGGAATTCATCGACATCTACCAGGTGCTGGAGAAGGAAGGCCGCCTGTCGGTCCGGGTCTACGTCAACTTCGATGAATACCCGGTCTTCGGGATGCGCTCCGGATTCGGCAGCAACATGATCAAATACGGTTTCTTCAAGATCTACAGCGACGGTTCCCTGGGTTCCAGGGGCGCCGCCCTCTTTGAAGAATATTCCGACGCCCCCGGCGTCTACGGGGTCATCAACTATCCACAGGAAGTCATGACCGCCATGGTGAAGAAAGCCTACGACATGGATCTGCAGATCGGAATCCACGCCATCGGCGACAAGGGCCTGGATATCGTGCTGAACGCCATCGAAGAAGTTTACAACGCCAATCCGAAACCGGATCAGCGCTTCCGCCTCATCCACGTGATGGTGGTGAACGAAGACCTGATCGCCCGGATGAAGAAACTGCCGGTGGTGCTGGACATCCAGCCGAAGTTCGTTTCTTCCAACGTCAATTGGTCGGAGGACCGGCTAGGGCCGGAACGGGCGAATTACTCCTACATGTGGCGCCGGCTGATCGACGAGGGCCTGACCCTCACCGCCAGCTCCGATTCCCCGGTGGAACCTTACGATCCGCTGATGGGGGCTTACGCCATCACCACCCGTCAGGACCTGGAAGGCAACCCGCCGGAAGGCTACCATCCGGAGCAGCGGGTCACCGCTTTCGAAGCCCTGACCATGTACACCAAGAACGCTGCCTACGCTTCCTTCGAGGAGGATCTGAAAGGCACCCTGGCCGCCGGCAAACTGGCGGACCTGGTGATCCTGGACCGGGATCCCTTCGCCGTGGAGCCGAAGGATCTGCTGAAGATCAACGTAATGCAGACCTGGCTGGGCGGAAAGAAAGTATTCGAAAAATAGTCAAAAACAATTGAGAGGATGCCAAACGGCATCCTCTTTTTTTATGCGTCTTCTATTCCAGGACCTGCTCCCGGAAGGTTTCGATCCACTCCGGTTCCAGTTCCAGCCCCTTCATCAGGTAATTCTCCATCCCGCCGAACTGCTCCTCCGCGGCGTCATAAACCGCATCCAGGTACTCCGGCAGGGCCATGTAGGTTTTCCGCACATACTCCGCAAAGGCCTCCGGCGCGCCCCTCTTCAGCGCGTTCTGATAGCCTTTCTCTCCCCGGCCTTCGTTCTCCAGGTTCGTCATCAGGTAATCCTCCCGGATGATCTCCCGGTCCACTCCCAGCAGTTCCTCCAGGAACATCGCGATCATTCCGCCCCGGTCCTTGCCTTCCGTGCAGTGCCACAGCACCGAACCCCGGGAATAATCGTGCAGCAGGATGCTCCGCAGGATGCGGCGGAAATTCTTCCGGCAGTTTTCATCCAATGTCATCAACCGGTAGAGCTGGTCCATCCCCGGCAGATCCTTCACGTCCGGGATCCCCTGAGGTTTTTCCCGGGTGATCCCCACCTGTTCTTCCGTGAAGACCGGCGTTTTCAGGTAATCCACTCCCCGGATCAGAACATCCGGTTTTTCGAACCGCTCCACATCCGTCCTCAGGTCCACCACCAGAGACAGCCGGTACTTTTTCGTCAGCAAAGCCCGGTCATTCGCCGTGACAGCGGAAAGATCCGACGAGCGGAGCAGACAGTTCCGGCGGATCCGCTTCCCGCCGGCGGCCGGCAGCCCGCCCAGTTCCCTGCAGTTTCTCAGCTTTTCCAAAGCCAGTTTCCGGTTCTCTTCCATGTCTCCGTCCTCCCCTTCTTTTCGTCCCCTTATTATATCCGCTTTCCCGGGGTCCTGGCAAGGGGAAAACAGTTGTTGAAATATCCCGGCGGTTATGTTATCCTTTACCTATTCATTCCGGATCGGAGGTCTGCTGTCAGATGGATAGAGAACAGAACAAAGGCTACATCATGATATTTGCCGCAGGCTGCCTATGGGGCACCATCGGCCTCTTCAGCACCCTGCTCCAGGACATGGGCATGAGTTCCCAGGCGGTGGCCTTTTTCCGTCTTCTGTTCGCCTCTGCCCTGATGATCCCGGTCCTGATCGTCAAAGGAAAAGGCCTGAAGCTCTTCCGCATCAGCCGGAGGGGACTCCTCTCCTGCCTGCTGGTGGGACTGTTCTCCCAGGCCTTCTACAATATGTTTTACATGAGCACTATCAAGCACAGCGGCATGGCCGTTGCCGCGGTGCTGCTCTACACTTCGCCGGTCTTCGTGGCGATCATGAGCCGGCTGTTCTTCCGGGAGCCGCTCCTGCGGCACAAAGTCCTGGCGATCTTTATCAACATTCTGGGATGCATCCTGACAGTTACCGGCGGGCATCTGGCCGGCTTCAGCCTGGCAGGCGCCGGTCTCCTGACCGGGATCGCCGCCGGATTCATGTATGCCACCCTTCCGGTTCTTTCCCGGATCGGCGCAGACAGGGAAAACCCTTTTACCTCCACCTTCTACGGGCTGGCTTTCGGAGCGCTGTTCCTGTTCTTCATCGTCCGTCCCTGGCAGGGGATCGGCGCGCCTTTCACAATGAACATGGCGGCGGCGCTGACCGGCTTCGGGATTATCCCCTCCGCCCTGGCCTACATCATCTACTTCGGCGGCCTGAACCATGTCCGGGAGACCTCCAAAGTCCCGGTGCTGGCTTCGGTGGAAACCGTTGTCGCCGCCCTGATCGGGCTCCTGGTCTTCAGCCAGTCCCTCGGCGTCGTCAAGATCCTCGGCATCGCCCTGGTGCTCTGTTCGATCCTCATTATGAACAAAAAGACGCCGGAGCGTCTTTAATCGGTTTGTTCCAGAGCGGAACAGAATGTGCGGATCCTGTCCTCATTGGCAGGGTCCTCTTTTGTTTTGGGGTCGATCAGGATCAGTTCCGCTTCCAGCGCGTCCACGCCCAGTTCCCCTTTCAGCTTCAGCAGCGCCTTTTCGGCGCCGGATCCGCTCATACAGGCAAATGCCGCCAGCTTCTTTTCCCGAAGGCCCTCCCGGTTTTCCCGGATAAAGGTCCTCAGGGGAGGGGTGATGGTCCCCGCCCAGACCGGAAAACCGAAAACGATCCGGTCATACTCCTCCGGGCTGAACGCATAGGGCATCAGTTTCGGGCTCTCGCCCATGACCGCGCTCTTGCCGCCCCACAAGAACTTTTTGAATCCCTTGTCCGGGTAGGTTTTGTCCGGTTCGATCCGGATCAGGTCCGCCTCAATAACGGAGGCGATCCGTTCCGCCGTCCAGGCGCAGTTGCCGGACATGGAATAATAGACGATTGCTGTTTTCATTTCCGTTCTCCTTTTATCGTTTCATGATTTTCCGCGCAATGGGGATTCCGATCCGGAACAGCGGAGGCCGCAGCTGGCGGTCCGCTATTTTCAGCATTTTCCGGATGGGGATCTGCTGGGGACAGTGCTGTTCGCACTTCCCGCAGCCGGTGCAGCGGGTGGCAAAACCCGGCTCCTTCTGCATCGCCACGTTCCGGGCGAATTCAAACCGGCCGGCGCTCTTTTTGTCCAGATAGCACAGGTTATAGTAGTGGAAGATCCCGGGGATGTCCACTCCCGCGGGACAGGGCATGCAGTACCGGCAGCCGGTACAGCCCACCTTCTCCTTCTCTTTGATGGCTGTCTTTATTTGTTCCACCAGGGCGTGATCCGCCTGAGTAAAGGATCCCGCTTCCGCTTCGGAAGCGATGCGGATGTTCTCCTCCACCATCTCCGTGGAATTCATTCCGGATAGGACGCAGGTGACTTCCGGTTGGTCCCACAGCCACCGCAGGCCCAGCTCCGCCGGGGTGTATCCCCGTCCGCTGTCCTGCAGGGCCTTTTTCGCTTTCTCCGGCAGATTCACCAGCTTGCCGCCCCGCAGGGGTTCCATGATGATCACCGGCACCCCCTTCTCCGCCGCGGCCTTCAGCCCCTCCCGGCCGGCCTGAGTATGCTCGTCCAGGTAGTTGTACTGAATCTGGCAGAAATCCCAGTCATAGGCCTCCAGGATCTTCAGGAACGTAGCGGTGTCGCCGTGATGGGAAAAGCCGATCTGCCGGATGCTCCCATCCTGTTTTTTGCCGTATATCCATTCCTCGATGTCCAGTTCCCGCAGTTTCTCCCACTCCAGGGGATCCGTGAACATGTGCATCAGGTAATAGTCGATGTAGTCCGTCCGCAGGCGGCTGAGTTCCTCCCGGAAGGTCTTTTCCACGGCCTTTCCGGACCGGAGGATGTACTGGGGCAGCTTGGTGGCCACCTTCACCCGTTCCCGGCAGCCGTTCTCCGCCAGCACTCTTCCCAGGCAGTCCTCGCTGCCGGGGTAAATATAAGCGGAATCGTAGTAATTGACGCCCTGTTCCACCGCCAGCATGATCTCCCTTTCCGCCTTTTCATAATCGATGGCGCCGGCTTTCCGGGTAAACCGCATGCAGCCGAAACCCAGCTGGGAGATCTTTTCGCCGTATTTATCTGTTCTGTATCTCATAACACTCACCCCGGTTCCCGCCTTCAGGATTCGCTCCCGGTTCCCTTCATGATCCGGCTTTCCAGCCTGCCGATCTCTTCCTCACTCATTCCGATGTCAATCAGGTATTGCCGGGCACAGGCCGCCAGGTCGGTGGTTTTGAGATCCCCGGATCCGTCCCCGGCGATGCTCCGAAGCATGGGATCCAGCAATCCTTCCACAATCAGGCCGTAGCGGATCCCGTCGCCTTCCTTCGTGATCCCGTAGTAGTTTTCATAGGTGATCATGTAATCCGTCACGATCTCTTCATAACCCGCTCCCGCCAGGGCTTCCAGCAGCATGCAGACAAAGCCGGTCCGGTCCTTCCCTTCCGTGCAATGGATGAGACAGGGGCCCTCGTTTTCCGCCAGAGCGGTCAGTCCCTTCACGATTTTTGCCTTAAATGCATCGGAACCGTAGTTCATATTCAGAGCCAGGGGCATCACCTGCCCGTTCTCATAAAGAGACCGGAAATACGGGGAAACGAACCCTTCCTCCTGAAAATACCGGCCGATCGTCTCGTCGTCATCCGCCAGATCCAGAATGTATACGACCCCCGATCCTGCCATCAGCGAATCGGCAAAAAGCGCCCGGTTGCGGGTATTATCGCAGGGAGAAGCGGAACGGTACAGGGCGTTTTCTTTTAATCTGCCCCCTCGTACCGGACGGAAATTCGCAAAAACCTCGTCACTGGAATAAAACCCCCTGTCGTCCTCATAATGAAGGTCCCGGGCGTTCTGAACGTCCAGGTATCCCGCTTTTTCGCGAAGGGTGACGGTCGCCGTGTCCCCTTCCTGCAGCCCTGCCGCTTCCCATAGATCGTCCCCGCTGTTGATGCCTGCTTTGATATGTTCGGAGCCGGGATAACCCACCAGCAGCGGTTCCCCGGCCGCTGTGTAATAGCCGTTGTAATAGGGGATGTTCTCCATGCGGTAGCCGTTGGAAAAGAAAATGTCCACGCTGTCGCCAAACTCGAATCCCAGGGCGTTGAACTCATCAATGGATATATCGATGCAGATTCCGCCGGGCTCGTGTTCATGCAGGAGTCCGCCATCAGCCAGGGCCGGTGCGGGAGCGGCTTCTTCCGTTTCCTCCGGGCTGCCGCCGCAGCCGGCAAGCAGCCCTGCGCACAGGCATAAGCAGATTGCCGCTATGAGAATGCTTTTTTTATTGAACACGTTTTCCCCCTGATGATACTCTCCTACACGGTCCGCCTGCCGGCGATGATCTCCCGGTAATCCTCCAGGTTCTTCCGGAGCAGCGCCGGGATGTCCAGTTCATACGGACACCGGGTCATGCAGGCTCCGCATTCCGTACAGTCCTCGACCCGTTCCATTTCCTTCTGCCAGTACTCCGTCATCCAGTCCGCCGACGGCGCCCGCCGGATCATCTGTGAGATCCGGGCGCACTGGCTGATGATGATATCCTGGCTGCAGGGCGCGCAGTAGCCGCAGCCCCGGCAGAATCCGTCCAGCAGCTCTGCCCGGTCCTTTTCAATGACCGACCGGCATTCTTCGTCCAGTACCGGCTCTTCCTCGAAGAAGGACAGCCACTCCTCCAGTTCCTCCATCCGCTGGATCCCCCAGATGGGCAGCACCTCGTACTGCAGCATGAAGGCCATGCAGGCCTTCGCATTGGTCAGCAGGCCGCCGGAAAGCCCCTTCATAGCCAGGAAGCCCATTCCGGCCTTTCGGCAGCTTTCCACCAGGGCGATGTCCCGGTCCGTGGCCAGGTACGAGAAGGGGAACTGCAGAACTTCGTACAGACCGCTCTGCACGATCTCCTCCGCGATCCCGATCTTGTGTGCCGTGATGCCGATGTGCCGGATCTTTCCCTCCTCCTTTGCCTGCAGCATGGCTTCGTACATCCCGGTACCGTCCCCGGGGGCATAGCACTGCTGCACGAAGTGGAGCTGATACAGGTCCAGGTAATCGGTCCTCAGGTTCTTCAGGCTGGTCTCCAGGTCCTCCCAAAGCTTGTCCGGCGTCCGGGCCAGGGTTTTGGTGGCAATGTAGACCTTATCCCGCATGTCTCCGAAGGCGGCGCCCAGTTTCTCCTCGCTGTCCGTATAGCCCCGGGCCGTATCATAGAAAGTCATTCCGCCTTCATAGGCCCTCCGCAGGATCTTGACCGCCGTCTCCAGATTCACCCGCTGGATCGGCAATGCGCCGAAAGCGTTCTGGGGCGTAACGATCCCGGTCCTGCCCAGCGTCAGCATTTTCATATACTCACCTCAGTTTATCGTTTCTACTCGTAATCGTTCAGTTCGATCACGTTTACCGGACAGGCTTCCATCGCCTCCGCCGCAGCGTCCACGGCTTCATCCGGCACGTCTCCTTCAATGGCTTCCGCCACGCCTGCATCGGTCATAAAAAACACTTCCGGGCAAACCCCTTCGCAAAGTCCGCAGCCGATGCACCCTTCCGTCACAATGTACTTCATTTTCGTACCCTCCTTTTTTTCAGTATATCACATCAATCCAGTATCCGTCCATCCCTGGCGATCGTCACTACCCGCCATGGGATGAATTTGCCGCTGTTCTGAAGAGCTGTCTCCGCCGCCCGCTGCAGACCGCCGCAGCAGGGGACCTCCATCCGGACAATGGTCACCTCCCGGATATCGTTTCCGGCAATGATTTCCGTCAGTTTCCCGGCATAGTCGGTATCGTCCAGTTTCGGGCATCCGATCACGGTGATCCGCCCCTTCATGAAGTCTTCATGCATATTGGCATAGGCATACGCCGTGCAGTCCGCCGCGATCAGGAGCTTTGCCCCGTCATAGAACGGTGCCCGAACCGGCAGCAGGCGGATCTGGCAGGGCCACTGATTCAGACGGGAGACCGGGGCCGCCGCAGACGCCGGCGCCGGAGTCTCCGGATCTTCCGGCGTTCTTTTCAGTTCCATGGACCTGGAACCGGGGCAGCTGGCACCCAGCAGTTCTTCGATCCTCTTTTTCTGTTCCTGACTTGTTTTCACTTCCGCTTCATTATAGGCCGGTGCCTCCCTTTCTTCAAAGGTGATGGCTCCCGTCGGACAGGCCGGCAGACAATCGCCGAAACCGTCGCAGAAATCCTCCCGGACCAGCTTCGCCTTCCCTTCTATCATTTTAATGGCTCCCTCGTGGCAGGCATTTGCACAGAGGCCGCAGCCGTTGCATTTTTCCTCGTCGATACGGATGATTTTACGGATCATAATGATTCCCTCCTTGCTTTGATGGGTCCAGTATAGTATAATCCGGGAAAGAAGTATGTGGCTTGAACCACATTTTTGAAAGAAAGTGATAAAAATGAGTGAAAACATCCTGAAAAAAAGCGCCCTCTTCCGGGACATGACCGATGAAGAGCGAAGCGAATGCCTGAAAGCTCTGAGTGCCCGGGAACAGAACTTCCGGAAAGGCGAGGTGATCCTTCACGCCGGCGACCATACCGACCGGATGGGAATGGTGCTGTCCGGCAGCGTCACGATCGAAAGCAGCGATGTCTGGGGAAACTGCACCGTTCTGAGCCACGTGGGGGCCGGTCAGTTTTTCGCCGAGACCTACGCCCTGCTGCCGGAAGAAACCCTGCTGGTAGATGTCCGGGCCAACGAGGACAGCCGGATCCTCTTCTTCCGGATTGGGGGCCTTCCGGGAAACATGCCTTTCTCCCCATGGAAGGAGAAACTGCTGAAGAATCTGCTGCTGATTACTTCCCGCAAGAACCTGCACCTTTCCGGCAGGAGTTTCCACACCTCCCCAAAGAGCTGCCGTGGCCGATTGCTGTCCTATCTGAACGCCGTTTCCCTTCAGAAGGGATCCTCGGAATTCGACATCCCCTTTGACCGCCAGCAACTGGCGGATTACCTGAACCTGGAACGGACGAATATGTCCAAGGAGCTTTCCCGTATGCAGAAGGAAGGCATCCTTGAATGCCGGAAGAGCCATTTCAAACTGCTTGAAATAGAATAGAGCCTGCGCATCGCCGCAGGCTCTATTAACTTTCTCGTCCGATTTCGATTTCCGGTTTTTATCTGCTTTTCCTGAAATCCAGTCTCACGATGCTCTTCCCGTTCGGAAGATCCACCGCCGACTGGAGGATCTTTTCATAGCCAATCTCTTTCATGGCCGCCGTCAGTTCCTCCCCGTCCATCTGGTGATGGACCTCGTCCAGCCGGTCAAAGGCATGGAGATAGGGGGAATCGGAGACCCATTCTTTCTCATCCGTATTGATCTGGATCCCGACGGAAACGTATTCCGGGGAAACCTGCCGGATCACTTTCTGGAAGACAGGGTAGCCGATGTATTCCACCAGAAGATTGGCGATCACCAGTTCCGCCCGGGGCAGTTTGTCCGAATCGCTGATCAGGTCCAGGTGAATGCATTCCAAAACACCTTCCAGGGAACCGTAGCGTTCCGCCACCGCCCTCAGGTAGTTTTCATTGATATCGACCCCGTACACGGTGTCGTATTTTCCCCTGCTGACGTGTTCCAGCCCGTTTCCCCCGGCGATCCCCAGGACCATCGCGGTTTTTACCGGATAGGCCTCGAACTGCTCTTTCATCATCCCGTTCATGGCCTGCAGCTGCTTCACGGAGTCCAGGCTCATATGGTTTTCATAATCATCCAGCCGGATCTCTTCCCATGGATTATTCATGTACACTCACTCCTTTATAACGTTTCTTTGATAAAATAGGCACGCACGCTGCCTTCCGTGATCATGACGGATTCCTGGTGGAAGAAGACGCAGAGATCCTTCGCGATCTCTTCGATGATCTCCTTCCGCACATCGATCAGCGTCAGGACCAGGGTCTGTTCCTGGGTATACTGTCCGTTTTCATGCATGTAACCGCCCTGCTCCACGGAAAAGGAGAAAGGAACATGATAGTGAAAGCAGACATGCTTCAATACATTGATGTATTTTTCGGTTTCGTGTTTCTGTTTCAAGGTCTCCGAATCGTTGAGGCCAACGTAGATTTTTGTCTCAGTCAATGCTTTCCCTCCGTTTCCGGTCAGTGGATCAGTTCCCTGTCATCATCCGGATGATCTCCGAATCCGTTCCCTTCATGCCGACTCGTCCCAGGCGGCTGAAGTTGGCAATGGAGTTTTCAACACCTTTCACGACGATGCCTTCACCGCCGTAAAACTGCTGTCCGTTCCGATACATCTCATAGCCGAAGATGCCGGTCTCCACCGCTGTTGCGATCTTCGCCGCGCAGGAGGATTTGGCGCCGTCGCAGATGATGCCGGAGGTGATCGCCAGGGCATTGACGATCGTGTGGGAAATATCCTTCAGGTCGCCGCCGTACAGGAAGGCAATGCCGGCTCCGGCGCCCGCGCCGGCGCTGACCGCGCCGCAGTAGGCGGACAGCCGGCCGATGCCGTTTTTGGCATGGAGCGTCACCAGGTTGGAAACGAGAAGAGCTCTGTACAGCTTCTCCTTGTCCGCCTTCAGTTCCTTTGCGTATTCAATGACCGGCAGGGATGTCGTCAGACCCTGATTGCCGCTGCCGGAACAGATGACCACCGGCAGTTCGCAGCCGTTCATCCGGGCGTCGGACCCGGCTGCCGCGGCGGCTTTGGCCCGGGTGCGCACATCATCGCCGGTCTTCAGCAGCACTTTGCCTATATTGGCACCGTAATCGTTTTTCATCCCCTCCCGGGATATGGCCGTATTCTTTTCGATCTGCCGGTCCAGGACTGCCCGGACATCTTCGATGTCACAGGTGCAGGCGAAATCATAGATATCCTTCACATTCAATAGATCGTAATCCGGAAGATCTTCTTCCTCCTCCGCTGCATCCGGGTCTTTTTCAAAAAGCACCTTCCCGTCCTTTTCGATCCGGACGATGTTGGTGTGTTCGTTGGCGATGCGGACCTTCGCACTGGAATCTCCCCGCTGTACCGTAACGATCATATCCAGCACGCAATCCGATTCCAGCGGTCTTGTCTCAATCACCGTGTTTTCCATGTAATCACCCAGCTTTTCTTTGGCTTCCGGGGAAACATTGGAAATGACCTGCAGCAAAGCCTCCTCGTCTCCGGCAAAAGCGCCTATTGCCGATGCCGCTTCTATGCCCCGTCTGCCGCCCGTGTTGGGAACGACCACGCTTTTGACATTCTTGATGATATTGCCGCTGGCTTCCACTATGATCCGTTCCGGCAGTTCCCCGAGCACGGACCTGGCCTTGGCGGCGCAGTATGCCAGGGCGATCGGTTCGGTGCACCCCATCGCCAACACCAGCTCCCGCTCCAGTATTTTTACGTAAGTTTGATAAATTATGTTGTCACGCTCCATCAATCGCACTCCCTCTCTTCTTCAGTGTTACCCTTATTGTAGCCGATTCGCCGCAGTTTATCAAAGACTATTTCCGCCAGATACATGAGGATCATCACCATGGCCACCATCACGGCATAGCCCAGAAGATATCCTGGCACGCCCATGAACGAGGCCATCCATTCCAGGGGAGATCCCGGCGACGGCACCCGCAGGAACATATAGTTCGTCCGGAAATGCCGGTCGAAAAGATAGACCACGGGCACACAGATCAGCAGAAACAGGATCGGATTCCATATCCTTTTGATGTCCGGCCGGATCTTCCCGCAGCTGAGCTCGCAGAGGATATACCACGCCACGCCGAAATGGAACAGGAAGCCCTGGATCGTGATGAAATGGACCGGCGGGTAATAGATCCAGTCCGGAAAGATCAGAGCCAGCAGGGTCCCCGGCAGGCAGAGCGCATAGAGTACCTGTCCCAGCCAGTCTTTGCCGGTGATCATATGGGCCAGGCAGAGAAATCCCGCCAGGGCGCACAGATGCAGGGGCAACTCATAGACCGTCTGGTGGCCGATCGCGGTCAGAAAGCAGGCCCGCAGAACGATCAGCGCCACGGGAAAGAGCCCGAGCGCAAGCTCGAGCTTTCTTTGTTTCTCATTATCAGCCCGCCGGAACAGCAGCAGAAGCAGGATGCATGCTCCCGTTCCGGCCAGCAGCCACAGGATGTGCGCCGTTCCGTACATGGGGAACCCCACCCCGGCCGGCAGTTCCGACCCATAGGTAAAAAAGTATTGCAGCATCGTTTATCCGTCCATTCCCGTCCGGTATTTGTCCCGGATCCTTTTCAGTTTCGTTCCGCAGTGAATGATCAGTACCACGTAAAGGACAAACAGCACCGCGAACAGGATCCCCCAGAAAAGTCCGAAGGCGCCCACATAGGAGCCGGTAAAGACTCTCGCGAAGTTGGGGATCACGCAGCAGAGGAAAACGATCGCCAGAGGCAGCAGCCGGGTCTTCACCACGTGGCTGACCAGGTCCACCCTGGATTCATTGTCCGAAAACAGTTCGCCCTCTTCTGCCGTTTCGGCCGCCGACGCCGGCTTGCGGAAGTACAGCCAGCCGAAACACTGGGCAAAGTACTCCCAGCCGAAATCCTTCAGCATCTGAAAATACCCTTCCGGCCGCTCCGTATTCTTGAAATCCAGCCGGTAGATCACATCCTCCGGTTCGCAGGATTCGAATGTATAGAACATCGGCGGCGTCATCTTCACGAGCTTCCAGCCTTTTTTGTGCTGCCCCCTGAGCCAGATCTCTTCCTCTTCATAATCGGCAATGGTAAAAATGCGGATCAAGGTCTTACGCATCGATATCCTCTCCTTTACTGTTCTTGTACAATCTTTCGATCCGCCGGATCTCGATGTCCAGGATCTCCCTGCCGAGATCGGTGATCTGATACAGCTTTCTCTTCTCTTCTTCGCAGTAGAAACGGATCAGTCCGTCCTTTTCCATCTTTGACAGCGTCCCGTACATGGTCCCTGCGCTGATCACGACGGCGCCCCCGCTCATTCTCTTCACCTGCTGGCTGATCCCGTATCCGTGCTGCGGCGTCTGCAGACAGTACAGAATATAAAAGCCGGACTCCGTCATCGGGACGTATATTCGCTTTAATCGATCTTCCATAAGTCCTCCTGACCATTACACCTCGATATATCGTGATTCGATATACTTATTATATCGAGCCTCGATGTATTTGTCAACCGGTTTTTTCAAAAAAAAGAAACTGTCCGGAAATCTTTCCGAACAGTTCTCCCGGGCATCGCCTTCGCAGCCCGGAATCAGTACTTTCTGCTCAGTACCACGTAGGACAGCCAGTATACGCCGACCAGCAGACAGACCGAATAAGCAAGCACCAGCTGGACCGTTTCCTTCCCGAGGATCATGGCGACTACCACGCCAATCGCTTCCACTAGGACCACGATGTATCCGGTCCAGGACCAGCTCTTCATCCTCAGGAAACGGTTCCTCTCATCGCTGACTTCCGTGTCCACTTTTTCCCTGTATTCTTCGTTTCTCCTGTACTGCAGGTTCCGAATCACCTGAAGCGCGCCGACGGCAGCCAGGGCGCCGCCCATGCCGGCGTACATGGAGGAATCCAGCTTTTCCGCGATAGATAGCCCCACCAGCACCAGACCGATAACGACCCAGAAAATACTCAATGCCAGTCTTCTGTTATTATACATGTTCACTCCTCCTCAAAAATAAACACTTCTTCGATCGTCATTCCGAAGAATTTTGCGATCTTGTACGCCAGCAGGATGGAGGGATTGTAGCGGCCGTTCTCCAGGGAACTGATCGTCTGCCGCGAGACCCCCATCAGTTTCGCCAATTCTTCCTGACGGATCCCCTTTTCATTCCGTATTTCTTCGATGCGGTTTTTCATCTTATCACCATCCTCATCAAAAAGGTAAAGCTCGCTTTACATCTGTAGTGTACCACCACTTTGTTCAGATGTCAAGCAAGCTTTACATTATTTCGCAATATTTTTTCGAATCAGAGTTTTCCCGAGAATTCTTCGATCAAGCCATTGATCCGCTCCGGTTCATCGGTATTGGAATTATGCCCGGCTCCTTCGATCCATTCGATGGGGATGCCGGTCTTTTTGTGCCAGGCCCTGTTGTACCGGACGCAGGATCCCGCATGGTCCTTCTCCCCGCAGATCAGCAGCGCCGGGCAGCGGATTTCATAAGGAAGGTCCGCTTCGATCGCTTCCGCCAGGATCCGGTAGCCGTGTCCGGCCAGGGCCGCATACCATTTCTGGTCCCCGTCGTAGGTCAGCATTATTTCACGCATGAGACCTCTTCCGTAAGGAGAAGATGCCACGCCCTTCGTTCCCTGCCGCACAAGGGTCTTCCAGGGATAATGCCGGTAAACCGGTTCCATTCTCTTCAAAAGCCAGATCTCGGCCGCCGTCATATACTGCCGCTGAAGGGGCGCCGAATCCACGGAGATAAAGCCCTTCAGTTTTTCGGGAAACAGATAAGCATAGACCTGGCCCACGTATCCGCCCATGGACTGGCCGATGATCAGGGGGTCAGAGAAACCCTCTTCCGTCAGGATCTCATCCAACCACCGGGCCTTGTCCGGAAGCGAAAACGTCAGGTCAAAGGGACGGGATGCATTGTGTCCCGGCGCATCCCAGACAAAGACGGGGTATTTCCCTTCAAAGCATTCGATCTGCTTTTCGAAGAGACGATGATCCGCCGTCAGCCCCGGGAGGAACACCAGCTGCGGGGTTTGAGACTCCGCATCTTTGTTCACCCAGTAATGGATCGTCCCGCAGGGTGTCTGATAGATCTTTTCCGTCATTTTATCACCCGCTCCAGTGCCGCGGCAAAAGCCTCCAGGCCTGCCCGGTCTTCTTCGCCGAACCGCGCTGGGACCGGGCTGTCGATATCCAGTACCGCGAAGACTTCGCCGTCCCGTCGGAGCGGCACCACGATTTCGGACGCCGATGCGCTGTCGCAGGCGATATGCCCCGGAAATGCATGCACGTCGGGAACCAGCTGCGCCCGGTCATTCGCCCAGGCGGTCCCGCAGACGCCTCTTCCCTTTTCGACCCTCACGCAGGCGACCTTCCCCTGGAAGGGCCCAGGATCAGCGCTTCGTCCTTTACCAGATAGAAGCCCGCCCAGTTAACGTCCTCCATGGCTTGAAACAGCAGCGCCGAAGCGTTGGCCATCACGGGAATGCAGTCCGCCGAATCCTCCGCCAGTGCTTCCAACTGTTTGATGAGTAAATTATAATCCGTCATCTGATTTCTCTCTTTTCAGCAATTCTCTCTTGTTCTCAATGCCCCCGCCGTACCCGGTCAGGGAACCGTCCGATCCCACCACCCGGTGACAGGGAATGAGGATGCACACCGGATTCCATCCGACGGCGCCGCCCACGGCCTGCGGAGACAACCGGGGGATCCCCCGTTCCTCTGCCAGTTTCCCGGCAATGCCGCCGTAGGTCACCGTCTTTCCGTATGGGATCTCCGACACGAGTTCCAGGACTCTCTTCCGGAAAGGAGTCAGCCCCTCCATCCGGACGGCTGGGAAACCGTTACCGGGATGTCCTTCAAAATAGGAATCCAGCCATTTCGCCGTCTTCTCAAAAACCGGCAGTTCAGCCTCTGCACAATCCTCTGGGCCGCTTCCCTCTTTGGACCGGTCAAATTGCAATCCGGTCAGGAACTCTCCGTCGCTGATCATGATCAGGTCATCCAGTCCTTCCGGCGTTTCGTATCTGCAGGAATATCTCATCATGTACTCCTCTGCTTTCGGTGTTCCCGGACGCTGTTGGTGAGGATATACTCGATCTGGCCGTTGATGGATCGGAAATCGTCTTCCGCCCACCGGGCGATCTCCCGCCAGAGCGACTCGGGCAGCCGGAGAATGATCTGTTTGCGTTTGGCGTCCTTTGCGCTGAGTTCTTTTTCCCTCGCCCGGAGTTCGCTTTCCAGCGCATCCAGTTTCTCTTTGCGCGCGAGTAGCCGTTCCTCTCTTTGAAGCAGCTGCTCTTCCTCGCTCATTCTGCTTCTGAAATCCCTGCTCATTCTAGTACACCGATCCGCTGTTTACGATGGGCTGGGCATCCTTGCTGCCGCACAGTACGACCAGCAGATTGGATACCATCTGGGCCTTCCGTTCCTCATCCAGATTCACGATATCATCTTCGTTAAGCTTGTCGATGGCCATCTTGACCATGCTGACCGCACCGTCCACGATCTTGGTCCTGGCCGCAATGATGGCGGACGCCTGCTGCCGCTGCAGCATCGCCGCGGCAATCTCTTCCGCGTAGGACAGATGGGTGATCCGCACTTCCTCGATCACCAGGCCGGCAAAGGCCACCTTTTCCGCCAGTTCGACCTTCATCTTCGCCGCAATCTCCTGGGAGCTGCCCCGGAGGGTCTGTTCCGCCTTGCCGTCGTTCTCTTCCTCTTCATCGTCGAATACATCATACGGATACAGCCTTGCGGTGTTCCGGATAGTGGAATCCGTCTGGATCGACAGGAATTCGATGTAATTCTCCACGTTGAACACGGCCTTGGTCGGGTCTTCCACGTGCCACAGCACGACTGCGCCGATGATGACGGGATTGCCCAGGGCGTCGTTGACCTTCTGGGTACCGTTGTCCAGGGTCGAACGCTTCAGGGAAACGGTCTTTCTGACCCGGTTCGTGGCCGTCTTGCTCTTGCTGCTGAGCTTGATCTTCCCGCCGGAAAGGGTCTCCGCCGTCTCGGTGGTCTCCCCTGCCTGCTGGGCTTCATAGGCCGGATTATTGTACCGGGCAAAGGGATTGACGAAGAAGTATCCGGGCTTCATGATCGTGCCGTGATACTTGCCGAAGAGCGTCAGTACCAGCGCTTCGTTCGGCCGCACGCTGCGCAGTCCCGCAAACAGGAACGGCAGGATGCACCACAGCAGAACGCAGATGATCACCACCCCGATGTGCATGGTGGCCAGTCCCACGACGAATCCCAGCACGGAAGCGATGCTGGCCAGGATGAGAATGATCAGCATCAGGATCCCACTCATGGGATGCAGCACTTTCTGTTGTACATTGGCATATTCTTTTTCCATTTTTATGTCCTCCTGTATTTGATATCTGATATCATTTTGATATCATTATTATATCATCCTCATTATTTTTGTCAACAGAAAAAGCAGAGTCTTCCGACTCTGCTTTCATGATTTCCTTAATGCCTGGCCTTCTTTTGCTTCGCTTTCTGTCTGGCCCGTTTTCTGGCCATTTTTTTAGCCTTTCTCTTCTTCCGGGTGGCGATCCGGAAGATGATCAGGAACAGGATCAGCAGGAACGCGGCCAGGAGCACGAAGAACTGATACCGGTCTTCGTCCGCAAACCCGATATAGGAAAGTGGGCCGCCTTCACCCGAGGTCTCCAGGGAAACCAGGTCCCTGCGGGCGATTTCTTTGCCGTTGTCGTATGCCACAAGCTGGCCCACTACGGCGCCCTCCTCGATCGGCGCCTCCGGTTTCTCCTCGTTCAGCACGATCTCGGTGGTGACGCTCTCCGACGGGTTTTCATCCTTGAGAACCGTGACCTTGAAGTCTTCCCGGAGACCTACTGCCACCTCCCTCAGTTCGCCGTGCTTAATATCCATCTCAAGCTCAAAGTCTTCCTTTGCCTGAGCGGTGTAGGTCTTGAAGTTGTCATAGGCGTATTCCCAGAGTTTCTTCGCGTCCCGGAATTTCTGGTTGGAATGGGGCTCGCCCAGAACGACTACGATGATCTCCGTGTCCTCCTGCTGTGCAAAGCCCGCAAAGCAGTCGCCGGCCGTGCTGGAGTATCCGGTCTTGACGCCGATGCAGGGTTTGTACATCAGCTCCGCCGCTTTTTGTGCATTCTCTCTGGCCGCCTCCCGTATTTCGGCTTCATCCTCGCTGACGAAATTGAAGGCCCTCTTCTGGTGTTCCTCTATGAACTGGTCCAGGGCCGCCTCATCGCCGCCCGCTGCCTGATACGCCACGTCATCCCAAAGGCAGAAGTTCGAATTGGTGACCTTTCTTTCCTCCGACAGATTGGTGGCGGGGATCCGGTATTTCTGCGTTCCCACGATCTCCCGGAACTGATCGTTCTTCATGGCCGACTTCACGACCACGGCGATATCATAGGCGGTGGTGACGTTGTTCACTTCCATATTGTTCAGGCCGTTGGGATTCACGTAAGCCGTGTCCAACGCGCCGAGATCCCGGGCCTTCGCATTCATCATTTCGCAGAAGTGGTACATGTCGCCCCCTCCTGCCAGATAGCCCAGATACTCCGCCGCATCGTTGCCAGACCACAGCATCATGCCGTAGACGATGTCTCGGATCACCAGGGTCTCGCCCTCTTTGAGTTTCATGCTGCTGCCTTCCGTCGTAGGCTGGTAATCCACCGTGACCGTCTGGCTGAAATCCAGGTTTTCCAGACACACCAGACAGTTGAGGATCTTGGTGATGCTGGCGGGATCCCTTTTCGCATAGGCATCCTTTTCATACAGGACCGTGCCGCTCCCCGCATCCATGACGATGACGGCTTCCGCCTCCGTCTCCGGCGGCGTCCCGGCGCCTTCGAAGGTTTTCTCCTCCGCAAAAGACGGCGCCGCGCCCATCAGGATCAGCGCTGCCGTTAAAGCAAATATTATAAAATGCCGAAATATTCTTTCTTTCATTGAACCCATCACAGCCTTCCCGCAAACAGTTTCCCAAGCCCATCCTATCACAGAATCCCCGTTTCCTCAATAAAAAAAGCAGAGCCTCATGACTCTGCTTTTATCATTGATTTCTTTTTTCGGACGATCAGCCCTGCATCTGCTTCGCCACTTCTTCCGCGAAGTTTTCTTCTTTCTTTTCGATGCCTTCGCCGACTTCGAATCTAACAACCTTGTCCAGGCCGAGAGCCTTGTCGACCGATTCCAGATACTTGGCAACGATCTGCTTTCCGTCTTCCGCTCTGACATAAACCTGATCGAGCAGGCAGATTTCCTTCAGCTGCTTCGCAACGCGGCCTTCCACCAGACCCTTGAAGATCTTGTTATCGGTGATGCTGGCCTTGGCGGCAACCGCCAGATCCGCCAGCTTTGCCTTGCCTTCATCGGAGATGAAGTTCGGCAGATAATTGAAGTTGAACGCCTTGTCTTCTCTTTTTTCCTTGAGCGTTGCGGTATCTTCCGCGCCCCAGACACCGTCCGCCGCCTGGTCCAGCAGTCCGTTCAGGATCGGCTTCGGGAGGGAGAAGGGATCGTTCAGCGCGCTTTCCAGGGTGATGTTCCGGATATTGGCCAGTTCCTCATCGGAGATCTCGTTTCTGGACACATACTGAGGATTCATCGCAGCGACCTGCATCGCAACGTTGGTCAGCGCTTCCTTGTTTGCTTCGTTGTCTTCGCCCTTGCCAACGACGATAACGCCGATCCGGCCGCCGCCGTGGATGTAGGAAGTAACGACGTCGCCGGAAACCTTCCGGATCCGTCTGAGGGACATGTTTTCACCGATCTTGGCGATCTTGTCCGTCAGAACTTCGCCAACTGTGGAACCTTCAAACGGCATAGCCTTGAAGGCTTCGATATCATCGCTTTCCGCAGTCAGCGCCAGCTTCGCCAAGCCTTCCACGAAAGCAACGAATTCTTCGTTTTTGGAAACGAAGTCGGTTTCGGAGTTTACTTCCACGATCGCAGCAGTCTTTCCGTCTTCGGAAAAAGCGATTCTTACCAGGCCTTCGGCAGCGGTTCTTCCCGCCTTCTTGGCAGCCTTTGCCAGACCTTTTTCCCGTAAGAATTCAATAGCCTTTTCCATATCGCCGTCGGTTTCCACCAGCGCTTTTTTACAATCCATCATGCCTGCCTGAGTTCTTTCACGCAGTTCTTTTACCATTGCAGCTGTTACAGCCATTTATATCACTCCTTAATTACTGTTTTTTCGATTATTCTTCGGTCTCTTCCGCAGCTTCTTCCGCTTCCGCTTCCGCCGGAACTTCGCCCGGATCCAGCTGTTCGCCCTGCTTCGCTTCGATAACAGCGTCCGCCATCTTGCCGGTGATCAGCCGTACGGCTCTGATCGCGTCGTCATTGGCCGGGATGATGTAGTCCACGTCGTCCGGGTCGCAGTTGGTGTCCACGATGCCGATGATCGGAATGCCTAAGATACGGGCTTCTCTGACTGCGATCTTTTCCTTCTTCGGATCCACGACGAACATAGCCGCCGGTGTGCCCTTCATATCCTTGATGCCGCCCAGGAACCGTTCCAGTTTTTCCAGTTCGTGCCGCAGCTTCATGACTTCCTTTTTGGTCAGCTTTTCGAAAGTGCCGTCCACTTCCATTTCCTTGATCTCGTTGAGTCTCTTGATCCGTCCGCTGATGGTCTTGTAGTTGGTCAGCATGCCGCCCAGCCATCTCTGGTTGACGTAGAACATGCCGCATCTCTTCGCTTCTTCTTCGATCGCATCCTGCGCCTGCTTCTTGGTGCCGACGAACAGGATCGGACGGCCGGTCTTTACGGCTTCCTGCATGAATGCGTACGCTTCGTCGATCTTCTTGACGGTCTTCTGCAGGTCGATGATGTAGATGCCGTTTCTTTCGGTGAAGATGTACTCTACCATTTTGGGGTTCCATCTTCTGGTCTGGTGGCCGAAATGCACACCTGCTTCCAGTAACTGTTTCATTGAGATGATTGCCATTTTAGTTCCTCCTTGGTTATTCCTCCACCCTGTTTTTCTCCCAGACTACCCGGAAAATACAGCTTTCCGGGCACCATCTGCGAATCGCAGGGTGTGTGTTTTTTTGACGGACATTTTCTATGGCGCAAAAAATGTCCTTGAATATTATACATAATACCCAAGGACAATGCAAGCATTTTTTATACCCGTTTCCGGATCATGAAGAAAGGTCCAACGGGCTGTTTCATGGGGATCTTCACGATCTGCTGGGCGTGGGGAGCGGCGTCGATGGGCTGCCCTTCCTCGTCCGTCATTTCTGTCAGTTCCTGCTCGAAAAAGTCCGTGCCCGGGCCGAAGATCTCCACCCGGTCCCCGATGACCATCTTGTTTCGCTGTTCCACGGTGGCCAGGCCGGTCTGGGGGTCGTACTCCTTCACCAGCCCCAGGAAAGCGTAGTCTTTGATGTAGTTGCTGGTGCCGTAATTCTGTTCGGTCCCGCCGGGCTTGCCGAAATAGAATCCGGTGGTGAAATCCCGGTGGCTCACCTTGCAGAGTTCCTCCAGCCAGGCCGGGTCGTATGTCCATCCTTCCGGGTCCTCCAGCCAGGCGTCGATGGCCTTCCGGTAGACCCCGGTGGTCACCGCCACGTAGAAGATGCTCTTCATCCTTCCTTCGATCTTGAAGGAATCGATGCCCGCCCGCACCAGCTGCGGGATGTGGGCGATCATGCACAGGTCTTTGGAATTGAAGAAGTAGCTGCCCCGCTCATCCTCCTCCACGGGGATGTATTCCCCCGGCCGCTGCTCCTCCACCAGCGCGTATTTCCACCGGCAGGGGTGGGAACAGGCGCCCCGGTTGGCGTCCCGCTGCGTCATGAAATTGCTCAACAGGCACCTGCCGGAATAGGAAATGCACATGGCGCCGTGGACAAAGGCCTCGATCTCCATGTCTTCCGGCGTCCGGTCCCGGATCTGCCGGATCTCTTCAAAGGACAGTTCCCGGGCCGTCACGATCCGCTTTACCCCCATGGAATGCCAGAAGGCGGCGGATGCGTAATTGGTGGTGTTGGCCTGGGTGCTCAGGTGGATCTCCGCCCCCGGGATCACCTGCCGGATCATGAAGATCACCCCGGGATCCGAAACGATGAACCCGTCGATGGGGATCTCCGCGATCTCCTCCAAGTATTCCTGCAGCCGGTCCATGTCCTCGTTGTGGGCGAAGATGTTGATGGTCATGTAGACCTTCCGGCCCCGGTCATGGGCGTATCGGGTCCCCTCCCGGATCTCTTCCACGGACAGGTTCCCCGCTCCGGCCCGGAGGCTGAACAACTCTCCGCCGAAGTACACTGCATCCGCGCCGTATTCCACGGCGATCTTCAGTTTTTCCAGGTCTCCCGCCGGCGCCAGCAGCTCCGGTCTTCTTCCTTCTGCCATGATCTCTCCTTTATCAAAGGCCTTCCCGCCGGGCTTTGACAGGGTCTGGCCTTTCTGTTACAATCTCTACCATGAAGACTACCATAAAAAAACGAACCTATCAAGCGGTTTACCGCCTGCTGAACTACATCACGCCCCTGAACACGGACTGCGGAGCCCTCTGCGGCGCCGCCTGCTGCACCAGCGACGAGGAAGACATGATCATCTATCTTCTGCCCGGCGAGGAGAAACTCTTCACCCGGAAGGAAGAATGGCTGAACTGGGATTTCGATTACGCGGAAGACTATGATTTTCCGGAATCCTGGCACGGAAAAGTATATTACGTGCACTGCAAAACGGCCCCGTCCTGCCCCCGGGAAATGCGTCCCCTGCAATGCCGGTTTTTCCCGCTGGCACCCCACCTGACGGAGGAAGGGGTCCTGCGGCTGATCCGCTATCCCGGCGACCTTCCCTACGCCTGCCCTCTGCTGGAGCCGGACGCCCGGCTGGAACCCCGCTTCGTGAAGGCGGTCCACACCGTCTGGAAGCACCTGATCCGGGACCCGCTGATCTACGACCTGGTGGAATACGATTCCTCGGACCGGAACGAAGAGGAACTGGACTTTGTTTACTGAATCATACCCATAAAAAAAGGAGAGCCGAAGCTCTCCTTTTGCTTTTCTATTTGACCTGCCGCACGATGATGTGGGTCTCCTGGTTCACGGTGCCGTCGTCCTCGCAGTAGATGATGAGGTTGATCCCCTTCTGGATCAGGAGGGAGTAATAGTAGTCGGTCCAGCCGTAATCCCCGTTGTCCTTGTGCATCGTCCCGAACTTTTCGTTGGGAGCGAAAGGCTCAAACTGGAGGATCTGTTCCAGGGCAACGCTGACTTCGGTGCACACCGCGTTTTCGCCGGGCATGCCGTCACTGCCGCTCTTCCCCTTATATCTCACGTACATGCTGTCCGGGAATCCCTTGTGGTAATAGATCCCGCCGGCCCATTTCTCGTATTTGTTCAGCACACCGAAGGATTCTTCGATGGTGGCCCGGTTCTGTCCCAGCGGGGAGATGTACCAGCTGCTCAGCACCGCCGCCCGGATCCGCTCTTCCATCGGAAGCTGGGCCAGGTCGATGGTGTTCTCGTCCACGACGACTTCACCGCTGTCTTCACCGTCTTCCCCTTCTGCCATGACGCTGCTGTCGATGACCTTGATCTCGGTGTCCTCCGTTCCCAGGTCGTCCAGGATCATCTTTTCCATGGTGACGCTGTCGTAGTCGCTGAGGCGGTCGCCGCTGCCGGTCTCCTTGACCTCCGTGTCCTCGTCGATCTTGTCGCTGCCCGTGATGTGATGGATCTTGTCCATGGTGGAGGGGATCACGTTGTTCACCAGCGCTTTCACGCCGAAGAATCCGCCCACTGCCACCAGCAGGATCAGCAGGGCCAGGAAGAAGTAGAATCTCTTTTTGAGCCGTACCGGACGCTTTCTCTTTTTGGGTTTCCGGTTCCGGTCGTTTTTCCCGCCACGGCCGGAAGCCGGCCGGTTCGGATTTCTTCTTCCCGGGTCCGAGGGCCGTCCGCCGTAGCGGCCGTCGTAACGGCTGTCATAGCGGCTGTCGTACCGGCTCTGCCGGTAGTCCCTGTCTCCGCCCCGGTCCCGTCCGTAGGAATACCCGGAACTCCTCCGGCCGTATTCCTCATCGAAAAACCGGGAGTGGTCGGCGTATCTGCCGGACTGCTGTGTATGGGAACGCCGGTAGCCGGCGTCTCTGTCTTCGTAATACCGATAGGGATCGGTCCTCCGGGGATCGCCCGGATATCGGTTTGAGCCGGATCTGTTCGATGGCCTGGATGAATTGTTTCTTTTTGCCATTGTTTTTCCTCTCTATCCCTTTGAAATAACAGACAATATCAATAGGCTCATTTACTTTACTGTTAAATTATATTTTATCATTTATAGCAGGAAATTGCAACTCCATCCCCGATTGCCAGCAAAGAAGTTTCAAACCTCGGATCCTCCGTCAGGAAGGTCAGATACCCGTCCATCCGGCGGGCAATGGTCCTGTGGCGGCGTTCGGGTACAAAGGAATCGTCGCAGGGCATCCCCTTGTACAGCACATTGTCCGAAACCACTAAAGTGCCGGGGGCCATGTTCTTTTCGCAGAGTTCGAAAAACCGCCGGTACTGCCCCTTGGCGGCGTCGATAAAGATCAGGTCAAAAATGCCTTCCACCTCCGGCAGCGTTTCCGCCGCGTCCCCGTGGATCACCCGGATCCGGTCTTCCAGACCCGCTTCCCGGATGTTGGCCCGGGCCTTGTGGACGGACCGCTCCCGGTTTTCCAGAGTAATGATTTGGGCTTCCGGCGCCGCCTTGGCGAAGCAGAGGGCGGAATATCCGACCGCCGTCCCGATCTCCAGGATGGACTTCGGCCGGCGGATGCCGCAAAGGGTGTACAGCAGCCGTTCCGTGTCCCGGGTAATGACGGGCACCAGCAGCCGCTCCGCTTCTTCCCGAAGCCGGATCAGCTGTTCGTCCTCCTGACGGTACAGGGAATGGATGTAGTTTTCGATGAGGTCCGGTGTCAAAATGCTCATGGTGCTGCTTCTTTCCGTATTTGTTTGACCCAATTTTATTGGTTTCCCGGATCCTTGTCAAGGCGGACCGCCCCCCTGCAGATTAAAAGAATATTACACTTCCCGGGGATTCCTGTTTTTTACGTACCGTATGGGGTATAATGCAGAATGGATAAGAACGTTTTGATGAATGATCAGATAGATTGGAGTGAATACTCAAGATGAAGAACAGACGAGGAGGAAAATGGATCGCCATCGGCCTGACCGCCCTGATCGTGGCCGGCTTCACGGTCTTCCCCGCCGAGGACCTGACACCGGATCCGGCGGAGAACATTCCGGCTGCCGTCCGGTCCGCGCAGGATTCCGTCGTCAGCGCCGGGGATGAGATCCGGCAGGAGATCCGGGCCAAGGACCCGGCTGCGCCGGCCGAGATCCCGGCCGCTTCCCGGACGGAGACCGCTTTTGCCGGTGATACTGCGGCACCGGAAATCAAGGCCGATGCAGCGGACCCCACGGATCTGGACGACGCGTCCGGCCTGATCGAACCGGCGGATCCTTCGGAATATACGAATAATGAGATCTACGTCACCTACACCGACGGGACCGATGAAGTGCGGACCTGCCGGGACAGCCGGGACGTATCGGAAAACCTGGCGATGCTCGCCGGGGAAGAAAACGTCGCCTACGTTCAGCCTAACTATACCTATACCCTGGCGGAAGCGCCGGACGATCCCTTCTTCGGGAAGCAGTGGGGCCTGTACAACGACGGCAGTTTTGAAATGGACAACAAACAGTCCCATCCGGAATACGACAATCCGCTGGGACTGAATCCGGAAGACCCCCAGCCCCAGGAGCCGGAATCCCAGGCTCTGGCCGGCCGGGACATCAACTACCTGGAAGCGGCCGGGATTTTCAACGACTTCGACCGGGAGATCATCATCGCCCTGATCGATACCGGCGCCGACTATACCCACCCCGACCTCCAGGAGACCTTTTGGGTGAACGGAGGAGAGATCCCCGGCAACCGGAAGGACGACGACGGGAACGGGTACACCGATGACGTCTACGGCTGGAATTTCTACGGGAACAACAACCGGGTGCTGTCGTCCGGCCAGGAAGTCCACGGGACCCATGTGGCCGGGATCCTGGCAGCCGCCTCCGGCAACGGCAGAGGCATCACCGGCGCTTCGCTGAACCCGAAGGTGAAGGTCATGATCCTGAAGGTGCTGGGAGGCAGCGACGGGAACGGATCCACCGCTTCCATCGTCAGCGCGATCCGCTATGCCCAGGCCAACGGCGCCTCCATCTGCAACCTGAGTCTCTGCAGCGACGCCAATGACCACGCCCTCTACCGGGCCATCGCCGGCTCCTCCATGCTGTTCATCACCGCTTCCGGCAACACCGGCAGCGACATCGACAAGACCCCCAGTTATCCGGCCTCCTACGACCTGGACAACATCATCGCCGTGGCGAACATGTCCGCCGACGGCAATCTGGAGGTCACCTCCAACTACGGCGTGAACTCCGTGGACATCGCAGCTCCGGGCACCGACATCCTGAGCACCATTCCGGGCGGCGCCTACGGTTTCATGACCGGCACCTCCATGGCGACGCCGATGGTGGCTGCGGCGGCAGCCACGGTCTACTCCCATTACGAGGATATCACCGTGGACGACATCCCGGGCATCCTGCTGACCACCGCCCGGGTCACGGACGAACTCATGGGCAGGGTGTCCACCGGCGGGATGCTGGACATGAAGGCGGCCCTGTCCCTGGACAAGGAGCTCATTCAGGAAGCCGCGGCAAACCGCAAGAAGAGCGGTTCCTCGCCGGAGATCTACACCCAGACCACCACCCGCATGGGCCGGGATTACCTGGTGGTCAAGGTGCGGGATATGGACGGCGACCTGACCCAGACGGTATACTCCCCCGGCAACCTGACGCCGCCGGAGTTCCTCGGCGGTACCGTGGGCAGGCCCTTCCGGCTGAATGCGCTGGGGATCCACGTTTTTGCCATCAAGGCCGGCGGCACCTACACCTTCTACGCCGCGGATGAAAGCGGCAACGAGACCATCAAAGCCGTGGCGCTGTAGTTATATCGTGATCAAATCTTTTAATCGCTCAAATTTAGCGTCTCCGATCCCGGAGACGTTTTTTATGTCCTCGATCTTCTGAAAGGCTCCCACGCTCTGCCGGTAATCGATGATGGACTGGGCATAGACCTCCCCGATCCCCGGCAGCTGCATCAGGGTGGTTTTATCGGCGGTATTGATGTTGATCAGACCGCCGGAAGCGCCGGAAGCGGAAGGCTGCCCCGAGGAGACCCCCGGGGTCATCCCCGCCTGCTCCTCCCCTTTAAAGGGAATGTAGACGGCCATGCCGTCCGCCACCTTTTCCGCCAGGTTCACCCGGCCGTATTCCGCCGACTCCGTCATTCCCCCGGCGGCTTCCACCGCTTCGTAGACCCGGCTGCCCTCCGGGATCCGGACGACGCCGGGACAGGCCACCGCTCCTTCCACATCCACCACGATCTGGGCCGGCACCGCCGCTACCGGGCTCTCTTCCCCGCTGCCCCCGGCCGTTTCCGGTCCGCCGTCTTCCGGATAGATTCCCTCCTCCGATTCCGAATGCACCACCCCCGCCGTGCTCTTCACCGGCAGGAAACTCCCGGTGTCCAGGTACTGCTTGAGGAAAACGCTGGCCAGAAAGACCAGCGTCATCAACGTGAAGATCAATACTTTGTTCTTTGTTGTCGTTTCCATGAAAAAACCCCCTTTCATCGTTCATTGTACCATGAAAGAAGGTTTGATGTTCCCTTTATTTTCCTATTTTAGCAAATACAGAGGTATTTCGGCGCCCTCTGTGGATTCGGCATACATTTCGACCCGTTCGATCAGGGTCTCCATCTCCCCGCCGGAAATATCCATCTTCTCCCGGAGTTTCTGCAGCAAAACCTCCGGATTCAGATTGGACTGACTGCCGGTGTCCACCTTCAGGTCCATCAGCACGTAGTCCTTCCGGGGCAGGATCTCCAGTTTGCGGACCTTCTCCCGGATGTCGATCTCCTTGATCTTCCCGGACTTTTTCTGCTCCTTTTGGATCAGGACGGAGGGCTGGGACAGGAACCAGTCCGCCGCTTCGTTCAGCTTTTCGTATCCCGCCGGATCCGCCATCCGGATCCCCACGTGGTAGTCGCCCCCGGTGATCAGCGCCCCCGCCGCCTTTTTGGTTTCCTTAAGTACGCTGCAGGAGACCATCCGGATTCCCTCCGGCATGGCGGAATCCAGGCGCTGCCGCACTTCTTCCGGATCCATGTCTTCCAGGGTCTCGAATTCAAAATACTCTCCCCGGCTGGTATACCCCAGGGAAAGGGGCTGGGCGATGCTCATTTTCGGATGGGGGGAATACCCTTCCGAATACTTCAGCCGGATGCCCTTGCGCTTGATGGCCCGCTGGAACAGCCGCATGATGTCCAGGTGGGAGATGTAGCGCATGTCGCCTTCTTTCGTCCATTTGATCAGAAATTTCATCCTTCTCCCTCCTCAGCACTTAAACAGGGTATTGACGCCGCAGAACTGGCAGCCTTCCCGGCAGTCCTTCGTGATCTCGCCCCGCTTCGCCTTTTCGTTCTCCGACCGGTAGAACTCCTTGTCCACGCCGGTGCCGATCAGGTCCCAGGGCAGGATCTCATCGTATTCCCGGGCTCTCCGGGCATAGAAATCCGGATCCAGACCGGTATTGCGGAAAGCCTGCATCCATTTGTCAAAATCGAAATGCTCCCGCCACCCGTCGAACTTGCAGCCCAGGCGGACCGCTTCCACCAGGGTCCCGCACATCCGGCGGTCGCCCCGGGCCAGTACCCCTTCCAGATAACTGGTGGCGCTGTCATGGTAACTCAGCCGGACGCACTTCATGGGCTTGATCAGGTTCTTCACCAGTTCGTGCTTCCGGGAGAACTCCTCATCCGTATCCTGGGGGAACCACTGGAAGGGCGTATGGGGCTTCGGGACGAAATTGGACACGCTGACGTGGATGGACAGCCGTCCGATCTTCCCGTTGACCTCTTTGTAGATATTCATGATGTTCCGGGCGATATCGGCGATCCCTGCCAGGTCTTCGTCGGTTTCCCCCGGAAGCCCCGCCATGAAATACAGCTTGATGGTATGCCACCCCAGCTCGAAAGCCTGCCGGGAAGCGGCATAAATGTGCTCCTCCGTGATGTCCTTGTTGATCACGTTCCGAAGCCTTTGGCTGCCCGCCTCCACCGCGAAGGTGAGCCCGGATTTCTTGTATCCCTGGATCTCGTCCATCACCTTGAAGGAGAAGGAATCCAGCCGCAGGGAAGGCAGGGACATGGAGACGTCCGACTCCCGGCAGAGGGCCATCAGGTCCGTCACCAGTTCCTCCACCCGTGAATAGTCCCCGGTGGACAGGGAAAGGATGGACAGTTCCTCGTACCCGGTAGCCCTCAGTTCTTCCTCCACGATCTCCCGGATCTTCTCCGGGCTCCGCTCCCGCACGGGACGGTAGATCATCCCGGCCTGGCAGAACCGGCACCCCCGGGTGCAGCCCCGGAAGATCTCCACCACCGCCCGGTCATGGACCGTGGAGATGAAGGGCACCACCGGCTCCGTGGGAAACGGCGCGCTGTCCATATCCTGGATGATCCGCTTGTCGATGCGGTCTGGGGCCTTGTCGTAGGTTTTACGGATCTCCCGGATGGTCCCGTCTTCGTTATAGTCAAACTCGTAGAACCGGGGCACGTACATGCCCTCGATCCCGCACAGGGATTTCAAAAATTCGATCTTCGGGGCGCCGCTGGCCTTCCACTCCCGGAGTTTTTCCATGATCTCCGGCCAGACCTCTTCCCCTTCCCCAATGGAGAAGGCGTCGGCAAATTCCGCCATGGGCTCCGGGTTGTAGGTGCAGGGCCCGCCGATGATGATAAAGGGATCCTCTTCGGTCCTCTCCGCCGCCCAGACGGACATGCCCGCCAGGACGATCATGTTCAGCATGTTTGTCACCAGCATCTCGTAACCCACGGAGACGGCGAAGATATCTGCCTCCTTCACCGCCCGCTTCGTTTCCAGGGTATACAGCGGGATCCCTTCCTCCCGCATGATGGCCTCGAAATCCACGTCCGGCGCATAGACCCGCTCGCACTGCACGTCCGGAATATCGTTCAGGACCTTGTACAGGATCTGCAGCCCCAGGTTGGACATGCCGATCTCATACAGGTCCGGAAAACCGAAGGCTACCCGCAGGGACACCTGCTCCGCAGGCTTTTTCACCGCATTCAGTTCCCCGCCGATATACCGCGCCGGCTTCTCCACCCGCATCACACAGCGTTCGATCTTCTTTTCCAGTTCTGATTTATTCTCAAACATCGTATCTTCCCTTTTGAATTGTTTTCTCTAGTCATTTTATCAATACCGTCGGAAAAGCGCAATCAAAAATACCGGCGCATCGCTGCGCCGGCATTCCTGATAAACGTTCAACCACTCTATTTTACTCTCTTATCTCAAACAAACACTATTTTCTGCGGATGCCGTCGTCCAGTCCATTCTCCAGACGGTTGAAGTAATCCTTCGTCTCCTTGGCCACCACGCCGCTGAGCGCGAGGATGCAGACCAGGTTCGGGATCGCCATCAGGCCGTTGAAGATATCCGCGATGGTCCATACCTGGCTGACCGTCAGGAACGGTCCGATCAGTACGGCGAGGATGTACAGGATCCGGTAAACCTTCACCGGGCCCATGCTGCCGTTAAACAGGTATTCCAGCGAACGTTCGCCGTAGATGTCCCAGCCTAAGATGGTGGTGAAGGCGAAGAGCGCCAGACAAGCCATCAGGACGAAAGCGCCAACCTGCATACCGAAGGGCATCCCGGTCCCCAGCGCGTGGATGGTAACCGCTGCGCCTTCCTTGCCGGTCAGGTGCGCGCCTGTTACCAGGATGGAGAGACCGGTGAGGTTGCAGATGATGATGGTGTCGATGAATACGCCGAAGGAGTTGATCAGCCCCTGCCGTACCGGCTCGTTGGTGTTCGCGGTGGCTACTGCCATAGGAGCGGAACCAAGACCGGCTTCGTTGGAGAATACGCCTCTGGCAACGCCCTTCTGGATCGCCAGCATGAAGGCGCCCAGTGCGCCGCCGGCTGCAGCTCTCAGGCCGAATGCTCCGGCGAATACGTCCGCGATTGCGCCCGGGATCGCGCCCAGGTTGCAGATCAGGACGATGAGGCAGGCTACGATGTAGACTACTGCCATGACCGGTACGATGTAGCTGGTAACGGTACCGATTCTCGTGATGCCGCCGATGATGACCAGCGCAGCAAAGAAGGTAACGATGACCGCTGTCGCTACGGTTGCGATAGTGTAGCTGTTGCCGAACATGGAAATCGTGTGTACGGAATCCGGGTCAAAGAAGGTGCTGACCGCGGAAGCGATGCCGTTGATCTGTACGATGGTACCGATGCCCATGATGCCGGCCAGCGCCGCCAGGAAGGCGAAGAGTTTCGCCAGCCAGGTCCACTGTTTGCCCATGCCTTTTTCGATGGACAGGAAGGGCCCGCCCAGAGTATGGCCGTCCGGACCGATGTCTCTGTATTTAACAGCCAGCAGACACTCCGCGTATTTCGTGATCATGCCGACGCAGGCGGCGAATACCATCCAGAACAGCGCCCCCGGGCCGCCGACTACTACCGCCGTGGCAACACCGACGATGTTACCGGTACCGATGGTAGCGGACATGGCCACGCAGAAGGCCTGGAAGCTGGAAATTTCGCCCTGACCGGAGATGCCCGGTTCCTTGCCCAGCATGTACTTTGCAGAGATTCCCAATTTACGGAACTGTAAGAGTCCCAGGCGGATGGAGAGGTAAATACCCGTACCAACCAGCAGGACCAGCATGGGCACGCCCCATACTATTCCGTCTACTTTGTCGAGAAATTCAGTAAATCCCATAGTGTTTTTTTCCTCCTAGTGAATAAAATGAAAAAAGCCGATTTCAATCGACTTCCGGAGCAATGACTATATGGTGCAAGCAGGGTACTTAACACTCTGTCCTTTTTACCTGAGATATCACTCCAGACACTGCTTAATGCCTGAAGCTTAAACCTTCGGTGCCCAATGGGTCTCTCCAGAGAATCAGTTGAAATATGACCGCGCGGTAAATATTTCCCGCACATAATTGACTTTTTTACAGTAGCACATTTCAGCGCTGTTTTCAAGGGCTTTTTCAATAATTATACAGAAAAATGTATGAAACCAGGGGGTTTTTAAATAAATGTCATTTTCCATCTGTTCAAAAGCACGCTGAAATGATATAATTTCTCCATATTGAACAGCAAGAGGTGAAAAAATGTATAAAATCGATAAATCCGATAAACTGACCCACGTCCATTCCGATATCCGCGGACCGCTCTTCGTGGAAGCACTGAAAATGCAGTCGGAAGGGATCGACGTCATGAAACTCAACACCGGAAACCCCGGCACCTTCGGCTTCCCCATGCCGGACAGCGTGAAGAATGCCGTTCTCCAGAATATCGACCGGTCCACTCCCTACTGCGATCTGAAAGGGATGCCGGACGCCCGGGAGGCCATCTGCGAATATCATAAGAAAAAGGGCCTCCGGGGAATCACCCCGGACGACGTCTACATCGGCAACGGCGTCAGCGAGCTGGTAAGCATGACCATGACCGCCTTCCTGAATTACGGGGACGAGGTCCTGGTGCCCACACCGGATTACTCCCTGTGGAGCAATTCCATCTACATCGCCGGCGCGACCCCGGTCTATTACATCTGCGACGAGGAAAACCACTGGTACCCCGATGTGGCAGACATCAAGAGCAAGATCACCCCGAAGACCCGGGCGATCCTGCTGATCAACCCCAACAATCCCACCGGCGTCCTCTATCCCAGGGAACTGGTGGAGGAAGTGGCCCAGGTGGCCCGGGAAAACAACCTGGTGCTCTTCTCCGATGAGATTTACGACCGTCTGGTGATGGACGGGAAGGAACACGTTTCCACCGCCGCCATCGCCCCGGACGTTTTCACGATCACCTTCAACGGGCTGTCCAAATCCCACATCGTCTGCGGCTTCCGCTGCGGATGGATGGTAATCAGCGGCCCGAAGGAAGGCGCCGCCGGATTCATCGCCGGCATCACGGGCCTGGCCGCCATGCGGCTCTGCGCCAACGCCATCATGCAGCTTTCCATCGTAGCGGCCCTGGAAGACCGGGAAAGCACCCGCAGCATGCTGGTGCCCGGCGGACGGCTGTACGAACAGCGGGAGGCCTGCTGCAACGAACTGGCGAAGATCGACGGCCTGTCCTTCGTCAAGAACGACGCCGCCTTCTATATCTTCCCGAAACTGGACGCGAAGCGGTTCAACATCACCAGCGACGACCAGTTCGCCCTGGATTTCCTGCACGAAAAGCACGTGCTGGTCATTCCGGGCAAGGGGTTCTCCTATCCCACGCCGGATCACTTCCGGATCGTCATGCTGCCGGAGCCGGATCAGCTGGCCCGGGCGGTCAGGGACCTGGGGGATTTCCTGAGCACGTACAAACAGAAATAGACATCAAAAAGAGGTGCCCGATGAGGCACCTCTTTTTTTATTGTCTACAGAAACTTTTCCAATACCTTCGCGTCCTCGTACCCTTCGGAATACAGCTTCGCGATAGCGGCCCGGTCCTTGGTCAGGGTCTTCATGCCGCTGATGTCTTTGGGGGCGATGATGGTGACCTTCCCTTCGGCTTCGTACTCCTTCGCCAGGTCCAGCCCTCCGTTGTAGATATAGGATCGTTCCGCCATTTTTTTCGCGGCCGCCGGATATTTCCGCATGAACCGGGCCATGCGAACGTCCTTTTTCGGCGTCCGGTAATCGTCCCGGGGCCTGGTCAGGATCAGCACCACGTGATCGCAGCCGTCCGCGAAAGCCTTCTCCAGCGGCACCGGGTCGCTGATGCCCCCATCGTAACAGGGAACGCCGTGGACCGGGTAGGGTTTGTTCACCACCGGCACGCAGCATGAGCCTTTGATGGCGTCGTAATCGTCCTGGTCCATATCATTCACGGCATCGAAATACAACGGCTCGCCCGTAAGGGCGTCCGTTGCAACGATGTACAGGGTTTTCCCGCATTCATTCACCAGCCGGTAATCCAGCGGGTCCTCCCCGCCGGCGGCGGAAAGGGTCGTGTAGATGTAATCCAGCCCGATGTAATTCCGGGTCCGGATAAAATTTCCCAGGCCCATGTACTGCGGGCGGAATGCATAATCAGTGTAGAACCGGTAATTCCGGCCACGCTGCCCCGCCAGGTAGGACACGATATTGGCCGCTCCGGCGGACACGCCGATCCCGTAGTCAAAGGAAATCCCCCGGTCCATGCAAAAGTCCAGGACGCCGGCGCCGTAGGAACCCCGGACGCCGCCGCCCACATCAATTACTCCCAACTTCATAGTATCGTCTCCATTCCGATCTTCTGGGGCACCATCCCCATTTTCTCATAGAACCGCTGGGCGCCGGGATTCAGGGCCCAGACGTTCAGCGTCATGTTATAGCAGCCGATATGACCGGCATAGTCTTTGATCGCAAGGTAAATGCTCTCCGCCACGCCCTGCCGCCGGCAGTTCTCATCCACGCAGATGTCGTCGATGTACAGGGTCTTCACATCTGTCAGGATGTTGTCCCCGATGTGCTGCTGCAGCACGCAGAAGCCGTGGCCCTTCGGCACGTCGTCCTCCCCCACTGCCACGAACACCGGTCGGGTTCCGTCCTTCAGCAGTTCCTTCAGTTCATCCTCCGTGTACTTGGTGGCGGGGCCGTTGAACAGGTCCGGCCGCCCCAGATGGTGCACCATGTTCACCTGCACCAACAGTTCGAGGATCTTCGGGACGTCTTTTTCCGTCGCTCTTCTTACTCTGATCATACGCTCTCCTCTTCCCGGCGCTTCTGCGCCGTCCTGAATATTATATAAGAAAAGGAGACCTCTTTCAAGGTCTCCGGATAGTCTGGATCAATCGTAGTACACCGCGATTGGCGTGCCCTCGTCGACCAGTTCGAAGATCTGGGGCATCAGCCTCGGCGGGCAGTTGATGCAGCCGTGGGATCCGCCGTAGCGCCAGATGTCTCCTCCGAATGTCCCTCTCCAGGACGCATCGTGAAGGCCCACGCCGTCATTGGTCAGCCGGATCCAGTACGCCACGTAGGACTCGTATCCCCAGCTTCCGTCTGGCTGGACGTCACCCCTGAGGATCCGGTCCCGGGCCTTGTCGCAAGCCGTGAAGGCGCCGGCCGGGGTCCGCCGCTTCGGCGTATTGGTTCCGGACACCACGTCCGTTTCCAGGGCGATCTGTCCATCCTTGTAAATGTACATATGCTGATGGCCCAGGTCGATCTCCACGTAGGTCTGACCGAAGCCGTTGTTGTCATACAGGTAAGCGCCTTCCCGTTTTTTGTAGACCGGTTCCCGCTCCACCACCGCATTGCCGGCGATGTCCTGCTTCATCTGTTCCAGTTCCAGTTCCTGGTCGATCTCCCAGCCGTAATACGCTGTTCCGGGCAGGATCACGTCCCGTCCGTCCGTCGTATGGAAGGGGTGGTCTTTGTAGACCGTATCGACTTTTTCAGCCAGCCAGGCTACATACTCCGTCTGCTTCTCGCTCCAGTAAGCCGGATCGATGTACAGCTCGCCCTTGGCATCCTGCCGCAGCCAGTCCTTCATCACGTTGCCGTCCAGCACGTAATTCGTCCCGTCCGAAGTCACATAGGTGATGCTGGCGAACTGGAAGTCGTTCAGTTTTTCCGCGTTGATGGCCAGTCCCGGTTCGTCCGATGTGATGGTGGGCTTCACCAGAATGTCATCCATCTTCTGCTCCACATAGAGTTCCCGGTCCGCTTTGGATACGCTTTCCGAGGCCACCCGGTACATGGAGAAGGGGTTGATGTTGTTGCCCTGATGCTCCGGCACCACGCTGAAGGTCCCGTCCGTATAGCCCACGTAGGCATTGGTGGTGTAATCGATGGTCTCCGGATCCTGCTGGGTCTGGGGCATCCGGTGGATCTTCAGGGACAGTTTCGCCCGGTCAAACTGGGGCTTCACATTGAATCTGTCCTTCAGAACGTTGATATAGCCCAGGGGCCACTTGAATTTGTTCTGATTCTCCATCAGGTTCCCGATCTTGTCCCCCAAAGCGTAACTGAATCCGATGTCTTCCCCGCTGACGGTCTCTTTGCTGCCGTCCGGGAAGATCACGTCCAGGGAATAGTCCCCGACGGATGCAGCCAGAGCCGCTTCCGCTTCGGGTACGGTCATTTTCCCGACTTCCACACCGTTGATCTGGGTCCCCGGCAGGAAGCGGTCATTGAAACTCTCGGCATATTTATAATAGAACATGGAGCCCAGCGTGACTCCGACAAACAGTATCAAAAGCAATACCAATAAAACGATTTTTCTGGTGCGCGTCATTGTATCCTACGATCCCCCTGCTTATTCACATTGCAAATCTCATTGTACTATATTTCAGGGAATAATAACAACTATTTTCGGAAGTTTTTTTGCATTTTCGGAAGATTTTTTGCGGTTACAGTGCGTCGATGACCGCCTGAAGGCCGCCCTCGTGATACAGGTCTTTGTAATAGGCCACTTCCTCCCGGATCAGCTCGTCGATGACCTTCATCCCCAGCAGCTCCACCGGGGCGGAATCGTCCGTCATCAGGTACCCGCCGGGCATATATTCCGTCAGGCCCCGCTCCACCCGTTCCATCATCTGCTTCAGCTCCGGGTCGGTCTCCGCCGCCACCCCCGCCTCCATCCGGCTGATCACCGCCGGGTCATTGGAAGCGAACAGCTCCCGGTTGGTGGACCCCGCCACATCCACGGTGTACACCCCGCCGAAGACCCGGGAAATGGTGTCGGAAAGGTACTGGTTGATGTTTCCTTCCGCGCTTCCCCGCATATTCATGTTCACCACCATCACCCCGTCTTCCTTCAGGTGGTCTTTCACCAGGGAGAAAAACTCAATGGTGGACATCTGGAACGGAATGGTGATGTCCTGGTAGGCGTCCACCATGATCACGTCGTAGGAAGTATCGATGGCGTTCAGGAAGGCCCGTCCGTCATAGGTGGTCACCGGGATGTCCTCCGGCAGTTCGAAGTATTCCCCCGCCAGGTCCGTGATCTTCCGGTCGATCTCCACGCCTTCCAGTTCCACGTTATCGAAATACCGCCGGCACTGGGTCGCATAGGTGCCGGTGCCCATCCCCAGGATCAGGATGTCCAGGCTGTCCTTTTCCTTCAGCCCGGCCATGTAGGGCGCCGCCATGGCGTAATCGTAGTACATCCCCGTCAGGCCCTTCTCCTTTTTGTAAACGGACTGGACCCCAAAGAGGACGTTGGTGGACAGCACCACCTGCCGGTCATCCTCGTAGACCTGCAGGTAATTGTAGATGGATTCGCCCTCATAGGTCAGATCTTTCTGCCAGAAGGCGAAACTGTTGCTGTTCCCCGCCGCGATGCAGACCGCGAAGAGGAGAACACCGATGATGATCCTCTTTTTAAAGGGCTTCCACCCTCCGCCGCTGAAGAAATAGATCAGGGCCAGCACCAGCAGGATCCCGGAAAAGATCAGGAAGGTCACCGCCGTTCCCACGGCCGGGATGCTGATAAAAGTCGGCACGAAGGTGCCGATGATGCTGCCGATGGTGTTGAAGGCGTTCAGGTAGCCCACGGTCTTCCCGTTGTCCTCCAGGGAATCCACGGTGTACTTCACCAGGGAAGGCGTCACCGTCCCCAGCAGGAACAGCGGGAACACGAAAATGATCATGCAGGCCGCAAAGGCGGCGATGATCAGGTAATTGTTGTTGACAGTGAAAATGATCAGGCCGGAAATGCCCAGGATGATATACTTGCCCAGCACCGGGATCGCCGCGATCCACACGGAGGCGATGATCATCCGGCTGTAGAGCCGGTCCGGGTTCGGATCCTTGTCGGCGGTGCGGCCGCCGTAGATGTTCCCCAGGGCCATGGCGATCATGATGGTGCCGATGATGATGGTCCAGACGATCTGGGACGAACTGAAATAAGGCGCCAGCAGCCTGCTGGCACCCAGTTCCACCGCCATCACCGCCATGCCGGCGAAAAACTCGGTCAGATACAGATAATACTTGTTGCGCAGGATGGGTCTCATAAATAACTCTCTTCCATGGCCCGGATCTGCCGGTACAGTCTGGTATTCACCGGCACGGGAATGCCGTGCTTCCGGGCTTTTTCAATAACGGCGCCCGCAAAGAGCTCCACTTCCGTCTTCCTCCCCGCTAAAATATCCTGCCGCATGGAAGGAATCCCGTCCGTTCCCAGGTCCCGGATGATCCGGATGTTGTTGTCCAGGTCTTCCTCCGTCAGAAAGATTTCCTCTTTCTCCGACAGTACCAGGACTTCCCGCATCGCCGCCTTCATTTCCTCCAGGGCCTCGCCGGGCTGCACGGACTCCCGGTAGGTCACGCCGGAAACGGCGCTGACCTGGTTGATGCCCACGTTGAGCATGAACTTGGTCCACATGGCGCGCCGGATGTCCTCCACGGTCTCATAGGTGATGCCCGTCTCTTCGAAAAAGCGGACCAGCCGGTCGATGGCCGCCTGCTTTTCCGCATCTTTCCGGGGGATCTGCAGCTTTCCGGTGCTGTGGTAGGTCAGGGTCCGGCCCTCCCGGACCGCATCCATCCCCAGGGACACGCAGTCTACGATCTGATCCCTCGGAATCACTTCCGCGATGATCTCCTCGCTGGTGATGCCGTTCAGCACCGAGATCACGGTGGTCTCCGGCCCCGTGGCCGCCCTCAGCGCCGGCAGGGCTTCCTTCAGCCCGGTGCTCTTGGTGGCAGCGATGACCAGATCCGCCGGCCGGGCTTCTTCGATGCCGCAGAGGCGGAAATCCGTTTTCTTTCCGTTGATGAGGCATTCCTCATTCCGATACCGGTCCAGCCGGTCTTTATCCATAATAAAGCACACGCCGCCGGGTCCCAGCGTTTCCCGGATGATGCCGCCGTACAGCATCCCCAGGGCGCCCATCCCCACGATGGCGGCGGATTCGATTCGTTCCCTCATTCCACAGTCCTCCGGCGTCTAATGCCTGAATTCAATATTCATTTTCCCCATCAGGGTGTCCTTTCCGATCCCCAGTACTTCCCGGAGGAGATTGTTGGGCAGGTAAAGCGGTTTGGAACCAGCAGCGATCCCGCAGACTCCTTTCATGCCCTGCTTTTCCGCCAGGGCCGTTCCCCGGTATACGTGAAAGTTGTTGGTGATGATCCCCACGCTTTCGTAGCCCGGGTCCATCAGGGCGGAGGCGTTTACGATGTTCTCCACCGTGCTGGTGGAAGTCTCCTCCGTCAGGATCCGCTCCTCTTCGATCCCCTGCTGAACCAGGTAATCCTTCATTCCGACCGCTTCCGGATAAGGTTCATTGTATCCCTGGCCGCCGGTGACGATGCAGACCGTTCCCGGATTCTTTTTCAGATAATCCGCCGCCGCATCCAGCCGGTATTTCAGGATCACGCTGGGTCCGTCCGCCCGGACCTGGGCGCCCAGCACCACCACGTAATCCAGGCCCTCCGGCCCTTCCGCATCGAATTCGGTGAAGATCAGCCCCATGCCGCAGGCCGTGGCGCCCGCGCAGAGAATCACCAGGACGATGAAAAGTCCCCGGATCCACCCCGGGATCTTCTTCCACCATTTCAGCTGGATCAGCAGCGCCCATAACAGGCAGAGGATGCCGATCCCCATCCAAACCATATAGAACTTTGTGCCGCTGTTCACCGCCTTCACCACAAATCCGTAGGTCAGCGAGAACGCGCCCAGCATGCATAGTATCACTCTTCCCATTTCATACTCCTTTTTCCGGTCAATTCTTTATATGCTGCGTCCCGCGAACTGGGTCATGTACAGTTCGTAGTACTTTCCTTTCTGCGCCAGCAGGGTCTCATGGTCGCCCTGCTCCACGATCCGTCCCTGGTCCATGACCACGATCACGTCCGCGTCCCGGATGGTGGACAGCCGGTGGGCGATCACCAGGC
>JAFQZZ010000034.1 GCA_017405645.1 Bacillota bacterium
CTGCCACCGGCGTTGCCATCAGGTTTTCCTGATCGGCAAGCTTCAGGAACGCATCCAGGTTATGAGGCTCGATCACCACGGCCATACGCTCCTGGCTCTCGCTGATGGCCAGTTCCGTACCGTCCAGGCCGTCGTATTTTTTCGGGACCGCGTTCAGGTCGATCTTAAGACCGGCTGCCAGTTCGCCGATGGCGACGGAAACGCCGCCGGCACCGAAATCATTGCAGCGCTTGATCATCAGGGAAGCGTCCTTATTGCGGAACAGCCGCTGGAGCTTTCTTTCCTCCGGGGCGTTTCCTTTCTGGACTTCCGCGCCGCAGGTCTCCAGGGATTCCACCGTGTGGGATTTGGAAGAGCCGGTGGCTCCGCCGCAGCCGTCACGTCCGGTAGCGCCGCCCAGCAGGATCACGATATCGTCGGGGAGAGGAGCTTCCCGGCGGACATTTTCCGCGGGAGCCGCTGCGATCACGGCGCCGATCTCCATACGTTTGGCGGCGTAGCCGGGATGGTAGATCTCATCTACGATACCCGTAGCCAGACCGATCTGATTGCCGTAGGAAGAGTAGCCGGCAGCAGCTGTGGTCACGATCTTTCTCTGGGGGAGTTTGCCTTTGATGGTCTCGTCGATCGGCTTTAATGGATCTGCCGCGCCGGTCACACGCATGGCGCCGTATACATAGGATCTGCCCGACAGGGGATCGCGGATGGCGCCGCCGATACAGGTGGCTGCTCCACCGAAAGGTTCGATCTCGGTCGGATGGTTATGGGTCTCATTTTTAAACAGAAGGAGCCATGGCTCTTCCTTGCCGTCCACCGTGACGTTCACTTTCACGGTACAGGCGTTGATCTCTTCGCTTTCATCCAGCTTGGTCAGAACACCCTGCTTTTTCAACGCTTTTGCAGCGATGGTACCCAGGTCCATCAGGCAGATGGGCTTGGTGCGGCCCAGTTCTTTCCTGGTTTCCAGATACTCTTCGTAGGTTTTCTGGATCTGCGGCTCATCAAAGGAAGCGTTGTCGATGATAGTCTGGAATGTGGTATGCCTGCAGTGGTCCGACCAGTAGGTGTCGATGACCCGGATCTCCGTGATGGTGGGATCCCTGTGCTCCGACTGGAAATACGCCTGGCAGAACAGGATGTCATCCAGATCCATGGCCAGTCCGTACTGCTTGATCATGTCCGCCAGTTCCTCTTTGTTCAGGGAAATGAATCCGTCCATGGTCATGACCTGGGTCGGAATATCATATTTAATGCTGAGGGTTTCCGGAAGATTCATGGAAGCTTCCCTGGCTTCCACCGGGTTGATGACGTATTTTTTGATCTTTTCCACATCTTCCGGCTGAAGATCGCCTTCCAGGATATAGACTTTGGCGGTCCGGATCAGGGGGCGTTCTTTCTGGCTGATGATCTGGATACATTGTGCGGCGGAATCCGCCCGCTGGTCAAACTGACCGGGCAGGTATTCCACGGCAAAGATCCGGACGCGGCTTGATTCCACGGCATCCAGCTGCTCCGTGACAATGTCCAGCTGGGGCTCCGAAAAGACCGTGGTCTTGGCATAGGCAAACAGCTCTTCGGAAATATTTTCCGTGTCATAACGGTTCAGCAGACGCACGCGTTCCAGAGCCGGGATCCCCAGGAGGGTCCTGGCTTCTGTCAGCAGGGTGTTTGCTTCATGAGCCAGTTCCGGTTTTTTTTCAACAAATACTCGGTAAACCATTTCTTACTCCGTTCTTTTTTTGCAGCTATCCCGGACACCCGGGTCCTGTCGGAAAGTTGAGATTGGATTCACTTTCCGACAGGACCCGGGGATCCGGGACACAATCAGAAAGTA
>JAFQZZ010000035.1 GCA_017405645.1 Bacillota bacterium
CTGAGTCTCAACGATCATGCCTTCCGCCAGCGGTTCCACGCAGGTACGCACGTTCGCGCGGCCATTCACTACCATACGGCACTCATTGCAACGTCCGATCGCGCAGTAGATGCTGCGGCCTTGATGATTCTTCTGGCTGAAGTGCAGTGTCTTGTATCCTGCTGCATACAGCGCAGCTGCGACCGGTTCGCCTTCGAATCCCTGGATCGGTTTCCCGTCGAAGTAAAACGTTACGGTCTTTCTTTCTGACTGTTCCCCTAAGATCGGGTGCTCGTCAATACGCATACGAATCATACCTCCTTTGTTTTTTACACTGATTAATCGGATTTCTCTCATTTCTGACAAATGATTATTGAAAGTATAAAGTGGCGGTTTTCATGGTGTCAAAATACAAACTGTGGTCAGATATTGTTTGGAAGCGGATGCAATCCGGAAAAAACGCGCCTTAAAAAGCCTCTCTTTCCCGGATTGTTTTTGTTTTCAAACAACCCGCGCGATGATGTATAATAATTTATACAGATGGAATCATTGTCCGGTTGTACCGTTAAGAGGAGGTAATGTGATGGCCCCGAAGTCTTATGAAGAGAGTTTAAATGAAAAACTGGGGAAAAATCCGTTCTGTACCTTGGAGAGAGCTGTGTATGAAATTCTTTTGGATGGCATCATTACGTTTAAGATCACGCCGGGAACAAAACTCATTGAATACCAGCTGGCAGAGCAGTTCGGAATCTCCAGAAGCCCGATACGGGAAGCGATCCTGCAGCTGGAAGAGCAGGGATTCGTGACAAAAGAACTGTACAAAACCGTCGTTGTGGAACCCTTTGACATCGCGGAATACAATGAACTGATCGAATTCCGCTGTCTTCTGGAACCGGCGGCCACCGGCATGGCCAGTCTCCTGATGACGGATGACGACATGAAGCAGCTGAAAGAGTATGCGGACCGCATCGATGAGATGTGCAAGGACGGTGACTTCAGTCTTTTGTCGGAATACGAAAACCTGTTCCATGAATTTATCATCCAGAGCTGCCATAACCGTTATATCATCAATGCCTATAAAAACATCCAGCCCTATCTGACCCGCAGCAGGGCCGCCTACCTGTATGTCAACAAGGATCTGACGCCCCAGCTCTGCGTGGAGGAGCATTCCCTGATCTATAACAGCCTGCTCCTGAAAAACAAAGAGCTTGCGGAGCATATCGTGCATCAGCTTCTCAAGATGCTGCTGATGCCTTCGGTCCGGAGATCGAAGAATTACGCGGCCGGGGATCATCCGTACGAACAGATCCTCAAACAGGAAAAAAGCCTGCTGATACAATTGACAGAGCTGCACCAGAGGAACACTTGAAAAAGCGGAGCAGACATAAAAAACCGGGACCCTGCGGGCCCCGGTCTTCTTTTGTTTAGGATTCGATCACTTCGTATAACTCGCCGGCGTCGTTTTTCGGAACGTGTTCGGCGATTTTTTTCACCCGGACGCTGACTTCGCCTCCGCCGAATCTGACGGTGACGATGTCTCCCTCCTTCACCGGGCTGGAGGGCTTTGCCTGTTTCCCGTTGATGATGATCCGCTCCGTGTCGCAGGCCTCCTTGGCTACGGTCCGGCGCTTGATGATCCGGGAAACTTTCAAGAATTTATCAACTCTCATGTAAACTCCTTTCCCAAAGAAAAAAGCAGTGCCGAAGCACTGCTGTTTTTGCCATCTCTTATTTGTTGACAGCGTCTTTTAAAGCCTTGCCGGCTTTGAATGCAGGAGCCTTGGTCGCCGGGATCTTGATGGTCTTTTCCGGGTCTCTCGGATTTCTGCCTTCTCTTTCTTTTCTGGTCCGTACTTCAAATGTGCCGAAGCCGATCAGCTGAACCTTGTCGCCTTTTACCAGCGCTTTTTCAATGCCGGCGAATACAGCGCTTACAGCTGCTTCTGCTTCCTTTTTCTTTAAACCTGTTTCTTCCGCAACGATTGCGATTAATTCTGTCTTGTTCACGGGTAACCTCCTATAATTTATTCCCTCGCCTTCGCTTCCTCCCAGAGCCTGTCCATCTCATCCAATGTCATGCTCGTCAATTCCCTTCCCTGAGACCTGGCCATTTCTTCAATGTAACCAAATCTCCGGACAAACTTTCCGGAAGTAAAGGATAATGCCTCTTCGGGGTCCACATCCAGAAACCGTGCCACATTGACCACAGAAAAAAGCAGGTCTCCGACTTCTTCGAGGATGTGCTGCTTATCTGAGGTGTCATAGATTTCTTCTAATTCGTCAGTTTCTTCCCGGACCTTCGCAAAGGCGTCCTTCACGTCATCCCAGTCGAACCCCACATCCCTGGCTTTTTTCTGGATCTTATCGCTCCGCATCAGGGCCGGCAGTTCTTTCGGGATCTCCGACATGAGCTGGGTTTGGGTTTTTTCACTGCGTTCTCGCTGTTTCATATTCTCCCATCTAACCAGTGCATTGTCAAGGGTTTTTGACGATTTTTCAATGTTTTCAGCGAAAAAAACGTGCGGATGCCGGAACAGCATTTTGTCGGATACTCTATTCAGCACGGAGGTCAGGTCGAAACTGCCCTCCCGTTCTCCCAGCAGTCCGTGATAAATCGCCTGGAGGATGAAGTCCCCCAGTTCCTCTTCCAGGTGATCTGCGTCCTTGGCGTTGATGGCATCGATCACCTCGTAGGTTTCCTCGATCATGTACTTCCGAAGGGATTCGTGGGTCTGGACCCGGTCCCAGGGACAGCCGTCCTCGCTGAGCAGAAACCGGATGATGGCCGTGACCCGTTCAAAAGCTTCCCCGGCGGTCTCGCCGGGCTGGCTGAATTCTTCATAAAGCTGTCGGATCTCTTCTTTTGTCATGGTTCTTCCCCTTACCGCTGGATCTTTTCCACGATCTTCGCGATCTTGTTGCCCTTGGGCAGCATCCGGATCTCTTCCGTCGTGATCCCCTTGATGGCCAGGATCACCACGCCGTAGACCGCCACGCCCACCAGCACAGCGAAAATGGTGGACAGGGCATTGCCCAGGATCAGGCCCGCCAGCCTGTATGCGCCGAACACCGCCGCCGCCATGATCACCGACGCCACGATGGGCTTCACGAAGGTCAGGCCCAGGTTGAATTTCGTCCGGGTCAGCCGCTTGACCGCCCGGTAATCCAGCACCGCTGCGATCACATAGGCCAAAACCGTACCGAAAGCGGCGCCCTTCACGTTGATGGCGGGGATCCCCACCAGGAAGATGGTGCAGAAGATCTTCGCCACGGCGCCGATCCCCAGGTTGATCACCGGGATGGATACCCGTCCGATCCCCTGCAGCATCCCCGTCAGGGTCTGCACGGTGGAGAGGAAGATGACGCCGATGCCCATGATGAACAGGCAGGAAGAACTGCTGATGGCGCTGGCCTGCTGCATCGGGTACAGCAGCAGCATGATGGGTTTCGCCAGGACCATGATGCCCAGGGAGCAGGGCATACCGATCAGGATCGCGGTCCGGAGCCCCAGTTCCACATTTTTATGCACAAAATCCATATCCCTCCGCTGGAAAGCCGCCGAGATGACCGGCACCAGGCTCACCGCGATGCCCATGGAGAGCACCTGGGGGAAGTTGATGATGGAAGCCACCATGCCGGACAGCTGGCCGTAGAGCTGCTCCGCCACGTCCGGCGCGAAGCCGGCGCCGTTCTGGAGCCGCCGCATGACCAGGGCCGAGTCGATGAAGTTCATGATGGCCATGATGGAAGCTCCGATGGTGACGGGGATCGAGATGATCAGCACCCGCTTGATGATGGAGCTGGTCTTCTCCTTCTTTTTCCGGACGCCTTCCCGGATATTCTTGAAAATGGATTTTCTTTTCTTTAAGTAGATCAGGAAAATGGCGATGCCCCCGAAGAGTCCGCCGAAGGATGCGCCGGAAGACGCGCCTGCCGCAGCCGCTTCCAGTCCGTGGGGCAGCAGGAAAATCGCCAGGGCCAGTCCGAAGACCACCCGGAAGAACTGTTCCACCACCTGGGACGTGGCCGTGGGCGCCATGTTCTGCATGCCCTGGAAGTAGCCCCGGAAGGCCGCCATGATGGGCACGAACAGCAGCGCCGGCGCAATGGTCCGCATGGAGTAGTACGCGCCGGGATTTTTGATGATCTGGCAGATGGGCCCCGCGCCGAAGAAAAGGATCGCCGAGGTAGCGATGCCGATGCCCAGCATCAGCGCGAAGGACGCCCGGAAGATCCGGTGGGCTTCCCAGTATTCGTCGGTGGCGCTCTTTTCCGAGATCATCTTGGAGATCGCCGTGGGGATCCCCGCGGTGGACAGGGTCAGCAAAAAGACGTAGATCGGGTAGGCCCCCTGATAATAGGCCAGTCCCTGGTCTCCGATAATGTTGCCCAGCGGGATGCGGAAGATTGCTCCCATGAATTTGATGATGACGCCGGCCATGCCCATGATCAGCGCACCCTGTAAAAAGGTCTTCTTCTTTTCCATTCAGTCCGTACCTCTTTCCCTGTCCTTGTATTGCTCAGATGAATATTATATCACAAACCGCACCGGTTTGCTACAGGATTTGGGGAGATATTATCTTGCCTCCCCTTTGGGGGGGAGGTGTCACCGCAGGTGACGGAGAGGGGGCCCGATGCTCATTCTTCCCCCTCATTGGTCATACTTCTCAGAAGCGCCAGAACTTCTTCCGGTTTTTGACGAATCTTTTCGATCCGGCAGGTGACGCCGGGCTTGCGGCCGGCCCGGAAGCGGACCCGCTCGCCCAGGGCCCGCACGGCGCCGCCGATGACGGCCGGAGTCATGCATTCCTGGTCCGGGAAATGGACCGTGACGGTATTGCCTCCGTCGGTGATCCGCTCCGCCCTGAGTTTTTTCGCTTCCGCCTTGATCAGGGCCACCGTAATGAGGTTCTCTGCCGGCTGGGGCGGGTCCCCGAACCGGTCGATGAGCTCGTCCAGGATGTCGGAGCGGTCCTCCTCGGTCTGGGCCGAGGCGATCTTCTGGTACATCTCGATCCGCTGGATCTCGTCGGGGATGTAATCCTCCGGCAGGTAGGCGCTGACGTTCAGCTCGATGGCCACCTCCCGGGCCTCCTCCGGCAGGGGCTCGCCCTGCAGGGCCCTCAGGGTCTCGTCCAGCATCTTGCAGTAGAGTTCGTAGCCCACCGTGACCATATGGCCGCTCTGCTCGGTCCCCAGCAGGTTCCCGGCGCCCCTGAGCTCCAGGTCCCGCATGGCGATCTTGAAGCCGGCCCCCAGTTCGGTGAAGTCCCGGATGGCCGCCAGCCGCTTTTCCGATACTTCCGTCAGGGTCTTGTTCTTCCGGTAGGTCAGATAGGCGTAGGCGATCCGGGTGGAACGGCCCACCCGGCCCCTGAGCTGGTAGAGCTGGGACAGGCCGAACCGGTCCGCGTCCAGCACGATCATCGTGTTGGCGTTGGGCATGTCGATGCCGGTCTCGATGATGGTTGTGCACACCAGGATGTCCGTCCGCTGCTCGGCGAAGTCGATGATGACGTTCTCCAGGGCCTCCTCGCTCATCTTTCCGTGTCCCACGGCCACCCGGGCCTGGGGCACCAGTTCCCGGATCCGGGCTTCCACCCGGTGGATGTCCCGGACCCGGTTATATACCACGAAGCTCTGTCCGCCCCGCTCCAGCTCGCTGAGCAGGGCGCTCCTGATGATGTCTTCGTCTTCTTCCATAACGTAGGTCTGCACCGGATACCGCTCCTCCGGCGGCTCCTCGATGGTACTCATGTCCCGGGCCCCGGTCAGGGAAAGGTGCAGGGTCCGGGGGATCGGGGTGGCCGACAGGGTCAGCACGTCCACGTTCTTCCGCATCATTTTCAGCGCTTCCTTGTGGCGGACGCCGAAGCGCTGCTCTTCGTCGATGATCAGCAGCCCCAGATCCTTGAAGGCGATATCCGCAGAAAGGAGCCGGTGGGTGCCGATGACCACGTCGATCCGGCCGTCCTTCAGCTTCTGCACGATCTCCGCCTGCTGGGCGGGGGTCCGGAACCGGCTGAGCATCTCCACGTTAAAGGGGAAGTTCTCCAGGCGCTCCAGGAAGGTGTGGTAATGCTGGTTGGCCAGGATGGTGGTGGGCACCAGGATCGCCGCCTGCTTCCCGTCGGCGATGCACTTGAACACCGCCCGGGCCGCCACTTCGGTCTTTCCGTAGCCCACGTCTCCGCACAGGAGCCGCTCCATGGGGAAGGGCCGTTCCATGTCCCGCTTGACCTCCCGGATGCTCCGAAGCTGGTCGTCGGTCTCCACGTAGGGGAAGGCGTCCTCGAACTCCTTCTGCCACAGGGTGTCCTCCGAGAAGGCGAAGCCCGCGATGGCCCGCCGCTGGGCCGTCAGCTCCAGGATTTCCCGGGCCATCCGCTCGATGGAGGTCCTCACGTTTTCCTTGGCCTTCTTCCATTCGGACCCGGAGAGTTTGTTCACCCGGACCGTGACGCCGTCGCCGCCGATGTATTTCTGCACGCTGTCCATCTGGTCCACCGGCACGTAAAGCACGTCCCGGCCGGCGTACTGGATCATCAGGTAATCCCGCTTGTATCCTTCCACCTCCAGCTGACGGATCTCCAGGAACCGCCCGATGCCGTGGTTCTCGTGGACCACGTAGTCCCCCTGGCGGATGTCCACGAAAGACTTGATAGGTTCCGCGTTTCTTTTCTTGGTCTGCCGGCGCTTCCGGGTGCGGGTCTTCTCAAAGATGTCCGCATCGGAGATCCAGATGACCTTTTCGTCAGGGAAATCGCTGCCGGCGGACAGGTTCCCCTCCAGGATATGGTCCGCATAGACGTCGTTCCGGGTCAGGAACTCCCGGAGATTCTCCTGCCGTTCCCGGGAGGAACACACCAGGTTCACCTCGTAGCCTTTCTTCTTCAGGTCCCGGATGTCCTGCAGGAACCTCTCCATCCGACTGGCATAGACCGGCACTGCCCGGCTGCGGACTTCCACCGTCCGGGCTTCCGCCCCCAGGTCCTTGATCTTCCCGGTGAAGGCCGTGCAGACCACGGTGAGATGCGCCGGGTCCTTCACCATTTTCGCCAGGTCCTCCTGGCGGGCGAAGAAATCAAAGTCCTCCGGCAGGGCGTCGCCCTTCTCCAGCAGCTGGGCGAACTCCTCCCGCTGCTCTTTTTCTCTCAGGATCGCATTTTCCCGGCAGCGGTCATAGTCCTCGATGATCACCGCGCCATCCTCCGGCAGATAGCCCGCCAGGTTCCGGCAGTCCTCATAAAACCAGGGCAGGTACCGGGCCAGCCCCTGGGGGTTGGCGCCGGTCCGGATGTGTTCCGCCAAAAGATCGGTCCGCTCCTTCAGTCTTTCCGCTTTTTCCTCTGTCAATACAGAAGCCTGCTCCGCCGCCCTGGCAAGTATCCGCTCCGCAACTTCTTCTCCCAGCTCGTCGGAGTAGAGGAGCTGCCGGGCCGGCCACACCGTCACCGACGGCAGAGTCCGCCGGGACCGCTGGGTCTGAGGGTCGAACTCCCGCAGGGAGTCCACGGTGTCGTCGAAGAATTCCGTCCGGACCGGGTATTCCCGGTCGTAGGGGAACAGGTCCAGGATGTCGCCCCGGAGGCTGTACTGGCCCCGGGACTCGATGGCGGGACTGCGCTCGTAGCCCAGCAGGTACAGCCGCTGCTGCAATTCCGCCAGGTCGAAAACGCTGCCGGGCCGGATCTCAAAGACTTCCCTGCAGAAGACCTCTTTGGGCATCTGCTCTCTCAGGGCCGAATGGACGGAGGCCACCACCACGCAGGGTTCCCCGGAAGCCAGGGCCGTCAGGCTCTTCAGGCTCTCTTCCAGGTAAGTCCGGCTCCGGGCGTCGTAATTGAGGAAGATCCGCTCTTCCTCCGGCGCCAGCAGCAGGGGCTTGTCCTCTCCCAAAAAGAAAGAAAGGTCCTCCCACAGCCGCTTCGCCCGCCCCTGGGACGAGGTCAGGATCAGCACCGGGCCCTTGCGCTCCTGCGCGATAACAGAAAGAAGCGGGGCTGTTCGTCCCTCCGAAAGCCCCGGTATCTTGTAGAGTCCCTTATTCAGTTGTGCGATCTCCCGGATCGCCTGAAACCGTACGTTCATTTGCTTCACCGGCCGGTTCCGCCCCCTCCGTTTCCGGTTCTTCCTTGGGCTTCTTCGGCTTCTTTTTCGGGTTATACTCATTCATGGCGATGTCGATGCCCCGCTCGATCCAGCATTCCAGCGCCGACACCGAGGTCTCAATGGCTTCCCGGATCTTCGCGGACTCTTCTTTGGAAAACCCGGTCAGCACAAAGTCGATCATATCGCCTTTCTTTTCCGTGCCGATCCCCACCCTCAGACGGGGGAAATCATCGAACTGCAGTTGATAGATGATGGATTTCATCCCGTTGTGGCTGCCGGCGCTGCCTTTTTTGCGCAGGCGGATGGAGCCCATGGGGATGTCCACGTCGTCGTAGACCACCATCAGCTCTTCCGGCTCGACATCGTAGTACTGCACCACCTCCCGGAGACTTTCCCCGCTGAGGTTCATGTAGGTCTGGGGCTTCACCAGCAGGACCTTTTGTCCCGCGATGATCCCCTCGCCCACCAGTGCTTTATGCTTGATCTTCCGGATCCGGATGCTGTTCTTTTCCGCAAAGGCATCCAGCACCAGAAAACCCATGTTATGTTTTGTATTTTCGTATTTTCGGCCCGGATTCCCCAGGCCAGCGATCACAAGCATCGTTCTGTCCTATTTAAACAACTCGCTGACGGAATCGTTGGAGAAGATCTTCATCATGGCTTCCGCAAACATCGGCGCAGCCGACAGGGTCTTGATCTTCGGCAGTTTCTTTTCCTCCGGCAGGGAAATGGTGTTCAGCAGCACCAGTTCGCTGATGGCGGATTCCTCGATTCGTTCGATGGCTTTCCCGGAGAGGACGCCGTGGGTGGCGCAGGCATAGACCTTGCGGGCGCCCAGGTCTCTCATGGCGTTAGCCGCGTTGGTGATGGTGCCGGCGGTATCGATCATGTCGTCCACCAGGATGACGTTCTTGTCCTCAATGTCCCCGATGATGTTCATGATCTCGGATACGTTGGGCCGGGGCCGTCTCTTGTCAACGATGGCGATGGGCACGTTCAGCGGTTCCGCCATGGCCCTTGCCCGGGTCACGCTCCCCAGGTCCGGGGAAACCACGACCGCATCGTCCAGGTTCAGGTTCTTGAAGTATTTGGTCAGCACCGGAGCGCCTAAAAGATGGTCCACCGGAACGTTGAAGTAGCCCTGGATCTGCGCCGCGTGCAGGTCCATGGTGATGATCCGGCTGGCGCCGGCGGTCTCCAGCAGGTCCGCCACCAGTTTGGCGGTGATGGGATCCCGGGCCTTGGCCTTCCGGTCCTGACGGGCATATCCGTAGTAGGGGATCACCACATTGATCCGGCCGGCGGAGGCTCTCTTTAATGCGTCCAGGGTGATCAGCAGTTCCATCAGGTTGTTGTTGACCGGATCGCAGGTGGACTGGATCACGAAGATCTCACGTCCCCGGACGGTCTCGTTGATGGATACGGAGATCTCCCCGTCGCTGAAGGTGGAGATGACGGCATCTCCCAGGTCCTGGCCCATGAGTTTGGCGATCTCAACCGCCAGTTCCCGGTTGGAATTGCCGGTAAAAAGCTTAAATTCGTTTACGTGTCTGCTGCTACTTTGCATTTTTCTTCTCCTTCTTCTGATTGTATTTTCTGGCGCCCCAGGTGGGGATCACCCGCTCCTTGACCCGGCCCACCACCAGGGATCCTTCCGGAACATCCCGGCTGATGGTGGTGCCTGCGGCGACGTAACCCTGCTGCTCCACATGGACCGGAGCGATGAGGTTGGAGTTGCTGCCGATGAACGCATCATCCTCCACAACAGATCTATATTTATTGATTCCATCGTAGTTGACAAAAACTACGCCGCAGCCGATATTGACGTCCTTGCCCACATCCGCGTCGCCGATGTAAGCCAGGTGGGAGGCTTTGGAGCCGTCGCCGATGTTGGCGTTCTTGACTTCCACAAAGTCCCCGATCTTGACCCTCCGCCCCAGGTGGGCGTGGGGTCTCAGGTAAGCGTAGGGGCCGATGGTGGTCTCATCCCCTACGGTGCTCTCCAAAATGGTGGAGCTCTGGATCGTGACGCCGTTTCCGATGACGCTGTCCACGATCCGGCAGTTCTGGCCGATCTCGCAGTCCTGGCCGATGACGGTCTTCCCTTTCAGGATGACACCCGGCCCGATGACGGTGTCCGGTCCGATCTTCACTTCCAGGTCGATGTAAGTACTCTTCGGATCGATGAACGTGACGCCCTCCAGCATGTGGTCCCGGTTGATCCGGTCCCGCATCAGCGCTGCCGCTTCCGCCAGCTGCGCCCGGTTGTTCACGCCCATGATCTCCTCATTGCGGGAGATGATCCGGGCGCCGATCTTCTCGCCCTCCGCCCGGGCGATCTCGATGAGCTGGGTGATGTAGTATTCCTGCTGGGCGTTGTTGTTGGTGAGCTTGTCCAGGCTTTTCTTCAGGAAGCCGGCTTCGAAACAGTAGATGCCGGAATTGATCTCGTCGATTTCTTTTATTTCTTCATCCGCGTCTTTTTCTTCCACGATCCTCGCCACGCCGCCGTCGTCATCCCGGACGATCCGCCCGTAACCGAAGGGATCCTCCATCCGGGCCGTCAGGACCGAAACGCAGTTGTTCTCTCTTTCGTGGAAGGCCATGAACCTCTCCAGGGTCTCTTCCGTAATCAGCGGCGTGTCCCCGCAGAGCACCAGCACCAGGCCTTCCTCCGGCAGGTGATTCTTCGCCATCATCACCGCGTGGCCGGTGCCCAGCTGATGTTCCTGTTTTGCAAACTTCACGCCGGCGTCGGAAAAGGCTTTCCGGATCGCGCCTTCGCCGTGGCCGACCACCACGATATTCTCGTGGATCCCCGCTGCGGCAGCCGCATCGATCACGCAGGATAGCATCGGTTTCCCGCAGATCTCATGCAGCACTTTCGGCGTCTTGGATTTCATTCGGGTCCCCTGGCCGGCGGCCAGGATCAAAGCTGTTTTTTTCATGACCGTTCCCTCCTCTCGATTACTTTCAGTATAGCATTTTTTCCCCCTTTCATAAAGGCAAAAACCGCAAAAAAAGAGAACCTTTCCTCAAAAAGATTCTCTTAAAACTGCTTTTTATTCAAATCGTCGAACCCTATTCTGCTTCAGCGTTTTCCTGTTTTTCCGCCAGTACTTTCTCGTATTCGGCGAAAATTGCATCTTTGATCTTATTTCTTGTTTCCGACAGTAATGGGTGGGCGATATCTCTGAAGTCACCTTCTCCCATTTTTCTGCTCGGCATGGCAATAAATAGTCCGTTCTGACCGGAGATGATCTTGATGTCATGTACGACGAATTCATCGTCGAATGTGACGGATGCGATCGCTTTCATCTTCCCTTCGTCATTGACTTTACGGACTCTCACATCTGTGATCTGCATGGTTTCACCATCCTTTGCGCTGAATTTGGGAGAGTGCTGTGCACACGTTCCCACGATATTATGATTATACAATAAAATCAATCCATACTCAAGTTTTTTATTGATTTTTCAATCATTTTCTTCGGTTTCCTCGAAATTGCTCTATGATTTTAGTAATATATGCTGCATCATTCCAAACTTTCGTCGTTGGGCGAAATAGTGATGCGGCCGTCTTCCGGATCATTGTCCAGGTACAGGATCGGATAATAGCTGTCCACCCGTTTCTTCTTCGGCTCCCGGGTGGCGATCAGCACGCCGATGCCCACGGTGCTCACATCCAGCTCCGCCAGCATCTCCGCCATGCCGCCGGCGCTGCCGCCGCCCTTCATGAAATCGTCGATGATGATGGCCTTGGTGCCCGGGTGCATGGACTTCTTCGACACGGACATTTTCTGGATCCGGTCCGTGGAGCCGGAAATGTAGTTGATGGACAGGGTGGATCCTTCGGAGATCTTCCCCTCCCGCCGCATGACCACCAGGGGCAGGTTCAGGGCTTCCGCCGCCATGACCGCCAGGGCGATGCCCTTGGTCTCGATGGTGACGACGTAGTCCGCGTTCAGGTCCATGAACTTCGTGGCGAAGATATTGCCCGCGAATTTGGTGACCCGGGGATCGAACATGATATCGGAAGTGAACAGGAATCCGCCCGTCAGGACCCGGCTGGGTTCATTCAGACGTTCGGACAACTGCTGCTGGAACTGGCGCACGGTCTTGTCCGACAGCCGCGGCACGTACTTCACCCCGCCGGCAGCCCCCGCCACGGTGACGATCTCCCCGTCGCCCATGTCGGAAATAATCTTCCGGCAGATGGCAATATCCTCGCTGATGGTGGATTTTGCCGCGTCAAAAAGGCTGGTGAAATAGTTCAGCGAAAACAGTTTGTTCGGATTTTCCGTCAAAACCCGGATAATCATCCCGGTACGTTCGATTCTTTTCATGATTTTACTCTCCTATATATACTGTTTCTTTGATAAACACGAATGATTTTTTCAACAACTAATATTTTATTCGATTTTTTGTTTTCTGTCAATTAAAGAATGATTTTTTTGTCTTTTTATGGTATAATAACGACGACATTTTTTTGAGGAGAAATGAACCATGATCGATCTGGAAAAATACAGACATTATCATTTTATCGGAATCGGCGGCATCGGCATGAGCGCCCTGGCGGAGATCCTGCTCAGTGAGGGCTACACCGTCTCCGGTTCCGACATGAAGCGCTCCGAGATCACCGACCACCTGGCGTCCCTGGGGGCAGAGATCTTCGAGGGGCACGCAGCCGAAAACGTGGAGGATGCGGACATCGTCATCTACACGGTGGCCATCCCGAATGACAACCCGGAATACAGCCGGGCCGTGGTCAAGGGGATCCCCCTCTTCACCCGGGCGGAACTGCTGGGGGAAATGATGCGGCGGAAGAAATACAGCATCGCCATTTCCGGCGCCCACGGCAAAACCACCACCACCTCCATGATCTCCCTGATCCTGGAGCACGCCGGCTTCGACCCGACCCTCCTGGTAGGGGGCAACCTGCCGGAGATCCACGGCAACGTGAAAATCGGCCGGAGCGACTACCTGGTCACGGAATCCTGCGAATACAAAGACAGCTTCCTGGACATGCGTCCCAGCGTGGCGGTGATCTTAAACATCGCCGAGGAACACCTGGACTACTTCACCGGCGGGATCTCCCAGATCAAGTCTTCCTTTGAGCAATTCGCCAGCCTGGTTCCCACCAACGGCAAGATCATCGCCGGGTGGGAGAACGAACACGTCCGGTCCGTGCTGAAAAACCTGGACCGGAACATCATCACCTTCGGGCTGGGCGTGGGATACGATTATTACGCGGAGAATATTGAATTCGATGATATGGGGATGCCTTCCTTCGACGCTTACTGCCGGGGGGAATACCTGGGATCGGCCCACATGAAGGTCCCCGGGGAACACAACGTCAAAAACGCCATGGCCGCCATCGCCTGCACTCATTCCCTGGGCGCGCCGCTGGACAAGATCATGGAAACACTGGCGAACTACACCGGCACGAAGCGCCGCTTCGAATTCATCACCAAGCTGCCGGCCGGCACCCTGCTGGTGGACGATTACGCCCACCATCCGGAAGAGATCCGGGCGACCCTGAGCGCCGCGAAGAAGATCCCGGTGGAGAAAGTCTGGTGCATCTTCCAGCCCCACACCTACACGCGGCTGCGGGACCTGATGCGGGAATTCACCGATGCCTTCCGGGATGCGGACGTGGTGGTCCTGGCCAAGGTCTACCCGGCCCGGGAGCAGGACATCTACGGCGTCCACTCCGACGACCTGTACCGGAATATCCAGAAGAAGCATCCGGATAAAGAAGTGTATTATTTCGACACCTTTGAAGAGATCGCCGATTTTGTGAAAAAAAACGTCGGCGAACGCGATATGGCCATGACCATGGGCGCCGGCGACATCTACAAAGTGCTGGATCTGCTTCAGAACTAAACAGGAAATATATTAACGCCCCGGCGCTTTCGCCGGGGCGTTTTTCATCAGTCGTTGCTTTCTTTCTTTTTGGAATCATCGGATTTGTCCGAAGTTTTTTCCGTGGCTTTTCCGGTCTTTTCGTTGATATCTTTGACCGCATCCTCATCATCCTCCGACGGTCCGGTGGTGTTGTTGCTCTTCTCGATGATCTCGTCGGTCACCTGGCCCATGTCGATGCCGGTGTAGTAGTGCTTGAGGATCTGTTTGTAATTGTACCCCTTCTTCGCCATGCCGTTGGCCCCGTACTGGCTCATGCCGACGCCGTGGCCGAAGCCGGTGGTGGTGAAGATCACGTGGTAGTCTTCGATATTGTAGGTGAAGTTCGCCGACGCCAGTCCGAAGAGATCCCGGATCTCGCTGCCGGTGAATTCGTTGTTGCCGATCTGGATGGTCTTGACGCGGCCGCCGGTGGTCCGGGCCGTGATCTCCATCTTCTGCACGTCGGTTTCCGTGATGTGCTTCCGGTTCAGTCCGTTGACGGCCTTCACGAAGGTGTCGACGGATACGGTCTTGGTCTCCTGCTTGTGGGTGGCATCGTCCTCATAGGGGCTCTTCACACTCCTCAGGTAGGGAACCATGTAGGGGAAGACTTCTTCCGAGTTCTCCGTCCGTCCGCCGGAAGAGGAGTGGAACATCAGGTAGCTGGCCAGTTCCCCGTCATAATAGACGACCTGGCCCTGGGTTTCCACCGCAGCTTCCAGGAACTTGCCCCAGTACTTGTCCATCCACTCGTCGCCCTGCTTTTCCCGAAGTTCCTCTTCGGTGGCAAAGGCCTGGCAGTGGACCGTGTCGCACAGATCGCCCACCCGGGCCAGCCCGTAGGTCCGGGCCGCCACCGCCTGGGCTTTCAGCGCCTCCATTTCAAACTGGCCGTACATTTCGCTGGCCACCACGCAGGCAACGTATTCCTCCAGGGGGAGCGTCTGGTATTCGCCGGTCGCGACCCGCTTGACCGTGATGGTCACGCCGCTCTCGCTGATCTGCTCTTCCATTCGTTCCACTTTGGATCTGGGAACCCGCTGTTCGTCATCTCCGTTGTTTGACAGGGCGATGTAGGGGACCCCGTTCAGCAGGATCACCGCCACTGCCAGTATGTACGCTAAATACTTCTTCATAAACCCTCCGGGTCTCTGTCGAGACCTATGGATCATTCTTCTATGTATTCAATGTCGGCTCCGACACTCCTCATCTTCTCCACGAATTCCTCGTAGCCCCGTTCGATGTAGTAGACCTGGGAGACCTCCGTGACGCCTTCCGCCACCAGTCCCGCCAGCACCAGCGCCGCCCCGGCCCTCAGGTCGGTGGCCCGCACCTGGGCGCCATGAAGCGCCTTCGTGCCGATGATGGAGGCTTTCCGGTCCGCATAGGTGATGTCCGCGCCCATCTTCCGAAGCTGGTCGATGTGCATGAAGCGGTTTTCAAATACGGTCTCGTTGATGGTTCCTTTTCCCTTCGCCACGGCCAGAAGCGCCATGAACTGGGCCTGCATGTCCGTGGGGAATCCCGGGTAGGGCAGGGTCTTGATGTTGACTGCCTTCAGGGACTTACCCCGGGCGTCCACCCGGATGAAATCCTCGCCTTCGAAGACGTCCACACCGGTTTCCCTCAGTTTGGCCGTGATGGGCGTCAGATGGCTGGCTACAGCGTTATGGATGGTCAGATCCCCGCCGGAGATCGCCGCCGCCACCATAAAGGTGCCGGTCTCGATCCGGTCCGGGATCACGGTATGTTCGGTTCCGTGCAGGGCTTTCACGCCCTCGATCCGGATGTTGTCGGTCCCCGCGCCCTTGACCTTCGCTCCCATCTTGTTCAGGAAGTTGGCCAGGTCCACGATTTCCGGTTCTTCCGCAGCGTTCTGGATCAGGGTGGTCCCTTCCGCCAGCACCGCCGCCATGATCAGGTTCTGGGTGGCTCCCACGCTGGGGAAGTCCAGGTAGATCTCACAGCCTTTCAGGTGTTCGGCAGTTGCCTCCACAAAATCAAAGCCGTCTTTTTCAAAGGTCTGTACTTTCGCTCCCATGGCCTCCAGCCCCTTCAGGTGAAGGTCGATGGGCCGTGCGCCGATGGCGCAGCCGCCGGGCAGTGCCACGGTGGCCTTCCCGATCCGGGCCAGCAGCGGTCCCAGGACCAGGATGGAAGCCCGCATCCGGCCCGCCAGATGAGGCGCGGCGCCTGCCGCACGGATCTGGGGCGTTTCGATTTCCAGGTATTTTTCTTCTTTATTGAAACGGATCTGTCCGCCGATGTCCTCCAGGATGCGGCATAGTACTTCCACGTCCCGCAGAGCCGGCGTATCGTTGATCCTGCATTTATCGTCCGTCAGCAGCGATGCGGCCATCAGGGGCAGCACTGCATTTTTGGAGCCGCTGGCAACCAGGTCGCCCATCAGGGCCCCGGATTGTCTGACAACGTATTTTGCCACTTTGCATCCTCCCGTATGGATAATGTATTAAAGAATCTCTAATAACAAAAAATACCACACTCTATGGAAAAAATCAATAGTAAAAAGGAAATGCCCCGTTTTTCAACCTTTTTTCCGGTAATTAAATCCGAAAAGTTTTTAAATATTAAAAAAAATGGTTGTATTTTCCTCTGTTTTAATTCATAATATATGATACAGTGAAAAATGAGCAAAGGAGGGGGTTCCTTGAATATCACATTAACGCTGGGCGAAATATGCATGCTTCTGATCGCGATCGCATTGTTTATTCTGCTGATCTACTGCATCAACCTGGTCCGGCATCTGATTCCGTCCATTAAGAAACTGAACAACGTGATGACAAACGTGGAAACGATCACGGATTCGGCGGCAAAAAGCACTACTTCGGCCGAAGGTATCGTTGACGACGTCCTGGATGTGACTTCCTCTCTGGTGTCTTCCGTGAAGGGTCCGGTCGGACTTGTCGGGCAGGCGACCTCCGTGGTCAATGCCATTCAGATCATTATGTCGCTGATCAACGACAAGAAAACCAACCTCAAGATCGTGGACAAAGACATCGAGGTGGAGGAGAGCTCGGAAACCACTGTAGAGACAGAACCCGAACAAGAAGGAGGAGCTGACGAATGAAAGCAACAGGTATTGTAAGAAAAGTTGACGAACTGGGCAGAATCGTGCTTCCGATCGAACTGAGACGTACGCTGGATATCGAGATCAAGGATCCGCTGGAAATTTTCGTGGACGAGGAATGCATCATTCTGAAAAAGTACACTCCGGCCTGCATCTTCTGCGGCGGCACCAATGACATGAAGCTGATCAAGAAAAAGAACATCTGCTCGGACTGCCTGGCAGAACTGAAAAAGCTGTAATATCGAACTTTGAAAACAACGCACCCGCTCCGGCAACGGAGCGGGTGGTTTTTTTATCTTTCATACATTTTCAATATCTCCGGGGTATAGTTTCCTTCCCCGTCGTAGACGCAGACCGGGTCCAGGAACTTCAGTTCCGGTCCGCCGTATTTCACGCAGTGGATCAGGAAGATGTTGGGGGCCTTGCCTTCGCAGGGCTGGATGAACTGCATTTCCTTGGGCTCCAGCCGGTATTTCCGGCAGGTCTCCACCACATCCGCCAGCCGGGAAGGCCGGTGGATCATGTAGAAGTCCCCACGCTCCTTTAAGAGCTCCGCCGCGCAGCGGACAAAGTCCTCCAGGGTCCCTTCCGTTTCCTGCCGGGCGGTATTCTTTACCGGATCGTCCCCGGGAATGCCGCCGCCTTTCGCCACGTAGGGCGGATTGGTCACCACCGCGTCCAGCGCGCCGCCTCCGATGATCCCGGCGGCGTCCTTCACGTTGGCCGCGATCACCCGGATGCACGCCTCCAGACCGTTGATCTGAACGGTCTTTTCCGCCAGCGCCGCCACGCCGGGCTGCACTTCCACCGCATAGATCCTCTCGGGATCGTATTTATGCTTCAGGATCAGGGGAATGATCCCGGTGCCGGTGCCCAGGTCCGCTGCCTTCACGCCTTTTTTCATCTTCGCGAAATCCGCCAGCAGCACCGCGTCCACGCCGTAGCAGAACCACTCCGGGTTCTGGACCACCTTGTAACCGGAAAAGCCGGTGTCGTCGATCCGTTCCATCAGTCCAGCAGCTCCTTGATGTCTTCGGTGATCTCTTCTTCCTTCTTCTTGTTGTTGTCCCGGCGCCGCTCGATCTTCTCGATCTCCTTCTTGGTGACGGTGAAGTATTCGTCGTTGCTGCGATCGTCCTCGTCATTGCCGATGTACTTGACTTTCACGGTCTGCTTCAGGATGTTGGTCTCCATGACCTGGGCATACTGCCCGCCGATCCGGACCCGATCCCCCACGTCCGGCATGTGCTTCTTCATCTGGACGTAGACGTCGTTCTCGTATTTCAGGCAGCACATCAGCCGGCCGCAGATGCCGGAGATCTTCGCCGGGTTCAGGGAGAGTCCCTGGATCTTGGCCATTTTGATGGACACGGGCTCGAAGTCCGACAGCCAGGTGTGGCAGCACAGCCCCTTTCCGCAGGTGCCGATGCCCCCGATCATCTTGGCCTCGTCCCGTACGCCGATCTGCCTGAGCTCGATCCGCATCTTGAAGACGCCGGCCAGGTCCTTGACCAGTTCCCGGAAATCCACCCGTCCGTCGGCAGCGAAGTAGAAGATGATCTTCGTCTTGTCGAAGGTGTATTCCACGTCGATGAGGTTCATGTCCAGCTTGTGCTTGTTGATCTTTTCCTGACAGATGGCCATGGCCCTGTCCTTGTTTTTCATATTGTCCTGCCAGCGCTTCGTGTCGTCCGCCGTGGCGATTCGCAGGACCTTTTTCAGGGGAGAGACCACCTTGTCCTTGCCCACGGATTTCACGTCTTCCATGACTTCCCCGTATTCCAGGCCCCGGGCCGTCTCCACAATGACGTGCTGGCCTTTCTTCGGGTCGAAACCCGCCGGATCGAAGTAGTAGATCTTCCCGGCTTTCTTGAATCTGACGCTTGTCACTTTAACCATTTTATTCATCCTCTTATCTTCAGGTACATATTTCGAATGACGTAGCCCTTGTTGGCGTTCATCAGTATATCCTGTTTCGCGTTTTCCAGTTCCTCCAGGGTCCTCAGGATCTGTTTCCGGCTGACTTTTTCGCCGGCCAGGGCCAGTTCTTCCGCCCGGTCCCGGTTCATGATCTCATTGCCGGCCTTCAGGTCCAGCAGCAGGAGATCCCGGTACCACAAAAGCACCATGTCCAGGAACTCTAAAGCCTCTTCCTTGTCCCTCAGGTCCTCTTCCAGGGTCTTCATGAATTCCGGCAGGGAACCCGCCTTCGCCAGTGCTTTCGCGCAGGTGATGCTCCGCTCCCTTCTCTGCTTGAAATCCTCGTCCTGCAGGAGCCGGACCGCCTTCCCGGGGCAGCCCCCCGAACAGGCCGCGGCGATCTCCGCGTCCTTTTCGTCCGCTCCGTGGCTGTTGATCAGGAACTGCCGGATCTCCTCCGCTTCCACGGGCTTGAGCCGGATGACCACGCTGCGGGAAACGATGGTGGGCAGGATGTCGCTGCGCTTTTCCGTCAGCAGGAACACCCGGACGCTCCGGGCCGGTTCCTCCAGGGTCTTCAACAGCCGGTTCTGGGCCCGGGCGGTCATGGTGTCCGCCTTGTCGATGATGAGGATCGTATGGTCCCCGTCAAAGGGCTTGGAAAACAGGATCCCCTGGATCCCTTCGATTTGTTCGTCCTTGATGCTGCTGCCGTCGGTGGTGATGTAATGCAGGTCGGCGTGATTGCCTCCCATTACCTTCCGGCAGGCGGGGCATTCCCCGCAGGGTTCCCCGTCCCGGGGATCTTCGCACATCAGCGCCTGGGCGGCCGTGTAGGCCAGCCGGCGCTTGCCGATGCCCTCGGGGCCGTCGATCAGGTAGGCGTGGAAGGAGGTGCCCTGACGGATCCGCTCCTTCAGCCGCGCCGCGCTGTCCCGGTTGCCCGTAAATTCCGAAAATCGCATGGTTTACCTCATTTCCCGGTACTGCAGGAGGTCCGCCGGCCTTTCGCCGGGTTTCGGCGGCTTCCGGAGACCGAACATTTCGTCCTTTTGCATCCGTTCTTTTTTCTGCCGGATCTGTTCCGCCCGCCGCTGCTGGGCCTGCAGGTTGCTGACCAGGTTCTTCACCGCCAGGTACATGATGAAGACCAGCGGCACGCAGAGCAGCAGCACGAGTATGAATTTGATGATCATGAACGATCTCCTCCCGCTTTGAGATGGTACACCGGCAGTTTGATGGTCACTGCCGTACCCTTGCCTTCCTTGCTTTCGATGGAAATGGTCCCTTCGTGCTCTTCCACGATCTGCTTGGCGATGGACAGGCCCAGGCCGGTGCCGCTGCCCATGGAGCGGGAGCGGGCCTTGTCCACCCGGTAGAACCGCTCAAAGAGCCGGGACATTTCCTTTTCCGCGATCCCGATGCCGTTATCGCGGACGGTGATATAGATGAAATCGCCTTTCCGGAGGGCGTCCACGTCGATCCGCCCGCCGGGTTCGGTGTATTTGATGGCGTTGCTCAGGATGTTCAGCAGCACCTGCTCGATCTTGTCCGGGTCCACGTAGGCCTGCAGGTCCGCCGCCGGGTCGAAGAGGGAGTTGAGCTGCTGATTTTTGTTGCTGGCGTTGATCCGGTTCTTCTGGATGACGCTCTCCACGATGGTGATCACGTTCTGGACGGATTTATGCCAGGTCTCCCGCTGGGATTCCAGCCGGGACAGCTGCAGCAGGTCCTTCACCAGCCGGCTCATCCGGTCCGCCTCACTGTCGATGACCGTCAGGAACTGCTTCACCAGGTCCTCCTGCTCCAGGACCCCTTCGGAGTCCAGCATGGTCTCGGTGTAGCTCTTGATGGTGGTCAGCGGGGTGTTCAGTTCGTGGGACACGTTGGCCACGAAGTCCTTCTGCATGTTTTCCAGCTTCGCCCGTTCGGTAATGTCCTGGAGGATGACCACCAGGTTCACCTCGCTGCTGCGGGTCCGGTCCAGGGTCTCGTACCGGGCGAAGTACACGTTGCCGTTGTATTCAAAAATCTCATTGCCGCTGAGATTGGCCCCGTCCATCTCCAGAGTCTGGGCCTTCAGGCTGCCCAGGGTCAGGGCCGGACACAGTCCCCGGATCAGGGAGCTGTAATCCCGGTTCAGGGCATATTCCTCCGTCACGTCCAGGATGTCCAGGGCGGCGGAGTTGATCTGGATGATGCGGCCGTTGTAGTCCACGGCGATCAGTCCGTCCGCCATGGTCTTCAGCACCAGTTCCAGCTTGTTTTTCTCGTCATTGATCTCCAGCATGGTCTTGTCCAGCTGTTCCGCCATCCGGTTGAAGGCGGCGCCCAGCCGGCCGATCTCGTCATCGGACTGGACATTCACCAGCTCCTTGAAATTCCCCCGGGACATAGCTTCCGTCCGCCGGGTGAGCTGGTTGATGGGCCGGGTGATCCCCCGGGAGATCAGCACGCCCAGGATGATGGTGACCACCAGGGCCACGATCATGGCCTGCAGGAAGATCTTCATGGCCTGCCGCAGGGTCTCATAGATCTCCGTCAGGTCCTTGCGCATGTACAGGGCGCCGGTGATGTCGCCCTCGTAGTTGACGATGGGGAAGCACATGTTCTTCACCTGGATCTTCTGGCTGCCAATGACGCCGTCGCTTTCCGCCGTCTCCCCGGACAGGGCGCGGGTAATCAGGGCCTCGTCCAGGCTCCCCACCGCGGATTCGCCGATGAAGTTGGTGTTGCTGGAGGCCACGATCCGAAAACGCGGATCCACGACAAAAATCTCCTCTTGGACAGCGGAGTACCAGGTGCCGATATTGGTTTGTATCTCGCTTTGGAATTCGTCAAGAGAGTAGTATGCGCTGAGGCTTTTCAGCACACCTTCCTCGGCGACTTTGGTAAGACTGCTGCGGGTGTTTTCCATGTGGTAGGCTTCCAGCTGCTGGATAATAAACACCCCGACGATTGTCAGGGCGATGAAAACCAACAGGAAAGAGATCGTGATCAGCCGTCTGCCTACGCTTCCCTTTTTCCACATATATGTTCCTTACGGCCGTCTGAAATAATAGCCGATCCCTCTCTTTGTTCGGATATACTTTGGCTCGCTGGGATCGTCCTCGACTTTTTCCCTGAGCCGCCGTATCGTTACGTCAACGGTACGGATATCTCCGTAATATTCATATCCCCAGACTTCCTCCAGGAGCTGCTCCCGGGAGAATACCTGGTTTTCCTGTTCCGCCAGATACTTGAGCAGTTCAAATTCCCGCAGGGTCAGTTCCAGCGGTTTGTCGTTCTTGCGGATCTCGTATTTGGTCATATCGATGGTGATATTCCCGTAATTGGATACCTTGGTGCCGCCGTCGCCGGAATCCGACAGGAATTCCGTCCGGCGGATGTTGGCCTTGACCCGGGCGATGAGTTCCCTCATCCCGAAGGGCTTGGTCAGATAGTCGTCCGCCCCCAGTTCCAGTCCCAGGACCTTGTCCACTTCTTCTTCCTTCGCCGTGACCATGATGATGGGCACGTTGCTGGTCTCCCGGACCTTCCGGCAGACCTGGAAGCCGTCCACGTGGGGCAGCATGATATCCAGAAGGATCAAATCAAAATCGGCTCCGAGGGCTTTCTTCAGGCCCTCTTCCCCGTCGTAAGCTGTCTCTACCTCATAGCCTTCTTTCACCAGATTGAACTTGACGATATCGGAAATCGATACTTCATCTTCGATAATCAGTATTCTTTTTCCATTCATGAGACCGCCCTCCTTTGTACTCTGGCATTATTTTAGCATACTTTCCGCCGAAACGGAAGAGCGAAGTCCTCTTTTCTTTTCCGCACGCAAAGAGAGCCCGTCAGACGGGCTCTCGGGGGATTCGGGGAAGCTCAGGCTTATGCCGCTGCATTCTCCTCTTCTTCGTTGTTCTTCTTGTTGCGGGTCAGGAACGCTGCCGCCATGCTGGCGATCAGGATGACTACCATCAGCAGTGTCCACTTGTCTGTCATCTGCATCGTCAGGCTCATGTCCTCTGTCAGGAGGAAGGCGATGACTGCTGCAGCCGCCGGGATCAGGCCGAAGAACTTGATCTTTCTGCGCTTGTTTTCAGACTGGTCAGCTGCTTCCTCTTCATCTTCCTTCCGGTTTCTCAGGAAGGTGATGATCATTCCCAGGGCGATCAGGCAGGTGCCTGCAGCGCTCAGGAGGTTGATCAGTGCCCAGAAGCCTTCCGCGAATGCCTGCGGCACAGCTTCATCTTCGATCACTTCCGGCAGGGCCAGGGGAGCTTCTTCGTCACTGATGTTGATGGTGTAGCTTTCCTCTGCATCGGAAGCGGAGGTCACTGTCTGGGCTGCGGTGGTGACTGCAGCCGGCAGGATGGTCCGGATCGCTGCCGGAGCAGCCGGAGCCGGTTCTTCCGGAATGATCTCTTCCGGTGCCTCGGCCGGGGCCTGTTCTTCCGGAACGTTCACTTCCGGTTCCTCGGCCGAGGCTGGTTCATCCGGGACGATTTCCTCAGCTGTTGGGTCTGGGGCCGGTTCCTCCGGAGCAATCACCTCTGGTTCTTCAGGAGTTGGGGCCGGTTCCGGTTTTCTGGAAGGTTTAGCGGTCCACTGGGCGGTGAAGACCAGGTCGCCGTTTACTGCATCGATGGATGCGGGATCGACATCCCAGCCGGCGAAGGTGTATCCGCTGCGTACCGGCGCTTCGCCGAAGGCCGGGACGGAGTCGCCCTGGAGCGCTGTGACGCTCTTGTCTGCAAATACTGTGGTGTTTTCCACGCCGTCGGTGTAGGTGACGGTGTAATTCTTCTTGTAGAAGTTGAGCATGTACCACTGACGGGAGGCATCGAAGGTCTGGGAGATGCTGACGCTGCCGTCTTCATTGATCGTGAATCCATACTCTTCCGGTGTGGCGTAGACCCATCCGGCGTTGCTGACGAAAGCCATTCTCTGGGTGTAGAGGGTATATCCTTCATGGATGGCGGCTTCCACGCTTTCGCTGATCCGGAAGGTTCTTCCTTCTTCCCCTTCTTCAGGGTTGTAGACCAGGTTGGTGTCCTTTTCCACGGCTACGCTGCCGTCGTTCCATCCCTGCTTCCACTTTGTCAGGTCATCGCTTACGTAGCCCAGGCGGCCTACGAAGTCCCAGGACCGGGCAGCCACAACGGTGATGACCGGATTGCCGGAGGCGGGCAGCTTGCAGGAGATGTATCCGGCTTCCTGGTTCGTATTCAGGTTCCGTACGCCGCCTGCAGCAGTCACGGACTTGATCCGGTAGGATGCCGGCAGATCCAGCTCATATCCGAATACCTGGCCGGCCATTCCGTAAGCCGTGATGGTCTTGGTTTCTACTGCTTTTTCATAATCGTAGATGGAGATCATGTTGCCCTGGCTGTCGCCGAGGTAACCTTCGTGATATTCCACGTTGATGGTTACGGGGAAGGTGCAGGCTTCCTGAGATTCCACGATCACCTTCACGCTGACTGTTTCTGTATCGTTATTCGTTTTGAAATATGGAGCGGTGCATTTGACATCGGAGGTGAAGATGTAGGTCCCGGGGGTCTTGGGGTCATAGTCTTCACAGTTCCAGTGGTCGTAGTATACTTCCACCGAGTAGCCGTTGGCATCCACTGCGGTGCCGTTGACCACGAAGGGGATCAGGTCTTTCGCTGTCCCGTAGGGGATATGGATGTCGCTGAGGGCTCCCAGCTGTACCAGTTCGATCACGTCGCCTTCTTCACTGACGGTGATGGGGCAGGTGGCGGTGAAGGTCTTGCCGCCCAGTACTGCGGTAGCGGTGATCACGGCGCTGCCGGAAGCGCATCCGTAGAAAGTCTGGGGATTGGCCCGGTTGTAGGCTCCGGGGACCACACAGGCGTCACCGGTCACCGTCCAGGTGAGCTGCTGGGGAGCGGTGTCTCCCAGGGAAGCGGTCAGGCTTGCTGTCTCTCCCCGTCTCAGGTCCAGTTTGCCGGCGGACAGGGTCAGTTCCATGTTTTCCAGATCCAGTACGGTGACCTGACAGGAGGCGGTTTTTTCCGACCCGTCCTGGGAGGCCGCTGTGATGGTGGCGGTTCCTGCGCCTGCTGCCTTTACATTGCCGTTCGCGTCCACTGTGGCGACGTCTTCATCGCTGGAGGTCCAGGATACGGCTTTGTTGGTGGCAGTGGTGGGGGTGATGGAGGCGGTCAGCTTTTTGCTGTCGCTGCCGTCCTGCCCTTTGTTCAGGCTGGCTGTAGTAGCGTTCAGCTTGATGCCGGTGACCCGAACGGGTTCCGCGACCGTGATTGTTTTCTTTGCGGTTTTTGTGCTGCCGTCGATGGTGGCCTGGGCTGTCACGCTGACCTTTCCGGCGCTTACCGGTGTCAGTACGCCGTCTTCCGAGATCGTGGCAACGGAGGGGTTATCCACGGACCATTTCACGCTATAGCTTTCGATTCCCAGTGCGCTCATCGCATAAGCGGGGGATGTTGTGGTCGTATACTGTTCGTTCGTTCCCAGATACGCTTTCTGCTGTCCGCTGACGCTGATGGTCACGTTTGTCACTGCCAGATGGCGGATGGTGATGGACTTTGTCACGCTGATGGACGAATTGTTCGCCGCTTTCGCTGTGATCTTTACTGTTGCAGTTTTTCCTGCCGGGATATCCGCCGCTGTTACTGTCACCAGACCGGTGGAGCTGACGGTGGCTGTGGAAGGATCGCTGCTGGTCCAGGTGATTGCCTGATCGGAAGCTTTGGTCTTTCCGTCAGACTGGTAATTGGTGGCGGTCAGCTGTACTGTCTGTACGGGGTTTTCCAGATAGACGGTAAACGTTCCGGTCACCTTCATGGACGCTGCATCGGAAGCGGGCTTTGCGGCTTCTTCTTCCTGCTCTTTTTCCTTCGGGTCTTCCTGAGAGGTTTCTGCAGCAGTGTTCTGCTCTTCCTTGTTTACTTTGGTTTCATTATTCGGTTTGTCCGCATCGGTCTTTCCTTCCGGTGTTTCAGTTACTGTCTGGGTACCGGTCTCGCTGGTCCCGGACCCGGCAGGCGAAGACGGAGAAGCGGAGGCGTCCTCCTGGGTGGAGGTCCCGGCGGAGGCTGCCGGTGCAGTCTCTTTGGGGGCGGCCGCCTCGGGGGCAGTCGTTTCTGTTGTTTTTTCCGGTGCTTTTTCCGGTGTCACCGTGGCGGAGGATGCCGGCGCGTTATTGACGCTGTTGTTGACTTCCTCTTCTGCGGCGAAGGCGATCGTCGGGATGTATGTGACGATCATGCTTACGATCATTAAATATGCGATCACTTTTCTTCCTGTCTTTTTCATGGTACACCTCCATATTTCTTGCCGTTTGTTTTAACCTTGTATCTGCAGTATACCGTCCCCGACGTCCGAAAAAGCGTCTTATTCTTTTTGAACTTTGCGTCTAAATAAAAAAACTGAAAGACCTTGAATCTGGTCTTTCAGCTATTCTTCTCTGTTATTGCCCGTGACTATTACGGAACGATCCGCCCCACGAACTGGGCCCAGAGCTTGTAAGACTTGGCGTAAAGGTGGATCCCGTCGAAGGAATGCCCCGCATCCATGGCGCCGGTATCATCCGCCACGCACCAGGTAGGATCGATGCATAAAATGTAGTTGGCCTTGGCCTGGCGCTCGATGATCTGGTTGTACTGGGCGATGGCCGGGTTATTGAAATATTTGTCCGTCTGGGAGCGGGCCGCCGTCACCGGGATCAGCTTCTGGGCGATGATCATGGCGTTTGGCTGGGCCGCATGGATCTGGTCAATGATCTGGTCGTAATGCTTTTCAAAAGTGGTGGGGGTCTGCCAGCCCACGTCGTTGAATCCCAAGATGATGTAGATCCGGGAATACTGCTTGCTCTGCAGTTTCTGGGCCAGCGTCACCACGTTGGCTGTCTTCTTTTCCGTGACGTTTCCCTGGTCATCCGTCACCTGGGTGATGGTGTAGGTGCCGTCCGCCACGCTGCCGCCGGTCATCACCTTTCTCAGGGTCAGCCCGTTCTCACAGAAATAGTCCGCCCCCGAGATCCCGGCTGCCGCCTGGATCCCCTGGGTCCGGGAATCGCCGATGAGAAGGGCGTTCTGGTAGACATCGTAGACGCCCCGTTCCTTCAGGGGCACCAGGGAAGTCTGTTTCTCGGGATAGTTGGGGTTCCAGATATTCACCGTCAGGGTCTCCTGATCCCAGGACACGCTGCCGCCCAGGGCTTCCACCACGAAGCGGATAGGCAGGTAGGTCCGGCCGGAGCGGACCACCGACACGGTGTCCATGGTCTGGATCTGTCCGTTGGCCGACAGGAAATTCTGGTTGACGGGCAGCTTGACGGTCACGCCCTGGTACTGGACGATGGCCGTCCGGGCGTCCGCATCCCAGTCCACGTAAGCCCCGTAGGCTTCCATGGCTGCCCGGAGGGGCACCTGGGTCCGCCAGTTATTATCCACATAAGGCAGTCCGTAGCCTTCCTGGAAAGCCACTTCGCTGCCGTTGATCGTCACATGAATGACGTCCGCCTGCTGCGCAGAGACGGTCAGGACCGCGCTTAAAGACAGGAGCATTGCCAGGGCGATCCACAGGATTATTCTCTTTTTCATCGTTTTTCTCACTCCCTTGCCTGTTTTCGCAGGAAATCACTGGTACCATTTTACCATACTTGTCAAGAAACAGGCGAAATGTCACGAAAAGTTCACCGGGATTTAAAGTAATCTTAAGGTTCGGGCCGTATAGTTAAGACATCAAGAGAAAAACAAAGCGAACCACACAAAAGTGTTTTTCATAAATTCCTTCTTAAAACAAAATTGCAACAACCAAAAAGATCACCCGCTCCAAACCCCCTCGGAGCGGGTGATTTTTTTATTGTTTTTATTTAGCGCTCTCTTCGGTCTCGTTGACTTCGCCTTTGGTGATGTCGATCATCCCGTCCCAGTAATCCTGGGCGCCGGTGATGAATTTCACCTTGCCGCTCTTCTTGTCCACCCGGTAGATGTTGACATAACCGCCGGCGGCTTCCCCTTCATAGTATTCCAGACAGGGGATGGACACCAGGTAGGCGTCGGCGTTCTGGTCCAGGATCTCGGCGTCATCGATTTCCAGCACCATTCCCTCTTCCTGCTCTTCGATGGCGGTCTCCAGGGCGTAGTCCGTGGCCAGCCGGATGGCTTCCATTTCCTCCAGGTCCGGAACATCTTCTTCCGTGGCCGGGTCCACTTCCACCTCCTGTTCCGCCGCGGGTTCACCGGACGGTTCCGGTTCATCGCTGCCGCCGCTGCCGCAGGCGCACATCGTGAACATCAGCATCCCGCACAGAAGGATAGCCAGCATTTTTTTCATCATTTCTCTTCTCCTCCCAATACAAATTTTTTCACGGCTTCGTTGAAGCCTTCACTGCGTTCGCCCCGGCACACATAGGTGGCGGCCGCTTTCAGTTCCGGCACGGAGTTGGCCACCGCCACCGCCGTCCCGCTTTCCAACAGCAGGGGCAGGTCGTTGGTATTGTCTCCGCAGCCCATAACTTCCTCTTTGGACAGCCCCAGGATCTCCCGCAGCCGTTTCAGGGCGCTGCCCTTGTCGCAGCCCTTGTTCATCACTTCCACCAGGTGGCTCTCCGACTGGGCGAAATAGGCCCTCCGGCCGTACAGGGCTTCCAGCTTGGACTGGATCCCCGGGATCCGTTCGGGGGGAGCCGCCAACAGGATCTTCGGGGTCCCGAACAGTTCGATCTCCCGGAAGTCGCCCACCTCCCGGTATCCCGCATAGTCCAGGTCCGGGTCCGGGTGCCGGTCCAGCCGCAGTTTTTCCACCACGATTTCGTCTTTATCATATAACTGAACATACAGGTCGCTCTCCCGAGCAAAGGCCAGGATGTCCCTCACCAGGTCCGGGGCCAGGCAGTCCATGAAATAGGGCTCGCCGGTGGCGGTGTCGATAACCGCCGCCCCGTTGTAGCAGATGGCGGGGGAGGGCTGTCCCAGCTGGTCCGCAATGGCCTTGGCGGAAGCGAAGGAGCGCCCGGTGGCCACCGCCACCTTCACGCCTTTCTCCGCCGCCCGCTCCAGCAGGCGCACCGTTTCCTCCGGCACCTTGCTTTCCTTATTCAGCAATGTATTGTCCAGATCCGTTGCGATCAGTCTGATCATTTCTCTTCCTCTTTTTGCTTGTCCTGCCGGTCTTCATCGGCCACATAGCGCTTCTTGTCGTTCACCTGCATCACCGCGAACACCGCGCCCGTCAGGATCACCGTAAAGATCAGGGCTATCCAGGAATCGGAGGGCAGGGCAGAGGCCGCATCCCGTCCGTTCACGAACAGCAGGAACTTCATGCTCACCTGCCACAGCACCAGGGCCACCAGGGAGAAGAACATGGCGAAGTCGATGATGTAAAACAGGTTCCCGGTCCTCACCCTGGGGATCGGTGCGATCTTCCAGTAGGGCCGGCGCAGTTTTTTCCCGCCTTTGTTGTACTGCCTCAGTTCCCGCATCAGTCCCGGCAGGTTCTCCACGTTTTTGTGCTCCGCCAGGGACTTCAGCTCCCCGTCCACCGGGTTGTTGATCCGGAAGCTGTACAGGGGCAGCACGTCCAGCACGCCGCCTTCTGCGCTCTCGTCGTCGAAATCCGAGGGCATGGCTTCGATCTCCAGATACTCCTTGAAGTCCTTGTGGCTGCGCTTCAGTTCCTTGATGACGTTGTCGTCGATCCGCCGGCTGTCGTCCACGCCGAAGACACTCCTGTGCAACAGGTAATAGCACCCCTTGGCATAGGTCATGTGCCGGTCGAAAGCGTTGGACCACCGCTCGTTCAGAGTCCAGGCGATGAGGCTGAAGAAGATCAGTCCCGCCTCCACAAAGATCGTGACCCAGGAATCGTAGCGCACGCTCCCGTCGCTGAAGATCCAGGCCAGGACGCCGATGTAGAACGCGATGAACACCGTGTGGAACTGCATCCGCTCGTTTTCCACGTGGCGGGCGTGCTCCAGGTTCTGCTCCATGACCATGGAGGTGAATTCGTATTTCCGGTCGTCGTCCCCCGTCCAGTTTTCCCGCACCGGGGAGCCTTCGCTCCAGGCGTAGCGGATGTCGCTGTCCTTCAGGGGCGCCTCTTCCGGGTCAAAAGAAGTCTGATACTCTTCCTGCATGAGTCCGCTCCTTTCCGTTCATTTCTATACTCCATCCTATTCGATTCCGGGCGGATTGTCAATGTCGGCAAAAAGAAGAAAAAGGATGTACAAACGCTGTGTTCGCACATCCTTCTTACTTGTTTCGGTTATGATCTGAATCCATGTTTTGGGTTCCTCTCCTGTTCGCTTTGCTTTAACGGTTCGAATCCTTTTTCCGGATTAGAAAACCTGAGCTAAAACGATCAGTGCAAATACCAGGGAGCCGAGTACGCTGCAGTTTGCGATCATTCTTTCCTCAACTGCGGAAATTGCGCTGTTTTCCTGGATGTATTCCTTCAGTGTTCCTTTGTTTTTCAGTACGATTGCAGACATTGTGTTTTCCTCCTTATTTCTTTTATTTTCTTTGATTATCTTTTTATTTTGGGTCCGGATGATTCCCTTTCCCTTTCGACATCTTCACTATAACACCGGAATATAGAAAAGTAAAACTCTTGTTTTTCATCTTTAATATTAGTATTTTTCATATTTAAAAGATGTCCCTGTCAGAATCACCGTAAACGCCAGGGCGATCCAGGAATGGCAGCGCGTGCTCCCGTCGCTCCGGGCATAGCGGAAACAACAGCAAGCGGTGCAGTCCACCCGGACTGCACCGCTTGCTATTGTCTAACCAAAACTATTCTCTATGCTTCCTCTTTCGGCAGATTCCGGCTGCTTTTTTTAATCATCATGAAATAGATTACCGCACCAATCACTGCCGCCAAGATCGCCCAGACATGGGATAAATGAAACGCAGAAGGCGTATCCGCGACACGGAACCACTCCAGTATAAACCGCACAATCCCATACATCATCATCAGGAAGGGGAAAAATGTTCCTTTTACGTAGCCTTTCCGCTCCTTATACATGAACCAGAAGATCATCAGGAGATAGAAGATGATCTCGGCCTGTCTCGTCGGATACCGCATCTCCGTCCCTGGAATCAGTGTTCCCAGACAACATCCAGATATCAGACAATTGCATCGCATAAAGATTAATGAAATGGATGCGTAAATCGCAAAGCAGTCAAGAAATCCACTTATTTTTAGTCGGGAAATTTTTGCGACAAGCAACAGCAGCAACGGGCAGATCAAATAGACTCCTAGTACAGAAATTGGTCCGATTCTCGGAAACAGGACTCCTGAAATATACTGTTCGATGACCGCAAAAGCCAACGCAGAGAAGACGCTGGCAATAGAAAATGCAAAGCATACAGCCAGCACAGAGATCGGATTCTTCACCCCTATCCTCTCCCGGCGCACCCAAACAAACGGATAACCGACCAAGAGGCCGCACAGCACGGCTAATAATTGAGTGTGGGTCTGAAAGAAATATACCATTTTGTTCTCTCCTCACATTCGTTTTTCTCTATTGTACCAAAGAGTTTCGTATAAGGCAAACTGCAGCGCAGCCAATCCGGCTGCGCTGCATCCGTTTGTCGCCTGTAGGCGATTACCTGTTATTCGCTCAGAACGCTTTCGATGTATCTCACGATCACGGCTGCGATCTGGGCTCTGGTAGCGTTGTCCTGCGGTGCGAACCGGCCGTCATCATAACCGTTGATGATGCCCTTGTCCACACAATACTGGACGCTGTCCACTGCGTAGTCCGAAATGGTATCCGTATCCGTGAAGGACAGGGATCCGCTGGCCTTGGTGTCGAGTTTCATCAGTTTCGCGAACCGGGTCAGGATTGCCGCCATTTGTTCACGGGTCACGTTGTCGTTCGGACCGAAGGTCTGTGCATCATAACCGTTGACCACACCGGTGGCTGCCGCCCAATCCACGTACTTGCCGTACCAGGAGTCGTAGTCGCAGTCGGTGAAGTTCTGCGCTGTCCCGCCGTTGATGGCGCCGAAGCTCCGTTCGTACAGCCGTCCGATGACGGTCACGTACATCGCTCTGGTGACCTTGCCTTCCGGATCGAAGAGGGTGTCGGTGACGCCCTGGAAGATCTCACGGTCGCCCACGAACTGGATGTATTCATCCGCCCAGTTGCCCGGCATATCCTCGAAGTACTTGTGGTTCTCCCGGAAGTGGACGTCCACACCCTTCGGAATGATGTATTCGTTTTCGGTGAATTCGCCATCCCCGTTCAGGTCGTAGGAGAATCCGCTGTATACGATATTGCCTTTGTCATCCTTGTAGCAGGGCAGGCCGATCTCAGCTTCTCCTTCTTCGAAGACCGCCTTGATCAGGGTGTTGGCGTAGACCACGTATTCTTCACCGTTGGCGAACTTCACGCCGTTAACGGTGAGGGAGGCCACCTTCTGGCCTTCGTCCGGAACAGCCTTGATGGTGAGCTTGCTACCCAGATCCACTTCGGCTCCGCTCTTGACTGCGTCGCCCTTGATGGTCACATCCACATGGCCGCCGCCCTCGGTCTCGATCAGGACCGTGTAAGCAGCGTCCACATCGAGCGGTACATCCGGGTCATGGATGATGGTGGCAGGTGCATTGTATACCGCACTGGCTACAATGTCTTCCGAGCCGGCTACATACATGCCGCTCTTATCTGCCTCCGCACCGATGACGGTAAACTTATCCAGCGTGTAGCCACTGCTCGTCGGCTTATGGGTGAACTTGATCTTGTCACCTGTTTTCACATAATCGCCGTTCTCCAGTTTCGTCCCATCGGCCAGTTCCGCCGTAAGTGTACAGTTGACGGTCAGCATCGATACTTTGACGCCATCTTTCACGCCCGGTACATCGCCGGTGTATTCGCAGATCGCGATGGCTTCCACATCTTCCTGATCCGCTTCATAGTAGCTGCTGGGGCTCATGGACTGTCCGTTGACGGTCAGGCTTTCCAGGGAGTAGTTATCGTTCTTCGGCTTCACCACGAACTTGATCTGGGAGCCGGCGGGTACATATTCGCCGTTGCCGATGGATTCGCCTTCCGGCATCAGCTGCGCGTCTACTGTCCCGTAGACTGCGATCCATGTCACCTTGTCCTCCGCCCGGGTGAATTCGCAGTACACATTATTGCCCCGCTCTTCATCCACTATGAAGTAGTCTCCCGTCAGGTCTGTCCCGCCTACGGTGATGCTTTCCAACATGTAATGGGGGTCAGGCGTCTTCACTACGTACAGCTTGCTGCCGATGGGTACGGAAGCGCCATAGGCCACTTCCTTGGCCTGGCCATCCAGGACCTTCAGTTTCCCGTTCATCGGGCTGTTGTAGGTCACGGCCCTCATCGTATCGGAGAAGGATGCGATGATCTCGATGCCCTGATCCAGGGTCAGCGTCCTGGATCCCTCTGTCACTTCCTCGCCGGCTACCAGGAATTCGTCTACCGCACAGCCCTCGGAGGCGGCTGCCGCGATGGTCAGTTCGCTTCCTGCTTTCAGCCAGTATTCGCCCGGTGCATATCTCCTGTTATTGATGGTCACATTCCCGCGGCCCCTTCCCAGGGTCGTGATGGTGACCGGATATTCAGACTGTTCGAAGTCTGCTTCGATGGAGATCTCCTCCATTTCATCCGTCAGCGTCAGCGTTCCGGCAGCTTCGCTGTCTTCACCGTTCACTTTCACGGCTGCACTGTAATGTTCCTTCGGTCCCGCTTCATATGTGATCTCGGTCCCGCTGAGGATGGATGCGCCGTTCGTGTACTGGATGTGTTCCGCTTCATTCGTGACGGTCAGTGTGCCGTTGTCCCCGCAGCTCAGGTACAGGGTGACGTATACGTCGTCCCCTTTCTGTTCATCGAAGGGGCTTTCCAGTCCACTGAAGTCCAGGTCGCCGTCGATGCCCTCGATCCGGAGGATGGTGCCTTCCGCCGACTGCTTGAAGGAGAAGGTCGCCTTGGATCCCGCATCCGACAGGATCGCCGTCGCGCCCTCGCTGAGTCTGGCGGTATTGACGACATAGCCCGCTTCCGGTTTGAAGGTGATCTCTATTGGCGTATTCGGAACGACCATGACTTCCTGCGGATCTGCGCCTTCGACTTCGTAGTTGAATCCGTTCTCCGCCCCGAAGCCCGTGATCGCCACGGTCCCGACTGTCTTGTCTGTCTCGACAGGCTCTTCGCCGGACTCATCGATCTCTTTTACGGTGTAATCCTCATGGCCTGTCACTTCAAACATCACCAGTTCCTCAAAGGCTGCCCGGATCTCGGTGTCTTCGGTCAGCGCTTCGATCGTATAGGTGAATCTCACTGCATCCGGATCTTTCACCAGGTCTGCCGTGCAGTCCTTTCCGTTCACGGTGAAACTGGAGGGGATCTGCCCGCTGCCCGGGATGACGGTCACGACTACTTCCGTTCCGCTGCGGAGGGTCTTGGTGCCGTCTTCCGGTGTCATGCTTCCGTCTTCCAGTACGCTGCCGTCCGGGAGCGTCAGGTTATATGCCGCTGTCAGCGTATCCTCGCCTTCCCCTTCTTTCACCAGAGTCAGTTCCTTGTTGTCCCTGTGGAACGTGGCTGCTACCGTCACGTCCTCCGTGACGTTGGTCAGGGTCAGCAGGTCTCCCTGGATGGTGTAATCTTTATATCCGGCGGGTTCTACCGTCCAGTCGTACAGGGTGCTTCCGGCATCCGGTACAGCCTTCAGGATCAGGCTGCCTCCTTCCGGTACGGTGAATGTCCGGTTGGTGGACATCGCCACGCTGTCCTTGCCGACTTCCACGGTGCCCCAGCCGTTTGCGTAACTGTTGGCGGATACTTTTACGTTGTATGTCGTCTGCGTCTGGAAGGTCACGGCAGCCGCTGCGTCTTCCATGCCCGGCAGGATGGTGCAGATCGCATCCGAAACGGTGGCATGGCTGAGCTCGCTCCAGCCTTCCACTGAATACTCTTTATCCGGCACTGCCAGGACGGTCACCGTATCCGTCGCCTTGACGGTGGTGATGTATTTGCCGGTCTCTTCATCTTTTTCCACCGCCTGGTTTTCTCCGTTCACCAGGAAGGAGACTGTGCCGTTCTCCCCGGCTGTGATGGTCACGGTACGGTCCGGTACCTCGAATTCCACTCTGACATCCACCGGTGCGGTGATGTTCTGGATCGTGATCGTACCATCCCCGTTGTCCGTGTAATCCGTGGATTCTTCTCCATCGATCGTCACGGTCCATCCCTTCACGCCGGCCAGGTTTTCCGGAACGGCGGAGAAGGTCACATCCGTGCCCTTGGCGACATTATCGCCGCTGGCCAGGGTGCCGCTGTCCGTCTGGGCGGTCAGCTCGCCCGGGCCTTCCTTGCTGAAGGTCACATTGCAGATCTTCGCTTTGGCGAAGGTGGCCCATACGTTGTAGCGGCCCATCTTCTCCGTGGTGATGGTCAGGGTATTTCCGTCCACGCCCTCTTCTGCCGGCTGCCCGTTGATGTACCAGGTGTCGATCTCATATTCCGGGGCAGGCGCTGCGGTGAAGGTCACTTCGGTATCCTTCGGGATCGGCGTCCCCGCCGGGTTGGTGACTTTGTCCGCGCTGATGCTGCCGCCTTCATCCGGCTGGGTGTAGCCTACGATGGCGTCTTCTGACAGACGGATCTTCACGGTCTTATCCAGCTTGCTTCCGTCCTCATTGGTGTAGGTCGCCGTCAGGAGCAGATAGCCGGAATTCATCAGCCCTGTCTCATTCGGGTCGATGGTCAGTATGCCATCATTATCGACAATGGTCGGTCTCATTTCTGCGCCCCACAGTTTCCAGGTGATATTCGCGGGATCCCCGGCAGTCTCATCATCCATGGTGACAGCCGCATCGAAATCCCATGTCAGGGCTGAACCGTCCAACGTATTATGGTAGAGCATATAGCTCTCATCGCCGGAAGGTGTTTCTGTTGCACAGCTGACTTTGATCTCCGTTGCCTTAGGCACTACAATCACGTCCACCAATGCACTGCCCAACTCGGTTCCTTCCGCAAAGGTTATTACACTCACTTTATAGGATCCGAATGGTGCATTGTCTTCAACAATAACGGACGCTTTCGGCGATTTCTCTCCTGCTACCAGAGTAAAGCCCGGAACATCCATCACAACAGATGTTTCGCTTTTGATCTTATAATAGGACCAATAATATGTTGTTGGTGTCGTGCCAGTATACTTGGTAGTGATGTTCCCGCTGTTTCCTCGTGTGAGGACCATCGTCTTCGGCTCTGCTTCCACATCGCCGACAACATGTTCCGTATCCTGAACGGTCAGCGGAATATCCAGCGTATAGTACGTTGCATCCGCCGTGTCTTCATCATAGAAGGAAACGCGAATGGTGTATTCCCCGACCGGAAGATCCTTCAGGGTTTCGCTGCTGCTATACAGCATCTTCAGTGTGCCGATCAGCGGAACGCTGTCAAATGCAGTGTACGTGTAGTCCGTGTCAGCTACCAATTCCGTCTTTGTGGACCCTTTAATGAATTCCACCTTGCTTCCATGTTCGCCCGGAGTGAACAGATGCGGTTCACCCATCACGGTGGGCGGTGTCAGCGTCACGCCGTCATCCGTGGGATATCCATTTGGACTGGATTTGTCGTAAAGCATCTGTCCCGGAGTGGAGTTGGCATCCGTGGAGGTGGTATAGATCTTGATGTATTTGGAAGCCGTTCCAGGACGCACGGTTTGTTGTGTCGTCGCATCGCTGGCTTTGCTGCCTTCATCCATCTCCCAGCCTAAACCGTAGGGGAGGTTGAGTGCATCGTCGCCCTCTCCGTAATAATACTTCACATCTTTCAAATCACTGATAGCCTTCGTATCACTTAAGATGGTCAAAGCTGCCACATCCGTAAGCTTCACATTTTGCACATCCAGCGCATCCACGCCCTGGGAGCTGATCGTCAGGGTGCCGTTTTCAGCACTGTGCAGATCCAGAACATCGCCTTCTACCGTCAGCGGGCTAAAGTCCTCCCCGGCGCCGACGATGTAGTTGCTCCCCTTCAAATTCACAGGATAATCTTTGATCCATAAGTCGAAATGAGTCAGATTGTCCAGGGTAAGGGATGCAACATCGTCCGTTTTCATGCTTGCTTCATCATCATCTTTTGCAAAGGCAACGAATCCATTCGCGTAAATGCTGCCCCAGGTCGAATCCCCGCCGCCGGAAACCGATCCGGCGAGAGAGTAGTTCAGCGGACCGATATCATCATCTGGGTCGGGCCATTCCGCAGAATATATCCACGCCATTACGGTATCTTGATAATATAGATACGGTTCATCTGTATTAACGAGCTTTTTGATATTGAAATGCAGGTTCCTTTGTCCATTCAGGTATTCATTCTCTGCAACGATGATGATATCTGTATCGCTGGGAACGGTTGCAGCACCAAAGGGATCTTCGACATCTACGGCATACCCTTCAAAGGTTTCGGTTGTATCGTCTGTCAGATAGCGCGTGATTTCATTGTACGTCAACTTCTGCAGTTCAAGGTTGTCCGTATCCCTCGTGTCGATATAGTAGTAGCATCCTTTTTCGTTGTCGGTAAATGTATCATTCTTCAAGTTCCTGCTGTAAGTATTCCCGCCGTATTCCACGGACAGGATCAGGTCGTCACCTGTGGTACCCGTCAGCGGGCTCAACCGCATATAGTTAAAGAGTTTCTTGTCACAAGAGCAACTGCTGCTGTCACCGCTGTCATAATATGTTACCTTGTCATACGGCGGGGTTGCATCCGGCATATTGTATTCGGAAGCCAGTTTGGAACCAGAAACATAGGGTTCTTCCGTTCCCTCACCGTTTACCGCTCTGCTTCGAATCATATAGCCGTTTTCATAGTATGCTTTTAAGGCATCATTTGAAAGGTTTCCTCCAAACACATCATTGGAATCGCTGGACACTTCCAGAATACCATCATAGCAACTGATTGAGGATGCTTCGCCAGATAGAATTTGGGGCAGGGCCATCCCGGCCACTTTTCCGTATGCAATGATCTCTCCTCCGAACAGATCCACATTATGGTTAACGGATCCATACTCGTTGTCGGAAACCAGACGCAAGGTCGGGGATGCTTTTTTGCTGTTTTTCACTCCTACCGTCATGGTACCTTCTACATAGAGTCCGCTTCCGATAGTTGCATGGATCTTTGCGTCCACTGTGCCGGTAAAGGTCAAATCGCCTCCGGCATAGAATGCGTATCCTTTTTCGTCGTTGACTTCGCTGACAATGTTCAGGGATCCATTCCCCCTGACGGTCAGATTATTGTCTGCCTTGAGGACCGTCGCTTCCGTTCCGGTCAGGTTATTGTTGCCCGCGATGGTGACGACCGTCTCCGCAGCGATCCCCAGCATCGGATCGATGGCTGCCGATGTCACATTCAGATCATCCAGGGTCAGGGCCCCTACCGTTTCGGTGGTGACGATCCTCAGATTCGGCGCTAATTCCTGATTGTTTGTGCCGCTAAGTACCAGTCCGGAGCGGGTCAGAGTCAGGACCTGTGTCCCGCTGTCATAGGTCCAGCCGGTACCGGCCAATTCGACAATGTCTACACCGTTCACGGTGACGCCGATCGTCTTCAGCGTGACGGTGATCTCCTGGTTCTCTGTGACGTTTGTGATGGAGTAAACGCCATTATCCACCTTATATGTAGTGCCGTCCACTTCATTGCCGTCTGCCGTAAACTGATGACCATTGGCACAAACCTTGTCCACCAGGTTCAGGGATTTACCGGAAAGCTTGAATTTAAAGCCTTCCCCAGACGCTACGCTGGCGATGTAACCGCTCTCCGGATCCAGGTTCAGTCCGTTCTGTTTCTCGCTGATGGTAGGCCAGGTCACCATATTATATGTAGTGGTGGAGAAAATCGGTTCAAAGGTGTAATTCTCCACGATGTTCGGGATGGTGTACCGCAGGGAGGTCGCCGGCCGGGTGACTGCCTCGCCGCTTTCCGGCGTAGTCGTCCAATACGCCACGGTCTTGCCCTGGAAAGGTCTTACCATCACAACGAAGTCATCTCCGTCATGGACATTGACGAGGGTCTCGTCGTACGGGTCTTCATCTGTCCCGTAGAAACCGCCTTCGGGCAGGGTCAGACTGTAGATCCCGTTTTCAGAAATATCTGCCATCGTCACGACGTGCACCGGCTTCTCCTTCAGGAATACCGTCAGCTTTTCATTCTCATGGATCGCCGGGATCGTGTACCGGACGCTGGATGAGTAGACCGTGACTGCCGAACCACTCCAATCGGCGGTCCCATTGACCGGAGAAGTGAAGTAGTAGGTATTGCCATCGCTTTCATTCATATAGGAATAGGCCTTGTTCTTTTCCACCCGGCCTCCGCTTTGGATAGAAGTCGCTAATTGATCTTTTTCCGTCGTTGCCGTGATGCGGGTGTCGTTAGCGGTCCACCCCTTGAGATCCACCCATCCGGGGGCGTCGATTTCCACCGTAACGGCACTGCCACCGGGAATGTTCGGAATGGTCTTTGCTCCGTTTTTCCGGAACTCTTCATAGGAGAAGCTGTAGTCCCTGTCGTCGATGATATAGTTGATGGTCGCATCCGGGATCATTTTCGATGTCGGAGCGATGGCATAGGCCAATTCCAGATCATAGGTGAGCTGGTTCGTCCACCCGTATACCGTGGTATCCTGATCCAGTGTCAAGGTGTATGTTTCCTTGTCATAGTCTGCCGTTCCCTGGGTCCCCTGGGAGATATAATTCCGATCCTTGTCCAAAACGTAGCCCGCTGCCGGAGCCACGGTGATCACCGTGCCGCCGGCAATGGTGCTGCCGGCCTTGGCCGTAACGGTCTTGCCTTCCTCATTCTCATAGGTGGCGGTCAGCCCCTTGGCGTTGTTGCCGTCGATGTAGTTGAAGACGTAACCGTCCCGCTCGAAGACCGCGTAGAGAGAGCAGCTGATATTGGGCATGACGAAGTCGAAAGTGCTGCTCATTTCGCCACTGTCTTCATCGTTGTAGGCTGTGCCCAGACCCTGCTCGGTGTACCGCCACTCCTTGAAATGGTAGCCGGGCTTGGCTTCTGCGGTAAATGTAAAGGTCGCATTCCGACGGATCACGCTGCCGCTGGACAGGGAGTTGTCACTGCAGGTCAGGGTACCGCCGTTTTCATCTCCGGCAATGCCGAAGGTGAAGGTGTTCTGTTTGATGGCGAACTGGACTTCCACGGTGGTGTCTTCCGCCAGCATGGTATAGACCAGCGTACTGTTCTTGTTGTTCTGGGCTTTGCCGTTGATGTACCAGTCGTAGATCTCATAACCTTCATCCGGCTGAGCACTGAAGATCATCCGGACGCCGGCCTGGATACTTTTGTCCATTTCGCCGGGGCTGCCCAGCGGGCCGGTGGCTGTGCCGATCTCCGGAGACATCATATAGATCCTGCCGACATTCAGTCCGTCGAAGAGCCGTACGCCTACGCTGACTGCGTTGGCAGCTCCCAGCACGGTGAGCTGGCCATTGCGCCAGGTGATCTTGTAATTCGGTAGTGTTTTGGTTCCTGCGATGGTATAGGCCCCGCAGAAATCACGAACGGTCGTTGCATCGAATTCTTTCCCTGCTGTATTGTAATACTTCGGAACGATGCTGGTATTCGCATAGTTGAACACATCTTCGGTGAAATCACAATCCGCCCAACTGCCGTTTATCAGCGACAGATCCTTGAACTTGATATCATCTGCCGAAAGGATGGTCGATTCTCCGGTCTTCAGATTGGTCGGGATCTGCAGGGTGACCTCCCGGGGCAGGACTTCCACCGTCGTATAAGCGGTGTACATTTCGTCCATATCCGCATCCTTCTTCATGGAGATCAGATAGACCCCTACTGCTGTGTCAGCCTTCAGAAGGTATTGTCCGTCAGTACCGATCCCGTTCACCGATGTGATCCGATCCGCTGACAGATTGTCACCGAACTTGGCATAACCGTTTTCGAGGTCGAAATCAGGCACCCCATTCGCCGGAGCGGTGAAGTACCACCGAATCCCGTCGTCATCAACATAATAGTATTTGCTTCCTGCCGTTACGGCAACCGGCTCTTCCGCTTCCGGATCCACCGTATATTCTACCGCTCCGGAAAGGGCTGCCCTGCTCAGAGGCGCCGCCTTATACATGGTGATCATTCCGGCATCCACATCTTCCGTGTCGGTGATGCCTCCGGACTTGGAAACTTCCCGGAAAATCATCTCTGTCTCATCACCGTAGGTCGCCGTGCCCGGCATGTCGATGACATAACCGGTGGCCCGCTGGGACAGATAGATAGAAGTTCCCTTACAGGATTTGAATATGTAGGATCCGGAATAGTAAGCCTCTACCGAGTACAAGCCTTCCGGCAGTCCCTCATCCATTACTGCCGTCACCGTGCCGGCTGCCGTCAGCGGTGCCGTATACTGATAGCTCTGTTCGCTGTTTTTAGATTTCAAGGTGAAGGTCACCGTCCCACCGGGGATGGAGGCGCTGTCCTTATGGGCATTACCGACCTCGGCGTAGAGTTGGACTCCGCCGCCCGCCACATCTGTGACGGAAACTTCCTTCATGAAACTGGTCCGTTTCGCATGGGTCAGTTCCACAGTACCGGAATAAGCCGTGATCGCCACGTTATTCGCCTTGGTGATCACGTTCACCCGGCAGCGATATTCGCCTTCTGTGTCCACTCCAGCAGAAGCAAAGGTCAAGGTCTTATTGGTCTCCCCGATTAGGTCATTCCAAGCGCCTTTCTCCTGTTTCTGCCACTGATACTGGACTACAGAATAATAGTTGGCCATGGTCTCTCCTTCCGGACCAGTGACCCCAGCTGTCAGATAAGCATTCTTATCCGGATAGACCAGGAGTTTTCCATCCTGCTCCTCATCGGATTCCGCAATATTGATCTTCGGATAGCCATCCTCCGCCTTTGTCCGGGCAGTTACCAGGGCCGAAGGGGTGGAGAGAGGCGGTACCGGGTCCAGACGTTCCACCTGGATCGCGTACTGATATTCGGTGTAAGGCGAGAGGTTGGTGTCTTCAAAGAAGTATTCTTTGTAGGGATTCCCCTCCTCGTCGTATTTGATTCGGTAATGACTGGAATCCCCCGGCTGGATCCGGGCGACTTCCTGAAGGCCGCCGCCTACCGGGAAATCAAACTGCTTATGGATGATGAAGGCCGACACCGGATCATCATAAGTCCAGGTCATCACATTGCTTTCGCTGGTGGAGCGGTCATAGTCCTGCTGGAAATCATCCGGCAGCAGCGGCGGCTTCGCCACGTCACTGACCGCGAAGGTGATGACCGGTACCCGTGCGCTGGTAGCTGCTCCGATCGTTACATCATCATAAACGGAGAAATCTCCTTCATCTTCATTTTCCGTGTTAAAGGATAATTTCTTTTCTTTCGTGATGTCGCCAAATTTATAATAATAACTGAAGAGCTTCCAATTGAAATAGTAGCCATAGGGCTGGAATTCCAACGGCATGTTCGCTACTTCCGCCGAAATGGTGGTCCCCTTCATGGTGGTAGTGGCCCATCCCCCGGCGGGGTTGATGGAGAATGCTCCGCCCCATTTGTTTTCAAAACCGGTTTGCCCCGCGTCTAGTTGCACTTCCGCTCCGCCGCCAATCTTGAACTCGATCTCGGCACCCAGCGAGTAAGCGCTCTCCTCTTCAGTTGTAACGGAGATTTCCTGCGTAATACTGCCGTTACCGTAGCCAACGCCTGCGGCATCCTGATCCCACTTCACGATGATATCCTTTTCATCAAACTCACTGTAGGAAGACGGGTAGGACGCGGGATCTCCCGGTGTAGAGGTGATGGCTTTGCCCTTCACCGCTGGCAGTACCGACGGAAAGTCCTTCCGAATGGTTTCATAATAATCCAGGGTCAGCACCTGATAAGCGGGCTGATAAGCCTTTGTGACGGGTTTGAGTTCTTCCGTGTACCCACCTTTCCCATCCGGGGTCTTGATCCGAAAAATATAATTTTCTGTAGGAACGCTGTAAAACGCGATCGCATCCTGATCGCCGTAGGTCCCGAAAGTCATCGTATATTCATAGGAATCAGTCCAACTCTTCTCATAAGATAAGGTAAAGTTAGCCGCCCATTCGATCCCGAAATTGGCACCGGCGCCTTGAAGTTCATGGTTCCCCCAGCCGCCTACAGAGAAATCTATGCTGAAGGTAGTGGCATCACTATGTCCATGGGTCATGCCCCAAGAATTCGTATTATTGCCAGCGAACTCATAGCCGGTAGCTTCGTCCACATCTTCAAAGTAGGGAGCCGCCGCGATGATCGCCAGGATCTTCGGGTCGGAATAGGTCAGATAATGCTGTCCTGTGTATTCCATGAGCACGGTGTCTGTATCGTTGTCCATGAAAGCCAGAGCCACTCCTTGGTAATCCTCTGTCGTATCCTCTTCCGGACAGGTAATGGTGGCGGTCATCGTTCCGTCACTGTTTCCGCTTACCACAGCATATTGATCATAAAACTCACCTTCGGAATTCGTAAGAGAGGACTTAACGGTTGAAGAATAGCTCACGGAATTGACCGTCAGGATCTGTTCGCCGTTTCCGTTGATGTCTGCCGCAATTGCTCCATATTCTGCGTAAGCCGCCTGATTACCGTTGGAGCGGGCACCCCATTTCTGATTATCCGCCAAATCAAAACTGTGCTCTCCATCATACTTTTCATCCATCTCGCCCTTCATTGAGATCTTGCCTTCTACGCATTCATACAGACAACTGTCTAAATACAGATAGGCGTAGTCTGCACCTGCAGGCTTGAAGACCGCCGCATTGGTACACATGCCGGGCATCGACCAATAATTCTCATCAAAGCCGTTTTCCGCAGTCCATGTCGTGTAAGTGGTTCCATCCATTTCCGTCGACTGAAACGTACCTTTTAATGGTTCAAACAGCTCCGAGGAATTGATCAGCATCCCCTGCGTTTCATCGTATGTGTACGTAATAGCAGTACGCTCTGCATTTCCGTAGTATACCGTTTTTTGCTTGCCGCCTACTAAAAATGTCTCCGACCGTTTATTGAAGTTGGACAACGGTTGTCCGGTAGCGATCAGTTCCGGTGTGCCATCCTGGTCCAGGTCCCCTGTGATCAAACTGACACGGACCTGTTCCCCGAATTCTTCCTGATTCAAATCGATGGGCGAACTGCTCTGCAGCATATTGCTGCGGTCGCCCCAGAGAATGACTGCCTGGCTGGCTTCAGCGTCATAGTTGGTATACGAATTGTACTTAAATGCAATCGCTCTGCCATGAGAAATCCCCAGATCATCGATGCCGTCCTGGTTGAAGTCCCCGGAAACCAGGGAGACCATATTGGGGACATAGGCACCGCTCAGAGGATGACTCCAAACCCGGACCCAGTTATTGATGTCGCACCAGTCTCCCGGTTTAGAGTCCGATTTTTTCTGGTATTTGTAGATCTCCACCCGGGGATTCCCGTTTTCCGCCACATAGACAGCAATCTCACTGATGCCGTCTCCGTCGTAATCCCCGGCGGTGACCTTCAACAAATTCAGCCACTGGTATTCATATGCGGCAGAAACACCGATTGAATAATCAATAGCAGTATAAAATGGATGCACTGCGCCTATTTTTTTCATGGATCCGTAACTTCCGGTCCTGCCATTGTATATGCGCAGGCTCACATCCGCCGGAGTAACTTCAAATTCAAGATTTTCTGCTTGGTCTCCTCCGTCGATCTCTGAGGAGTAGCCAACATAAACAAGTTCCCCCGCCAGTCCGTCACCGTCAAAATCTCCGGCAGCGGAGGCAGCCATTTCCATACCAGTACCGGTGCCGCCCGGCATTCCGGAAATAGAGGCGGGATTTACGGTATTATCGTTTTTACCATAGTCCGTGCTTCCGGAGGCCCCGGCCACCGATAATTCAAAGACCTGATTGCCGGGAATTGACTCCCGGCCGTAAGGATTGTCCGTGGTATCCGGATCATACCCTTCCGGTAATTCGGAAGTGTCAAAACCCAGGGCGGTGAACACGTCAGAATCCTGACCCTCCAGACCACCGTCCAAATTCGTGGCCGCCTCTACCGGCAGTGCCGTGAATGGGATCATGGTGATCACCATTGCCACACTCAGCAGGGCGACCATTGTTTTCTTTACAAAGCGTTTCATAGTATACTCCTTAAAACTCGTTCTTGCCATGGCCTCCGGGCCTGTCCCGGGACCGTCATCTGTCGTTGTTTTGCCTCTTCAGGCGGGGATCCCCGTCTTACTCCGTAGGACCCCTTTCATTGCGATCCGGAGGATCCGGACCCTTTATCCGTTTCTGTGATTTGAGGCACACAAGCGTGACCACTGCCCCCAATATGAAGGCGATCACCCCGGCCAATACATAGCCGCCGGCGGACTGGGACAGGCGGAAGGCTCCGTAGAAGGATTCCCCGATCTCTCCCACCCCGGGGCCGGTCAAACCGTGGATCACGGCCACCAGTGCGATGGTCAGCACCGCAGCCGCCCCGGAAAGCCCCCGGGTCACTCTCCTCTCTCTCTTCTTTTCTATCTGCACCGTTCGTCGTCTTAAAACCTCCGACAGTGCCTGGTCTGTATCATATCTCATAAATTGCTCCTCCTCTCCGGAGTGTCTTCTTTTCCTTATACCTATTAGTACCGGTTTTTTCGGGGTTTACTCACAAAAAAAATAAAAACCCCTCTCCGTCATTGCCTGCGGCAATGCCACCTCTCCCCAAGGGGAGAGGCAAGGGGCATAAAAAAACCGTCCTTTCGGGCGGTAAGGGTTTTCTTCAGATCTCCTTCCGGATCCTTCGGTAAGGCACCGTCAGGACACCCACCGTAAACAGGGGCATGACATAACCGATGATGGATGTCACCCCCGGCTGGGAGACTAAAAGATTATATAAAGAATGGTAGCACATAGCCGTGGACAGCGCTCCGACAAAGGCCGCCAGGGAGAAGGTCCGGGTCCTCCGGGCCAGGATCGTTCCCAGGATGACCATCAAAACGCATACCAGGTGCATGACGCCCACTGCCAGTCCCCGCACCAGGATATAGGTGAGATTTTCCGAACCTGCGGTTAGGATATAGCAGCAGTTTTCAAAAGTCGCAAAACCGGTCCCCAATGCCACCGATCCCAGAAAAAGACCTTCCTCCGGAGGCTGGATCACCAGCAGTACGAATATCAGCGGCAGCACTTTCATGCTCTCCTCCACTACCGGTGAGACGTACAGGGGGATCTTGTCTGCTTCCATCATGCCGGCAAACTCCAGGAAGCCGCTGATGTAGGCGGAAAGGAGGCAGATGACCATACCCACAGTAAAGAATACTGCGAATCTTCTGGCTTCTCCCCTGAGAAAGATCGCTGCAATCAATAGCGGGGCCGCGATGCAGATCAGGATGTTTTCCGAATAGATCATACGGTCTCACCCCACTTTCGCTCCAGTACCAGCAGCAATAGAACGAATGTGATCGTGTTGCACAGGTCTGCAATAATATAATATGGATTACTGCTCATGTACATAGTGCAGACGATCCAGGTACTTGCGGCACAGGCCAGGCCGATAAGTCCCTCGTCCGGCAGATCCTGCCGCAGGATCCGAATGACCCGCAGCATGAGGTAAACAATGCCGGCAAACCAAATGACCTCCGATGCAAAATCAAAAATCTTCCCGAAGGTGCTTCCTGTCATAAAGGCTGCTGTCTGCAGGGCAAAGATCCCGGCGGAGCCGATCCCGAAGGCAGACCATACCGGCCGGCTCAAACTGCCGGTCCGTTTAAGCCCTCGGATCAGGGTATAGACCAATACCCACAGGAAAAGCCCGGATGCAATGTCCTGGGCCCAGTGCCCGTTCCAGGCGCCCCACAGAAGTGCATTTCCCGCCGCGAAAAACAGCGCCGCCGCAAGTGCCGGCAGGTCCCGGGACAACGGTTCTTTAAAGGACGCTCCCAGCAAGGCCGATAACAACAGGAATATGCCGATTTCCCCGATATCCATCGCCGAGAAGGCATACAGACTCGTTCCCGTCATCAGCTCATGTGTGACCCAGTAAAACCCTGTGGCAAGCAGGGTCACCAGGATGAACATGAATAAAACCGCAGGAACCCACGGCCCCTTTTGCTGAAGGTTCCGTAGGTTCCTGTAAGACAAGTATAACAATACGGCGATCTGGACGATATTGTTTAAATTGTACAGGAAAAACCCGCTCATTTTCTATCCTCTTTCCTTATTTCCCCCGGTACCTCAACCGATGGCACAACAGGGTAAAGCAGATCCCCAGGGCAAAGGCCAGGATCCCAATGATGGCATAGCTGATAAAGGGCCCCGACAGGACCAGGGAACCGTAATGGTTTTCCGCGCCGCTGTTGATGGTGCTTCCGTATTTCGGCATCGCTGCGGCCGCGGCGATGATCAGCACCAGACAGGCGCAGACCGCTCCGGTCTCACCGAAAACCAGCCTCCGGCGTCTGTTTTCTCTTTTGATGTTCTCCGACCGCTGACGGATCTCTGTCATTTGTTCGTCAATACTACGCATTGTCAAATCCCATTCCTTCCAGTATCTCTTTTAATGCTTTTTTCCCCCGGGCCGCCAGATTGTAGATTTGCTTGCGGTTCTTTTTCATGACCCGCCCGGCGTCCTCGTGGCTCATGTCTTCAAAGTACAGCAGGTACAGCACCTGCCGGTAATCCGGATTCAGTTGTTCCAGCGCTTCATAAAGCTGCCGGTCCCGCTCCTTCCGCAGCATCTCCAGATCCGCGTGGCCCGCGTCTCCGGTCAGGTCATCCTCCAGCGTCGTAAAGGTGATCTTCCGTCGTCTGAGATGATTCAGCGCCTGGTTCCGGCCGATGGCGAAAAGCCAGGTCTTGAAGGAACTCTTCCCCGAGAACCGGGTGGTTCCGGCGGCTGCGGCGGCAAAGGCGTCCAGCATCAGTTCTTCCGCATCCTCCATGCTGTGGACGTACCCGTATAAAAACAGGGTCAGCCCCTCCCGGTGCCGCTCCAGCAATATGCGCAGGTCATTTTCCCGGCCTTCTTTCAGAAAGCGGTCATAAAGGATTTCGTCCGATTCTCTCATAACCGCCTCCTTTCCCGGGAACTCGGATCTTGATGATTCATTATACCTCATTCCGGTTCATTTTTCAATAAAACGAAAGGAAGACGGAGGCCCGTCTTCCTTTACAATTTGATTAAGATTTGATGTCATTACAGGATTTCCGTCACCCGTTTCACCGGGATCTCGGATTTCATGGCGCCGGTCGGGCAAACTTCCACGCACTTCATGCAGTTTTTGCAGAATTCCAGGTCGGCTTCCGTGACCATGGGGTTGACTTCCGTGGCGAAGCCCCGGTTGTACAGCCCGATCAGGGTCTTGCCGGCCACCTGGTCGCAGGTCCGGTAGCACAGTCCGCAGAGGACGCACTTGTCCGGGTCGTGGGAGATCAGCGGCGTGATCTCCTTGTCCGGCCGGTGATGGACCTCGCCGGGGTACTTGCCCGGATCCAGTCCCTCGAACATGTTGGCGTACCGGATCAGCCGGCAGTCGTAGTAATCGTGACAGCCGCATTCCAGGCAGCGCTTGGCTTCCGCCAAGGCCTGTTCTTCGGTAAAGCCGAAGTAGATGGGGTCGAAGGTGTGCTTCCGTTCTTCCGGCGTCAGCCCCGGCATCTTGGCCCGGGCCAGTTTCTCCCGGTCCTTGAAATCTTCCGGCGTGACTTCTTTCTTCACGTAGTAAATGTCCTCGCCCCGGACTTCTTCGCCCATCATGTACTGGTGCATGCACAGGGCCGCCTGACGGGCTTCGGCAATGGCCTGGATGGCGATGCCGGCGCCTTTATTGGTGCAGTCCCCTGCCGCAAACACGTTTTCCATATTGGTCCGGAAGGTCTGTTCGTTGGCGTCGATGGTTCCCCTCCATCTCATGGCCACGTCCCCGGTGCCGGTGCAGTCGGCGATCTGGCCGATGGCCATCAGGACGTTGTCCACTTCGATCTCGTCCGTTTCTCCCGGGATGGGTACCGGACTCCGCCGGCCGGTGTCATCCGGTTCCCCCAGCTGCATTCTCTGCAGCCGGATGCCGGTGACCTTCCCGTCCTTGCCCAGGAATTCCTGCGGATTGTGGAGGAACATGAATTTCACGCCTTCTTCTTCCGCTTCTTCGATCTCAATGTCCGCCGCGGGCATGGCATCACGGTCCCGGCGGTAAACGACGAAGACTTCCTCCGCCCCCAGCCGGACCGCCGTACGGCAGCAGTCCATGGCGGTATTGCCGCCGCCGCAGACCGCGACCCGCTTTCCGAGGAGCGGCCGTTCGCCCCGGCCCAGTTTTTCCAGGAACTCGATCCCGGGGATCACGCCTTCCAGGTGTTCGCCGGGTACGTTCATTCCCTGGGATTTCCAGGCGCCGATGGCCAGCAGGACTGAATCGTATTCTTCCGCCATCCGTTCAAAAGTGATGTCGCGGACCAGTTTCATATTGTTCATCATGACGACGCCGGAGTCTTCGATGATCTGGATCTCCTTGTCCAGCACGTCCTTGGGAAGCCGGTATTCCGGGATGCCGTAGCGCAGCATTCCGCCCATCTTGGGCTGCTGATCGAAGACGATGACGCTGTGGCCGAGCCTGCGCAGATGATAAGCCGCGGTCAGGCCAGCCGGACCGCCGCCGATGATGGCCACCCGTTTGCCGGTGTCCGGTGCGGTTTGGATGACATAAGGATCCATTTCCAGCACCTTGTCCGCCACAAAGGATTTCAGGAAAGCGATGGAGATGGGTTCCTCCACCATTTCCCGGCGGCAGGCGTCTTCACAGGGGTGGGGGCAGATCCGGCCGATGGAAGCCGGCAGTGGGAATACATCATAAATCGTGTTCACCGCATCCTCGTACCGGCCTTCGGCGATCTCTTTCACGTATTTCTGACAGTCCGTCATGGCCGGACAGTTCAGTTTACAGGGTCCCCGGCAGTCTCCGGTGTGGTCGGAAAGCAGCAGTTCCAGGGCAGCTCTCCGGGCCCGGATGGTCCGGGGGGTATTGGTATGGACGATATAGCCCTCCTGGGGCCTGGCGCTGCATGCCCGGAGGAGTTTCGGCACTTTCTCCGCCTCTACCACGCAAAGGCCGCAGGCGCCGTAGATTTCCGTCCGTTTATCATAACACAGGGACGGGATCTCGATCCCGGCCCGCAGAGCGGATGTTAAGATGGTATCCGAAGGCTCTGCAGTAACGACTTTCCCGTCAATGATATATTTGATTGACATCTGACAGACCTCCTTTATTTCACCACCACTGCATCGAACTTGCAGGCAGTCTTGCAGTTTCCGCATTTCGTACACAGTTCATTATCCACTACGTGGACACCCTTTACTTCTCCCTTGATCGCGTTTACCGGACACTGGCGGGCACAGGCCGTACAGCCGATGCACTTGTCCGGATCGATGTGATAGGAGATCAGCGCCCGGCATTCGCCCGCCGGACAGCGGTGCTCATAGATGTGGGCTTCGAATTCATCCCGGAAGTAACGGATGGTGGTCAGCACCGGATTCGGCGCGGTGTTCCCCAGTCCGCAAAGGGCCCCGTCCTTGACGGCGTTGCACAGGTCTTCCAGTTTTTCGATGTCCCCTTCTTCGCCCTTGCCTTCCACGATCCGGTCCAGGATCTCCTTCATCCGTTTCGTGCCCAGGCGGCAGTGGATGCACTTCCCGCAGCTTTCCTTGGTGGTAAAGTCCAGGAAGAACCGGGCCATGTTCACCATGCAGGTGTTCTCGTCCATGACGACCATCCCGCCGGAACCCATGATGGCCCCGGTGATGACCAGCTGGTTGTAGTCGATCTGGACATCCAGCCGCTCCGCCGGCACGCAGCCGCCGGAAGGTCCGCCCAGCTGCACCGCCTTGAAGCGGGCGCCGCCGCGGATCCCGCCGCCGATGCCGAAGATGACATCCCGCAGGGTCCGTCCCATGGGGATCTCCACCAGACCGCCCCGGTTGATCTTGCCGGTGAGGGCGAATACCTTGGTCCCCTTGGAGTTTTCCGTCCCCATGGCGGCAAAGGCTTCGCCGCCGTTTTCGATGATCCATGCCACATTGGCAAAGGTTTCGACGTTATTGATGTTGGAAGGCTTCATCCAGTAGCCGGCCTGGGCCGGGAACGGGGGTTTCAGCCGGGGCATGCCCCGCTTGCCTTCCAGGGATTCGATCAGCGCGGTCTCCTCCCCGCAGACGAAGGCGCCGGCCCCCGCCTTGATGCGGATCTTGCAGGAGAAGTCCGAACCGCAGATGTTGTCGCCCAGATATCCGGCGGCGGTGGCATCCTTGATGGCCTTCTTCAGACGGATGATGGCCAGGGGATACTCCGCACGGACGTAGACGATCCCTTCCTTCGCGCCGATGGCGTAGGCCCCGATCAGCATCCCCTCCAGCAGAGAGTGGGGGTCGCCTTCGATGACGGCCCGGTCCATAAAGGCGCCGGGGTCTCCTTCGTCGGCGTTGCAGATCAGGTATTTTTCCTCACCCGGAGAATTCCGCGCCGCTCTCCATTTAAAGGCGGTGGAGAAGCCGGCGCCGCCGCGGCCTTTCAGGCCGGACTTGTCGATCTCTTCGATCACGGCTTCCGGGGTGATTTTTTCTTCCAGTATACGCCGGATGGAGCGGTAGCCCCCCCGGGCGGTGTATTCTTCCAGGCTTTCCGGGTCGATGACGCCGCAGTTCCGCAGGGCCACCCGGGTCTGCTGGGTCAGGAACGCTTCGTCTTCCGGCTGGATCTTCATGGGTTCCAGCGCTGCCAGGTCGCCGCTTTTCACTGCGTTCCAGATGGTCTCCGCGTCTTTTCCCTGTACGTGGACCAGCCGCAGGCAGTCCGGTTTATCCGGATCCGGGTAAATGTCCACGATAGGTTCCAGGAAGCACATGCCGATGCAGCCGGTGATCCCCACCGAACTGCCCGGTACGGGATTTTCCCGGCTCAGGGCTTCCAGGCGGTCGTATACGTCATTGGCGCCGGCGGCGATGCCGCAGCTGCCCTTGCCTACGATGACTTTCATGCGCTCTCACCTTCTTTCTCCGCCAGTTCCCGCAGGATGTGGCGGGTCTTGTCCGGTGTCAGCGCCCCGTAAGTCTGTCCGCTGATCATCATCACCGGCGACAGGGAGCAGCAGCCCAGACAGGCTACGTGTTTCAACGTAAACAGTCCATCCTTTGTGGTCTCGCCGTCTTTGATCCCCAGTTCATCCGTGATCGCGGCAGAGATCAGTTCGGAACTGTTGACGTGGCAGGCGGTGCCGTCACAAAGCATGATGAGGTGTTTCCCCACCGGCTGGAGGCGGAACTGCGTATAGAACGTCGCCACGCCGATGATGGTTGCGAGAGGGATCTGCGCCTCCCGGGAGATATGCTCCATCACATCCATGGGCAGGTACCCGTAAATGTCCTGGGCGCTCTGGAGAATGGCAATGAGACTGCCTTTCTGGTCCCGGTATTCCGAAAGAGTCGGCTCGATCAAAGTTAAGTCGCTCCTGGTTTCCATTTCCCGTTGACCTCCTTTTTTCATTATTTGTCGTATATTCCTTCTTCATTGAACCAAATAAAGGTCTTCTACGTTCCATTGTAACATAGAAAACCTTTACATTCCTACTGTTTTTGTATTTTTCCCAACTTTTTCGCAATGAAAGTTTCTCATTATTCGTATGAGTACGAACGATGACCCGCCTCAGTAGCGGACGTAATCCAGCGGATCGGCGATGGCGCCGTCGATAATGACCTCAAAATGCAGGTGAGGCCCGGTGGACCGGCCGGTGGATCCCACCAGTCCCACCAGCTCCCCGGCCAGGACTTCCTGCCCTTCCTCCACGGAGATGGCGCTCAGGTGGGCGTACAGGGTCATGGACCCGTCCAGGTGGTCGATCTCCACCATGTTTCCGTAGCCCCCTTCGTTATAGCCCGCCGCAATGACAACGCCGCCCTTGGACGCATAGACCGGTTCCCCCATGGGGGCGCCGATGTCGATGCCCTTGTGGATCCGGCCCCACCGCCAGCCCATCTTCGAGGTCAGGGTGCCGCTGACGGGGTTCATGAATTCCTCCCCGTCCCAGGGGATGGATTCCGCGTAGGTCCCCACCAGGATGACTTCGTTCACCGGCGCGGACAGGACGGTCTCGCTTTTGTTCCGGGATACTTCCTCGCCGTCGTGGCGTACGATCACCGTTTCCGTGACCCGGGCGCCTTCCACGCCGTTGACCTTGACGGATTGCTCTCCCAGGGGGCGGGTCTCGGTCTCCTCGTACAGGACTTCATAAGGGATGGCGGTCTGTTCGATCTGCCGCTCCACGGTCTCCACCGTCAGGTTTTCCCGGAGGGCCTGTTCCATTTCCTCCGCGGGCACTTCCTCCACGGGCTTGCCCCGGGAGACCGAAAAGACCAGGTTTTCCGCAAAGCCGATCCGCTCGTAATGGGCCTCCGGGTTGGCGGCCTCATAGTCCTCCGTGATCTTTTGGACCGCCTCTTCCGCCCGGTCGATGTCGTTGGTGCGGACCACCGTCTTGTCATCCACCCGGCATTCGTACACGTTCACATCCACCCGGCACTTGCCGCCGGTTTCCGCCGCCACGTCCTGCCAGCCGTCCTTGGTCCGGAAGACTTTGTATTTCTTTTCAAAACCGAACTGCTCCGCCGTCACCGCCGCCTGCATGCGGATCTCCTCCGACAGGGCGATGGTGATGGGATCCATATTGTCCAGGACCTCCGAGGGCTGTTCCACGAACCCCACCGGCGTCCCCTCGTAGGTGACCTCATAGCCGGCGGATTCCTTGGCGATCACGGCGCCGCCGAAGATCAGGATCATGATGCCGATCGTACAGATCAGGGATTTGCTGATTTTCATGTTGGTTCCTTTGCCGATTCTGTGGTATAATGGTTCACAGCCCTTTTCGGGCCGCAGAAAAAAATGCCTATATACCGAGGATTTTATGAATTTCTTTATGGAAAAAACCGACCTGTATCTGAAGGATACCGCGGTCGAGAATCTTTTCATCAGTGAATATATGGTAACTGCCGACGGGGATTATGTCAAGGTTTACCTTTTGGCGAAGATGTATGCCGGCAGCGGCGAGGAATGCTCCAACGCCACCCTGGCCCGGGAGCTGAGCCTGCCCCTGCAGAAGGTGGTGGATGCCTGGAACTACTGGGAATCCCGGGGTCTGCTGCGCCGCAGGTTCACCGGCCGGGACCCGGCCGATTTCGACCTGGAATTCATCAGTCCCAAACAGCTGATGTACGGCCTGGAACCTTCCTCTTCGGAAGAAGACAGTTTCCCGGAGGAGGACATCGCCCGTCTCAACGCCGCCTCCTGGTCCCAGAACGCCCTGGCGCTTTTCCGGGCGGTGGAACCGATGGTAGGCCGGACCCTCAGCAGTCGGGAGATGAACGATCTCCAGATGTGGCTGGAGGACTGGGGCATGTCCAAGGAGGTCATTCTCCGGGCTTACGAGATCTGCATCAAGGAGCGCCGCAAGACGCCGGAGATCGGCTACATTGCCGCCATCGTCCGCTCCTGGTACGAAAAACGGCTGTTCCGGGAGGATTCCCTGGAAGCCTACCTGGAGGAACACGACCGTCGCCACAGCCAGTACCGGCGGATCTTCAAGGCCCTGGGGTTCATCGGGCGGATGCCCACCGAGGAGGAGCGCCGGATCATGAACATTTGGCTGGACGATTACATGCTGGACATCAACACGATCCTGGAGGCCTGCCGGAAGACCAGCGGCATCTCCAGCCCGAATATCAACTACGTCCACGCCATCCTGAAGGACTGGAAGGAAGGCGAGAAGCTCACTGCCTCCGGCAAAAAGAAGCTCACCATCGCCCAGATCGACCGGATCTACAAGGAGATTCGGGAAAAGAACGAAGCGATCACCGCCTCCCGCAAGGAAGAGACCTACCGGAAGATCCCCCGGATCAGCGAGATCGACGCCGAGGTCCGGGTCCTGAACGCCCAGCTCTTCACGCTTCTGCGGGGCGGCAAAAAGGATTCGGAGGAATACCGGGACGGCGAAGAGCAGCGGCGGGAGCTGTACGGCGAGAAATCCCGGCTGCTGACCGAAGCCGGTTATCCGGAGGATTACCTGAAGCCGGTCTACACCTGCGAACACTGCAAGGACACCGGGTTCCTGGACAACGGCGAAAAATGCGTCTGTCTGGTGAACCGGATGATGGCATAAAAAAATGAGGTGACCCCAAAAAGTTAGACTTTTGCTCCAGCGAGAAATCGCTGGAGTTTTTCTATGCAGCTAACATGGTTTTTCGGTACTCGACCGGACTTCGGTATCCGAGAGATGCCTTGCTGCGTTTCTCGTTGTAATAACA
>JAFQZZ010000001.1 GCA_017405645.1 Bacillota bacterium
TCCGGGAAAAGACCGGGATCGACTATGAAGGCATCGATCAGAACAATGCCCGTCCGCCCGTACGGCCTATCCCGCTGGATGCATTAGGGGAGGGAGAAGCATGAGTTACGATTTTGCAACATATGATAAAAACTACCATACGGAGGCCGATGTTGTCGTAATCGGTGCCGGTATCTTCGGTCTGTCGACAGCATACTTCCTCAGCAAAATGGGGAAAAAGGTCATCGTGCTTGAAAAGAAGGATGTAGGTTCCGGAGCTTCCGGTTCCAATGAAGCCTGGGTATGGCTCTCGACCCGTACCAGAGAAGTTCTTCCTTTCGTACGTTTCAGCCAGCAGTTCTACACCAACATCGAGGAAACCATCGGTTACGATGTAGAGTACAATAACTGCGGCGGTTACATCATTGCCGAATCCCAAGAAGAAATGGATTTCCTGGCGAAGTATTGCGAACAGCGTTGGAAGGACGGCCTTCCGGAGATCCATATGATCGGACAGGAAGAATTCCATAAGCGGGAAAGAGGGTATTCCCCCCATGTAATGGGCGGTACCTACAATCCGCTGGACGGCTGTGTCAACTCCATCCTGGTCTGCGTAGGATTTGCTTCGGCAGTCCGTGACCTGGGCAATGAAGTCTGGACGAAGACGGACATCACAGCCATCAACCTGAAAGGCAAAAAAGTCCATGAAGTGGTCACCAACAGAGGGACCATCCGGACGGACTGTGTCGTCAATGCGGCCGGCAGCTGGGCGGCAGATATCGGTAAACTGGTCAACGTGGATGTTCCGTGCAAGCCGGAACGGATGACTGTACTGGTCAGCGAACCGGTAGCACCGTATATCAACAACGTATCGATGACCGGTAAATACCTGCTGGACGAACTGAATAAGGCGGAACAGGCCGCGGCGGCGGAAGCCGGTGAAGCGGAAGCATCTGCCGTATACGTATATACCCAGATGAAGAAGGGCAACCTGCTCCTGGGCAGTACGGAAGATTTCGTCGGTTATGACCGGAGAGTCAACTTCGAAAACCCGAAAGCGATCGCGAAGGTCATCGGCGACATCAACCCGGAAATCCGTGACAAGAAGGTCAACATCATCCGTGCATTCGCCAACTTCTTCCCGTTCACCATGGACAACAACCCGATCATGGGTCCTGTCCCGGGCGTGGAAGGCTTCATCATGGCGACCGGCCTGAACGGCGGCGGCATGGCCATCGGCATCGGCGCGGGGTATACGACTGCACAGTACTGCGCCTTCAAGGAAACCCATTTCCGGATCGATTACTTCGACATCCAGCGTAAATCGCTGTGGACGTAGTGAGAGAAAGGAGTTTTCGGAATGTTTAAAAAAGCGTTTTATCATCCCGGAGAAACCCCGGATCCGAACGGTCCGGCCTATTCACCCGCAATCTGCGTAGACATGGGCGAACGGAAAATGATTTTCATGACCGGACAGATCCCGGTGGACGCGGAAGGGAATGTGGTATTCCCCGGTGATGCTGCAGCACAGGCTGAATACACTTTTGACAAAGCGGACAAACTCCTGAATGAAATGGGAGCCAGCCTGAAAGATGTAGTAAAGGCCCAGATCTTCGTGGATAATGTGGACGACTGGCCGGCAATCGCGCCGGTCCGGAACAGAGTATTTGCGGAAAACAAACCGGTGAGCACCGTCGTGGAAATCGTACGGGGCACCGACCCGGGATGTTTGCTGGAGCTGGATCTGATCGCCATCATTTAAGGTTCATTTGAATAGTACTTTCCCTAAAAGTATGTTGGAGTCCCCCGGTGCACCAGTGTTCGTATCGGGGGATTCCCCCGTTTGACCGATCGAACTGTGAAGGAAAGGACGGAACGATGACCGAAAACCGGAACAGCGGGGTTCCGCAAAAGCCCGCAGGAAAACCACATAAGTTTCCCGTGTACTATTTATACGGGCTGGGCACGATGCTGATCTGGTCATCCACCTTTTCCTTTTCTAAGGTGAGCCTGGAAGTGTTCTCCGTGCCGATGCTCAGCATCCTGCGGTTTGTATTTGCAGGTCTTTTTATGCTGGCATTTGCCTGCATTAAAAGGATCGGCCTGCCGGACAGAAGGGATATTCCCTGGTTCCTGCTGGCGGCAGCGGTGGGTTTCAGCGTTTACCAGCCCGTTTTCAATAAAGGCATGGACATGCTGACCTCGGCCACGGCCTGCATCGTCATCGTGACCGCTCCCGTGATCACGGGGGTGTTTGCCCGGATCCTGTTCGGGGAGCGGATACGGATCGGCGGATGGATCGGCATGACGATCTGCTTTGCGGGGATCCTGATCCTGATGCTGTGGAACGGTGTCCTGTCCATTAACGTGGGGATCGTCTGGATGTTCGGCGCGGCCTGTTTACTGGCAGCCTACACGCTGACCCAGCGGAAGCTGACCCGTAAATACACCGCGTTGCAGTCCACGGCCTACAGCATCATCATTGCAGCGGTCATGCTGCTGTTTCTGCTGCCTTTTACCGACCCGAAGGAACTGGCCATGGCCACGCCGAGGCATTGGCTTTCTACGGTCTACCTGGGTTTTTTCGGCAGCGCCATCTCCTATCTGTGCTGGAGCAAGGCCCTGTCGCTGACGGACAAGACGGCAAAAATCAGCAACCTGCAGTTCCTGCAGCCGGGGCTGTCCATGACCTGGGGCTTCCTGATCGTTATGGAAGTGCCCACGGCGGAAGTTTTTGTTGGGATGTTCGTCATCCTCCTGGGCATGGTCATTTTTACGAAAATGAAGTAGTTCCGGTACGGCCCGAAGCCCGGGATCTGAAAACCTTTATGCGACGGATCGGTGCCGTCCGATCATACACGGGAAGCCCCCGGCAGCAGTTTGCCGGGGGCTTCCTGTTTGAAGAGAAAGAAAAGAATGATTTCGATTGATTCTATTGTTATTATAATCAATAAATATCAGCAAATCAATCGGAATGTCGGGCAGTTTTGTATTGTCTTGAAATAGGGTATTCGGTATAATGAATATAATAGGGAATATCGGCAATTTCCATAGGAAACGGATTATCAATATGATGAAATACCGAGTAGAGGACCTGGCGGACAGACTGATGGCGGGAGAAGCGCTTTCCCGGGAGGAATACGCCTTTCTCATCGACTGCCGCACGCCTGAGACCGAAGCGGCGCTGGCAAAAGAAGCGGCAGCCCGGAGAGAGAGTATTTACGGCAAAAAGATATTTGCCCGGGGTCTGATCGAGATCAGCAACTGCTGCCGGAACGATTGCTATTACTGCGGGATCCGGCGCAGCAACGGCCGTTGTGAGCGGTACCGTCTGATGCCGGAGGAGATCCTGTCCTGCGCAGTGGAAGGGTATGAACTGGGGTTTCGGACCTTCGTGCTTCAGGGAGGGGAGGACGACTATTTTACGGATGAGATCCTGTGCCCGCTGATCCGGACGCTGAAGGAACGTTTCCCGGACTGCGCGGTCACCCTTTCACTGGGGGAGAGGAACCGGGAAAGTTACCGGCGGCTTTTTGACGCCGGGGCGGACCGTTACCTTCTGCGGCATGAAACGGCAAGCGAGGCCCATTATAAAAAGCTCCATCCGGCGGAAATGTCCTTCGAAAACCGCATGCGGTGCCTTTGGGACCTGAAGGAAACCGGGTTTCAGGCCGGGTGCGGATTCATGGTGGGTTCCCCGCATCAGACCAGCCGGGAACTGTCGGAGGACCTGGCCTTCATCGCGGAATTCAAGCCGGATATGTGCGGCATCGGGCCTTTCATCCCTCACCGGGACACGCCTTTTGCCTCCGAGCCTGCCGGAACGGTCGGACTGACCTGCTTTTTGCTGTCGGTGATCCGGCTGATCCATCCGCCGGTGCTGCTGCCGGCAACCACGGCCTTGGCCACCCTGGACCCCCGGGGGAGGGAGAAGGGGATTCTCTCCGGCGCCAACGTGGTGATGCCGAATCTTTCCCCGGAAAATGTGCGAAGCAAGTACGACTTGTATGATCATAAAGCCTTTACCGGAATGGAGTCCGCCCGCTGTCTGGCGGATCTTTCCGGAAGAATGCGGGAGATCGGCTGCGAACTGGCCGTGGACCGCGGAGACGTCAGAAAGGAAGTTTAGTCAATGGCTGTATACGATCCGGCTTCCCTCCATGCGGAGGAGTTCATCAACGACGAAGAGATCATGGCCACCCTGGCCTATGCGGAAGAACACAAGAATAACGAGGAACTGATCGACCGGATCCTGCAGAAAGCCCGGCCCCTGAAGACCGAAAGCGGTTACCGGTGCACGGGACTGACCCACCGGGAAGCTTCCGTGCTCCTGGCCTGCGAGATCCCGGAAAAAACGGAGGAGATGTTCGCCATCGCGGAGGAGATCAAGCAGGCATTCTACGGTAACCGGATCGTGATCTTCGCGCCCCTGTATCTCTCCAATTACTGCGTGAACGGCTGCCTGTACTGTCCGTATCACCTGAAGAACCGGACCATCCCCCGGAAAAAACTGTCCCAGGAAGAGATCCGGGAAGAAGTGATCGCCCTGCAGGACATGGGGCATAAAAGGCTGGCCATTGAAGCCGGCGAAGATCCGGTGAACAATCCCATCGAATACATCCTGGACTCCATCAGGACGATTTACGGCGTGCATCACAAGAACGGCGACATCCGCCGGGTCAACGTGAACATCGCCGCCACCACGGTGGAGAACTACCGGAAACTGAAGGAAGCCGGAATCGGGACCTACATCCTGTTCCAGGAGACCTACCATAAAAAGACCTATGAAAAGCTGCACCCCACCGGCCCGAAGCACGATTACGACTACCACACCGAAGCCATGGACCGGGCCATGGAGGGCGGCATTGACGACGTGGGGCTGGGGGTTCTTTTCGGCCTGGAACTGTACAAATACGAATTTGCCGGGCTCATCATGCACGCGGAACATCTGGAGGCGGTCCACGGTGTGGGACCCCACACCATCAGCGTGCCCCGGGTCAAGCGGGCGGATGACATCGACCCGGACGAGTTCGACGGCGGCATCGACGACGATACCTTCGCGAAACTGACGGCTTGCATCCGTCTGGCCGTGCCCTATACGGGCATGATCATTTCCACCCGGGAAAACCAGGCGGTGCGGGAACGGCTTCTGCGGCTGGGGATCTCCCAGATCAGCGGAGGCTCCCGGACATCAGTGGGAGGCTATACGGAGGAGATTCGGCCCACGGATACCGAACAGTTCGACGTCAGCGACCAGCGGACCCTGGACGAAGTGGTGCGGTGGCTGATGGAAAACGACCACATTCCGTCCTTCTGCACGGCCTGCTACCGGGAAGGGCGGACCGGAGACCGGTTCATGAGCCTTTGCAAAAACGGTCAGATCCTCAACTGCTGCCACCCCAATGCGCTGATGACCCTGACGGAGTTCCTGGAGGATTATGCTTCTCCGGAAACAAAAGAGGCCGGATACGCGATGGTGGAAAAGGAACTGAAACGGATCCCGAGAGAGAAAGTCCGCCGGATCGCGGAAGAGAATATTGAAGCCATCAAAAATTCTGACCGGAGGGATTTCCGGTTCTGACGATATACAAGGCGGTGATTTTTTGAGTTTGAATGCGACACCCTCATCGGAAAGGGTGCAGATCGCGTTTTTCGGCCGGCGGAATGCCGGAAAATCCAGTCTGGTGAATGCGGTTACGGGCCAGGAGCTTTCGCTGGTGTCGGAAGTGAGGGGCACTACCACGGATCCGGTGAAAAAAGCCATGGAACTGCTTCCCCTGGGGCCGGTGGTAATCATCGACACCCCGGGATTTGACGATGAAGGTGAACTGGGAGGATTACGGGTCCAGAGGGCCGTCAAGGTCCTGAATCAGGCGGATCTGGCCGTGCTGGTGACGGATGCGCCGGAGACGAGCGGCGGACCGGATTATCCGGCGGCGGACCGGGAACTGATCCGGCTCTTCCGGGAGAAGAAGATCCCTTATGTGATCGCCTGGACCAAATCGGACCTTCGGGAAAGATCCGGTGAAGGTCCGGATGGGACGGAAGACCTGCCGGGGGACAGCGTGATCGGCGTCAGTGCCGTGACCGGCGAAAACCTGGAGGTTTTAAAGGGCAAGCTGGCCTCCCTGGCATCCGGGGAAGGAATGCCGGAACGAAGGCTCGTAGCGGACCTGATCTCTCCGGGGGACCTGGTCCTGCTGGTTATCCCCATCGACGGGTCTGCGCCGAAGGCAAGGCTGATCCTTCCCCAGCAGCAGGTGATCCGGGATATCCTGGACACCGGCGGCTGTTTCGCCGGCTGCCGGCCGGAAGAGCTGCCGGAAATGCTCGGGAAGCTGAAGGATAAACCGAAGCTGGTGATCACGGACTCCCAGGCTTTTGAACAGGTGGCTCAGACGCTGCCCCGGGAAATCCTGCTGACCTCCTTTTCCATCCTGTTCGCACGGTACAAGGGCGACCTGGAGACCCTGACCGGCGGAGCGGAAGCCCTGAAAAACCTGAAAGATACGGAACGGGTGCTGATTGCCGAGGGCTGCACCCACCACCGGCAGTGCGATGACATCGGCAGCGTGAAGCTGCCGGCGTGGATCCGGGAACTGTGCGGAAGCAATCCTCAGTTTGCGTTTTCCTCCGGCACCGGATTCCCGGCGGATCTGTCGGTTTACCGGCTTATCGTCCACTGCGGCGGCTGCATGCTGAACGAAAAAGAGATGAGACGGCGGATGGAGCTGGCGAAAGCGGCCGGGGTGCCCATGGTGAATTACGGTGCGGCCATCGCCTGCGCGAAAGGGGTCCTGGAACGTAGTTTGGAACCGGTCCTGCCGGTTGAGTATAAATGATGCATAATAGATTCAGATAATGATTGATTCGCAGAAAGGATACAGATATGGCAAAATTACAGGAGCATGCGGTCGTTCAGATTTTGAAGATCTGCGACCGGTACCAGGATGAAAAAACGCCTCTGATGATGATCCTCAGCGACATCCAGAACGAGTACGGATACATCCCGCTGGAAGTCCAGGAGATCGTATCCCAGCAGACCGGCATCTCCGTGGCGGAGATCTACGGTGTGGTGACGTTTTATTCGTTCTTCTCCATGACGCCGAAGGGGAAGAACGTGATCGGGGTCTGCATGGGCACCGCCTGTTACGTCAAGGGTGCCCAGCAGGTGATCGACCGGTTCCAGGAAGTGCTGAAGATCCAGCCCGGGCAGACCACGCCGGACGGGTTGTTCACGCTGGATGCCCTCCGGTGCATCGGCACCTGCGGCATCGCCCCGGCGGTCAGCATCAACGGAAAAGTCTATCCGAAGGTTTCCGTGAGCGATGTTCCGGATATCGTTGAAGCGTACAGAAAGGAGGCCTGATCCCATGATCAATTCGGTTGCACAGTTCAATGAGATCGTCCGGGAATGCACGGAAAACCTGGACGCGAAACTCAAGGGGTCGGATGACAAGCGTCATATCATCCTCTGCGGCGGCACCGGCTGCCTTTCCAACCATTCCGAAGAAATCAAAGTGAGATTCGAAGAGATCCTGGCGGAGAACAACGCCCTGGACCGGGTCACGGTGAACCTGGCCGGCTGTTTCGGGTTCTGTTCCCAGGGGCCCTTCGTCAAGATCTACCCGGAGGACACGCTGTACTGTCTGGTGAATCTGGAAGATGTGGATGAGATCGTTCGGACGGATATCCTCGGCGGCGGCGTGGTGGAACGGCTGCTGTACGTGGAGCCCGGCACATCCAGCCGGGTGGCCCGTCAGGAAGACATCAATTTCTATAAAAAACAAAGGAGGATCGCCCTCCACGGGTGCGGCGTCATCGACCCGGAGGAGATCAACGAAGCCCTGGGAATGGGCGCATTCCAGGGGCTGAAGAAAGCCCTGTCCATGAGCCGGCAGGCGGTCATCGACGAAGTGCTGGCGTCGGGCCTGAGGGGCAGGGGCGGAGGCGGTTTCCCATCGGGACGGAAATGGGCCTTTGCTTACAATATGGAGAACGATGAAAAATACATGGTCTGCAACGGAGACGAAGGAGACCCCGGAGCCTTTATGGACCGGGCCATCCTGGAGGGGAATCCCCTGGCCGTCATCGAAGGCATGGCCATCGCAGCTTACGCTATCGGCGCGAAGGAAGGCTATTTCTACGTCCGGGCGGAATACCCGGTGGCGGTGAACCGGCTCCGGATCGCCATCCACCAGGCCCGGGAGATGGGCCTGCTGGGTGAGAACATCCTGGGTTCGGATTTTTCCTTCGACTGCCATATCCGTCTCGGCGCCGGCGCCTTCGTCTGCGGCGAGGAAACAGCTCTCCTGAACTCCATTGAAGGGAAGCGGGGCATGCCCCGGCCCCGGCCGCCTTTCCCGGCGGTGAAGGGCCTGTGGATGAATCCCACTGTGGTCAACAATGTGGAGACCCTGGCCTGCGTACCTTATATCCTCCGGAACGGGGCGGCGGATTTCGCTTCCGTGGGGACGGAAGGGTCCAAGGGGACCAAGGTATTCGCCCTGGGCGGCAAGGTCAACAACGTGGGCCTGGTGGAAGTGCCCATGGGGACCACTCTGAGGGAGCTGATCTACGATATCGGCGGCGGCATCCCGGACGGCAAGAAGTTCAAGGCCATCCAGACCGGCGGACCCTCCGGCGGCTGCCTGACGGAGGAATACCTGGACGAGCCCATCGATTTCGATAACCTGGTGGCCAAGGGGTCCATGATGGGTTCCGGCGGCGCCATCGTCATCGACGAGGACAACTGCATGGTGGACGTGGCCAAGTTCTACATGGAATTCATCTGCGACGAGTCCTGCGGGAAATGCACTCCCTGCCGGATCGGCACCAAGCGGATCCTGGAGATCCTGACCCGGATCACCGACGGCAAGGCGACGCTGAAAGACCTGGAAGAGCTGGAGGAACTGGCGGACACCGTTAAGACCAATTCCCTTTGTGCCCTGGGGCAGACCGCGGCCAATCCGGTCATGTCCACGCTGCGGCATTTCCGGCATGAATACCTGGTGCACATCCTGGAACGGAAATGTCCGGCCCATATCTGCAAGAACCTGGTGCAGTACCAGGTCGATGCGGAGAAGTGCATCGGCTGCGGCATCTGCATGAGAGCCTGTCCCGCCGACTGCATCCATCCCACGGACTACACGCCCGAGGGACACAAAAAACCATCCGTTAAGATCGACCAGAAGGCCTGCGTGAAGTGCGGTGCCTGTATGGACGGCTGTAAATTCAAGGCGATCGTGAAGAAGTAAGGGAGGGAGAACCATGGCAAAAGTCAATATCAAGATCGAGGGGATCCCTTACCGGGTGGAAGCCGGCAAGACGATCCTGGAAGCGGCGAAGTCCTGCGGTTACGAGATCCCTTCTTTATGCGCCTTTAACCACGGCGAGTGCAACCAGGGCTCCTGCAGGGTATGCCTGGTGGAAGCCACCGGCGCCCGGGGATTGGTGGCCAGCTGCGTTTACCCGGTCTCCGAGGGACTGGAGATTAGGATTTCCTCGCCGAAGGCCGTTCTGGCCCGGAAGAGAAGCGTGGAACTCCTGCTGTCGAACCACAACCGGAACTGCCAGCAATGCGAGAAAAACGGCAAGTGCGAACTGCTGCACGTGGCCAACGTCACGGGCGCGGAAGGAAATAAATACATCGGGGAACACTCCGAACACTACCTGGACAACCTGTCCTCCGGCCTGGTCCGGGACACCAGCAAATGCATCCTCTGCGGACGGTGCATCGCCCGGTGCTCCAACGCCCATGGTACCGGTAAAGTCACCACCAAATACGACCCGAAGTACCTGCGCGGATCCAATGCCCACGGCCTGGGTATCCTGGGCTATGAGAACCGGGGTTTCAAGACCTTCGTTTCGCCGGCGGAAAACCGCAGTTTCTCGGAATCGCCCTGTATCCAGTGCGGCCAGTGCGTCAACGTCTGTCCCACCGGCGCCTTGATGGAGCATTCCGAGATCCCGAAGGTGGACGCGGCCATCGCGGCGGGCAAGCACGTGGTGGTCCAGGCGGCGCCCGCGGTTCGGGCCGCCCTGGGGGAAGAATTCGGTTATCCCATCGGCACGCCGGTCACCGGCAAGATGATTGCGGCACTTCGCCGGCTGGGATTTGAAAAAGTATACGACGTCAATTTCGGCGCGGACCTGACCATCATGGAGGAGGCCACGGAGCTGCTGGGGCGGCTGACGAACGGCGGCATCCTGCCCATGATCACTTCCTGCTCGCCGGGATGGGTCAGCTATGCGGAAAGCGACTATGTGGACCTGCTGCCGAACCTGTCCACCTGCAAGTCCCCGCATCAGATGCAGGGGGCCATCATCAAGAGCTACTGGGCGGAGCAGCACGGTTACGACCCGAAGGATGTTTTCGTGGTGTCCGTCATGCCCTGTACAGCCAAAAAGCAGGAAAAAGAACGGAAACAGCTGCGGGTGAACGGCATTCCGGACGTGGATGCGGTCATCACCACCCGGGAGCTGGCCCGGATGATCCGGCGTTCCGGTTTGATGTTCGACCGGCTGCCGGACGAAGACTGGGACGAGGATATCATGGGGGATTATTCCGGCGCGGGCGTCATTTTCGGCGTTACCGGCGGCGTCATGGAAGCGGCGCTTAGGACGGTCTACTATAAGGTGACCGGCGAAGACTGCGACCGGATCGAATTCACGGAAGTGAGGGGACACAAGGACGGCATCCGGGAAGCGGTGATCAATATCGACGGAAAGGACATCCGGGTGGCCTGCGCTTCCGGCATGCGTTCCGCCAGAGTCCTGCTGGACGAGATCCGGGACGGGGTCAGCAAGTACCATTTCATCGAGATCATGGGCTGTCCCGGCGGCTGCATCAACGGCGGCGGACAGCCTTATGTCCGGAGCTGGTTCCTGCCCAACGAAGAAGACGACATTTACGATATCTACCGCAGGAAGAGAGCCCAGGCCCTCTATACCGAGGACGAGCGGCAAACGGTCCGCCAGTCCCACAACAACCCGCAGATCATCGAGCTCTACGAGCAGTACCTCGGAGAGCCCAATTCTCATAAAGCCCACGAACTGCTGCATACTTCCTATGCGCCACGGGAAGGCTTCCCGGACAAGAGCAAGTATCCGGTGGTCGTGCTGGGCATTTAGCCGGAGGAGGCCTGAAGATGAAAAAACGTGTATTTTGCCTGATCCTGGCGGCGATGTTCCTGCAGGCCATGGCCGGATGCGGAAACGCTGCCGGAGGAGGAGAAGAACCGGCGGATGAAACGGCCGCCCAGACCGAGCAGGCGGAAACTCCCCAGGACCAGTCCGGAAGCGCGGACAGCGGCCTGAAGACCTTGGACTACAGCGTGAAAACGGATTACCAGGGGCAGTGGAATGATGACTACAGTATGCAGACGGTCAGCTGCGAGTATGACCAGATCTATCTGGCGGATGAAAGCCAAAAGGCCCTGAACGGCCTGAACAGCGCTCTGACGGCCTATAACGAACAGGTCGAAAAGGAGAGCAAGGAAGAGTATTCGAGGCTTCAGAAACAGTTTGAGGAGTTCCTGGGGCAGAACAGCAAACCGGACGTGATGTATACCCTGAAAAACCGGATTTACATGGTGCGGGGGGACGATGCCGCGGCCAGCATTCTGAGGGTCACGGACGAGTATGGCGGCGGTCCGCATCCCTTTACGATATTCTCCGCCGTCAGCTATGACTCCCAGACCGGGCAGAAGCTGAAGCTGGAAGACGTGATCACGGACACCGGCCGTTTTCAGGAACTCATAGAAGACCGGCTGGTAAACGGTTATCCGGAACTGAAGGGCGACCTGGAGACGGAGGGCCTGATGGAGGAAATGACCTGGACCCTCGGGTACCAGGGGATTGACGTCTGGTATTCCGCGGGATCACTGGCGTCCTATGCGGCGGGGCCGCTGTACGCCCAGATCCTGTTCTCCGAAGACCGGAAACTGTTCAATGAAAAGTATGCGTCCGCTCCGGCCGCCTATACCATCCCCATGTCGGACAGCCTGCCGCTGTACTATGACCTGGAAGGAAAGGGCGAAGCGGTTCAGATCGACGCCGGGGGACAGGGCTACCAGGACGACTATTATGAAAAAGTCGTGGTGACCTGCGGAAAGGATTCCGCCGGCAGCGAAGCCTGGGCCTACGAGGTCCGGCCCATGCTGATCCACACGAAGGACGGGAAAAACTACATTTACGCGGAAACGACTTCCGACAACGATTACCGGACGTTGTTCACGTATGAGATCGGAAAAGACCATGTGAAAGAAACCGGGGAGCTGTCCGGAACGGGTCTGGCCTTCGGGAAGGATTATATGAACCGTATAATGATTACGGATCCGGAAAACTTCAGCCTGGAGACCCGGATCAACGCCCTGAGCACCTATGCGGGGCGGCAGAAATGCCATGTGGGCAAGGACGGGGTCCCTGTTCCGGAACACGACTATTATGACATCCTGTTCCCGGCGGAGCTCATCATGAAAACAGACATGGAATTCAGCACCCTGGATAAAAACCTGAAGGAAAGCGGGAAGACCGTGGTCCCGAAGGGATCAGTGCTGACTTTCCTGCGGACCGACGGCAAGTCCTGGGTGGATTTCCAGGTAAAAAACGACGACGCGGCTTATCAGGTCCGGGTCCATTACGATGACTCCGGCTGGCCGGTGATGGTGAACGGTCAGGATGCGGAAACGATCTTTGACGGCATGATCTATGCAGGATGAGTTCCGGAGGAAGGACATGAGCGAAATCATTCGTAAGAAATACAGAGTTTGGGATTTTGACGAAGAGGAAAAGTGGGTCAATGCCATGGCGAAAGACGGAAAGGGCCTTGTGGACGCCGGCTCCGGTCAATACGTGTTCGAAGAGGAAGAGCCGGGCGGGTTTCTGTACCGTCAGCTGTTTCTGAAACGCAGCGCCTCTTCGGACCGGGGCAGGTACGAGATCGCCCTGGAAGAAGAAAACGGCTGGAAGCTGATCTGCGCCCGGGGACGCCGGGCCTGGATGAAACGGCCTAACGACAGCGGGTATTACGATCTGCTTTCCGATGCCGGGAACAAGAGACGGCTGCTGAAGCGGATCCGCAGCGGGCTGATCCTGGCGGCTGCCGCCTTATTCTGCATCGCCTTTTACGAACTTTTTTCCGGAATGGTCGGACAGAATTCGATCCAGCAGTACCTGGCACTGGCGCTGATACTGGCGGGGATGTTTCTCCTGGCGGTCATCATCCGGATTTCGGGAACGCTGCGATGGCTGAAGAACCGCAAGCGGTAGGAAATCGAAGCGTAATGATAATGAACAGAGTATACGTATGGTCGGTTGATCGTAACAGAGACAGCCGACCTGTTTTTATATATGAACCGTCATATGATAACGTCAAAAATTTATACAAATTAATATTATTAAAGGTATAATTAATATCGAGGTGCAAAGAAATGCCTGAAAAAGCGCAAGACTTTCTGAAAACTGCGATACTGTTGTCCGCAGCATCGGTTTTTGCTTATTACGCCAAGTCTGTGGGGGAGGCAACCGATGTGATCTCCGTCACTTACATTCTGGTAGTGGTACTGATTTCACGGATGACCAACGGTTATATGTGGGGGATCCTCGCTTCCGTTTTCGGAGTATTGTCCGCCAATTTCATCTTTACCGCACCCTATTTTGAATTCAATTTCACTCTGACAGGATATCCCTTCACATTCTGCGTGATGCTGGCTGCTTCCATCATTATCAGCGCATTGACCCAGAAATACAAGAAGCAGAAAGAAGAGGCAGAAGAAATGACGCAGAAGTTGCAGGAGTCCTATCAGAAACAGATACAGATCGAACGGGCGACCGAAAAGGAAAAGATGAAGAATCATCTGCTCCGGGCGATTTCCCATGATCTGCGGACACCGCTGACCAGTATCAAAGGTGCGGCCACCGCAATAAAGGAAGGCGGAGACAAACTGACGCTTCAGACTCGAAACAAACTTCTGGATGATATCACCGGTGAATCGGAGTGGTTGATCCGAATGGTGGAAAACCTGCTTTCCGTAACGCATATCAGTGAAGATACCATGAAGGTCAGCAAGGTGCCGGAGATCGCGGAAGAAGTCATTGCAGCCGCCGTTTCACACTTTAATACAGCCAATATCCGGCAAAGCATTACAGTAGAGGTACCGGATGAATTGATCATTGTTCCCATGGACGCCATGCTGATCCATCAGGTCCTGCTGAATCTTCTGGACAATGCTTCCAAGCATTCCGGGGACAGTAGCGAGATCAAAGTATCCCTGACAGCAGGCAATGATTGCGTGACGTTTTCCGTTCGTGACAACGGCCGGGGCATACCGGAGGAGGAGATTCCGTACCTCTTTGAATATGGGGAAACGAAGAACCAGACCAATACAGTTGATACAAACAGAGGTTTCGGCATCGGTCTTCCCACCTGCAAGACCATTATCATGGCACACGAAGGAGAAATCTGGGTACAGAATGAACCCGGAAAGGGAAGCTGTTTCCGCTTCTCGCTTCCGTTGGAATAACTGACACCGAAAAGGGGAGGATTTCATGAGCAATAATAAAACCAAGGTCCTGATCGTAGAAGATGAAAAACCGATCCGAAATTTTATTTCCACGATTCTGACCACCAACGGATACAAGGCACTAACTGCCAAAAATGGGGAAGAAGCCTTCACCATGATCAATTCTCATATGCCGGAGGTGATCCTTCTGGATCTGGGACTTCCGGACATCGACGGGATCCGGGTGATTGAGCAAGTAAGGGAACGGTCATCCATTCCCATCATTGTCATTTCCGCACGGACCTTTGAGCGAGAAAAAGTCGAAGCACTGGATATCGGAGCCGACGACTATATCACAAAGCCATTTGGTTCTTCGGAACTGATGGCCCGGATCCGGACTGCACTTCGTCACAGCCATAAGATCCTGACCAAGGATCTGGGAGGCCGGACAGTCTTTTCCACCAATAACCTGAAGATCGATTTCGAATCTCGCAGGGTCACCGTCGAGGGAAGGGAAGTACATCTGACACAAATCGAATACAGATTGCTGGCCATTCTGGCGAAGTATGTGGGAAGGGTGCTGACCTACGATTTCATTATCCAGAATATCTGGGGAACTACATCTGACCGGAACAGTCAGCAGCTCCTGCGGGTGAATATGGCGAATATTCGCCGAAAGATCGAAAAGAATCCAGGCAGTCCCAAATACCTTCTGACCGAGATCGGTGTCGGTTACCGTCTGGCGGATCTAGACGAATAAAAGACAACAGAGAAATCACAAAAAGACCAGGCTTCAAAAAACCCGGTCTTTTATTATACCTGCCCTAAGATCTGTTTTACGCGAATCTCCAATACAAGTAAACCGTACAGATCCCCATTGACAGGAGCATCAGCGGAAAGCCGATCTTCATGTATTCCCGGAAACGGATACAGTAACCCTGACGGGCGGTTATGCCGGAAAGCACTACATTGGCAGATGCTCCGATTATGGTGCCGTTTCCACCCAGACAAGCGCCCAGAGAAAGCGCCCACCAAAGGGGTTCTACCTGAACACCGAAGGATTCCATGGTCAATATCAGCGGAATCATGGTGGCAACGAACGGGATGTTATCCAGAAAGGAAGAGAGGATAGCGGAAGCCCAGAGTATCACGATCATGGTCATGACGGGGTTTCCTTCGGTGGCCCTGACGATCAGATTGGCCAGAAGGGAAATGACCCCGCAGTCCTGCAGGCCTCCAACGACAATGAACAGCCCGATGAAAAAGACAATGGACGGCCACTCGACCTCATCGATGACTCTTTCGATATCCTGCTTTCCGATCAGCAGCATCACCACTGCAAAAATCAAGGCGATCACTGCGGAACTCAAACCGATAAGGTCCTGACAGGAAAACGCCGTGATCAGCAGAATGATCATGGCAACGCTTTTTTTCATCAGGGACTCGTCCTTGATTACCCGGATTTCATCCATTTCCATCAACAGATGAAGGTCTTCCGCAGTTTTCGGGAATCTTTTTCCATAGATGAAATAAAAGGATAGAATGGTCGCTCCCAGAACAACAAGTACCGGAGGGCCGACATTCAGAATGAAATCCATAAAGGAAAAATGAGCGGAACTGCCGATCATAATATTGGGAGGATCGCCGATCAGCGTTCCGGTACCGCCTATATTCGACGCCATGATCTCGGTGATAATAAAAGGAACCGGATCCAAATTTAGTGCACGTGTAACGGCAAAGGTCATGGGTCCAACCAGAAGAACGGTCGTCACGTTATCCAGAAAAGCGGAAAGGATTGCGGTGATCAGCATGAAGGAAACCATGATCACCCAGGGCCTCCCGCCGGAAAGCTTGGCAGCCTTGACCGCGATAAATTCGAAAAGCCCGGATTTCTTCACGACTCCCACAAAGATCATCATGCTGACCAGGATGCAGATGGTATCCGCGTCAATATACTGAAGACTGGACTCTATATCCAATACGCCGAAGACAATCATCATGACGGCGCCGGCCAGGGCAGCAGTCATTCGATGTACCTTTTCGGTCATGATGGCAAACATGGTAAAGGCAAAGATGAAAATGGCAATGATTTGTGTAGTATCCATGCTGCACCTCCCGGTTACGAATCACACTCCCGGTACTATACCACTGATTCATCTTTATATTGCATAAAGAAACCGGATATCATCCGTAATTTGATATCCGGTTTATTTTTTGGCGTTGTTTCCTTATTCGATTTTTATACAACAGGATCAGTCTCTGGCCACCGCAGCCTGGAGCACGGTATTGGCGATTTTCGCCGCCGTGCTGACGCCGCTGCCGCCGCCTTCCGCGTAGACCACGAAAGCGTAGGGGGCGTTCTCGTTCCGGATGAAGCCGACAAACCAGGAATTGGAGACTTCCGCGGAGTCCACCTGGGCGGTGCCGGTCTTTCCGTAGATATCCAGGCCCGGGAACCGGCTTTCCCCGTAATTGTTGACGACATTGGATTTCATGTATTCCGCAATGATTGACGCGGATTCCTCCGTGATCAGGGGTTCCGTTTTCTTGTGCAGGTAGATACTGGTCTTCAGTCCTCCCGGCAGGGTCACCTTGGAGATGATCTGGGGAACGGCGGTCTTTCCGCCGTTGGCGATGGCGCCCATATAGACCATCATGGCGCAGGGATTCACCAGGTCTTTGCCCTGGCCGACGCCGGCCCAGGCAATGTCGCCCGAATCCTTGGAATCAAAGCCGAAAGAAGAGGCTTTGGTAGCGATCCCATTGACGGAATAGGAATCCGTCAGGCCGGCCGCTTCCGCATATTTGGCCAGTTTCTTCCCGCCGATCATCTCAGCGATCTGTCCGAAGGCGCAGTTGCAGGAAACGTTCAGCGCCTGTTCCAGGGTCAGGTCCCCGTGAGCGCCGGTGCAGGTAATTAGCTGATCGCCGATCTGGACGCTGCCTTCGCAGTGGAAGGTGCGGCTCCGGATGTCCGGGATCTCTTCCAGCGCGGCGTAAAGCGTCACCAGTTTGAAGGTGGAGCCGGGTATGAATTTCGAGGACAGGAACCGGTTGACATAGACCCCTTCGTATGCGGGATCTTCGACGCTGATCGCCGGCGGATTCGCCGGATCATAGGTCGGCGTGCTGACGAGGCAGATGATCTCGCCGGTCTCGTAATTATAGACTCCGACCGTGCCCTTGTAATTCCCCAGCGCCTGATAGGCGGTATCGCACACATCCGCATCCACTGTCAGGTAAAGGTTGTTGCCGGAGGTTCCGAGATGTTTGGCGCCGGTAATGAAGTTGTATCCGGCCAGTTTGCCCGCGAACTTCGTGATGGCGCCGGTTGAAATCGTTCCCTGGGGGATCCCGACAGTGTGAAGCAGGGCGCGGCGGGTCGTGGCATTATCCGCAAAAGTCCAGTTGCCCTGGTTGGAAGAGGCCAGTACCTCACCGTCCCGGTCCAGCAGAGTGCCGGATTTCAGGATCCCGTTGGAGTAGATGTGTGTGTTGGCTGACAGGCTGACCCAGCTGCTGCCGTCCATGAACAGTCTTCCGACAAAGAAAAATGTGCCGGCCAGCAGGATCGCCGCCAGGAAAAATGTAATGATCGTACGTCTGGTTATATTCTTCATCGTTTCCCTCCTTTGTTGTCAAAGAGAAACTCGAGGTCGCTCAGGAAATCGTCCATGTCGTTGAAACCCGTGCCCGGTTCGGGTTCCGCTGCGTCCCTGCCGAGGGGCGGGTATTCCGCGTCGCTGCCTTCCAGGACTTCTTCGAAGAAATCATCCACGGACTGGGGCTCCTGACCCGGCCGGAATGGTTTCTTCTTGTTTTTGAACTTGACTTTTTTCACCGCAAAGCTTGCGCCCTGGCGGGTATCCGCCGCCTTAACGAAGGCCAGCAGGCCCCAGGAAGCCAGCATGCTGGATCCGCCGCAGGAAACGAAGGGGAAGGTGACCCCGGTCAGCGGGAACATGTCCAGGGAACCGAATACATTCAGCATGGTCTGGAAGACCAGCATGGAAACGGCCGCGCAGGAAGCGATGACATAATAGGAAGACCGTCCGGATTTCACCACCCGGAAGGTGAATATCGACAGGGAAGCGATGCCGAGAATGGCAAGCAGGCCGATGATCAGGCCCCATTCCTCGCAGATCATGCCGAATACCAGGTCGGTATTGGCGGCTGCGATCCGGTGAAGCCAGCCTTCGCCGGAGCCCACGCCGATCAAACCGCCGCTGGCGGCCGCGGACATGGTCCGGACCTGTTGGTAGCCGGCGCCGGAAACATCGTCCCAGGCATGGCCCCAGATGGAAAAGCGCGCGGCGATATACGGTTTGAATTTCAACAGCAATACCAATGCGGCAATTGCGGAGCAGCAGATCAGCGACAGGGTCGCAAAATCACCGGACCGGAGAAAGGCGATGACCAGGAAGGTCACGAAGAAGATCGCGCAGGTCCCGAAATCGCTCATCAGCGCCAGTGCGCCGAAGCAGAAGAAGGACAGTCCCATGAATCCCCAGAAGTTTCTCTTTTTGAAGAGGCGCTCCAGGGATGCGGCGCCGGCAAAGATAAAGCAGACCTTGGCCAGCTCCGAGGGCTGGATGGACATTCCCATGATGTGGATCCAGTTCTGGGCGCCGTTGGTGATGGTGCCGAAAACCAGACTGGCGCAAAGCAGGACGCAGGTCAGCGCCGCCACTGCGTGACGCAGTTTCACCACCCGCTTCAGATCCCGCAGATACCAGGAAAGCACCACGAAAAAGGTCATCCCGAGCAGTATCGCCATCAGTTGTTTATGTATGGATTCGGGCCGGCTGCTGGCGGTTACGGCCAGGCAGAGGGAACACAGGAAAAGGCCAGGATCTCCGGCTCCAGTCCCGTTTTCGACCCGAGATAATTGAACAGGATATAGCCCCACATCACCGCCGTGAAAATCAGGAAACTGGTGGCGATGGTGCCGCTGTGTTCCGGGCGGTTGATGATGAGGGAAGACACCGTCAGCATCTGGAAGACCGTCAGCAGACAGGTGGAGACGAGGGGAGCGATGGTAGACTGCGACAGGAAGGCCCTTCGCTGTTCCTGAACCGCCGCTTCCTTCTGGGAAATGGTCTGGAACTCCATGTTGACGCCGCCGATGGTAAGGCTGTCGCCGGACTCGATTTCCCGGTATCCGTCGATGGAAACACCGTTGACGCTGACGTCGGCCCGGTCTGTCAGGTTGTGGAGGCGCCATTTCTTCACGCCGTCGAAAATCAGCGCGCAGTGGACCTTGGATATCGTCATGAAAGGCACGATGATGTCGCAGTTCCGGCCTTTGCCGATCAGGGTTTCCCAGTGGGTGACGGGGAAGCGTCCCAACTCAGGGGAATAGAGATAGCCCCATCTTTCTTTCGGGTTTTTGACCCGGATCATGCTGCGCAGGATGGAGGTCAGGATCATCAGCGCCAGTATCGGCATGACCCAGCGGACCATCTGGCAGTAGAATTCCGCGATGCCGATATGGTTCTGAAAGAGCCAGCTCACGGCATAGGGAATCGACCGGAGCAGGTTCCCGGCCAGTTGTCCCAGCGCTTCCGCGGCCCAGCTGAGTCTGGGCAGTATCCAGTTGATCAAATCGCCAAACTTATCCATAGTCGTTCCTTTCTGATTCAATATCAGTATAAACTTTTTCCCTTGAAAAACAAGAGAGAACCGCCAAATGTAAGCATTCTGTAAGGAAATCCGAAGTTTTTTGTGAGGCTCTTTTTTCAAGGCGAATCAAGAAATCATCAAGAAAGCCATTGAAAAAATCAATATCTTTATTTATAATGACCTCGTATTAACTTTTTCATTATATCAACAAGATAATTCTTTATAGATCGTTGATGCGCCTTGGCGCATCACGCTGACTACGGGAAGTGAAATCATGGATTATAAATTCTTGCTGGATATCGCACTGATCCTTCTCTCCACCAAGTTCCTGGGACTCCTGACAGAGCGTTTTTACATGCCTCAGGTGGTGGGGGCGCTGCTGGCCGGCCTGATCCTGGGGCCGTCCATGCTGAATTTCATACAGGAAACGGATTTCATCAAACTGACGGCGGAAGTGGGCGTATGCCTGCTGATGTTCGGAGCCGGATTGGAAACGGACATCCAGGAGATCAAGAAATGCGGCAAGGCGGCCACCATCATCGCCCTCATCGGCGTCCTGGTGCCCCTGCTGGGCGGACTGGGGGTCATGTACATCTTCAACCGGAGTTCCATGATCGCCACGGATGCCACTTCGACGGCATTTCTGGAGAATATCTTCGTGGGCGTGATCCTGACGGCCACCTCTGTCAGCATCACCGTGGAGACCCTGAGGGAGCTGGGGAAACTCAACACGCGCTCCGGCAGCGCCATCCTGGCCGCAGCGGTCATCGACGACATCCTGGGGATCATCTGCCTGACCATCATCTGCAGTTTTGCGGGAGAAAGCGTCAGCATCATCACCGTGCTGCTGAAGATCGCCGGGTTCTTCGTGTTTGCCTTCGTGGTCTGCTACGTGATGTACAAACTGTACGTCGTCTGGTTCGAGAAGCACAAGAGGAGACTGAGGAGGCATACCATCACGGCCTTCGTGTTCTGCCTCATCCTGTCCTTCTGCGCAGAGCATTTCTTCGGCGTGGCGGACATCACCGGCGCCTACATCGCCGGAGTGGCCATCGCGGCAACGGGCAGGGGAGAGGTCCTGCACAAAAAGTTCGATATCGCTTCCTACCTGTATTTCTCACCGATCTTCTTCGCCAGCATTGGCCTGAAGGTCACCCAGCTGGTGCTCCAGCCTATCGTGATCCTGTTCATGGTGGTACTGACTGTGGTGGCGGTCCTGTCCAAGATCGTGGGCTGCGGCCTGGGGGCGAAGTTCTGCGGATACAGCGGGGAGGAATCCCTGCAGATCGGCACCGGCATGATCTCCCGGGGAGAAGTGGCGCTGATCGTTATGAGCAAGGGTGTCGCCCTGGGTCTTCTGGGGACGGCCTTCATCGCGCCCATCGTCCTGACGGTGGTCATCACCACCATCGTGACGCCGATCCTCTTGAAGATCGTATACCGAAGCAGATCCCATGCGAATCCGGAGCCGTCGCAATGACGGCTTCTTTTTTATTGTTGATTTCAGCGCCCCCAGAAATTATAATGGATTCAGGAGTGGAAATACCATGAATTACACGGATTTTGATTACAAGATACTGACCACCCAGCTCCGCCAGTATTCCGATGAAAAATACAAGGAATTCCACAGCGGGCTCAAGGTGGGCAGCAACTTCATCTACGGCGTGCGGATCCCCATCCTGAGGCGCATGGCGAAACGGATCGCAGCTCTGGACTGGCGGGGGTTCATGGAGCTGGCCCGGGACGATTCCTACGAAGAAATCCTCCTTCAGGGAATGGTGCTCGGCTACGCGAAGATGAGTCTGGAGGAAACCTTCGAACGCACCGCCGCCTTCCTGCCCAAGGTCGACAACTGGGCTATCTGCGACACCTTCTGCAGCGGCCTGAAGCGGGTGCGGGAAGACCTGTACGAGACCTGGGCGTTCCTGATGCGCTATGAGACCTCCCCGAAGGAATTCGACCGGCGGTTCGTGGTGGTCATGCTGATGGATTACTTCCTGGAAGGGAAGTTCCTGGATCAGGCCCTGGACGTGATCGTCAATATCCGGAAAGAAGAATACTATGTGTCCATGGCGGCGGCCTGGGCGCTGGCCACGGCCTTCCTGAAGGACCGGGAAAAAGTCCTGAGGATCCTGGAGGAAAGTCGGCTGGATAAGGAGACCCACAACCGGACGATCCGGAAGTGCCGGGAATCCTACCGGGTCAGCGAGGAGGACAAAGCGCTGCTGCAGGACCTGAAAATCAAGTGAAAGTTGAGTGAGAGTGTATGGAACAGAATAATAAAAGCAGGGGCATTCCGATGTACCTGGTGTACGGGATGATCACCATCGTGATCTGGTCTTCCACCTTTGCCTTTTCCAAGGTATGCCTGGAAGCCTTCACCTATCCCGTGCTCAGTATGTACCGCTTTATCTTTGCGGGGTTGTTCATGTTGGTGTTTGCCATCGTCAAAAAGATCGGCATGCCGGCGAAAGAAGACATCCCGGTCTACATTTTATCGGCGGTCATCGGCTTCAGCCTGTACCAGATCGTTTTCAACAAAGGGATCGACATGCTGACTTCCGCCACCGCCTGCATCATCATCGCCACGACGCCGGTGATTACGGCGGTCTTTGCCCGGATCCTGTTCGGGGAGAAACTGCGCCTCGGCGGGTGGATCGGCATGATGATCTGTTTTGTCGGGATCCTGGTGCTGATGCTTTGGAACGGTGTTTTCTCCATCAACAGAGGCATCTTCTGGATGCTGGGGGCAGCGGGGATGCTGGCAGGATATACTTTACTGCAGCGGAAGCTCACTCGGCGTTATACAGCCCTGCAGGCTACGGCTTACAGCATCATCATCGGCGCAGTCATGCTGCTGTTCGTGATGCCCTTTGGCGGAATCGAACAGGCGGCTCACGCTTCGCTGAAAGTCTGGCTCTGCACCGCCTACCTGGGCTTTGTCGGCAGCGCCGTGTCCTACCTGTGCTGGTCCAAGGCCCTGGCCGTGACGGACGTGACCGCCAAGGTCAGCAACCTGCAGTTCATCCAGCCGATCCTGGACATGTTCTGGGGCTTCCTGCTGGTGGCGGAAGTGCCAACCATGGATATGTACGTGGGGCTGGTCATCGTTGTGGCCGGTCTGCTGGTGTTCAACAAGAGTAAATAAGAGGAGTACGATATGGCAGTAGAAAGAGACGAATCATTCTGGAAACTGGTGGAGGAATGGAAGGAAGAAGCCTACCAGCGGATGTACAAGGAAAAATTCACCCAGGTCTACTGGATCACCTACCAGATCAACGGCGGCGATGAAGACAAAGCCATCGAAGAGGCGGAGGAAGAGGCATTTGACTATGCGGAATACATGATGAAGGTCATTGAAGACGAGATCATTGAAGACGTGGAGGAATTCCTGGAAGACCTTCAGGAAATCGAATAGAACAAAGAGGGGAGGTCCGAACGGCCTCCCCTGAATACAGGAGGAGAATATGCCGATTTTAGGAAGTTTTGTCGTGCCGCATCCGCCCCTGATCATCCCGGGGGTGGCAGAGGAAGAGCGGGCGAAGATCGCCCGGACGGTGGAAGCCTACGAAAAGGCCGGGCAGCGCATCGCTGCGCTGGAGCCGGAGGTGGTGTTGATCATCAGCCCCCATTCCATCATGTATTATGATTACATCCATATCTCGCCCGGCGGGGAAGCAGAAGGAAGCTTTGCCGAGTACGGCGCGCCGCAGGAAAAATACCGGGCGGAATACGACACCGAACTGGTGGAAGCCATCTGCGAAGTAGCAGAGGAGATGAACGTTTCCGCCGGGACCAAAGGCGAAAGGAGCAGCCTGCTGGATCATGGGACCATGATCCCCATGCATTTCATCAACAAGTATTATACGGATTATAAAATGGTCCGGATCGGGATCGCCGGACTTCCTTTTAAAGAGCATTACGCTTTCGGAATGTGCATCAAGGAAGCCGTGGAGCGCACCGGCAGACGGGCTGTGGTCGTGGCCAGCGGGGACCTGTCCCATTACCTGAAGGACATGGGGCAGTACCACTATGTGCCCCAGGGACCGGAGTTTGACGCCAGGGTAACTATGGACCTGGCGGCGGCGGACTTCAAGAAATTCCTGTACTATGACGAGAACTTCTGCGATGCCGCCGGGGAGTGCGGCCTGCGGGGCTTCATCATCATGGCCGGGACCCTGGACCGTACAGCGGTCAAACCGGAGTTTCTGTCCTATGAAGGCCCCTTCGGTGTGGGGTACAGCGTGTTTGCCTATGAGGTGCTGGGAGAGGACGAAGACCGGAATTTCCTGGAGCAGTACCTTGACGAAGAAAACGAACGGCTGGCGGAAAAGCGCCGGCTGGAAGACGAGTACGTGAAGCTGGCCCGAAAGTCCATCGAGTCGATCCTGATCAACAAAAAACTATTGGAACGGCCGGAGGGCCTGCCGGAGGAAATGCTTTCGGAACGGGCCGGGGTCTTCGTGTCTCTGCACAAGAACGGTCGGCTGAGGGGCTGCATCGGCACCATTAAAGGGCAGGAAAAATGCGTCGCCGACGAGATCATCGTCAACGCCATGGCGGCAGCCTTCGGGGACGACCGCTTCGACGCAGTGAAGGAGCACGAGCTGGAGGAACTGGAGATCAGTGTAGACGTGCTATCCCCGCCGGAGGACATCGAATCGGCGGATCTGCTGGATCCGAAGAAATACGGCGTCATCGTCAGCAGGGGCGCGGCCCAGGGACTGCTGCTGCCGAACCTGGAAGGCATCGAGACCGTGGAGCAGCAGCTGACCGTTGCGCTGCAGAAAGCGGGCATACCGAAACGCACGGAATACGGATTCCATATCAAGCGTTTCGAGGTGGTGAGACATGAGTAAGGTCCGGTGCGGGATCTGTCCCTGGAACTGTGAGCTGGAAGAGGGCAAACGGGGCTTCTGCGGCGTCCGGGGAAACGTTGGGGGAGAAGTCGTCAACGTGAATTATGGCTGGCTTTCCGCCGCCCACCTGGATCCCATCGAGAAAAAGCCCCTATACCGTTTCATGCCCCGGACAATGATATTGTCCATCGGGGCCAACGGCTGCAATTTCCGCTGCCCCTGGTGCCAGAATTACAACATCGCCATGGCTTCCCAAGAAGAGATCGAGATGATGGACACGGATCCGCAGGAAGTGGTGGAGACGGCTTTGTCCCTGAAGGAAAGCGGCAACATCGGCCTGGCTTTCACCTACAACGAACCCGTCACCATGTACGACTTCATGCTGGACACGGCGAAGCTGTCGAAGGAAAAAGGACTGGTGAACGTGATGGTCACCAACGGCTACATCAATCCGGAACCCCTGGAACGGCTTCTGCCGTATTTCGACGCCATGAACATCGACCTGAAATACTTCAATGAGGAAGGCTACAAAAAGATCGGCGGCGGGCTGGAAACAGTGAAGAACACCATCCGCCGGGCCTCGGAAGTACTGCACGTGGAAGTATGCTGGCTGACAGTGCCGGGTGAGAACGATTCGGAAGAGGAACTGGAGGCGGCGGCGAAATGGCTGGCCACCGTCGATCCGGAGATCCCACTGCACATCAACCGGTTTTTCCCCACGTTCAAGGCCCTGGACAAGCGGCCCACCAACGTGCAGCATCTGTACAAACTGGCGGAGATTGCGGAAAAACACCTGAAATATGTATACGTAGGGAATGTATAAGGAGTATAGAATGGAATTGCTGGATACTATGCTCCGCCGCCGCAGCGTGCGGAAGTACGCGCCGGAAAAGGTGGAGAAAGACAAGCTGGAAACGATTCTGAAAGCGGGGCTGACCTCGGCATCGGGCCGGGGGATCCGTCCCTGGGAACTGATCGTTGTGGAAGACCCGGAAACCCTGCAGAAACTGGCCGGGTGCCGGGAACCGGAAAAGAACATGCTGGCGGGGGCCGGGGCGGCCATCGCCGTCATCGCGGACCCTGAGAAATCCAGTACCTGGGTGGAGGACTGCAGCATAGTCATGGCCAATATGCACCTGATGGCGGATCACCTGGGCCTGGGCAGCTGCTGGGTCCAGTGCCGGATGCGGACCGCCCATAACGGCCAGTCCACGGAAGACTACGTCCGGTGCATTCTGGGCTATCCGGAGAATATGAAGATCGAGGCCATCCTGTCCGTGGGCAGCTTGGCTGGCCATCCGGATCCTTACAACGAGGAAGATCTGCGGATGGATAAGGTCCATTATGAAACCTATTGAATGAGACGGGAGGGTATCGAAATGAAGAAACTGCTGTGGAGCCCCTCTGAGGAGCAGAAAAAATCTTCGGTGATCTGGGCTTTCCTGAATCTGGTCAACGAACGGACCGGCGCTGAAATGACCACCTACGAAGAACTCTATAAATGGTCGGTGGATCAGCCGGTGCAGTTCTGGGAGGCGGTCTGGGATTTCTACGACATTATAGGGGACAAAGCGGAAGGATTTGCCGGCGATTACACGCCGGAGTTTATCAAAATGAACTGGTTCCCGGGGACTAAGCTCAACTATACCGAAAACGTGCTCCGCTATATGGAAGGCGGGGACGACGGTCTCGTGTTTTATGGTGAGGACCGGGTCGTGAAGCGCATGTCCCGGGATGAAGTCAAGGCGGAGACCCTTGCTTTCGCAAAAGCGCTGAAAGCGGCAGGCGTCCGGGCGGGGGACAAGGTGGCGGCCTATATGCCGAACATGCCCCAGACGATCATCGCCATGCTGGGGACCGCCGCCATCGGCGCCGTCTGGTGCTCCTGCGCAACGGACGTGGGGGCGCGGGTGGCCGTCGACCGCATCGGCCAGATCGATCCGAAGATCCTGGTCACAGCGGACAGCTATTATTATAAAGGCAAAGAGTTTTCGACAGAGGAAAACGTCCGGGAGATCACGGAGGACATCCGGTCCATCGAAAAGGTCGTTGTCTGTCATTTTGCTGGAGACGGATTCGATACGGTGAGAGACTGCATCGCCTGGGAGGATTTCATTACAGCCGCAGAGGACGGGGAGTTTGAATATGAACGGTTCTCCTTCGATCATCCCATGGTGATCATGTTTTCCTCCGGCACCACCGGCAAGCCGAAATGCATGGTGCAGTCCGCCATCGGGCTGCTTCTGAACCAGCTGAAGGAAGTGGGCATCATGAGCGACTGCAGACCCGAAGACCGGATGCTCTACATCACCACCTGCAGCTGGATGATGTGGAACTGGCAGGCTTCCGCCCTGGCGACCGGCGCCTCGCTGGTGCTCTACGACGGCAATCCATCCTACCCGGACAACGGGGCCATCTGGCGGGTGCTGGAGAAGGAGAAAGTCACCATTTTCGGCCTGTCCGCCAGCTATATCCACATGCTGCTCAACCAGGGATTCAGCCCGAAATCGGAAGTGGATCTCTCGGCTCTGCGGGAGATCTCCCAGACGGGGTCGGCCCTTTCGGACGACGGCTTCGATTTTGTCTACCGGGAGATCAAGGAGGACCTGTTCTTCAGTTCCATCGCCGGCGGCACCGACATCAACGGCTGTTTCTGTATGGGCAGTCTCCTGAGGCCGATCTATTCATCCGAACTGCAGGGCCCTGGCCTGGGCATGAAGATCAACTGTTACGACGACGGGGGAAAACCGGTCCGGGATCAGGAGGGCGAACTCGTTTGCGAAGCGCCTGTTCCCTGCATGCCGATCTATTTCTGGAACGATGAAGACGGAAAGCGGTATCATGATGCTTATTTCGGCGTGTTCCCGGGGATCTGGCGGCACGGGGATTTTGTCCTGTTTGACAGCAAGACCGGGGGCGTCAGCTTCCACGGCAGATCGGATTCCGTCCTGAAGCCCTCCGGCGTCCGGATCGGCACGGCCGAGATCTATAATCAGGTGGACAAGCTGCCGGAGATCGAGGATTCCCTGGCGGTGGGCCAGGATCACAAAGGAGATCAGAGGGTCCTGCTCTTTGTCAAGCTGAACGAAGGGTATGAGTATTCGGCGGAACTGGAAAACAAGATCAAAAAGACCCTGCGGGAAGGCGCATCGCCCCGGCATGTGCCGTCAATGATTTTCGAAGTTGCGGATATCCCCCTGACCATGAACGGCAAGAAGGTGGAAAGCGCGGTCACGAACATCATGAACGGCAGGGACGTTACGAACCGCAACGCCCTGGGCAATCCGGATTCACTGGATATCTATATCCGGATCCGGGACGAGATGGCGGATTAAGTTGCTATCATCAAAAAAGACAATAAAAGCGGGCGCCTTTTGAGGCGCCCGTTCTTATATTGGTTCTAATAGATGGCTTACAGTTCGTGGATGAACAGCCCGCTGCCCAGTTTGGGTTCGAACCAGGTGGACTTGGGGGGCATGAGCATCCCGGCGTCCGCCACGGCGATTAGCTGGGCGATGTCGACGGGGTAAATGGCGAAGCCTGCGGACATGCCTTTCTTCACCCGGCGCTCCAGTTCGCCGAGGCCCCGGATGCCGCCGACGAAATCGATCCGCTGATCCGAACGGGGATCGCCGATTCCCAGAATCGGGGCCAGCAGGTTTTCCTGCAGGATGGATACATCCAGGGAAGCGATTGGGTCTTCCGCGTCATAGGTGCCTTCCTTGGCGATGAGCTTATACCACCCGTCGTCCAGGTACATCCCGAAGGTATGGGGAGCTTCCGGACGGTAAGCTTCTTCGCCGATTTTTTCCACTTCGAACTTTTCGCTGACTTTTTCCAGGAACATTTCCACCGGCAGACCGTTCAGGTCCCGGACCACCCGGTTGTAATCCAGGATCGCCATGTCCGTATCCGGGAAAATGACGGCCATGAAGTAGTTGAATTCTTCTTCGCCGGTATAACCCGGGTTCTGAGATCTTCTCTTGAGGCCCACCTTGACGGCGGAAGCCGAGCGGTGATGGCCGTCCGCAATGTAGAAGTAGGGGATCTGTTCGGCGATGATGGTCTGGATCTTTTCCCGTTCCACCGGGTCGTTCACCACCCACAGGATGTGCTGAACGCCCTGGTCATCGGTGATATCGTATTCCGGTTCCCGGGTCACGACTTTCGCGATCATTGCCGCCAGGTCGGCGTTGTCCTTGTAGGTGAAGAACACCGGCTCCGTGTCCGCGTTGCAGACATCGAAGTGATTGATCCGGTCCACTTCCTTTTCATAACGGGTCTTTTCATGCTTTTTGATAATATCGTTCTGGTAATCGTCAATGGAGGCGCAGCCCACCAGCCCGGTCTGGGCCCGCCCGTTCATGATCTCGCGATAGACGTAAAAGGCCGGAACGCGGTCCCGGATGAAAACGCCCTTGTTTAAGAATTCCTGGATATTGGACTTCGCTTTTTTGTATACTTCAGGGTCGTAGGGGTTTCTCTGCTTCGGCAGGTCGATCTCGGACCGGCAGATGTGCAGGTAGTTATAGGGCTTGCCTTGTGCCATTTCGGCGGCTTCCTGCCGGCTCATGACATCGTAGGGCAGGGAGATGACTCCCGCTGCGTATTCTTTGGCCGGGCGGACGGCCCGGAAAGGTCTGAAAACTGCCATATGATCACTCCTTATTCCTTTTGGTTTGAATAGCAATTCTTGTAGCTTGATAATAGCACAAAAAACACGAAAAATAAAGAGATTTCTGCTTGCAAATACGAAAACATTATGCTAAAATTATTGCCAGTGTACTACGGACGGTCCGCTGGCGGGTGTCTCTGCCATGAACGTTTAATTTATTGATGGGAGGAACACTAATGAACATTATTACAGCAATTGAGCAGGACTATGTGAAGAATGACGTCCCGGAAATCCGAGTCGGCGACACCGTAAAAGTTCACATTAAAATCAAGGAAGGCTCAAGAGAAAGAATCCAGGTTTTCGAAGGATACGTACTGAAGAAGCAGAACGGCGGGATCAACGAAACATTCACCGTCCGGAGAATCGCTTCCGGCGTCGGCGTGGAAAAGACATTCCCGGTCCATTCCCCGAAAATCGAGAAGATCGAAGTGGTTCGCCACGGCTATGTAAGAAGAGCGAAGCTCAACTACATGAGAGAACGTACCGGCAAAGCTGCCAAGATCAAACCTGCAAAGAAAAAGTAATAAGACTGAGAGGGAGCCTTCACGGCTTCCTCTTATGTTTTTTGCCGGAGGAAAGCAAATGGCAAACGAGCATATCAACTGGTTCCCGGGGCACATGAAAAAGACCCGGGAGCTGATACAGGACAATCTGAAACTGGTCAATGCGGCCATCGAGATCCTGGATGCCAGGATCCCTATGGCCAGCCGGAATCCGGTCATCGACGAGCTGATCAAAAATAAAAGGCGGATCGTGATCCTGAACAAGAGCGACCTGTCGGACCCGAAGGTCAACGAAACATGGGTGCGGCATTTCAAACAGAACGGCGCCGAACCGGTCTGTATGAACGCCCTGACGGGCGAAGGAGTGGCGGACCTGTTCAAAGTGCTGAACCGGCTCCGGGAGGAGATCAACCGGGATTCCCAGCGGAAGAAGCCGGTGCGGGCCATGATCGTCGGAATCCCGAATGTGGGAAAGTCCTCCCTGATCAACCGGCTGGCGGGGAAGAAGAGCGCCAAGACCGGCAACAAGCCCGGCGTGACCCGGGGGAAGCAGTGGATCAACCTACAGGACCAGATCCAGCTGCTGGACACTCCCGGCATCCTGTGGCCGAAATTCGACGACCGGGATGTGGCGCTGAGGCTGTCCTTCGCAGGATCCATCAAGGATGAGATCCTGGACCGGGAGGACCTGACCATCGAACTGATCAAAGTGCTGCAGGAAACCTACCCGGAACTGCTGAAGGAACGATACAAGCTTGACAGCGCCGAGGGGGAACCCCTGGAGATCATGGAGACCATCTGCGAGAAGAGGGGCTTCCTGATGAGCGGCAAACGCTACGATTACGCCCGGGCGGCCCGGACCATCATGGATGAATTCCGGGGCGGCAAAATGGGGCGGATCTCCCTGGAGTTTCCGCCGGAAAGGCAGTAAAATGACAAAAGCCGAACGGATCGAAAAGGAAAAAAGGATGCTGCAGGAGATGCTGGTCTACGAGCGGGAACTGTACGGGCAGGGCGTCCGCGCCATCGCCGGCATCGATGAAGTGGGCCGGGGTCCGCTGGCGGGGCCTGTCGTGGCCGCGGCCGTGATCCTGCCGGAGGACTTTGACCTCCCGGGCGTCAATGATTCCAAGAAAATGAGTGAAAAACGAAGGGAGGAACTCTTCGTTAAAATAAAGGAAAGAGCCGTCGCCTGGGCCATCGGCATGGCGGACTGCCGGACGATCGACGAGATCAACATCCTGCAGGCCACGAAGCTGGCCATGGCGGAAGCCGTCGGCAGCCTTTCCGTAAGACCGGACCATCTGTTGATCGATGCGGTGAAGCTGGAGGGGATCGATATCCCCCAGACATCCATCATCAAGGGCGACGAGAAAAGCGTGTCCGTCGCCGCAGCCTCCATCCTGGCCAAGGTGACCCGGGACCATATGATGGTGGAATACGCGAAGGAATTCCCGGGCTATGCCTTTGAGAAAAACAAGGGCTACGGCACCAAGGCCCATTATGAGGGCATCGAAAAACAGGGCATCTGTCCGATCCACCGAAAGACTTTTCTGAAAAAGCTGGATATATAATACAAGCGGAGCAAAGTCATGGCTATCAGAATACTTCCCTTTACAAACGAATACGAACTCCATCTGATGGACGAGTCCAAGAAAATCGGCTATGCCGACCGGATCGCCTTCCCCAGAAACGCGGAGGAGATCGCCCAGATCCTGAGGATCTGCAGTCTGGAGGAGTCCCCTGTTACCGTACAGGGCTCCCGGACCGGCGTGGGGGGCGGCGCGGTCCCTTTCGGGGGCATGGTCATCAGTCTCGAAAAAATGAAGAATCTGCGGGCCGGATCCTCCGGTGACAGCGTGATCGCAGGGGCGGCGGTCCCCCTGGAAGAGATCAACCGCTTTGTCCGGAAAATGAGCAAGGGCACCCTGTTCCTGCCGCCGGATCCCACGGAGACCACCGCCAGCGCCGGCGGCGTGGTCTGCTGCAATTCCTCCGGGGCCCGGACCTACGGTTACGGTCCCATGCGGGGCTTTGTCAGACGGATCCGGGTAGTGCTGGCAGACGGGAAGATCCTGGACATCCCCCGGGGCAGATACTTTGCCGAAGGGAGACGTTTTTCCCTCACCATCCCGGCCCTGAACGGGGAACCTTTCCGTCTGGAAACGGAGCTTCCTTCCTATACGGTGCCGGAGGTGAAAAACGCCGCCGGGTACTGGATCCGGGAAAACATGGACCTGATCGATCTGTTTATCGGCGCGGAGGGGACCCTGGGAGTCATCGCGGAAGCGGAGTTCTCCGTAGTGGAGAAACCGCCGATGGTCTGGGGGCTCATCGCCTTTTTCCCGGAAGAGGACCAGGGAGTTGTCTTTACCGAAGCCCTGAAAGCCATCGATGATCACGGCTGCATTTCCATGGAATATTTCGACAGGGGATCCCTGGGCCTGCTGCTGGAGAAACAAAGCGAAATGAAGGGACGGCTGTCCTGGCATGTCCCGGAAGGGTTTTCCGAAGCGGTATTCCTGGAAGTGGCGGCGGAAGACAAGGAGCATATGGCTGAAAGGATCCATGTCATCGAGCAGGAGATCCTTCATGCCGGCGGGGATCCCGGGGATGCCTGGGTGGCCGCCAGCGGCCTGAGCTTCCACAGTTTCAAGGAACTGCGCCACGCCACGCCGGAAGCGGTCAACGCCCGGATCGCCGAGATCAAGAAGGTCCAGCGGGAGATCACCAAACTGGGCAGCGACATGTCGGTGCCGGCGGATAAACTGCCCCGGACCCTGCGGATGTACCGGGAGGACCTGCGGAAAGCAGGACTGGACTTCGTGATCTTCGGCCACATCGGTAACAGCCACCTCCACGTGAACGTCATCAGCAGGAACAAGGAAGAGTACGACCTGGGCAAAAGCATTTATGCCGGCTGGGCGAAGACCGTCAGCGAAATGGGCGGAAGCGTCTCCGCCGAACACGGCGTCGGCAAGCTGAAAAGGGAGTTCCTGCGGATCATGTACGGCGATGACGGTGTCAGCGAGATGCGGGAGCTGAAAAAAGTCTTCGATCCGAAGGGGATTCTGGGCCGGGACAACATATTTTTGTGGAAAAACGATTAAAAATAAGATATAATAATTAAGTTAAAGTGTTATCAGCAAATAAAATGATAAATGAATAATCAGGAGAATGTCATGCTTGCGAAAACATACGATCCAAAACAATTCGAAGAGAGAATCTATGAAAAGTGGGAAACCTCCGGCGCCTTTAAGGCGACCGCCGGTTCCGGGAAAAAACCTTACACCATCGTGATGCCGCCCCCGAACATCACCGGGCAGCTGCACATGGGCCATGCGCTGGACCAGACCCTGCAGGATGTGCTGATCCGCTGGAAGCGGATGCAGGGGTATGAAGCCCTGTGGGTACCGGGCACGGACCATGCGTCCATCGCGACGGAGGTCAAGGTCGTGGACCGGATCCGGGAAGAGGAAGGAAAGACCAAGGAAGACCTGGGACGTGAGGAATTCCTGAAGAGAGCCTGGAAATGGAAAGAGGAATTCGGCGGAAAAATCACCGAGCAGGTCCGCAAACTCGGCAACTCCTGCGACTGGGACCGGGAACGTTTCACCATGGACGAGGGCTGCAACAAAGCCGTCACCCAGTTTTTCATCGATCTGTACAACGACGGTCTGATCTACCGGGGAAACCGGTTGATCAACTGGTGCCCCTGCTGCCGGACCACCCTGTCCGACGCGGAGGTCGAACACGAAGATAAAAACGGAAAATACTACTATGTCCGCTATGATGCGGCGGACGGCAGCGGCGACAGCATGATCGTCGCCACCTCCCGTCCCGAAACCATCTTCGCGGACTCCGGCATCGCCGTCAATCCGAAAGATGACCGGTATAAAGACGTGGTCGGCAAAGAATTCTTCATCCCCACCACGAACAGAGCAATCCCGGTGGTGGAAGACCCCTATCCGGATATGGAGAAGGGGACCGGTGCGGTGAAAATCACCCCGGCCCACGACTTCAACGACTTTGAAGTGGGCCAGCGCTGCGGGCTGGAGACTTACGTCTGCATCGATTTCGACGGCACCATGACCGAACTGGCCGGCAAGTACAAAGGCCTGGATACCTATGAATGCCGGCGGCAGTTCGTCAAGGAACTGGACGAGACCGGCCACCTGGTGAAGGTGGAGGACATGGTGATCCCCACGGGCACCTGCTACCGCTGCCACACCGTCGTGGAACCCATGCTGTCGGAACAGTGGTTCGTCAAGATGGAACCCCTGGCCGTGAGAGCCATTGAAGTGGCCCACACCGGGGAACTGATCCACGTGCCGGAACGGTTTGAGAAGATCTATCTCCACTGGCTGGAGAACATCAAGGACTGGTGCATTTCCCGTCAGCTGTGGTGGGGGCACCGGATCCCGGCTTACTACTGCGACGACTGCGGCGAGATCACCGTGGGCACGGAAATGCCGGCGAGCTGTCCGAAATGCGGATGCAAATCCCTGCACCAGGACGAAGACGTGCTGGACACCTGGTTCAGGTCCGGACTGTGGCCTTTCTCCACGCTGGGCTGGCCGGAACAGACGGAAGACATGGATTATTTCTATCCCACCGACGTACTGGTCACGGGATATGACATCATCTTCTTCTGGGTAGTGAGAATGGTATTCTCAGCCCTGTATACCACCGGCAAATCGCCGTACCAGTACGTGTACGTCCACGGCCTGGTCCGGGATGCGCTGGGAAGAAAAATGAGCAAATCCCTGGGCAACGGCATCGACCCGCTGGAAATGATCGACCAGTACGGCGCGGACGCCCTGCGGTTCATGCTGATGACCGGCATCACCCCGGGCAACGACATGCGTTTCCAGACCGAAAAGATCGAAGCGGCCCGGAACTTCGCCAACAAGCTGTGGAATGCCTCCCGGTTCGTCCTGATGAACGCAGAGGACGCCGATATCATCGACGAGGAAACAGCTAAGGCCAACTTCAAGGCGGAAGACAAGTGGATCCTGGCCCGGATCAATGAGACCAGCCGGGAGGTCACCGCTTACCTGGATAAATTCGAACTGTCCCTGGCGGGGCAGAAGGTCTATGACTTCATCTGGAACGAATACTGCGACTGGTACATCGAGATCGTGAAGAGCCGTTTGAACGGCGAGGACGGGGATGACCGGAACACGGCGGTCTACACGCTGATCCGGGTCATGAGAGACATGCTGAAGCTCCTGCACCCCTTTATGCCCTTCATCACAGAAGAGATCTGGAGCTTCCTGCCGGGCGCGGAGGAAGCGGGGATGCTGATCCGGGCTGACTGGCCGGTCTACGACGAGGCCATGGATTACAGCGATTCCGTGGAAGCCATTGAAATGGCCATGGGCGCGGTCCGGAGCATCCGGAACATCCGTGCGGAAGCCGGCGCGATGCCTTCCAGAAAGCTGACGGCGGTCATCGTGGCCAAAGGCAGAACGGCGGAGATCCTGAAGGCCGACGAACGGTACATCAAGAGCCTGGCAAACATCACCCAGATCACCTATCTGGAAGACAAGTCCGCTGCGCCTCAGGATGTCATGAGCGGCGTCATCGGCGGCGCGGAGATCCTGATCCCGCTGGACGACCTGCTGGACTACCAGGCGGAATTCGAACGGCTGGGAAAGGAAAAGGACAAGCTGGACAAGGAAGTCAGCCGTCTGGAAAAGAAACTCTCCAATGAAGGGTTCCTGAAGAAGGCCCCGGAAAAAGTGGTAGAGGAAGAACGGGCCAAACTGGCCAATTACCGGGATATGCTGGAGAAAGTCCTGGCCCGGATCGGCCAGGTGGAACAGAAACTGGCGAAATAATGAACAGAGCTGATTTGCTGGAACAAAGCATTTTAAAAATCAAAGAATATGCACGCTACGGAAGCAAACCGGGCCTGGAACGGGTCCGGGAGCTTCTCCGGCGGCTGGGAGATCCCCATAAGGATCTGAAAGTCATACACGTAGGCGGCACCAACGGAAAGGGTTCTGTGTGCCGGTACGTGTATTCTGTTTTACAGAGGGCCGGGTACCGCTGCGGCCTGTACATTTCCCCCTTCATCGAGGAATTCACGGAACGGATCGAGTTTGACGGGGAGCAGATCTCTCCGGAGGACCTGGCGGTCCTGACGGACAAAGTGACCGCGGCGGCGGAGGAGATCGTGTCGGAAGGACTGGAATCGCCCACGGAATTCGAGATCATCGCCGCCATCGCTTTCCTGTATTACAGGGACAAAAACGCGGATGCGGTGATCCTGGAAGTGGGGCTGGGCGGCCGGGGCGACGCCACCAACGTGATCGAACGTCCCATGGCGGTCTGCATCGCTTCCGTGTCCATGGACCATATGGATTACCTGGGCGACACCATCGAACAGATCGCCTGGGAAAAATCCGGCATTCTGAAGACCGGGGTGCCGCTGGTGTACGCCTCCGAAGACCCTGCCGTAAGGCGGGTGCTGGAAGAGAGGGCGGAGGAGAGGAAGACTCCGGTGTATCACATGTCGAAGGACCGGGTCCGCATCCTGGAAGACCGGCCGGAGGGCATCGTTTTTGACGCCCGGACCTATTCTTCCCGGTACGAAAGCCTGACGACGGGCATGCCGGGGGAACACCAGGTCATGAACGCCCTGTGCGCCCTGCAGATCCTGGAGCTTCTACAGGAGAACAACGGTTTCCGGATCCCTCCTGAAGCCCTGAAAACGGGGATTTCCGAGGCGAAACAGCCGGGAAGGATCGAGATACTGAAAGAAGACCCTTACGTGGTTCTGGACGGCTCTCACAACGCCGACAGCGTTGCCGCCCTGTGCAGCTGGATCCGGGTCCATTTCAGTCCGGAGGACCGGCTGCTGGTGGTCACGGGCGTTTTGAAGGACAAGGAATACGAAAAGATCGCCGCGATGCTGACGAACGTCGCATCGGATTTCATCGTCACGGAACCGGCCAGCTACCGAAAACTGCCGGCGGAGGAGTACCTTCGGGTGATCCGAAACCATCTGGGACCGGAGGGAAGGGCGGAGGTCTGCGCCAATCCCCGGGAGGCGGCTGTGCAGGCCTATCGGATACTGACGGAAAAAAACAATGTGAATCTTCCGATAAAGGGATTGATTTTTACCGGCTCCCTGTATATGATAGGGGAAGTCAGGAAAACACTGAGGACATATATATAATAAAATGGACGGAGGTATGAAAATGGCCGCAAATCTTGTCATATTATTATATAACAGCCATTCCGGGAAAAAGACCTTCGCGTCCCATCTGGACACGATCATCGAAAAATTCCAGGACCAGGGCCTGCAGATCGTTCCTTTTAAGATCACACGGCAGCCGGAACCCATCGCCGCATTTTTGAACTCCCTGAACAAGGAGGATGTGACGAAGGTGCTGATCGCCGGCGGCGACGGATCCGTGGACATCTGCATCAACGCCATGCTCCAGGCGGATTATCATGCGCCCATCGCCATCCTCCCCACCGGGACGGCCAACGACATGGCCCACCACCTGGAGATTCCCCCCACGCTGGAGGGGATGCTGAAGATCGCCATGGGTTCCTACACGATCCCCATGGACATCGGCCTGATCAACGGGAAGTACTTCGTGAACGAGGCCAGCCTGGGCGCCCTCATCGACGTGAGCCAGAAGACGGACCAGAAGGTGAAGAACACCTTCGGCATGCTTGGCTATTACCTGCAGGGGATCCAGATGATCCCGGAGATCAAGCCCTTTGACGTTAGAATCACCATCGACGGGGAGACCCTGGAGAGGAAAATCTTCATGATGTTCGTCCTGAACGGCAGCGTCATCGGCGGCTTCAAGGATGTGTCCCCGAAGGCCTCGGTCCATGACGGGAAGTTCGACGTGCTGATCTTCAACGACTGTCCGCCCCTGGAATTCCTCAATACGGTGAGCCTGTTTCTCCGGAGGGTCCATTTCAAGAGCCATTACGTGGAATTCATCAAGACCGACAATCTCTACATCGAGACGGACAAAAAGACCGGCGTGGACATCGACGGCGAAAAGGGACCGGATTTCCCCCTGGACATCAAGCTGGTGCCGGAACGTTTCCGGATCTGCGTCCACACGGCCATCCGTTAGCAACGGCAAATAAAAAAGTATTTGAATCACCAGAGCTCTGTTGTATAATCGTTTTAACGGTTGACACAGAGCTTTTTGAATGAGAGAGTACGATCATGTTCTTAACGAAAGACAGCTTCGCCAAGGGCGCTTTCCTGTCTTCCTTCGGGGGGATCTGCTGGGCCCTGTCCGGCACCTTCGGCCAGTATCTGTTCGAAGTGGGGGGCTTTGACGCCATCTGGCTGACCACCGTCCGCCTGCTGGCGGCCGGTTTCATCATGCTGGGGGTCTCCCTGATCAAAAATGGGAAGGCCACCTTCGATATCTGGAAAGACAAGCGGGATATTTTCGAGATCATCGTGTACGGACTGCTGGGAATGGCCGGCGTCCAGATCACCTATTTCGGATGCATCCAGTTTTCCAATGCGGCTACAGGAACCATCATCCAGTACATCGGTTCCGTGGTGATCGTGCTGTACGTGGCCCTGCGGGCCTTCCGGTTGCCGGCCAGGTCCGAGGTGGCGGCACTGATCCTGGCCATCGGCGGCCTGTTCATTCTTTCCACCCACGGAGACATCCACACCCTGGTCTTTTCGGAAAAAGCCCTGATCATCGGGCTGGTCTCGGCCTGCCTGATGGCCTTTTATTCCCTGCAGCCCCGCCGGATGCTGAAAAAATTCGACACCCTCCGGGTCAACGGCTGGGGGATGATGCTGGGTGGAATCCTCATGTTCTTTATCCGGCAGCCCTGGGAACTGGGGGGCGGCACCCTGGATCTCAAGTGCGTCCTGGCCACGGTCGGCGTGGTGCTCCTGGGCACCATCATGTCCTTCTTCTGCTACATGGAAGGGGTCCGGATTATCGGATCGGACCTGGCGGTGTTGTACGCGGCGGTGGAACCGCTGACGGCTGCCGTCGTGGGCATCCTCTGGTTCCATATACCCTGGGGTTTCATGGACTGGATCGGCGCCGCCATGATCGTCTCCACGGTCTTCATCATATCCCTGGCGCCCCGATGGGCCAATAAGAAAGCGATCACGAAAGAGGGAGTCTCATGAAACTGCTGCTCTTTATCTTGATTCAGGTCTTTGCGAATATCATCCAGGCCATCACGGGATTTGCCGGGGGACCGCTGGCCATGCCGCCTTCCATGGCGCTGGTAGGCGTCATTCCCGCCAAAAGTTCATTATCCCTGATCTTTCTGGTTTCCACCGGCGTCGTTGCTTTCCAGAACCGACGGCATATCAATCCGAAGAAACTCGGAACCATGCTGTTTTTCATGGCCTTCGGCTTTCTGCCCGGCCTGTGGCTTTTTGCCCATATGGAAGCGACCATGATCATGATCATCTACGGGATCGTGGTCACGCTGATCGGCATATGGAAACTGTGGAGGCCCCAGGTCTCCGGAAACGGCAGCAGATGGGGCTACCTGGCCCTGATCCTGTCGGGCATCACCCAGGGCATGTTCACCAGCGGAGGTCCCTTTGCGGTGATCTATGCGTCTTCCGCCATGAAGGACAAGGACGAATTCCGGGCCACCTTATCCGCGGTTTGGGCGATCCTGAACCTATACATGGTGATCGACATGTATTTCCGGGGGATGTATCCGCCTTATAACATCAAACTGGGCATGGTCAGCATCCTGCCGGTCTTCGCCGCCATATGGATCGGCAACCGGATCAATAAAAAGCTGGATGCGGCTGCCTTCATGAAACTGGTTTTCATCCTGCTGATCGTTTCCGGTATATTACTGATCATCAATGCATTACGGTAGCATAAAGTCATAAAAAATGCCCCGCGGCATGCGGGACATGAGGTGACCCCAAAAAGTTAGACTTTTGCTCCAGCGAGAAATCGCTGGAGTTTTTCTATGCAGCTAACATGGTTTTTCGGTACTCGACCGGACTTCGGTATCCGAGAGATGCCTTGCTGCGTTTCTCGTTGTAATAACA